>CAYUKQ010000001.1:0-94204 GCA_964445355.1 uncultured Gammaproteobacteria bacterium
GAAGCATTCCGGAAAAAGTCGAAATTTCACATCGAACAATTTTGTTTACACTTGATTCGCTGGACGGTGTTTGGACAGTTCTTAAATTATTAGACGTAATATTTTTGATATTTATTGCTTTTATTTTCGTTTCCACGCTTCGAAGTCCGGTAGATTTTCTTGTCAAAAGAAAAATTCCCCGACCACTTTCGATTTTGGGAATATACTTATTAATTATTGGAGTAATAATCCTGATTTTTAGGGTGATAATTCCACCACTGATTGAGCAAACCTCTTTGTTAATTGAGAATCTTCCCGGCTTAATTAACCAAATCAACGATATTCTTGTTCTCAATAATCTTCCAACGGACCAAATTTCCGGTTCGATTTCCAATCAGCTAGGCAGTTTCGGATCGAATGCAGTCACGATCACTGCCGGTTTTTTTAACTCAATTTTTTCGGTCATGACTATGTTTGTAGTCACATTCTACTCACTACTTTACTGGGAGCAAATTACAAATATGATTAAGTCTACTTTTACCGGTGAAAACGAAAAACGAGCAGAAAAACTAATCAGAAACTTAGAATTAGGACTTGGAGCATGGGTGCGTGGACAGGTTACACTCGTTCTGATTATTGGAACGGTCACCTATATTGGACTTGCGTTATTGGGGGTTCCTTACGCGCTACCGCTTGCGATAGTAGCTGGGCTTTCAGAAGTAGTGCCGGTTGTTGGTCCGATCGTTGGGGCGGTCCCTGCGATCTTGGCGGGTTTTACAGTCTCTCCTGTGATTGGGGTCGCCACCGTAGCACTTTACTTTGTCATACAGCAAGTCGAGAATAATTTGATAGTTCCCAGTGTAATGCGTAAAGCTATTGGTATTAACCCTCTAGTTACCATTCTGGCGTTGATCATTGGTACAAAACTTTATGGGGTACTCGGTGCTGTTTTGGCCGTGCCGGTTGCAGTAACAATCAAAATATTCGTAAGTGAATTTTTTGTTGAGCGTATTACGAGATCAAAATAATTTTTTTATCAGGAAGCGAATAAGCCAGATTCTGTTTTAACGGCAATCTATCTAATATCGCCAATTGACAATATCTCGAAGGTTTTCCCTTCGATGCCCAACTTTAAAACCTCGGCGCAAGTACCTCAAACGGTTTAATTCGTGGTTGCTGCAGGGAGGATTACCCGTTTCACTCCGAATTAACGGATTCGTCACTGTTGCTCTCGGATTCGGTCAATTCCAAATCCGCCCCAAAATCACTTTTGGAGACTAGCGCTTACGCGTCACCACTTACATGGCGCACCCTCTTGCATGCAGTCTGGACTTTCCTCTGCGCTTGATAAAAATGCACAGTAGCCGAACTGCTTCCTGACAGCGCCATTATACCATTTTTTAGCAGTATTAATAATACTCCAGGTTTATATTAAGCAATGATTGACTATTTCTAATGTTCGTATTATATTCGTATTCATAATCTCTGCCCAATTTATTTTGGGTATGACGACAAAAATATTAACAACATCATCAATTGTTAAGCATTCGGTAATATCGGTTGAAGTCGATATAAATAATCATGGATTGCCATCTTTTGAAATTGTAGGTTTAGGTGATAAAACCGTTGAAGAGTCTAAGGCGCGAGTTAGAGCATCGATAAATAATTCACAATTTAATTTTCCAACACATCACGTTACTGTAAATTTGACTCCGGCTGATATCAAAAAAGAAGGTTCACATTTCGATCTTGCGATATCAATCGGGATTCTAGTTGCTTCAGGGCAAATTAGTATTAATCAATACCAAAATTGGCTATATTTTGGCGAGTCTAATCTTGATGGTCAACTTACATTATCAAAGAATATTCTCCCTGAGCTGCTTTCTGCAATCAACCTTAATTATAAAAATTTTTTTATTCCAAAAATTTTTGAATCAGAAATAAAACAATCATTTATCAATGCAAATATTATCTTTGTGGAATCACTAACTCAAGTATGCCGAATTTTGCAGGGAATTGAGAAGCCAATAGTTCATATAAATGACACAAAAGATATTTTACTCAATCTTGATCATAACGATTCAGATTTGGATTTCAAATACATTCGCGGTCAGGCACTGGCAAAAAGAGCGTTGGAAATAGCTGCTGCTGGAAGGCATAACGTTTTATTCTATGGGCCACCAGGGACCGGAAAAACTTTGCTCTCAAAAACATTTCCTACGATACTTCCTGATTTAACAGAAGAGGAGGCAAAAGAAGTTTATTCAATTTTTATTGATGCCGGTTTGGAACAAAAAAGAAAAAATTACTTTACACCGCCATTTAGATCCCCTCATCATTCAGCTTCATTAGTTGGTATTGTTGGGGGTGGTCCGCGAACCAGACCAGGTGAATTATCGCTTGCCCATAGAGGTGTACTATTTTTAGACGAAATGGCAGAATTTCCAAGATCTGTTTTGGAATCGATCCGTCAGCCAATCGAAGATCGGGAGATATTAATTTCACGATCCGGAAACAAAATAACCTTTCCGGCTGATTTTATCCTTATCGGATCAACCAATCCTTGTCCGTGTGGTTATTTTAGAAATCCGCTAAAATCCTGCACTTGTTCATTTTCCCAGTTGGAAAAATATCACAAAAAACTATCCGGCCCGATTTTAGACAGAATAGACATATTTGTATCTGTTAACGATTTACCTCCGAGTGTAATTATCAGCAAAACATCTGAAGAATCATCAAGTGAAATAAAAAAACGAATCAAAATGTCTCAAGATTTTAATAAGCGTAGAAATAATAATTTCACAGTTTACAACTCTCGAATTTCAAACAAAAATTTAATTGATCAAGTGAATTTTTTACCATCAGATTTAGATTTCTTTGTAAATACGGTTGACAAACTAAATATTTCGCCTCGTTCGATATGTAAAATACTAAAAGTATCCCGAACTATTGCAGATCTTGCCTCCTCTGACACTGTGAATAAAAACCACTTTTCGGAAGCACTAGCATTTAAAATGAACCTTCCGACATTAAGTTAAAAAAAGAAAATCCCCAACCTGCAGTGCTATACGCCTTATAGCACGTTTACTTTGGGGGTTTTCTTTAGATGGTAATCTAAATAATTCTTTTTGATTATTATTTAGATGCTCCGATTTTGTACATACCAACTCCACAAACAGGGCAAACACCCTTAGTAGCTGGTTTACCATTTTTCATGGTTACTGGTTTCGGGTCTTTCATCTCTCTTTTGACTCTACACTTTACACAGTATGCTTCCATTAGTTAAACTCACCTCCTTTTTGAAATAGCTTCATTTGAAGCTAAATTAAACCTGTAGCTACAGTAGCACCTTTTTCAAAAGCTTGTCAAGCCAACTACTATTTGTGTGCCCAAAATAGCCACAGCTATTACAGAAACCTTGATAATGTCAGATTTTATTTCACTCCCCGAATCAGTAGACATTTCTATATTTCTAACTCCATTTCTTTCCGGGGTTTTGTCCGAAGCTTTCTCGTTAACGCTAACCGGTAAGTTACTCTTTAGGGCTGCTGCGAGTTCTCTGATTCTTCGTTCTTCTTGATTGATATTTTTTTTGTACGTCATTTTTCTTTGTAATCTACAAGCCAATTAAAAACCGAATAATCAGAAAAAACAACTTGATATTCGTTATATCCATTAATTCGCCCAAAAATTTCGCGGGCCTATTGAAAATAGTATGAGTATTATGTATAAGTTATCCAAAGGAAGATAAATAAAATCGCTTTAATTCCTGCCTTACAAGATACAAAATTTTTGTAACACATATTTTTCTCAAATGCGCATACTCAACCAAGGCCTAACAAAGGAAGCTCTTATTGTCTCAAGTGTTGTTCTCTTTATTCTGTCTACGGCAATTTCCTTAGTTTTTTTCTCAAAAACCACCGTTGGTAGCGGAATTGTTTCAAAATCCGGTTTTAATCTTACTGACAGATCCGGTGCAAACGAAGAGGGTGTTAAAGATCAACCATGTCCACTCAACGGTCAGCTACATACTCAGGCCCAAAGAGACATTTGGGAAAAGAGACCGGTTCTTGGTGTGATGGTTGAAAACTCCACCGATGCAAGACCTCAAGGTGGGCTAACTCATGCTGATGTGGTGTACGAGGCAGTCGCCGAAGGAGGTATTACCCGCTTCATGGCTATGTTCCTGTGTCAAGATGCAGGAGACATTCACCCAGTTAGATCTGCTAGAACCTATTTTCTTGACTGGCTATCAGAATACAACGGAGCGCTTTATGCTCACGTTGGCGGAGCAAACACTCCCGGTCCGGCTAATGCACTGGGACAAATTATCGATTACGGGATTCGAGATATGGATCAGTTTGGTTTAGGATTTCCTACATACTGGAGAGGTGCAGATCGTGTCGCACCACACAATGTTCATACAACAACCGAAAAACTCTGGAAAGCTGGGGAAGACCGCGGGTGGGGGGTTGATGTCGAAGGCGATAGATGGGACAAGGGTTTTGTCACTTGGAAATTCAAAGAAGACGCCCCTTCAACCACACCGACCGCTTCTAAAATATTTGTACCGTTCTGGACACAATCAGCAAACGACTACGCTGCAAACTGGGCATATAACTCAGGATCGAATTCATACGACCGCAGTCATACCAGTACTGGTAATTTAACCGACACGATCGACGGGGTCGTTATTTCACCAAAAGTAGTTATACTCCAATTCCAAGAAGAATCTGTTGCAAATGATGGGTACGACGCCGGTCAACACCTGCTTTACGACAATAAAGGCGTCGGAACAGGACTTTTATTTCAGGACGGAACGGCAACCGAAATTAAGTGGAACAAAAAAACCAGACTGGACCGAACAAAATACACTGACGCAAAAACAGGTAAGGAAGTCGAGCTTAACCGTGGACAAATTTGGATTCAAACAGTTCCTACATTCTCAGAATCCGACGTGACTTATAACTAATTTACCTTAATTATCAGCTTGCTTTCGGGTAAAATAGTTGTACAATTTTTGATAACTTCATTCTCATGTTAAAACACTTAATAGTTTCAAAGGTTCGAGTCAAAATTCTTGAGTTATTGCTCACAAACCCCAATGAAGTCTTCCATGTTAGAGAAATAACCAGACGAACCAGTGAGGAGATCAATGCTGTTCGTAGGGAGCTAGCTCACCTTGAGAACACCGGATTTTTAGTCTCTGAAAGGCGCGCTAATAGACTTGTTTATTTTTTTAGATCTGACAATATTCTCTATCAAGATCTGCTGTCAATGGTTTATAAGACTTCCGGACTCGGAGGAAAAATTGTTAAAAACAAATCAAAGTTAGGAAAAATCAAATTTGCTACCCTTTCGCTTTCTTTTGCAAAAGGTAAGCCTTACAATCCGGATAAAATTGATTTACTGGTGATCGGAGACGTTGCTTTAACAGATTTGGCAAAAATTGTCAGAGACGAGGAGATACGGATCGATAGGGAAATAAACTTTACTCCAATGACCGAAGATGAATTTCTCTTCCGCAAGAACAGAACTGACCCTTTTATTGAAGAAGTATTGCGTTCACCAAGAATTATGTTAATTGGTGATGAAGAAGACCTTTTGCGGGCTAAGGCTGCTGTTGTATCCTAGAATGACATATGTTTTTTAAGCGCACCTCGACTATTAAAAGAATGCTTACTCTGCCGCTCAAGGTATTAGTGCGCCATTCGGGTGTAATAGGATTATTTGCAATATTCCTTCTTGTTATTGCGGTCGACTTGCCTCGCGTACCAGTTAATTTTTCTGCCTTTGGCAAAACCGTCGATGTCTTTGTTGTGCATCCACGCATTGAGCTAACCAGACTAGGAATAAATTTTCAACGTGATCTTGAGCCAAAATTAGGTTTGGATCTGCAAGGTGGCGCTGATATAACTATGCGTCTAAAAATGGATAACATTGCTTCAGCCGATCGTGATGCAGCGCTTCAATCAGCCAGAGACATTATCGAACGGAGAGTTAATGGATTAGGAGTATCTGAACCGGTAATCCAAACTTCAAAAGTCGGCGATGACTACAGGATTAATGTACAGCTTGCCGGAATAACCGATGTTAATCAGGCATTAAGTCTAATTGGTACAACTGCACAGCTTAAATACAAAGAGTTAACAGACAAGGCTAGGGACGCCAGTGCTTCCGCGTCGCTTACTCAGACCGATGAAATATACAAAGATACGGAATTAACCGGCAGTGACCTCAAGCGTGCTACGGCGACACCAGCGTCAGGTAACTCAAACAGTATTACATCTTCGGGTAGTTATGTGATTACCTTAGAGTTCACCAGCGAAGGGGCCAAAAAGTTTGAAGACATTACCGCGCGAAACATTGGAAGGCCTATTGCTGTATTTTTGGATGACGAGTTAATTACTCAGCCGACAGTAGAACAAAAAATATCCGGTGGTACAGCTCAAATAAGTGGCAATTTTGACGCGCAAACTGCAAAAAGTCTATCTAACCTACTTAATGGTGGAGCACTTCCTGCGCCCATTGAAGTAATTAAGCAAACGAACGTTGGCCCTTCTCTAGGTAGTGAGTCACTTCAAAGAAGCTTAATAGCAACCGTAGTCGGCTTATTTTCAGTAATTATTTTTATGATTCTGTATTACCGCTGGTTGGGAGTAGTTGCCTCGATTGCTCTCATCTTGTACGCACTTTTAACATTTGCAGTATTCAAATTTATTCCCGTTACACTTACCCTCGCAGGTATTGCCGGTTTTGTCTTGTCGATCGGTATGGCAGTTGACGCAAACATTTTAATTTTCGAGAGGATAAAAGAAGAAAAAAAGCGTGGAAGAGATACCAGGGTGGCGATTAATCTGGGGTTCAGTCGGGCTTGGAGTTCAATTCGAGATTCTAACGTCTCCTCGCTGATTACTGCCGCAATTCTGTTTTACTTCGGTTCATCTATTGTAAAGGGATTTGCAATTACACTTGCTATTGGAGTATTAATTTCCATGTTCTCAGCGATATCCTTTAGTCGTAGATTATTAAAGATCTTTTATCGATAAAAATGGAACATTCTGCCGAAAAACCATTTTTAACAAAAAAAACCAGCTCAGAATCTGAATCTGACTTTCTTAGCAAACTTTACTACGCTCTAGAAATTAGTCAAAAGAAAGCCACGGAAGTACTCAATGAAAAACACAAAGTCGTTTTATCTTGGGCCGCAAGTGTTGGTATTCCTATTGATAATTTACTTCCCAAGCTTGTTAATTTCGTAACCGTTCCGGTTTTATCTGCTGCAATGCTAACTTCCTCAATGCTGCCTGCCTTTCCTGCGGCTGCTGGAACAATTCAAAACTACCCTTCGACCCAGCAAACACAAGTTTCACAACAACCAGAAATGGCAGTTGTCAACAAAGCAGAAATTTTATCCAGCATTCAACAGTCATTACAATCCGGATCTAGTATTTCTGACCAGCAGGCCCAGGATTTATCACAGTTGGTCTCACAAATTACCGAGGTCAAAGCCACGCCAGAACTAGAAGGTTTTCGTTTAAATAAAAGCTTTGGGAAAATTGGCGGGGAACAACACATGCCAAGGTATCCTGGAGATACAATTTCTGATCAATTACCAAATCCGGATAATTATGCTAAATACGCTAAGTCGGGCATGACTCCGGGCAGGAGTGCGTGGGGGTATTTTGCACCCTCCAAACAAGCCCTCACTCCAGATCTGATCGAAAAGGAGAAATATTATTTTGCTGTTCAAACTTTTTTGTCTCCGAACTGGAAAGGTAATGTTAAAGAGGCTTATAGGTGGTTTAAACACCGTAAAGTTGTTGCACTCAATCCAGTAAATGGCAAAGCAGTCGTTGGGGTAATTGGTGACGCAGGCCCTGCAGAGTGGGTTGGTAAAGCATACGGGGGCTCACCAGAAATCATGCAATACATCAGAGCTTGGGACAAACCGGCAAAAGGTGAGATATTATTATTTTTTGTTGAAGATCCAGAGAATAAAATCCCTCTCGGACCTGTTAATATTAATTATTAAATTTAACACTATGTTGATTACGATCAAAAAAGAAAAATTAATTAAGAAATTACAATTAGAATCACTTTCTAAAACACAAATTGAAAAAGTCTGGCCACTTGTTTCTAACCTTTACCAAATCAAATTATTAGATAATTTACTAACACTGCTTCCCGAAGAAGATAAAAAAAAGCTATTATTATTACTTTCTGAAGGGGACGATAAAAAAACTAAAAACTTTTTAAAGTCGAGAGTTGCAAAATTTGAAATAAAGATCAACGAGATTCAAGCAAAAATAGAATCAGAAATTCTTGAGGACGTTTTGTCAGCTAAATAACATGAGTAAATTCAGTCGAATTCGCCAAACATTTTTTATATTTTCAATTTTTATCTTTGCAATCTCAATCCTGTGCATCGCAATTTTTGGTTTAAAACTGGGGATCGATTTTACTGGTGGAACCAAATACGAATTAGAGTTTGAAAACCTACCAGAAAAACAAATAATTATTGACGCAGCGACAAAAACATCAAACGAGATAGTTAGTATCCAGCAAAGTGGGGATCGTGGTTATTTGATTAAACTAAAACCGACCAACGCTGATAATCTCAAAAATCTCAATAGTCAACTTGAATCCTACAAACCCAAAGAAATAAACTTAGAGATTGTTGGTCCTAGTGTGTCTCAGGAGATTACGAAGCAGGCTTTCGTTTCGATGGGGCTTGCTTTGGCTGCAATAATTTTTTACATCACTTGGGCTTTTCGCAAAGTTCCCAAGCCAACCACTCCGCTCTCATTTGGAATATCTGCCATACTCGCTCTAATTCACGATGTTGTCATAACTATTGGTATTTATTCTGTATTAGGAAAATACTTTGGTGCAGAAGTGGACACATTATTTATTACTGCAATTTTGACAATTTTTGGTTTTTCCGTCCATGACACTATTGTTACTTTTGACCGTGCAAGAGAGAATCTAATAAAACATCCAGAAAGAAAATTTATAGACAACTTGGACATTTCTGTTTTACAGACAATAGTTCGTTCCCTAAATACCTCACTTACTGTAGTTTTTGTTCTAACAGCTTTGGCAATTTTTGGCGGTGAATCAATAAAATGGTTTGTGATTACCCTACTTATAGGCGTGATTAGTGGAACCTACTCTTCAATATTTGTTGCTACACCACTGTTAATTATTGCTCAAAAAGTTCGAAGACTTAAGTGATTTTAAATATTCGATCAAAATTTTCCTATCATTTTTTATTTCATCAGAATCAACTTTCTCAAAAACATTCGTGAGCACTCTCCTAATTTCCGGACCTGGTTGAAGATTAAAAATTTTCATTACGTCATGGCCATCGACTTTCAGATCTTTAATCTCAAAATTTGTTTTACTAACCTCTACAATTCTCTCCTTAAACTTTTTCAACCTCCAACTTTCTCTGGTACTACCACTTCCTAAACGGTCACCAATTCTTACATCCATCAGATTGTAAACATTTTCCGTGCCAACATTTCTTATTAATCTTCTAATTGCCTTATCGGTTTGAAATTCGTTTACAGAAAACAAATGCCAGCGGACTAATTTGACAATTTTTGTCGTGTCGGCTTTTGACATATTCCATCTTGAGCATATATTTCTTGCAATCTGTGCTCCAACTAAGTCATGATTATAAAAAGTTCTAACACCCTCTTCTGTTATATCGGCAACAAGCGGTTTGCCAATATCATGAAACAGGCTAGCTAACTTAACAATTGGATCGTTCGATGGACACAAAATCATTGCCATAACATTATGTTTCCACACATCATATTGATGGTGTCTGTTGGGACTTATTTGTTCGACTCCAAAACATTTTGCAAGCTCAGGTAAAACAATTTCAATAATTTTTGTATTCCACAAAAGCATAAAATGTTCGTAAGAATCACAGCTGGCACATATTTTTAAAAATTCATCCCTTATCCTTTCATGGGCAATTTTTAATAACATAAAACGTTCTTGCTCTAAAGAATTCAAAGTATTTTTTTCAATATCAAAATTTAATTGGATGGCAAATCTCACAGCCCTAAGCACTCTCAGACCATCTTCTCTTAATCTATCGGTCGGGTTGCCAACTGACTTGATCAGACCAGCTTTGATATCTTTTTTTCCGTCAAAAGGGTCAACTATTATTGCTTTTTGATCTACAAATTTAACCGCAATTGCGTTTACGGTAAAGTCTCGGCGCGACAAATCTTCCTCAAGTGTTTTACCCCAAATTACCTTGTCAGGTCTCCTGCCATCACTATAACCATGCTCGCTTCGATATGTGGTCACTTCAAAAATATCATCTTCGATCTTTACTCTGACCGTTCCAAAATCATTATCATAATACCCGTCAAACATTTTCAAAATCTCATCAGGTGTTGCATTAGTAGCAAAATCCCAATCCTTAACTGTTTGGTTTAGAATTAGGTTTCTGACCGCACCGCCAACAACGGCAATTTCAAAATGGTTTTTGTTAAATTCTTCAACCAATGTTTGTACTTTTAGAGGAAAATCTTCGTAATTCATTTTTAATATATCTCTATTGTTAATTCTGAATATTTTAGCTTAAATTAGCAAACTAGTTTTTATATGAGTGATTCTACTGTCTGGAAAACCCTATCAAACATAAGTTCCGATCATGAAGTTTCCGATATTTTAAATATATTGCTCAGCAATCGTGGTTTGATTTCAGAAAAAGAAATCTTTGATTTTCTCAATCCAAGTTTAGACGAATTATTGAACTTGCACTTTGACGACATGCAAAGGGCTATTAAGAGAATTGAGAAGGCAATTAAAAACAGTGAGAAAATTTCTGTTTATTCCGACTACGACGCTGATGGAATTTCAGCAGCGGCAATATTATGGGAAACACTAAATAGTCTTGGTGCCGACGTAATGCCCTATATTCCAGATCGATTGACTGAAGGCTATGGCTTTTCAAAGATTGGAATCAAAAAAGTAGCTGACACTGGTGTTACTTTAATAATTTCAGTTGACCACGGTATTACTGCAAAAGAAGAGATCGATTATGCAAAAAAAATAGGCATAGACGTAATATTAACCGACCATCACATCAAGCCGGATAATGTACCGGACCCATATGCACTTATCCATACTACTTTAGTTTGTGGAGCGGTTGTTGCTTGGAAATTGTCTTATGAAATTCACAAATTTTTTCAAATTCCTTTGGAAAATATATTTGAAAAACTTTCGATCGCGTCGATAGCTACAGTTGCGGATCAGATGCCGATGTTCTCGCACAATCGAGCGGTAGTTAGAAGCGGATTGGAATACTTACGAACCACTAAAAGGCCGGGTCTGGTAGAGCTTTTTAATGTAGCTAATTTAAATAAAAACCAATTGGATGAATATCATCTCGGCCATGTCATCGCCCCAAGAATAAACGCAATGGGACGATTGTCTGACGCGATAGAGTCATTACGACTCTACTGCACGAGTAGTCCGATTAAGGCAAAGCAGCTTTCCGGGTTACTCAACGAAACGAATATTCGACGACAAGAATTAACCACTTCAGGCGTAAACGAAGCCTATAAAATGGTTGATGAGAGTAAGGAATTAATTATTCTCAGTTCGCCCAATTGGCATGAGGGGATAATTGGACTTATCGCCGGAAGAATCAATGATAGTTTCAATAAGCCAACTATCATTATTTCAGAAGGTAAAAAATTTTCTAAAGGGTCCGCAAGATCGATATCAGGTGTAGATATTACTGACTTACTACGAGCCTCATCCTCAGAAATTTTGGAAGATGTAGGCGGTCATACTATGGCGGCCGGCTTCACAATTAAAACAACAAATATTATTGAATTTAAAAAAACAATTAATAACTATTTCCGAAAAAAATATTCAAACAAAGTATTTAATAAAGAAATAACTATTGACGCAGAAATCAGTATCCAGCATGTTGATAAAGAATTGTATGACTCAATTCAAAAACTTAAACCGTTTGGAAACAGCAATAGCGAGCCGATTTTTCTGCTGAGAAAACAAAAAGTCCGAAATTTATCACGAGTTGGTTCAGATCAGTCGCACATCCGCATTGATTTAGAAAGTATTTCTTGTATAGGTTTTCGTCTAGCGGAAAAATCCTCTTCAATCAGACCTGGAGATCATATTGATATAATATTCAATCTCAATATCAACGAGTTTAATGGTATTAAAAAATTGCAGCTAGTTATAGTTGATTTAGCCAAATCAGGTGATCAGTACATACGAAGAGCTTGAACAAAAATTAAAAAAAGTTTCTCCCGATACAAATTCGGATAAGGTAAAACGTGCATACGACTTTGCATTTCTGGCTCACGATGGACAAAAACGTGCGTCAGGAGACCCATATATAGTTCACCCGCTAAATGTGGCTTCAATACTAATTGACTTCAATATGTATGACACCACAGCTTTAGTTGCAGCGTTGCTACACGATACTCTCGAGGATACAGCTGTAACTCATCAAGACATTATCAAAGAATTTGGAGCTAAAGTCGATGAGCTGGTTGAGGGGGTTACTAATCTAAAATCAATCCGACTTACCTCAGATAAGGAGGAGTTTGTTGAGAATCTCAGGAAAATGTTCCTAGCTGCGTCTAATGATATTAGAGTGGCGATTATCCGTTTGGCAGATCGAACCCATAATATGCAAACACTCGAATTTCTGCCTGCACACAAGCAAGAAAGAATTGCCCGAGAAACCCTTGAGGTATTCGCGCCACTTGCTGAACGGCTAGGCATTGGTGAGATGAAAGGCCTCTTAGAAGATTTAAGTTTCCCATATCTTTTCCCAGAAGAATATAAAAATACACTCAAAATCGCCACAGCAGGATTTGAAAAACTGGATAAATCATTGCTAATTGCAGAAAAAAAAATTGCTCAAACCCTCACAGAGGAAAATATTATTCACAATATTCAATCAAGAAAAAAACACATTTACTCGCTTTATCGCAAACTTAACCGAGCTGATATTTCCGGAGACATTTCCAAAATTTATGATCTTCTTGCAATGAGAATTATCGTGAAAAACGTTGAGGATTGTTACAAGGTTCTTGGCCTTGTTCACAAAACATATAGACCGCTACCTGGTTATCTCAAAGACTATATTGCCAATCCTAAAAATAACGGCTATCAATCACTTCACACTGCGATATTTGGTCCAGGCGGGAATATTATTGAAGTTCAAATTCGAGACGAAACAATGCACAAAGAAGCAGAGCATGGAGTGGCGTCCCATTGGCATTATTCAGAAAAAAAACATCACTCATCGAGTGATCAGATAGATGCAGGATTTGTGGCAGACGAGCGAAAGGTTGAAATTATGCGCCGACTTTCTTCTTGGCAAAATGAGGTCAAATCAAATGAGGAGTTGCTAGAAAGATTAAAAATTGATCTCTTCAGCGAGAGAATTTTTGTTTTCACCCCAGCCGGTGATGTTCAAGATTTGCCTATTGGTTCAACGCCTGTTGATTTTGCTTATTCTGTACATACTAACATTGGTAATAATTGTATTGGTGCGACAGTTAATGGTAAGCAGGTTCCTCTTAACCACAAATTAAAAAGCCATGATGTTGTTGCTATTATTACCAGCAAAAACGATAAGATACCCAATAGAGACTGGTTGGATTTTGTTGTGACTTCACATGCTAAGTCTCAAATAAAAAAATTAAATAAATAAGATCATTTACAATTTCTTCCACTCAAACTAGAATCACAAATATGACAATTATCGAAGCAGCAAAAAAAGTATCAGAAAATATTACTGTTTCCGGCAGAATCATTTCTGTTCGTGACCACGGCAAAATTAGATTCCTGGATTTGCAGGATCACAGTGGAGTTATTCAGGTCATTGTTAAAGACGATATTGAACTTGCACAACAATATACGGCCGAGATCGTCGGAGAAGTCAAATCCCGACCAGAGAATCTTATCAATCCTGAGCTCGAGACTGGCAAAGTTGAATTATTAGCTAGTTCAATCAAAGTATTAAGCCGCGCCCAGGAATTGCCGTTCGATTTGTCTGCTCGGGACCTTGATCTAGCCATCGACACCTTACTTGATCATCGTCCGTTAACCCTCAGAAATTCCAAACAGCAATCAATTTTCAAAGTTCAATCTCTAATTGCCAAAACCTTTGGATCAACACTAAGTGGCCTTGGTTTCACGCAAATATTTACCCCAAAAATAGTCTCGACCTCAACCGAGGGAGGAGCTAATCTTTTTTCGTTAGATTATTTTGGCAAAAAAGCGTATCTTGCACAGAGTCCACAATTTTATAAACAAATTATGGCTGGGGTTCTTGATCGTGTTTACGAAATATCACCTGTTTTTCGAGCGGAAGAACATGATACCTCAAGACATATCAATGAATACACCAGTCTTGATTTTGAAATGGCTTATATTAAATCTTTTGATGAGATAATGGCAGTTGAGGAAATTTTTCTTAATAATCTGATTACTGAACTTTCCCAAAATTGTGGCAAAATATTTAAGGATTATGAAGTTGATTTACCCAAGCTTCCCAAAAAAATTCCTGCTATTACATTAAAAGATGCACAGATATTGATAAAAAAAGAATTCGGACGGGACAATACTTCCGAACCCGATTTGGAACCCCAGGATGAAAAAGACCTAAGTGTCTATTTTCTTGAAAAACACCAATCAGATTTTGTTTTTGTCACCCATTTTCCAACAAGTAAACGGCCGTTTTATGCTTTTCCAACAGCCTCTGATCCGGAAGTAACAGATAGCTTCGACCTCATTTTTCGAGGTGTCGAAGTCACGACCGGCGGACAACGGATACATATTTATGAAGATCTAATAGAAAAAATTAAAGGTCGTAGTTTGGATCCGAAAAATTTCGAATCTTATCTAGAGGCTTTTCGCTACGGTATGCCACCACACGGAGGTCTGGCAATTGGTCTTGAAAGGTTGACTGCAAAGTTCTTAAATTTAGACAATGTCAAAAAAGCCACACTCTTCCCGAGGGATATCAAACGGATTACTCCATAAACGTTTTGTGTTCCTCAATCTCTTAATTCAAAGATCTCATGCCTGGTTCTTTCTGGCGTTAATTATTGTTCTGCTCATCAATTCCAAATATCCCAATTTTTATTCCGAAGGCTTGTACCAAAATCTTAAGAGTTATTCTTCGCCAAAAAATCTTGAATCAAAGTTCCTTACATCTCCTAGCTTATACCCTCAAAAAATTACTAGTTCACCACCACCGGCAACAACTGCCAAGTCACTATTTATTGTAGATCCACTTTCAAGCGTGGTTCTCTATTCAAAAAATGAGACAAGTAAACTGCTGCCTGCGTCAACAACCAAACTAATGACCGCAGTTGTCGCCCTCGAGAATTGTAATATCGATCAGGTTGTTACAGTTAAGCGCGAAAAGGTGGACGGAACGGTTATTGGTCTCTCTGCTGGTGAACAAATCACAATCAAGGATTTACTTTCTGCAACACTTATCGCCTCAGCTAATGACGCAGCTTTCGCTTTGGCTGATAATTGTTCAGAAAATTACAATTCATTTATGTTCAGAATGAACCAAAAAGCATCAGAGCTGAATATGAAAGACACCCATTTTTCGAATCCGGCTGGTCTTGACTCAGTCGATCTTTACTCTACATCACAAGATCTTTCAAAACTAGCTCGGGTGGCATTTCTCGAATCGCCAATTATTGAACAAATCTCAAACACTAGAACGCTCACACTTAACAATACTCTTTCCAATAAGACCTATCCGTTAACCAATCTCAACGAACTGTTATTCAGCCTGCCTGGCGTCATTGCGGGTAAAACTGGTACCACAGACGGCGCCGGTCAAAACTTGATTACTCTTACAAACAGGCAAGATAAAGAACTCATTGTTGTTGTACTGGGATCACAAAATCGCTTTGAAGAAGCTGGATTGTTGATCGAATGGGCGTATGCTAATTTTGATTGGGTTGAATACTAAATCTTTACCTTTTTACAAATAAATACTCTAACTCAGGGTCATACCTTAACATCCAAAAATACTCTTACTCTATTTCTTTTCGCTAAGCTGATCCTCTTTGATGATTGGTGAGACACCCACAAAACCATCTAAGCTGTCAAAAACCAAAACCGGCTGAAGATATTCATCATCAAAATCAGAGAGGTAATAAGCAATATAGACTTTGCGGATAAAAACTGTCCCAGAAACAACTGGCGAAGTAATAATTCGACCTTCCCCGTTCTTCAACTTGGCAAATGCCTCCTCACTGGTGGTTAGTGGATAGAATGAACTACTGTCTGTATCGATTTGGTTGTAGCGATAATTTACTTGTGCAATTGATTCTTTTCCGCCGACACCAGTCACCAAGATTGATACCAGTCCAGATGACTCAGACTCAATTAGTGGAATTTTTTCCAGATCTTTTCTGTGAAAACTAACTTCAACATAGTTTGCTTCTGATAGTGATAATGCTTCTTTTAATTGAGTCACCTCCACCTTAATTGGCTTTGCAATAATCTTACTGTCATCGAAGTCTTTTTTGTATAGACTATTCTGATTAAGCCACCCTTTAGCTATTCTGATTGCTTCTTCGTTACCTGGCGGAGACACTGAAACATATTCGGGCGAAAATATTCTCTCTGATTCTATATTAAAATTTTTGCTGACCGTGTTGTATGTCAGTACTCGACCAGTCACTTCATCGATCCATTGGTAAACATCCCCTTCAACCAGTTGAGGTTCAGAAACAAACCCCATTCTCTCTGCCGCCACTCTCGCATTTTCCAAGGCAAGAATAGCAGGTGATTGTGTAATGAATTTATACACTTTCTCGTGGGGAGGTAAAAATCCCAAGTCACCTGATACCGTTTCTATCTGAAAGTCGAGCTTGGAAGCATCAATATTCTTGTTTGAGAGAAAATTAACCTTTGGTATTTTACCGAACTGGCTCAATACGACATTGTCATTTTTTGCAGGAAAATATTTATTTTTGATTGATATTGCCGCGAAAATACTAATTACAGTAACAGCAATAACAATCAGTCCGATTGTTCCAAATACTCCGATTCTTTTGACCGCAGCTGCGGTGTCAGTTAGGCTAGACATTACTTAGAAATTACTCGCAGTTAATTAATAAACGTTGTAGAATTACTCAGCTTTAGATAAAGTATATAACAATTCAATCCTAAGTTATGGAAGTCAGAGTAAGAGTTGCGCCGTCACCCACAGGCACACCGCACATAGGTTTTAGCAGAACTGCAGTTTTTAACTGGTTATTTGCCAAAGCGAACAAGGGAAAATTTATTCTCCGTATCGAAGACACGGATCAGGTGCGATTGGTACCAGGCTCTGAAGAAAAAATTATCGAGGGACTTAAGTGGCTTGAAATTGAACCCGATGAAAGCCCAATTCTTGGTGGTGAATATGGCCCATATATTCAATCACAAAGACTGGATATTTATCACAAATACGCCGACGAATTACTTAGTTCAGGTAAGGCATACAAAGAAGATGGGGCTATTCGTTTCAAAACTAAGACAAACGGTGTAACTTCTTGGGAAGATCTAATTCACGGCAAAATTGAGTTTGCTAACGACACATTTGGCGATTTCGTAATTATCAAATCAGACGGGTATCCTACTTACCATTTTGCTCATGTTATTGACGATCATTTAATGCGGATTAGTCATGTTTTTCGTGGCGATGAGTGGATATCTTCAACCCCCAAACATATTCAAATATTTGAAGCACTCGGATGGGGCAGTGAAATACCTTTTTATGTCCACCTGCCATTAATTGTCGGTCCAGATAAGGCAAAACTCAGTAAGCGTCACGGAGCTGAGTCAGCGATGATTTATCGCGACAACGGTTACTTACCAGAAGCGATTTTTAATTTTTTAGCATTACTGGGATGGTCACCAAAAACAGATCAGGAAATATTCTCCAGAGAAGAACTAATTGCAAAATTTGACCTAAAAGGTGTCAATCCTACGATGCCAACTTTCAATATTGATAAACTTAATTGGTACAATGGTCAGTATATTCGTGCACTTAGCGACTCAGATCTGGCTGACAGAATAATAAATGGCAATTTTATTGACACAAAAATTGTCACAAAGGATCAGATCCTCAAAATAATTCCATTGATCAAAGAAAGAATGGTGACTTTGAAAGACTTTGAAAAATTCTCTACATTTTTCTTTGGAGAATTCGCACCCAACATTACTGAGTTATCCAAAAAACATTCCGAAAAAGAAATCACAACCATTTTAAACGACGCGCTAAATATTTTAGATCACCAGGACACCCTTGACACTTTAAATCTTGAGGAATCATTCAGGAGCTATGTACAAAAAACGCAACAAAAACCCTCCAATGTTTTTATGGTCCTTCGCGTAGCTGTCACGGGATCCATAGCTACTCCGCCATTGTTTCAAACAATGGAAGTAATTGGAAAAGATGAGTGTATTAGTAGGATCAAACAAAACCTCTCTCAAATCAAATGAAGCCCGGACTGTTTATTTTAATTTTAATATTATCTGTAACAGCCTTGGTTTTAGCGGTAATTCGATTTAATAATTCACAATCCCAAACATCCACATCAAACACTACTTTACTTCCATCCCCAACACCGGCTGATAATATTTTCGGTAACGAAATTGCCTTTTCCGCTAGTGATAAGTCTACAATCTCAGCAACACTATATACTCCACTTAATACTCGACCACCGTTTAAATCACTAATTTTGGTGCACGAGTTTGACTCTGATCGGTCTGATTGGTCAAGCATAATACCTATTCTTTTAGAAAGCGGTTATCGTGTTCTTGCTTATGATCTAAGAGGTATGGGTAGATCCACATCTCAAACACCAAAAAGCTCTCAAGAGAAATACTTTGATACCTTAGTTAGTGATCTTTCTGATGGAATTGAATATCTAAGAAATTTACCTGATACTGACAAAGAACACGTTGGGGTGATTGGGTCAAGTATTGGTGCAAACATAGTCTATATTCACTCCGGACTGGATCAAAATACTGTCTCGGCAAGCGTTGCGATTTCGCCGGTCAATACGACGAGTTTTTTGACAGGGAAAAATCTCCCAAAGTTTCGCCCCTCAAATATTTTTTTCGTAACCGACCAAAAAGACTCTATTGCTTCTCAGGATTTTTTTAGCAAATCAAGTAATCCGAAATCTATCAAAATATATCCTGACATTCAAGCTCACGGAATTGAGCTTCTCAAAGACCGTCAAAAAATTGACGATATCTTAAGCTGGCTTAGTACTAATATTTAGGATATTTTTAACCACTTCACCAACATCTCTTGCAGAATTAGTTTGCATTAATGCAATTCTGGCATCAACTGCGTTGTCAAAACCTTTACAGTACCAGGCAAGGTGTTTCCTGACTGATAAAAAATTTAACTCAGGTGTTAATATTTCAAATGCCTTTGAGTGTTCGATTGCGATATTTAATTTTTTGTCAAAAGAGAAATTCTCACCGGTAAATATTTCCGGTGTACCAAAAGCTGCTCTGCCGATCAGGACACCGTCTATTTCGTAATCATCAATTTTTTTCAAAGCCTCTGATCTGGACTTAACATCACCATTACCAATTAGCGTCGTTGTAGTTTTATGAGCAATTTTTGCTGCTTTAGCGATTTCGTTCCAGTCAGCAGATCCGGTATACATTTGTTTCAATGTTCTTCCGTGCAAAGTTATATTGGCAGGTTCAGCCTCTAACAAGTTTTCGATCCAGGACTCGGTAACGACACTGTCGTAACCAATTCTTGTTTTTACCGAGACCGGTAATGGCGTTTTTTTAGGCTTTATATTATTCGTTTCGACAAAGCATTTAACCCAATTAATAATATTTTCATTAAGTCCAATTTCCGTAATACTGACTCCTCCCGCCCAGTCGGCTGCTGCTTGTTTGGTTGTGATAATAATTTCTTTAGCCACAGACGGGTTAAGTATTAACGCTGCGCCACCACCTTTTTTCGCTACATGTGGATCTGGACAGCCCATATTTATATCGATCCCGTCAAATCCCATTTCTGATAATACAAATGTAGCCTTATAAAAATCATCTGGCGTCGAGCCGAATATCTGTCCGACAACAGGTGTAGCTGTTTTGTGATACACGAAAGCATTCAATAGTTTCTCAGCCCCAGCAGCAATTCCCTCGACCGAAGTGAATTCGGTAAACAATATATCTGACTTGCCATATTTGTCCACGATATACCTAAAAGCCGCGTCTGTTACCCCATCCATGGGCGACATTGCAATAACCGGTTTAGATAATTTATCCCAAAATCCTCTATTCATTTTCGTAATTATATATTATAGGATTAAATAATCGTTGTACGAACAATGCTCTAGACTAATACTCTATTAATAATAAACTCAAATAGCTTACAATAAATATCACTGCTCAAATAATGGAAAACATTTTTTCACAATTGGCTGTCGCGCTCAGTTTATCTTCATTAATTGGATTCGTTGTACTAAAATTCAAACTTCCTCTCGTAGTCGCTTACCTGCTTGCGGGAGTTGTTATTTCGATCTTGAGTATAATTGACCCCGGTCATTCCCCGGCATTTGAAGCCCTGCCAGAGATCGGTATTGCCTTTGTTCTTTTTTTGATCGGTATGGAATTAGATTTAAGAGAGGTCAGGTCTCTCGGTATACCGGTTATTGTTTCAGCGGTTGGGCAGGTTTTTATTACAACCCTTGCCGGATTTGTAATTGCGACTTCTTTAGGTTTTGAACCGGGAGTAAGTCTTTACCTTGGTCTTGGGCTGGCATTTTCTTCGACGGTGGTTGTGGTTAAGATGTTACTGGAAAAGCGTGAATTAACCTCACTGCACGGCAAACTATCGATCGGTATTTTGCTCATCGAAGACATGATTGCAATTGTTGTATTAATGCTGATTTCCGTCAGCGACTCCGCACTTGGTCTGGGACTTCAGCAGAGCCTGCCGATTCTAACTCTCATACTTAAGGCAATTGGTCTGTTTGTACTTACATTCCTTCTTTCGAGGTTTGTACTTGAGCGCATTTTTGACGCTGTGGCAAAATCGGTTGAACTTCTTTTTCTCACAGCCATTACCTGGTGTTTTGTCTTTACTACACTTGCAGTGGTGTCGGGGTTTTCAGTCGTTATTGGTGCTTTTTTGGCAGGCGTTGCGCTGGCTTCATCGCCGTATCATTTGCAGATCCAGGGGAAAATCAAACCACTTAGAGACTTTTTCTTAACATTATTCTTTGTTTACCTTGGTTTGCAGGCCAATATTACCGATGTGTTTAATTATTGGCCAACAATTCTTATTTTTACGGTGTTCGCTTTAGTTATTAAGCCAATTATTTATATTTTTCTCCTTGGTGCTTTTGGTTTTAGAAAACACACAATGTTTCAGTCGGGCCTCAGTCTTTCTCAAATCTCTGAATTTTCTCTGGTTGTACTTCTTGTGGGAGTCCAAGCCGGTATTGCCTCACAGGAATCACTTTCCGTTATGGCAGCAGTTGCCATTCTGTCAATAATATTTTCATCAACACTAATTAGTAATTCCAAACTGATCTACCGTCTTGTTGGCAAGTTTGTTGTTATTTTTGAGCATCATTCAAAGACGCATATTTTTGAATCTCACACCGATCAAGAGCTAGAGGATCATGTGGTTATTATCGGCGCTGATCAGGTCGGCGGTCCAGTCGTTAATTATCTTCATCGCGAAAAAATCCCCATAATCGTTCTAGATTTTAATCCTCACATTGTTCAGGAATACCGCCAGAGAGGTGTTAATATAATTTATGGTGACGCTGGCGATCCTGAAATACTCGAAGGATTGCAGCTTAACAAATCACGGTTGATCATATCCACGGCCAATGATTTGACCGATAACGAAATGATTATTCTTGAAGCAAAAAAGAAAAAATCACAAGCAGCGATCGTCGTCAGAGCAAGCGACAAAGAACACGCACAAATTTTAACGGAGCTCGGTGCCGATTATGTTATCCTGCCGGAACAGGTTTCCGGGGATTTTTTGCTAACACACCTTAAGACCCACTGGCCAAAAGTGAAATTTCCGAAGATTTAATTATGTCCAAAAAAAAACTAGCGATACTGACACTTATTTTATTTGCCTTACTGGTAGGAGCAGCATTTTATTTCCGCCTTAAAGAAGCTCGTCTTGATATCAATGAGCCGGATTCTAATCAAAACACTGCAACGGCAACTGATCCAAGTGAAAAAGATGTCTCGGTTCAGACATCTACCGATACAAGCGGGAAAAATATTTTTTCATCAATCGACAGTAAGCTTCAGGTGATCTATCCCGCCTCATGGCAGCTTACTAACCTACCCAGATCTAATCCCGATATTCTTCAGTCAATTACTCTTCAATCAGCAGGAATATTGGCAACCGTTGATATTTCAGAGCAGTATGACAGGATCATTGATAATTTCATTAACTGTCAGATAAATACCTGTGAAGAAAAAATTATCAACACTAAGCCGGTTATTATTGAGAATTCTCCGCAGGATACACCCAAGATTATTTCACTAACAACTATTTTTAATCGCAAGGTCTACAGAGTCACCTTCAATATTGAAAGCGGTACCAATCAAGCGCAAAATACCCAAGCCGTTCAGGACGTAATTTCCACGATCAAGTATTTTTAGCTGTTGATTAATAACTCCTTCTGTAACTTAGATAATGACTTAATTCTTGCTTCTTCTTTTAGTGCTTCTGACCGGCCTGCCATCCTCAATGAGTAAGCAATCCTCACAGGTCTTCTTGTTCTGGTGTATTTTGAATCAGAATTTATGGAGTTATGTTCTGATAGTCTCCGACTAAGATTGGTTGTGATACCAGTGTATAAGCTTCCATCTGCACATCTAAGAATATAAACAAAATACATTTTTCTCACCTGCGTTATTATGATGCTGATATAATTTTGCCAGATGTCGCCAGAAAAAAAAGATTTCGTTTCCGAATGGGTCAAAACCCCCAGATCTGCAGAGGAATTCACTCAAAATTTTGAAAAGTCGCGTGTGGTTCATGGTCGACCGTTAGCACACGCATACCAAAAACTCGTCGAAATTGAAGGTTTAAATAAAACCGACCTTCTTTGTCTGGGGATCGGGACCGCCAAGGTCGAAGAGATGATGAGGCTTGATTCCGCTCGTATAACCGCGATCGAATTTAATGAGTCCTATATTGCTAAAGCCAAAACTCGTCTTCCCAGGGCGAAATTTTTACAGGGAAGAATGGAAGATTTAATTCAGTCCGTCGATCCGTCATCAATTTGCCTCAGTCAGGAATCGCTTGATTGTATTCCTCCTGCTCAACTTCCCGAGCTGGTCGGCAGGATCAAACAAAAGACCGGTAAGCTGGTTGCTATTCAGACTTACAGTCCTGATCCGGAATTTTACGGATCCTCCTGGTCTGGAGCAGATCACGCCATTGGTGGTCTGGGTCTTGAAGGTGCAACAATACAACAGCAAAAAGTTTTAGAAACCAAATTGAACAATCAAGGTGTTCAATCGACGCTAGATAACCCTCGAAGAATGCTTAGTGAATTACAAAAATATGTTGAAAATATTATTGGAGCAAGATTCAGTATCGATATTGTAGAGGCACTTGAACACATTGGTTACCCATTTACTGATCTTCCCAAAGAGGCAGGGCTTCGCAGTCTGCCAGCTCAAGCCTCGCTTTTACTCAATCACACTGAATTACAAGTTGAACACCTTAAAAACGTTTTAGGTAGACATCTAGCGAATCGCCATCGAGAGGCTGGTCTTTATATTGGTATTGACACCACTCATCGCTTCCTCCAATTGTTATTAGGAACATTTCGAATTGATCTGTTTCAACAGCTTTTAGTCCGAGCTTGCCAAGAAGCAGGTTACTGCGACATACGCTTAAAATCTATCAATGCTTCTGAAAAAAGGACCCTAGAACCTTCTGAATTAGTTGCTCAGTTTAACCGTTCATTGGATGTAATTAAGAAAAAACCAGTTTTCCGACGGATCAGGCCTGACGATAAGTATAGTCGTGCCTTTGTTGGCTCGCCAATTATTCTCATGGAACCATCTGACAATACTTACTCAATAGCCAGAGTACCTTACTTATCGGCGGCGTGATTTTTTTGATACGACATCGGTACCAATTGCTTGAGTGATATTCGCATATCCATCGCTTTTGATTAATTCACTAAGTCCATAATTAATCTGCATAATTAATTGTGGGCCAACAAACACCATTCCCGTGATCAGCTGAACTAAGCTGGCACCATTTTTTATTTTTGTATAAGCATCTTCAGCCGAAAAAACGCCTCCACATCCGACAATAATAAAACGCGTGCCGTAATTTTTGTAAGCAAGTTTAATTAGCTTATTGGAGTCATCAAACGTTGGTCTCCCGCTGAAATAACCCTGTTTGAACTTAGCTACCTCACTTTTGTCAAGCAGAGGGTGTTTTTTGTTTTTTTGTAAATTTCCAAAAATTACACCGACAGGGGAGTGTTTAGCAATAACCTTTAACATCTCCAGTGTTTCTTTCTCTGTTTTCTCGATCGGCATTTTGACAAAGACGGGTTTAGATAATTTTAAGCTGTCAATTGCAGTAAGTAATGCTGAAAGATTTTTCGATGAATAAAATTCCACATTTCCCGACAAATTCGGACAGCTGATATTTAATTCATAATAAGCGTGTTTAACTTTTGATTTTTCTACTACGCTAAAGGCCGCAACAATATCCTCAACACTTTGTTTTTGCGTCAATTTATCCGTGTTTGTTCTACCAATGCTAATACCAACCGGGATACCAAATACCTCACCTTTAAGTTTTTTACTAACTACTTCAACACCCTGATTCTTAAATCCTTTATTGACCATTAGTGATCTCGACTTAATCAATCGACCCAGCATCGGTCGGGGATTCCCGTCATACGCTCCATTTGTCAATGTTCCCATCGATTGGAAACCAAAACCCCAAGGTGCCAGTGACTTGCCAAGCTTAGCTTCATAGTCGAACCCCGCTGCCAGTCCAATTGGGTAATTAAAATTAAGTCCAGCGACTTTTTGTTTTAATTCCGGCAAATCGGACCTGATCAGGGAAGCAACAAGCCATCTTGAAACACTCATTCTGCCCACGCTTGCACCCAGTCCGGTCACAACTATGTGCACCATTTCTGGGTCAAAAGCAAAAAATATTCGTTTAATTACATATCGATAAGTCAGTCTGAATACATCTAAGATCAATAATTTTCTTTCTCTTCCAAAATAAGCTTGCATGAATGCAAAAATAAAAGTCGAAACGAACGCGGAAACCATGCAATAGATACAAATCCCTTTTATGACTGCGAACTGCAGATAAACAAAATACATTGAGAATCCAAAACCTACCAAGGATTGAGCTACCGCCAACTTACCAGCTATTATTCGATATTTTGTTAAGCTAAATAATAGCAATACTGTCAGCGCCAAGTACTGAATAATTCCCCAGACAGGCAAGGGAACTCCAAGCATTACCGAATACTGGCTTCGCAAAACTCTTCCACAATCGACAAACAAAAAAGAACTGGTCGTGCACGGTGGCAAGGTTCCAGCAAAATGTTCATGTGCCAGATAAATTGCGTCTCCAAGCCCAAATATTGTAAGTGCCAGCAAAGTTACCAATACAAACTTCCTCATACTTTTATCTATTTAATTTCAACAGAAAATATTCTACCAGACCACACTCAAAAACAACCTTAATAGGCATTACGGTTACACTTTACCTGATTAAGACAAAGATTATTTTACTTTTTTACTCTCTCCGATAGTCGGCTTGATCAATTTGAGATATCCGAGTAGCAGCGAAACAACCAGCCCGACTGTTACAATTAAGAATAAGAATTTCATATTTTCTGCCCCAAAACCCCTGATCGTTCCATACAATAGTGTCAGTACACCACCCAACAGAATCCCGTCAGCAATTAGTAATATTGTTCTGAACAAAGTCAGGCTCGTTATCACCATTATTACTGCTGCGACTACTGCAATTGTCGATACATTTCGGGAGTAGTTCTGCTCTGTGGTCCTGTATTCCCTCTCGACCTTGTCAAATTCTTCTGATTGTCTCTTGTAGTCGGCACAACCCTCAGCATCCTTGAGGTCAACCGAACAATACTTCAACATCGCCGGCATCTCCGGATATTTTGGACTGGGATAAAAAGCCGCGATACCGACACCCACAAAAACCGCTAAAAATATTCCGACAAAAAAAGTATAAACAACTCTTAAGATCATAGCTGTATCTAACAGCAATTATACATCCAGACATTGTTCAATAACTTTCTGAACTGACCACTTTGCAGTCAGTCAGACAATTTTGCTGCGGGACAGGGATTCGAACCCCAATACCACCCTCCAGAGGGGCGTGTCCTACCATTAGACGATCCCGCAAAAATTTTTTTTATAACTTCTGTCTAATAGGAAGGTTCTGACTTTAGTCAGGTTCTTACCATTAGACGATCCCGCATTGTGCTTAAATTTTATATTTCATCACAGGCTCGGCAATTATACCCGAAACCACCCGTCTTTTGAATTAAGGCTATTTGAAGCTAAGGGTCCTTGACAATTATACTATCCTATAGTATAATTACCAACAGTTCTTTAAAAAAGGAAGGTCTGAACAAGTTGATCGAAACCCTCAGGAAGCCGCCCCGTGCGCTCAAGATCTACTACCTCGTCCTCGCCGCCTTCTTCGCGGTCTGGGCGGGCACAATTGCCGGGCAAGCCCCGGACAGCAACACGACCGCCGGCATCATCGCCGTCTGGTTCGGCTACGCCTTCGTTCCGGTCATCGCTCTGGCGTTCGCGACCGAGTCGCGCCGACCCGTCCTCACCCAGGTCATTCTCTGCTCGAGCGGGAGTGTACTGATCCTGGCAGGGTGGGTGATCGGATACGATTCGGTCAACGATCCAGCGCCAATGGTCTGGTACGAGCCGATCATCTTTGTCGCAATCGCGGCGTTGATGGTCTTCCCGATGATGGTCTTCACCCTCATCTACCTCGGCATCAGCAAGCTCGCCGGCCACTTCGGCCTCATCCCTACCTTCCTCAGAGCCTAGGCAGCCTCACCAGGAGACTGCCAAAGCTCAAAGATCGACTAGGTCGGGAGCTAAACAAGCTCCCACCTCCCGCTTCAGCCCCCGCTCCAAAACCAGTTGGACGGGGGCCTTTTTTGCTAAAATACCTAAAAAACATATGTCTGCACAAAAAATTTCTCTCGACCAAGCCAAAAAAGACAAGTTGTTCTATGTCGTGGCCAACGTTGTCGTCTATCGACCTTCAGACCGACGGTGTCTGCTACTCAAACGTTCAGACAATGAAAAGGTCCATCCCAGCAAGTACGCAGTTTGCGGAGGTAAGCTTGAATGGTCAGACCTAGATATTACTCACCCCACGAGAGTCAATGGAGAAGTGCTTGATTATCAAGACGCGCTAGAAAAACTACTCAACCGTGAAGTTTTCGAAGAGGCAGGTATTAAGATCAAACAAGAATTGAAATACATCAATAATGTAGCCTACATTCGCCCCGACGGAATACCTGTCGTGCTACTCAAATTTGCTGCTGAATATCTGTCCGGCGAGGTGGTATTAGAAAAGGGGAGTTTTAGCGATTATATTTGGGTCAATACCCAAGAGCTTAAAGATCTGGATTGTATTAGCGGAATCAAAGAAGAAGTAATACAAACCATCGATATTTTTGCATAAAAAACCCTCACAGCTTGTCATTTCTTGCGGGCATGTTTGTTCATCGAGATACAACTCTCATGTCGGGTTTGGTGTCGGTTGGGCAGCGAGTTTGGTAAGAAGTTTTTAACTATAGGATAAGTATCTGTCTCTGATAGAATTAAACGATGACAGATTTGAATCGCTGCAAGTGGTGTCTAAGTTCAGACATTATGACGAAATATCACGATTTTGAGTGGGGAGTACCGCTTCACGATGATACTAAGCTTTTCGAATTCCTAGTTCTTGAGGGTGCGCAAGCTGGACTTAGTTGGAACACAATATTGAACAGGCGAGTAGGCTACAGAAAAGCTTTTGACAACTTCAATATTCCAAAAATCGCAAAATATACAGACACAGATTTTCAGCGACTCATTGGGGACGCAGGGATCATTAGAAATAGACTGAAAATAAAGTCCGCAATTAATAACGCAAGTAGATTCCTTGAAGTACAACAAGAGTTCGGAAGCTTTGATCGATATATTTGGGCTTTTACCAATTTTCAGTCCATTAATAATAAGTTCAAAAACGACTCTGATATTCCCCCATCCTCTCCCCTGTCTGACCAGATTTCAAAGGACTTAAAAAATAGGGGATTTACCTTCGTCGGAACCACGATTATTTATGCACATCTTCAAGCCACAGGCATGGTCAACGACCATCTGACTTCCTGTTTTCGTTACGATCAGTTGATCAAATAAAACTCAGAAAACACAATTACAAGATTGGCAAATAATTCAGCATTTCTTAAGTATTGATTCTTAATATCCACTTAAGCCGCCATATATTTGACGGTTAACCATCTTAGATAACCAACAAAATATGTGTAGTAAGCGT
Source organism: uncultured Gammaproteobacteria bacterium (assembly GCA_964445355.1). Taxonomy (GTDB): domain Bacteria; phylum Patescibacteriota; class Microgenomatia; order CAYQLK01; family CAYQLK01; genus CAYQLK01. The sequence goes on from CAYUKQ010000001.1 coordinate 28,631, forward strand.
AAACCGCTTAGTTTTGGATTTAGTTTCATCGAACTTATTGTCTCTATAGGCATTTTTGGGGTATTAATTTCACTGATCATTGTCGCTGTCAATCCTGTAAGTCAATTTAAAAGAACTCGCGACGTGCAAAGAGCGTCTGATCTCAAAGCGATCCAAGTCGGGTTGGAGGCTTATAGGATAGCTAATAACTCTTACCCGTTATCCACACAAGATTTTAAAATTACCGGCACCGATTGGGGAGACAAATGGGAGACCTATATGCAGCTTCCAGCCGACCCTTTGGAGGAATATAGTTATGCTTATGTTTCCCAGCTTGGAGACAGCTATCAAATTTATGCTCGGTTTGAAACCACTCCACCTCAGGAATTAGTCTGCACCCCAAACTGCGGACCGAACGGGCTGTACAATGCCGGTTTAGCCAGTGCAAATAGTTCACTTGCGGCAATCATGTTCGTACCTTCACCGACACCAACCGCCACACCCACACCTACAGATCTTCCGCAAGGCAAAGTCTCGTATTTTGGAACTTCAGCAACTTACCCGAAGATCATTCAGGTCGATTTTGATCCTCTCGATGTGCCGCTCAACCAGACACAATTACTGACTGCCAAAGTTTGGTCAGAAAATCCCGTTGAGACGGTTACGCTGCGCCTTGAATTGGATAACACGATTACCGAGACCTACCAGCTTGCCCAAACTTCAACAGTGATCATTAATGGAATATATCGCGATCTCTGGTCGATCAGTATTCCCCATACCGACAGTCATAATTCTCGGTATTCAGTGTATCTATCTGCCACAGACTCGCAAAGTAATAGTATAAATCCAGAAATAATTATCAGATAAAAATGTCTACCCAAAAAATCCTCACCATCAAACAATTAACCAAACACTTAACCAAAATATTGTTTGTGTTTGTCTTTTTAATGTTAGGTAGCATTGCAGTTGCAAAACTCAATTCTGTTTATGCGGTTTATAGTATTAATTCTGTAACTCCAACTTGTGTTGGAACGACTTCCTCGGTCTCGGTTAATTACAGTGTTGACGGCCCAAACGGTGCCGCAGGCACAACAGACAATCCATACAATCAATACTCGACCATGTATGATTTTAGTCAATTCTTGTCTGGTACTTATTCCAGCACTTGGAACAAAGGCGGATTAGGATTTTCTGCCGGAGTAAGTTACACAATTCTTCTTCAGGACCGCAATTTAGGCTGGCCGTCAATGAACAAAGCATCCCAGGTGTTTACAGCCCTGAATTGTCAGACACCTCCTACTATTACCTCGCCTACCAAAACATCGTTCACCACCACCGGAGCCACACTTGGGGGAAATGTTACCTCAGCCGGCAATGGTACTTGGTCAAGCAGGGGAGTATGTGTCGGACTTTCAGCTAATCCTACGACTGGTTGTACCAGCACCAGTGGAACGACTGGAGTGTTTACTGTCGCTGTCAGTGGTCTGAGCAGCAATACTCTCTATCACTACCGAGCCTACGCAGCCAGTTCGGCTGGCACGGTTTACACTACAGACGACACCTTTACCACGCTCAATCCAAACACCCAACCGACCGTTGTCTCCGGGCCAACACTCAGCTATCAGAACAGTCGTTTCCGAACAGGTCCTAATACAACCTGGTCTCTTACTTTGCGAGCTGATGATGCTGAGCAAACAGGTGCGAATGCCTTATCTTGGCAGTTACGTACAGCATCCGGCGGCGGCGGCACACTTATTACCAGCGGAACGACGACTAGCGGCCAGACCAACAATTTCGGTAGCTTTGCCTATACACAAACAGGGGTCGTTGAAGGCAGTAATACCGTCTACTTAAGAATCTATGATGGGACCGCTTGGTCAAACGATTGGTTCAGTTGGTTGTACCGCGATACCGTCAATCCGACCAGTGCAACTTCTATTTCACACTCCCCTGCTAATGTTTCCACGGATAATAACTACACTGTGACCTTCACACCCAACGATGCTGCAAGTACTAATAGCAATGAGCTTATTGGGTATGTCTACACCGGACCCAACGGTACTGGTACATATCTTACAGGCACGTCCGCAACCAGCGGACAATCCAAGACCACCTCAACGATTACAGATACCGCTCTGGTTCAAGGAAACAATACTCGTTATCTCAGGACCTGTGATGGGGCGAATAACTGCAGTGACACAAGTTTCACAGTTATCAAAAGTAGTACGGCTTCAATATCTTCACCGACCAAGAATTCGATCACGGTTTACGGAGCAAATCTCGGTGGTAACATCACTACTGACAATGGTAATACCATAACCGGTAGGGGTGTTTGTGTCGGAGCAAGCGCCGACCCTGCTATAGGTGGAAACTGTATAGGTACAACCGGAACTACTGGAATATTTAGCGTACTTTTTACCAATCTCACCGGCGCAACGACCTACCACTACCGTGCTTACGCTACCAACTCCGCCGGTACGGTGTATACAACAGATGACACTTTTATAACAATCACTCCGGCCACAGGATGTACATTCCCGATCTCCGGTGATGTCTCAATCAACTCCACCTGCAACATCCCTACCAACGGACTTACCGTATCAACAACACAGTTAAGGCTTGTTGGTTCAGACACAGGCAGTATTCAAATGCTGGCTGATATGACGGTTAATCCGGGCAGCATTCTTGTTTGGGGTCCGGGAAAACAAATTGTCCGAGCTCCTGGTGTAACAATGTTTAACGCTACCGGAACACAAATTACCCAAAAATATATCTGCCTCTATGATCCGGATTCCGATGGTGTGCCTAATGACTACATCGTCAACACTCAAGGCGGGACCGCAGTACTGCAAGACAGCTCAAGCTGTGGAACGAACTACATTCGTCCAAACTCATTGAATGCGGCATTTTTAGAATTCAATAGTGCGGTCAAAGACCTCGCTCCAGACGATGGATTGTGTTTTGACAGTGCAACATGTAATTAGAAACAATCATTGACAATCCGTAGCTTTTTGCTACAATCCTATCTCAACAATGAAAGACAAACCAAGGTTGTGTTTGTTAAATATTCATAAGTCCACGGGTTCCCGAGCAGTCGCTCGGGTTTTTTTTGATCAAATTTCCCTTCAATCGCTCAAAAACAGCAAAGAGTTTGAGCCGTTTAACCCCCAGGAACTGCAGTCAATTTTGAGTCTTAATTTCCAAAACCTATCTGCCTTTAGTAGTTCCAACTCATCCAGTTGCGCAGCTTGTTCTCACAGTGGCTGTCACGGTAATTGCAGATAAATATTTGAAAGGAGGTGAAAATAAAAAGTGAACAAGACTAATAATAACGCTAAAGAATTCGACGAAGTCGTTTCTGAGGTTAAACTGTCCCAAGAAGAGATTAGTGATGCTACCAGTAGTGCATCTGCACAAGGATCATGTGGTCACACAGGTTCGAATTCAGGTAGATAAAACTCCTTCTCTCATAGCTAGCTGAGTAATCAAGTGTGAGCTCACACAAATAAAAACAGGATAGTATTTATGTCAAAACAAAGCTTGATCGAAAGCAACTTAGAGTTGCTATATCAAAAATGCGTTTCTGCCCACGAAAAAACAAAATTTATATCAACCGTTCATCGGAGCTTTTTCTACAACGATGAACCCAAGCTGTATACGTTCATTTTGAACAGTAAAAACTCGTCCAAAAAATTCCGTACCAACGCCAGCGGCTCGGCCTGGGATGAAAAACTCGCTTTTATTAAAGGCTATATTGAAATGATAGAAAGATACGCACTGATCCCTTCAGATCAAGACCTCGATCATTTAGTTCTCTCGTCCGAGACTGGATTGCCTAAGGCAATAAAACTTAGCAAATTCATGAAATTCTCACATAGCCAAATGATCGACAAGTTTTTTGCCCGAAAAGTCGCGACCGAGAATGACCCTTTATACTGGACTGAAGCTATTGATTTATGTGCCCGCAAAACCGTATATATTCCGGCTCAAACTGTTTTTTGTCCGTTCGGAAAAAAAGAAAAAATCATTCGCACGCCAATTTCAACGGGCGCATCAGCGGGTTTGGACAAAAATTCAACAATAACCAGGGCAATTTTTGAAGTTCTTGAAAGAGACACGTTTATTTCATCCTATTTGGGTCGCCTTTCAGGTACGATAATTAAGATAAAAAACCCAAAAGGAGTGATCAAAGATTTACTGGACGAATTTAGCTTTTATTTACTCGAACCAACAATTATCAGATTGGACAACGATTATCATATTCCCGTCATACTGACAATTCTTACGGATCTGACTAAAAACAAGCCGGTCATTACCTTCGGACTCAAGTGTCATCCTGATCTGAACAGGGCGATTCAGGGTAGTTTGGAGGAATCATTTCATACTCGCGGATGGATGCGTGACGAATTGGCAAAATCCGATACTGTCTACATTAATTCACTAATCAAAAATATCGAACACACTTACGAGCTCAAAGATCGCGGACTTATCTGGTCTCAACCTTTCGTTCTCAAAAACGTTGATTTTTGGCTTAATAACAAAAAAACATTTAATCTATCTCTCAAAGCAAGTTATCCAAAAATTCCATTAAATACTCTCCTTAAAAAGTTACAAGCAATCGGATTTGATATTTATCTCAAAGAACTAACTGATCCGGAGATCGCCAAACTTGGTTTTTACGCCTGTAAGGTCATCATACCCCAAGCACAACCTCTTTACCTGGAAGAGGATTTTCAATATTTGGACACCAGCCGTATTGAAAAGATCGCAAAACATAAGATCACCAAGCTTAATACATTTTTACAACCCTTCCTATGAAAGATTATATTTCTGAGTTTTTTATCCAAACCGGGACTCAGTCCGATAATGCACCCAAGCCTATCCCATATGATAAATGGCCGATTGCCTGGAAAACAATTCATTACAAGAACTACCCCAGATTTCCGCGTATCGGAATTACAAAATTCAAACCAGTCTCAGAGATCGAAAAAATCATTTCCAGAAGACGAAGTAATCGAAATACCAATAGGATATTATCCGCTGGCAAATTAAAGAAAATCTTGCATTTTGCAAACTATGGCGTATCAATTGATGGGCGAAGCTATCGTGCGTACCCCTCAGGGGGAGCCAGATATCCGCTGGAAATTTATCTATTTATTAATAATGTAAAAGGCCTAAAAAAGGGTCTTTATCATTATGCTTTCGAAACAAATTGCTTAGAATTACTTCAGGATAAAGACATGACAGCAGAATTAAAAGACTTGCTGGTAGATGGCTGGGTTGCCGACTCAGCTGTTTTTTTGGTCATTACCGCCGTTCCCGGCCGAAGTGCGATTAAATATGCAAACAAGTCATTAAGATATCTCTTTATTGAAGCAGGCCACTTAGGTCAAAATATATTATTGCTGGCAGAAAAATACAAAGTTAATACCTGTCCGATCGGTGGTTTTTATGAAGATAAGCTCAATAAACTCCTTCGAATTGACAGGACCAGCGAGAAAGCAATATATTCAATTGCTATAGGTTGATTATGAGTAATGAAAAATTAAGGCAAAATTCACCAGAAACGAAAATGCTCGAAAAAGAACCATCAAAAGCCAGACTGACAGCAACCGATCTGAGTATTAGTGTCGGCACCAGAGACTTAATAGTTGATGGCAACTTCTCAATTGGCACATCAGAAAGACTAGCCTTGATTGGTCGTAATGGCAGCGGAAAAACTTCGCTTCTCGACTTGGTTGCCGCTGTTTCCACGGGCGATCAGCCCCCTGAATATCTCGACGTAAAGGGGGACATTTCTCTGACCCAAGCCAAGGTAGGCTATCTAAGACAAGATATTCAAGTCGCCTATGATGGTACGGTCAAGGGGTACATAGATCAGTGTGCACAAGATGTAGCTGCAGTCATCGCAAACTACGATGCTCTTACCGCTAGACTGGCTGACGGCGAGACCGGCGACGAGCTAATGGATGAATACGGCAAGGCCTTGGATGAGATGTCGCAGCTGGACGCTTGGGACTTCCCTCGCAAAAGAGAAATGATTCTGCAAGGCCTTGGTCTGACAGCAGATTACTTGGATCGGGATATGACCGAGGTAAGCGGGGGAGAAGCGACAAAAGTATCTTTAGCGGGAATTTTGGTTGCTTCACCTAATCTAATTTTACTCGACGAACCGACCAATAATCTCGATCCTGAGAGCGTGAAATTTTTTGAAGAATGGGTCAAAACTACACAAACTTCACTGCTGTTAGTTTCCCACGATCGGGAATTTTTAGACGAAACTGTAACAGAAATACTTGAAATAGATGAAGATACAAAACACCTGATCAGATTCGGAGGTAACTATTCTTTTTATAAACAGAAAAAACAAGAGATGTTTGACGCACAGATGCGGTCGTATGAAGAACAACAAAAAAAACGTAAACAACTAGAAGATTCAGCAAAGCAGCTGAAACAAGAGGCGCAAAGATTTGAAGGTATGTCCAACGATTCTTTTTATCGGGCAAAGGGGGGAGGGCTTGCAAAAAGAGCAAAATCTCAACTGGAGCGAATCGAGCGCGAGTTAAATGACATTCCCGAGCCAGTACTCCCTAAACGGCCATCCTTTGAGGTAAAAGAACCACAAATTTCAGACGGGACAGTCATGGTGGCTCAAGATCTTTCGTATCGTTATCCAAACAACTCCGTTGATACTTTTTCTAAGGTCAATTTTTCTATTCGTGGAGGTGAAAGGGTTGGAATTGTGGGCGCAAACGGTGCCGGTAAAAGTACACTCCTTCGAGTTTTAATCGGCAACCTTCCTTCTACAGGCGGGAAAGTAGAGCAATTCAAAGGACTCAAAGTCGGATATTTACCTCAAACAACTGACAGGCTTAAACCTGATCAGAACATCATCGACTACATTCGCCGAAAAGCCTCTGTCTCCGTCGAAGACGCATATAAAGCGCTTTCCAGAATGCTACTTGATGATTCGGCGCACAAATCCGTATCTGATTTTAGTTTTGGAGAGTTTCGCCGTATCGAGCTAGTAGCACTTTTTGCCTCTAATCCTGACGTATTAGTTCTTGATGAGCCGACTAATCATTTAGATATTTATACGATCGAAACTCTTGAAGATGCGCTCACTAGATATCACGGGACGGTTATAACTGTTACACACGATGAAAGATTCTTAAAAGATCTAAACATCGACAAAATCATTGTTGTCGGAAAAGGCGGGTTAGTCGGCATGCACAAAGTAGAAGATTCAAAAGATGTCGCTGGATACTTTACTTAAAATTAACGAACAGTTTCAAAAAAGTTAATAATTTTTCGTAGTTATAATAAATTAGCATCCCGTTAGCTATTATTAACCCCGGGAAGATCAATGTTTTCTCAAACAAGCCTCCCGTCTTTGGCCGCATTGATTTTAGAGGAGGAATGCCAAATTTAACCGGAATTGGAAAAAACAGTGGAATTCCATCCCTGGTCAGCATATCCATGATCAGGTGCGAGATAAATCCGATCATGAATCCCCACCACACAATATTCATATCAACCAGAAGCACACTGTGCAGAACTTCCAGAACCCATCTCAGTAGATAACCGGTTAGAACAAGACCAAGTACTGAATGTGTTATCAGTCTGTGCCCCCCAAGTAATGGAGAAATAAGCTTACCCAAAAAACCGCCACCCCTTAATCTGTTCCACAGCGCCCCGGTAGATTGATCGATGTCCGGAAATAATCCGCCGATAAAATTAGCCGCAAGCATTGTTATTAGTGTGGCCAGCGACATATCGATTAAGGGAAATATTACAAAATATACGCTGAGTCCGGTAAATGCTGCAAGGTCGTGTGTTCTGCCTGTCATTATTTTTAATACTACTTAATTGTATATGGTCAAACACCAAAAATAGCCCTTTATTTTTTACCCATAATTTTTATATAGTTAACTCCTATGGCAAATAATGATCCATTACCAGTTGAACCTGATTTTTCAATTACCCCATCTGCTGATTCGTTAATTCAATCAAACACCATTGCTGATACTGATCATCCAGCCCAAGCCGCCCAGCCGGTTATTTCAGATACCGACGCTCAAACATTAATCGCTGTTGAGTCTATGCTCAAAAATGTTCTTTCAAGGCTAGAATTACTAAAAAACGAACTTAAAGAAGACGCTGACATGTTAAAAAGCGCATTTGAGTCAGACCCGGTTTATCGTGAATTTGACGAAAACGCCAAAGCCGCAGCCAAAGACAAGCTTGCCGCCAAAAAAGAGATACTCAAAAAAACAGACGTTGCCGAACTTAATTTGAAAGTACAAAGCAAACGTTCAGAAATAAAAGAACTTAAAGAAAAGATGTCTGATTATCTGACACAGTTTCAGCAACTATCAGGTCTTAATGAAATTGAATCAAATGACGGTGAACTGTTAAAAATCGTCTACTCAGCTAGACTAATCCGTCAGAATAGTAAATTCGGCAACTAAAACTCCTATTACTTTCACAGTTTTATTTCTGCTGTTAAAATTGACTCCTCAGTTTCCTAATATCAGCGATCAATATCACCACAATAGTAATAAAGACCACAAAGGATAATGGGTTATAGTTCCAGGCCTGTTCAAAATTACCATGAAGTATCGCAGAAAGACCTCTTGTCATACCACTTGAATAGGTAACCACTCCAAACACAGATTGATAAATCGACCGAACAGGCAGGTAATACAGCTTGTCGGTCGGCAAGACTGAAAGAATCACTAGAACCAAACTAAATGCAACAAACCTTCCGCCGGGTGACGCAAGGCTTGCTGACTCTCTGACTATTTGCCAGAATTTAAAATTATGATTTTGTGTTAAGTTTTTTGCCTTCGGCATCAGGTAAATTACCTGTCACGATCAGGATGATGTCGATGATCGTCCAAACCCCGCATCCTCCCAGAGTCAAGAGTTTTAATACTCCCAGTCCAACATATCCCAGATAAAAACGGTCAATACCGAGCCCGCCAACTAATACTGATAATAAAACAGCGACCAAAAAACTCTTGTCGCTATAAGCCTCACCTTTCGGTGCCGGCTTTGCTACTGCTTTCTTTGCCATATTTTTTTAATAAAACTTATAACTATCACAATTATACTCAAACAATTCGTGATTTGTGTGAAATTTGTACTAGAATAATCTTAATGGGTAATCCGCGCAAAATAATTTCCAGCCATCATCCCAAGAAACACCTAAATAGTTTCAGCTATGCCTTTTTGGGACTTAAGCATGTTTTCATGCAGGAAAGAAACTTCCGTCTTCATTTGTTTATCGCTATTTGTGTCATTACATTGGGGTATTTTTACAAATTAAGCCCTGTTGAGTGGGGTGTGGTGGTTATTTCAATTGCTATTGTTCTAATATGTGAATCGATTAATACGATTATCGAAGATTTGATGGATTTTATATCTCCCGCATATTCTGAGGAGGTAAAAAATATTAAAGACCTTTCTGCCGGTTTTGTTCTTATTTCAGCGTTGTCCGCAGTCCTGGTTGGAATCGTGATCTTTGTGCCGAAAATACTCGCTTCTTTGTAATGAACAAATTTTTCAAAAAACTTTCAATAACCTTGGAAAAGAGCGATATATTCCATTATTTCTACTCATCAATTGGGTTAATTATCGCCATCGTTTTAATTTTGGTTTTCAGAAAAATTGCAGGCAACCTAACCGAGCCAAGGCTGGTTTATTTTGACGAAGGAATGTATCAGATTTTTCGCTTCGTAGCCTCACCCACAACTGATTTTATTGCCGAGATCGCTTCTTTTTTTGGATCGACAATTTTTATTACTCCGATACTTGTCGTTTCAGTTATTTTTTTAATCAAAAACCATTTTCGTCGCGGCGCCTTCATATTATTTTTTAGTACCGTTTCGGCGATCTTGATTAACAGTTTGTTAAAATCTGTCTTTGTTCGTCACAGACCTACAGACACCGACTACAATTTGCTTTGGCAAGATTACTCGTTTCCCTCAGGCCATAGTATGCACGCAATGGTTTTTTACACAATACTCGGATACTTAATTGTCAGGTTTGAAAAAAACCCTACTCTAAAAATCCTATACTCCTTCTTCTTTTTTATATTAATAATTTCTGTTTCCTTTTCGCGTGTAGCATTAGGGCTCCACTACTTCTCTGATGTTATCGCTGCTATGGCCATTGGCGGATTTTGGGCCATTTGGAATATTTACATAATCAAAATTATTTATCGTAACAAATGAATTTTTTCAATATTTTTTCCAAACCAAGCAAACCCATTTCCAGACCGGACTTCATCTATCGGCTCAGTGGAAATTCGCTGACCAAAATTAATTTATTAACAAACACGACCCAAGGAACCTACGCTGTTAGTAATTTTGTAACTCACGCCGATAATTCAAAAAAAGAAGTCGCTAACAAGAATTCACTTAATATTATCGATCGACTCTTTGGCACCAAGAAATATCAGGAATACGCAAAGAGCGTTAAAGGCTTCTATAACGAAGAAAAAGTCTGGAAAATACTCTCAAAAAAATACTACATACTTTTTTCTCAGGCATTAGATCACCATGGTGTTGATATTTTGTTATCAAAGGACAATCAGAATTTTTTTGGTTTTCAAATAAAATCCTCTGATTTTTATGCCGAACATTTTCGCCAATCCCACAAATACCAAAATGTTCACGGCATAATCGTCGTTGGCAAAGAGCTGGACTCCAATTCAATTACATTACAAGTAAAAAAAATTATCGACAATTTTTACTTTTCTTGATTTCTGCTGTTTTAAGTTTTATGATTATTTCAACTAGATTTTATTGATGATAACTATCACTGATACCAAAAGACTCGTACTGTCGACCGTTTTTATTCTGGCAATATTCCTAGTTAGCTGTAACAAAAATTCCTCAACTCAGACCTCGAATTCACAATCAAATTCCGATACCAATGTAATTGAAGGTCTTGCATCAGCAATTATTTCTGGAGACAGTTTCCGATGTGAATACACTAATCAGACAGCGAATTCTAAGGGGGAATATCTAGTCAAGAATAAAAAGTTCAAACTCTTAGGTCAAGAAATTGAGGGTAAAAAAAGCACAATTATTGTTAATGATTTAGGAATGTATATGTGGTCAGAGGATCAGAACCAGGGATTTTTCTATCCAGCCAGTGCTACCTCGGGTCAAAATAAAAACTCTCAGTTTGATGATTTTATTAATCCAGAGATCGTTGATCAAAAAGAAAAAGTCAGTTGTCGAAACGCTTCGATCGATGACTCAGAGTTTGTTCCACCAGCCAGTGTTAATTTCCAAGACTTTTCAAAATTAATGGATACTTTCTCTAACCCGGCCAGTAATCCTGATATCAACCTTCCAAACATAGATTTGAACAATCTTCCTTCAATCGATCAGTAAGATCATACCTCTTAATGTATCCATACGTATTGATTCGGGGCTTTATTTGACACTCACAATAATATTTTTTTATATTTAAAACAGTAACCAGATATATTTATAAGTCTATTAAGTATCAGTAATTATGGAAAAAAGATTATTTGTTGGTAATTTACCATTTTCAATGACTGGTGATGATCTAAGATCATTATTTTCAGAGTTTGGAGAAATTGTCTCTGCGGAAGTCGTGATCAATCGAATGTCTAACCGTTCGAAAGGGTTTGGTTTTGTTGAATTTGCAACCAATCAAGAAGCTCAAAGTGCGATTGATAAGCTGCATGAGACAGAACAAGGCGGAAGAAAGATAATCGTGGCTTTTGCTAAACCAAGACCTGAAGAGTCTCAGTCGGCCAATAATAACTCCGGTGCAAGTAATCTTCCTGCATCAGATGAAACTAATTACGAACCTGCTGCTCCGGTTGTCCCTGAAGAGGTTGTTGCTGACACTGCCGCTTCAAATGAGGAATCAGTAGTAAATGCCCAGAGTGCTATCGATTTAGACACTGACCCAGATGTCCAGCACGAAGATGCACCAGCGGACGATAACCAAACGACCCAAGAGTCTTAAAAAATAGTTTGAACTCTAATATCAAACCAAATAGCCAGCTCAGAACTAAATTAACTAAACATCATGGTGTTTTGGTTTTTGGAGTTATATTGGTTATTATTTCGTTGATTTTGACAATCTTAACTATTCGTTCCCGCAGAGTCTCAGAGGCCGTAATAGATGACACCAGCCAGTCTCAGACCACTGATTCGACCACTCCACCCACCTCGCCAGTTCGAAAAATCAACACTAGTCTTAGTCCACTTCAGTCAAAAAACTACAATGACTATGGACTGACTTTTTCCATCCCGAATACTTGGTTTGAAAGTGAAAATACAGTTACTCCCAACCTTTATGTCTCATTCAAAAAAACTGATGAAGCAGATATTGTCATTTCTACAGCCAAAAGCTATGTTGGTCATGGAGTCGAAGGTGAATTTGTCTCTAAAGAAAAAATCAGCGTTTCCGACTTGGAAGGGGATATTCAAATATGGGAAGAGCCACAAAAAGTACGCACAATAATCGTTAATAATTTGGAAAAAGGCGGGTTATTCTATACATTCGAAATATATATTTATCAGAATTTTGAAACAAACGAAACAGATTTTCGCGACCTGGTCAAATCAATTAAATTCCACTGATAAAAAATTTATCTCCGAAACACCTTTACACCCATGGCCGCAAGCAGGATCCAAACAATAATTGCAATAATCCAAAAGAAAAAAACAAAGCCAAAATTATACTTAGTAAAAAAAAGCAGAGCCGGTGTTAAAATACCAACGATCAACAAATATAATATTAACGAATACAATTGATCGTATCGCTTTACATAAAACCACGCTTTTTCGTAAAACAGTGACCAAAAACTACTAAACATATCTCAAACTCAACTATACTTAACTCATGACTTTTATTCAAAACTACAATCAGTTCCTCGGTGAGTTTAACCCTTTCTTGGAAAGATATCTCTCAACGCTTCAAAAAACTTCCGACAGTATGCACGATAGTGCACAATTATTGATTGATATTTCCTCACAAGCAGTCAATAGTTCCGGTAAACGGCTTCGCCCGTTTCTGGTTGCTCTTGGCTATCAAATTGCTTCAAGTCAAACTGAAGTTTCGAATGAAGTTTTAAAAGCCGGGCTTATTTCTGAGATATTTCACTCATTTGCCTTGGTTCATGATGACATCATTGATCAGTCTGATACTCGTCGAGGGCAAAAAACTTCGCAAGTTCTATTCTCAGAGGAACACAAGGCCAAAAATTTTAAGGGAACTGATCAGCACTTTGGTACTTCGATGGCAATTTTAACCGGTGATCTGTTGATCGCTTATGCGACTAAGATACTTACAGATCTTAAATTTAGTCGATCGATTAAGGAAAAAGCTAGTCAGTGTTTTGCTGATATGTTTATTAACCTAATTATCGGACAGTACCAAGACGTTTATCAGTCATTTAATACCGATCGCCCGTCCAAAGAAATGATTTTATCAACATTAAGATGGAAGTCTGGCGAATATTCGATCGAATTCCCATTAAAATTTGGAGGCATACTCGGCGAGGCTGGTGATGGCTTGCTAGATTTCTATGCTAAGTTCGCTCAGCCCGTTGGAATCGCCTTTCAACTAAAAGATGATTTGCTTGGAGTTTTTGGTGATAGTACGTCAATTGGGAAATCCAATCTTTCTGATATTCGTGAGGGTAAAAATACACTATTAATTAATTATGCTCTGTCTGCTGCCAGTAATCAGCAGAAAAACACCCTTGACCAGATCCTTGGTAATGTAAATGCTCAAGAAGAGGATCTCGAAAAGATAAAAACAATTCTCATTGAGACTGGCACAAAAAATAAAGTAGAGGAAGAGATTTCTGCAATGGTTCTTTCTGCACAAAGTTTAATAGAGCGATCCAAAATATCAAAAGATCATCAAGAAATTTTAAGCGGATTTGCAGACTTTATTATTAATCGTAATCGTTGAAATAAGCTATAATTAACCCGAATTTGATTATGAAAATTACAGAAAATAAAAAAAGAAGATTCCAAAAAACAGATATTTACTGCGCTTTCTTGCTTTTAGCAAGCGGAATAATGAATGCTTTTCCCGGCCTGTTTACGCCAATTGTTCAAAGTATTGGCCTGGGCACAATTAACCTTCAGATCATTCTAGGTGTGGTTTCTGTTGTTTTGGCACTCTATCTGCTTTTAGAAAAGAGTCGGTAATTTTTTATGAGTACTGTTTCTAAAAAAGATGTTGAGAAAATATTAACCGAGGTTATCGATCCGGAATTAGGGATCAACATGGTCGACCTTGGCCTATTATATGATATTAAGATTTCTTCCCAAAATCACGTTGATATTACAATGACACTAACTACGCCAGGTTGCCCTTTGGGTAGTTTTTTTCGTAAAGATATTCGTGATAGGCTAGCACAATTAGAAGGAGTAAAAAGCAGTGATGTATTGATTGTTTTTGACCCTCCTTGGGATTTTAGCCGGGTTACAGATTCTGCCAAGGCTCAATTAGGATTCGTATCCTGACCTAATCTTGTCCTAGCTTATCGTGCCACAAAAGCATCGATATTTTCCTGTACTTATCACTGTTCTTATCTCCGTACGTCCAGTGGTGAATTTTAGGTGATTTTTCGTCCGGACTATTACTGATTGCCAATCCATTATCCAAATAGAATCCAATATGCTTATGCTCCATGCCGTCTGGGTAGATGATACCTTCCCAGACAATCACACAACCTTCTTTCGGCTCAGTTATTTGATACCAGCCACCAGCTTCCAAATCCCTTATTGTTCCGTCCACTGTAGCATGGCGGTCATTAATCAATTTATGTAAATACAAAATTCCTGACACAAACTGCGCACAGCTTAGGTCTCCGTCGTCCAAAATATCTTTTTTGACTCCGTCTACTTCTGCCCAAAGATTCTTAAAAATTTTACTGCCTTCTGAGTTTTTGATTGCTGTAAGGTAGCTGAGTTTGTTTAGTATTTTTATCATAAAGACATTTTATCAATTAATTCGTTAACTGGATTAGTTTCCACTCAAATTTATTCAAAAAATTATAAGATAATTCATTATTTACGCCTTATTTTTTTTCTGATTTCAGCAATTTAGACTTGTAGTGTCAAGGAATTGTATTTATAGGTTATTAATTTTCACGCAATTTTATTTTCGGGTTAATTTCGTGTATAATACTTCTAAGGCTAGAACCAATTTTAACCCTTGACACTTAACATATCTTGTAAATAAACTGGTCATATACACAAGATATTGTATATCTTGCTGAAAATACATCGAGGTGTTTAAAGCAACTTAAAAAACAAAATAAGCTTTTTTAATCACCTTGTTTTCACGCTTACAAACTCATGAAATGTCCGTTCTGTTACTCAAGTTCCAGCAAGGTCATCGATAAAAGAGAGTCGGATGATAAAAGAACAACTAGAAGACGTCGGCAGTGTCTTAAGTGTTCCAAAAGATTCACGACTTTTGAACGTGTCGAGACCATTGACTTGCTTGTTGTCAAAAAAGACGGCCGACGAGAACACTTTGACCGAAATAAACTCAGATCAGGTATCGTCAAAAGTTGCGAAAAAAGACCCGTACCTGCAGAGATGATCGAATCAACAGTCGACAAAATCGAAACAGAGCTTCGCAAGCTCACTGGCAATGAGATCCACTCCAAGAAACTAGGCGATTTGGTAATGAAACACCTCAAAAAAGTCGATGAAGTTGCCTATATTCGTTTTGCTTCGGTCTACCGGCAATTTACTGATCTTAATGATTTTGAAAAAGAACTCGCGTCTTTAACCAATAATCTAAGAGCTCGTAAAGCCTCGACTACCAAGAACTAAAAAGCTGATTTTGTTTCCTGCTTAGGATAATTTTTCTACGCAGAACAAGTTGTGTCTATAAAAATAAAAGTCAAAAAAGAAAGGAAATCGAAATGGCGTTGCCAAAATCAAAACTGAAGGTTAAGGATCTGCAAAAATTTGGTAAAGAAATACCCGCACCTCCAGCTGATCTTCCCGAGCCAGGCCTTTCAGAGAATGCTGCCTATATTGCCAAGACCAGATACGCTTTTCGTGACGAAAACGGTACTCCGATTGAAGGTCCTAAAGAAATGTTCTGGCGCGTAGCTTACAACATCGCCACCGCAGACCGTAATTACAATGGTAATTCCACCAGTAAAACCCTAGAAACCGCGCGCAAATTCTACAACATGATGGCCTCCCAAGAGTATATTCCCAACACTCCAACCATGGTTAATGCTGGTAAACCCAATCAGCAGCTTTCAGCCTGTTTCGTTTTGCCGGTTGAGGATAGTATGACTGCTATTCTCAAGACCATGAGTGATATGGCGATGATTCACAAGAGTGGTGGCGGAACCGGATTCTCTTTCTCACGCCTCAGGCCGTACGGAGATGTCATCGGTTCGTCGCGTGGTACCACCGTTGGTCCGGTATCGTTTATGCAAGCTTACAATGATGTAACCACCCAAATTAAACAAGGCGGTGTCAGGCGGGGAGCAAATATGGGTATCCTTCACATTACCCACCCTGATATTTTGAGATTTGCAGTTCACAAAGTTGATGAATTTTCTTTAACCAATTTCAATATTTCGGTCACTGTTACCGAAGATTTTATGGAGACCGTTCGTTCCGACAGTCGCTTCATCGAAGGCGATGAAAGCCTTAATGTTGAAGAGTTAGAAGAGATCGTTTCAGAAATTAGGGCCGCACAAGCTATCAGAGATGTTGATCTGAAACTTGTTAAGGTCGAAGAGGGTGTCAAAAAACTTTACGAACTTACCAAGGCTACCCAGGAGGGTGAGGGATACGAGCTTATTAATCCGCGCACCAATCAAGTCGCCGGCAAACTAAACGCCAAAAAAGTCTTTGACCTCATTACACGTCTTGCTTGGCAGTACGGTGATCCGGGTATGATCCTCATCGATCGGATCAACAATTCACGCGCCAATCCCGTGCCCCGATTCGGCATGATTGAAGCAACCAATCCTTGTGGTGAACAGCCGCTCCATCCTTACGACGCGTGTACACTAGGCTCGATCAATCTTAATAAATTCCGCAAAGGCAAAACAATTGATTGGGATAGGCTAAAAGATGCGATCCATGAAAGTATTCACTTCCTGGATAATGTTTTGGATATGAATGAATATCCGCTCCCCGAGATCCATAGAACTACCAGAGCAATCAGGCGCGTAGGTTTAGGGGTGATGGGTTTTGCTGATCTGTTAGCAGGGCTCGGAATCGGTTATAACACCGATGAGGCTTTTAAAAAGGCTGAAGAGATCATGAAATTTTTCCAGGAAGAGAGTGATAATGCCTCAGAAGATCTTGCTAAGATCCGTGGCAACTTTGGTGCTTACGAAGGATCGATCTATGATGGTGTTCGCCCAATGCGCAACGGCGCAAGAACCACAATTGCTCCCACCGGTACTATCTCAATGCTGGCCGACTGTTCCAGTGGAATTGAGCCTCATTTTGCTTTAACTTATGCAAAAAATACTGTTGAAGGCAAAAGACTCTTCAATACCATTGAGGAATTTGTTAAGGCAGCCAAAAAAGAAAACATTTATTCTGACGAATTACTGGAAAAGATTCAGGACAACAAAGGTTCGGTTCAGGGGCTCAAAGAAGTGCCTGAGAGTTTGCAAAAGGTTTTTGTTGTTGCCGGGGATATTAGTCCGGAACAGCACGTCAAAATGCAGGCAGCTTTCCAGCACTATACTGACAATGCTATTAGCAAAACCATCAACTTCAATAACGACGCAACAGTAGAAGATGTGCGTAACGCTTATTGGCTAGCCTACGAACAGGGATGTAAGGGGATCACGATCTACCGCGACGGGTCACGCGACAAGCAGGTTTTGGAAACCAAAAAAGAGGATTCTTACTATGATCAATTAGCCGGTAAGAAAAAATCCGCAAACAATAGTGCTGAACAACCGCATTTCCCGATCTTGCCGATTCGCAAACCCACGCCATCCGAAGCTTGGGGAATGCGTATCAGAAAACCTTCCGATGTCGGAAATGTTTATACATCAGTATTCCGTAACGCCCAAAACGAACCGGTTGAAGTCTTTGTTAATATCGGAAAATCCGGCGCTTATGTTTCAGGCGCTGCAGAGGTTACGGGAAGATTAGGGTCTCTTGCTTTGAAATACGGTGCAAGTTTGGAAGAAGTGGCTTCTGAACTGGTTGGTATCAGCTGTGGAACGCAATACGGCGTAGGCCCGAACGCAATTTATTCAGCTTTTGACGCAGTCGGTAAGTCCCTTATTGAGATTGCTACTGCCAAACAGCTTAATTTGCTTTCTCAGGATCTGATTTCTCAAGACGAAAAACCCGTTTCTGCAGACGACAATCTTTCTTCGTCCAACAGCCACACACGACCCAGCTCTGGTACGGTTGTACAAGAGTCTTTGATCAAAGAAGAGCCGTTGGCACTGGAAATTAAATCGCCTCTGGAGCACAAGGTTGTCACTCTCGATATCAACAACTCGTGTCCACAGTGTGGTAGTCCGCTCGCCTTCAAAGAAGGATGCAAAAGCTGTATTAATCCGCTTTGCGGCTGGTCCAAATGTAGCTAATAATTAGCCTGTAGTATTTGACTTTTAGCTTCAAATCTGGTATAATTACCCTTAAGAAAATTAACATTTCTGGAGGTTAGTTTTGCCTGCTCATACACTCCCAATCTATCAGGTTCAGTGTCTTTCGGGACACGTATACAACGCCGCAGTTGGTTCTCAGCTCGAGGCTGACTGCAAGCAGCGCGAGGAGGACGGCTTCATTGACGCCTTAATTCTGCCTCATGACGATTGCGAATATTGTCTCCAAATCGCAATCAAGAGCGCAATTCAAAACTACCGCGCACTTTGCGGAGATTGGGGTTGCGTTGGCGACTGTGGTGCCAAGTCTCCCGATCAATGTCGGGGAGCAGACGACATCGATAAATATCGATCTTTGCTCACGGCCGCCGACAAGCGCAATCGTCTTCCCGAGACCGCCTAAAAAGTTCGCACATCTCCCCGCCTTAAAAAAGCGGGGAATTTTTTTTAAAAAATTTGACAATATTTACAAATATCCTATAATCCGAGACGGACTTTGTACCTTCACAAGGAGACAGTTTACGTCAATGGCAAACACCTCAAGAGATTTGTGGGCAACTGCCCGCGCCATGGTCGAGCGACCCAAGGTCATCCTTGCGGCCGATGAATCGACCGGAACAATGGGCGACCGGCTCAGCTCGATCGGAGTGGAGAACACTCTCGAAGCCCGAACTGCATTCCGTCGCCTTCTCTTCTCAGCCCTGGGAATCGAAGGATACGTCGGGGCAACCATCCTCTTCGAGGAAACGCTCGCCGATCCCGAACTGGTCGAACTTTTGACCAGCAAGGGTATCATTCCGGTGGTTAAGATCGACCGGGGGCTGGTCGAGTATGGGGCTAAGGGCGAAAAGATCGTCCGCGGCTTCGACACATCGGAACTGATCCCGCGTCTCGAGCAGTACGCCAGGCAGGGTGCGAGAGCAACCAAATTCCGCAGCCTTTTCGGTATCACTGACGATGCTGATCAGCTACCGACACGCGAGTGCATCGCACTCAATGCCTTCGCTCAGGCTCAGTTTGCCAAGCTGAGCCAGGAGTTCGGCATGGTACCGATGGTCGAGCCCGAACTCGATTTCAAAGGTGCTCATGACATCCGGGTTTGCGAGGAGGCCTCGGACGAAGTGCTCGAGGCTGTTTTCGAGCAGCTCATGATCTTTGGGGTCGATCCGTCCGGCATGATCCTCAAGCCGTCAATGATCACCTCCGGCCAGAGCGCCCAGAGCCGCGCTTCAGCAAGCGAAGTTGCGACTCGGACCTTAAGCACGATGCTTCGATGGGTCCCGAATGTGATCCCAGGCATTGCTTTCTTGTCTGGCGGTCAGTCGGACGAGGAAGCCGATGAGAATTTGGCCGCCATCGCCCGGCATGGTCGCGAACAGATGTCGCCGTACAGGTTCACTGCCTCCTTCGGCCGTGGACTTCAACGCCGCGCACTCAAAGCGTGGGGAGGCCAAGAGGCAAACACCGAAACGGCCCAGCAGGTGTTCATCGACAAGTGCCGCGAAACCAGCGAAGCTAGCGTCGCCTAACACAAGTACCAGCTACCCGTCCCGGATTTTATCCAGGGCGGGTTTTTTTTATAACCAAAAATCAATCAGATTAAGAATTACACCACACGCTTACAAGCCGCACCGATTACCCAACAAAACCAAATTCATTTGAAGAACTCTAGTCGTTAGTTGCGTTCTGAGTTTTTGCTATCCTTTTTTTGGTCAACTCAACATGAACAAAAACAACAATCCTCACAACAATTGCAAACACTCCAAACCCCATCGCGAATCTGCCCATAAATCGCTTAATAACCAATACACCATCCTTAGTCTCCGCCAAGTAGAAGTGAAGCAGTACAAACGCTAATGCTAAATAAGACATCGTTTGCAATAGTTTCCATTTTTTCGCCCCCATTATTTCCATTGATTTTTTATTCGAAGTAATAGTGATCAAAAAAAGCAGTATTGTTGCGACCATACCTGCCCAAACCGGCGCGACTTTAGGGTTGCTAAAACTCAAAGCTGCCACAAAATCCCATTGATAATATTTGTAGATAACCAAGATAAAATGTGTCAGTGCAATAAAAAATGACGAAATCCCCCAAAATTTTCGATGCACCTTAACGAAGTTAAAAAATTTGATGTATTTTGCCAAAGGTCCGACCAGAAGTGTGATTGATAATAGTGTTATTGACCACAACCCAGTGGTTTTTATCATTTCACTGGTAGTGAATTTAAATTTGTTATAAGTTACAAAATACAACACAAAAACAGCTAACGGAATCAAAAAATGATAGAACCAAATATCAATTCTTCTTCTTGTTGTCTGGTTGTCAAAATCTGGGTGAGGCAGATGTTCCACTGGGTTAATATTCTGAATCGTTTGAGGTTGAGAGGGTAGTGACTGAGCGACCGGACTTGATTGTGACTCTACTTCCATTGAAATCAAACAACTTATAAATAATTATCTAAAGTAACTTACCATAATAATTACATACTCTTCTGTTTTTTTACAATATTTCACTCAATAGTCCGAATAAAATTGATAATTTTAATATATCTAAGCAAAGTAAGTTTATAAGTCACTGTATAATTATTCATTATGAGATTTTCACTAATCGGGGTAATTTTATTAAATACTGGAATATTTTTATCTTTACTCATTTATCCAATTTTATTTACTTCGCAAAATAAGTCTTTTTATCAGTATCATTTTAATAATTTACCGCTTAACACAGGTTTTGATTATCAGACCAACCTTGAAATCTCAAACAAGATCACAAACTACCTGATTACAGGTCAAGGTTTACCTGTTGAATTAATGAGTTCTCGTGCCGTTGTTCATATGCTTGACGTGCGGGATATTTTTTACAGAGCAATATTTTTGCCAGTTTTATTAATTATCTCAGCTATGTTTTTCTTAATTATGTCTGGGAAACAGATTAAATACCGA
This sequence comes from uncultured Gammaproteobacteria bacterium, assembly GCA_964445355.1. GTDB lineage: Bacteria > Patescibacteriota > Microgenomatia > CAYQLK01 > CAYQLK01 > CAYQLK01. Next base: position 50,187 of record CAYUKQ010000001.1, read on the forward strand.
CACATCATACCTGCTCCACTGATAATTTTGTCATTTTTATTAACATTACTTCTTGGACAGCAAAAAGTTTTTAATTTTATATTTCTCAAATTTCATTTACTTTTCTACACTAACGATCTGTGGATGCTTGATGACAATGATTTGCTATTAAAACTCTACCCCGAGGAATTTTTCTTTCGACTAACGTATTTTAGTGGTGCAATTACGCTATTAGTATCGTTCATTCTTCTTGCTGTTCTTATTTATAATCAAAATAAAGAAAAAAATAATGCAGTTAGAAATCGGTAATTTTTCAATCAGAGTATATGGGATTATTTTTGCTCTTAGTGTTTTAGTTGCATACTACACAATCCAGAAACTTTTTAAGCTTTCACAGCCGGGATTTAAAAATATTGATAGTTTACTATTCACCGTTTTATTAACTGGTTTGTTAGGTGCGCGTCTTTATCACGTCGTTGATATTTGGCAATACTATTCTGTAAATCCTTTGGAGATCATTGCAATTTGGAATGGGGGAATTGGTATTTATGGCGGTCTAATAGGAGGATTTATTGGATTGTTTGTCTACACAAAAGTAAAAAAACTTCCGGTTTTGTCGATATTAGACATATTGACTCCCGGCGTAGCGCTCGCACAGTCTATTGGTCGATGGGGAAACTACTTTAATCAGGAGGCCTACGGATATCCGACAAATGTTTTTTGGGCGATAAAAATCGACCCGGTCAACAGGTTGCCGGGGTTTGAGAAATATCAGTATTTCCACCCCACTTTTCTGTATGAATCCCTTTTATTAATGCTGGCCTTTTTACTGTTGGTTTTTATTTTTAAAAAATTTTACCAATCAACTGGATTGGTTTTTGCTTCGTATCTAATTTTGTACGGTATTACTCGTTCAATAACAGAGCAATTCAGAATTGATACCTGGCAACATGATGGAGTCAAGATCGCTCAAGTGATTTCTTTGTCCTTTATCCTGGTTGGCTCATTTCTGCTTTGGCATTTCAAAAGACTCTCTATGAGTCGTTGACAAAATTTGGCACTCCAGTTATTATAAGTGCTAATTAATAACATGGCTGAAGTAACTCTTACACAGACAAAAATTAAAATTCCGGACGAGCTGGTTGTATTACCGTTAAGGAAAGACGTCGTCTTTCCTAACTCAATAATTCCATTACTGCAATTCTCACGTCCAAAAATTAAAAAAGCAATTGATGAAGCCACGACAACTTCAGGATTGGCTATCTTTGTTGCGCAAAAAAGTGAATCTGTAGAAAATCCCGGTCCTAATGATATTTATCAAGTTGGAACTGTTTGTGCGATCCGTCGTATTTGGAAATCCGACAATGAGTATCATACTGCCGTTGAAGGCTTGAGTAGGGTTTATCTAAAGGAGTTTATTCAAGTCGATCCTTACATGAAAGTAAGAGTTGAAGAAATACCACAATTTGCTGAAAGCGCCGAAGATGTTGACGCATTAGTGCGCAATATTCAAAACAAAATTAGAACCTATGCTGAGCTTGGTGGCCCGATTTCGATCGAAGCATCAATCTCTGCTTTTTCTAGTGAAGATCCTAATCAAATAGTTAACATTATAACGGCCAATCTTGCTGACCTAAAAACAGGAGAGAAACAGCAAATTTTGGAAATGGTCGATATTCGTAAGCGTCTCGAAAGACTTTCAGAAATTTTACAAAAAGAGATCAGGATTCTTGAGATCAACCAAAAAATCGATTCTGAAACTCAGGAGAGGGTTGGTAAGGTCACCAAAGAGGCGATTTTGCGAGAAAAAATGCGTTCGATTGAAAAAGAGCTGGGAGAAGACGAAGACCAGCGTGAAATTGATGAGCTTGAGTCGCAAATAAAAAACGCGCAGATGCCTAAAGATGTTGAAAAAAAGGCCAAAAAAGAATTGGCCAGACTGGCAAAAATGTCCTCGTATAATCCAGAGTCAGCTTATATCAGAACCTATCTTGAGACTCTGATTGAAATGCCTTGGAAACCCAAAAAAACTAAGCAAATTGATATCAAAGAATCTGAACGTATACTAGAAGCTGATCACTATGGATTACCCAAAGCCAAAGAGCGCATCTTGGAGTATCTAGCAGTTAACAAATTAGTCGGGAGGATAAAAGGCCCAATACTTTGTTTTTATGGACCTCCGGGGGTTGGTAAAACCTCGATCGGTAAATCGATCGCCAAATCTCTGGGTAGAGAATTCGTTCGAATTTCATTGGGCGGTGTACACGATGAGGCTGAAATTCGAGGGCATCGAAGAACGTATGTTGGTGCAATGCCTGGCCGGATTATCCAGGGCATTAAAAACAGCGGAAGCACAAATCCAATTTTTATGCTCGATGAGATCGACAAAATCACCTCAAATTACAGAGGGGACCCCTCTGCAGCATTATTAGAAGCACTTGATCCGGAACAAAACAACAGTTTTTCGGATCATTATCTCGAGGTTCCATACGATCTTTCCGACGTGATGTTTATAGCGACCGCCAATCAACTAAACACAATACCGGATGCATTATTAGACAGAATGGAAGTCATTGATTTCCCTGGTTATACCGACGAGGAAAAATTCAACATCGCCAAAAACTTCTTACTTCCTAAACAATTAAAAAACCACGGTCTTGACTCTGGAAAAATCAAATTTGAGGACGACTCGATCAAAGAAATCATTGCAAAATATACCCGTGAAGCCGGCGTTCGCAATCTTGAAAGAGAAATTGGTACCGTATGTCGAAAGATCGCAAAATCTGTTGCAATCGGTGAGACAAAATCACTCAAAGTAACTACTAATAATTTGGAAAAATTTTTAGGGATCCCCAAATACAAACACACTCTCGCCGAAAGTCACGACGATATCGGAATTTCAACCGGATTGTCTGTTACTAACGTTGGTGGGGAGATACTATTCATTGAAGTATCAATCATTCCCGGCAAAGGTCAGCTAATTTTGACCGGACAGCTGGGCGACGTGATGAAAGAATCGGCACACGCCGCGATGTCTTATATTCGCTCTCGATGGAAAACTCTGGGGCTCAAAAAGAATTTTAATCAAGAAATTGATGTTCATATTCATGTTCCTGAGGGTGCTATGCCCAAAGAGGGGCCATCTGCAGGTACTGCGATTGCCACAGCTTTAATTTCTGCACTTACAAAAAGAAAAAGCATAAGCTCTGTGGGTATGACCGGAGAAATAACCCTCAGAGGTAGGGTTCTGCCGGTTGGCGGTGTTAAAGAAAAAGTACTAGCGGCTCATCGAGCTGGCCTCAAGACCGTAGTCTTGCCTGTGGACAACAAAAAAGATGTTGAGGAAATTGCGGTCAATGTTAAAAAGGACCTAACTTTTGTATTTGTAAAACATTTGGATGAAGTTCTTAAAGTTGCATTCTCACCTCGTCGTGGCGGTGGATCTGGCAGACAAACGAATAAAAAAATTAGCAAAAAATCTTTAGTCTCCGATACACCCAATTTAACTATTTGATCTATCTAAGTTAGTATTGCTCCGACTTATAAGCTCTAAGAAGTTTACTTACTCAAATACATTCGCACTAAAATTGGTATCATCTTAATTAATAAGCCAACCTCTAAATACACATATACAAACACTATGTCAGAGAGTAGTTTTCGGACTAATCAAATTCCAAACATGACCATGCTGGAGCTTCGTGTTCCACGAGATTCAGAAGTTTCTTGGGAAGCTACTGTACAAATGTTGACGAATCTTAAAGGAAACTTTGGTTTTGATAAATACGCAAAACTCTTTCGCCGCCACATCCCGTCAATGTCGCTCGAAATCGCAACAATTAATCAATCAATTAAGTTTTTTGTTATCGTTCCTACCAACTTGCGATCTTTTTTCGAAAGTCAGCTAATTTCTCAATACCCTTTAGCGGTTGCGGTTGAAGCAGAGAATTATTTAACAGATTGGTTTTCTCAAGGCTACATCATGTCCGGCGAGTTGGTTTTGGGTAAGCCGGCATATTTTCCCATCCGCACAATGAAAGATTTTGATGCATCAGTTGATCCGCTTTCCTCGGTACTTGGTGTAATGTCCAAAACACTACCTGAGGAGAAAATTCTGATCCAAATTAACTTATCTGGAGCAAGCGGTAGCTGGTCAAGTACCGCCAAGGCAATATTAAATCCGCCAAAAGTTGAGGGGCAGACCCCATCAAAAGTCACAGGGGCAAATTTTATCGAGGAAAAAATCTCACTTCCGGGATTCAATACAGGCATACGGATAGTTGTCGGCGCGCCAACTGAATCGCAGGCAAAAGGACTTTTGGACTCCGTTGCCGGATCATTCGGAAGTTATGCAAATGGCGAAGGCAATTCTCTCCGACTTTCCAAACCCAGCAATAGAAAAAAGAAAAAATTTATTCAAGCGATCTATGACCGTAGTGCTGATCAAATACCATCAGCACAAGTTCTGAGTACCAAAGAAGTGGCCTCTCTCTGGCATCTGCCGTCAAAAAGTCTCACTACGATCCAAAATTTATCATGGGGAACATCTGTACTTTCTGAATCACCGGAAAATCTTCCGACCGCCGAAAATATCGAGCGGGATACTATTAATTACTTCGCTAGAACCGAACACAAAAACCAGATCAAAACATTTGGGATCAAGCATAATGACAGACGAAGACACTTCTATGTTGTCGGAAAATCCGGTACTGGTAAATCTACCTTAATTGCAAATATGGCAATTAACGATATTCGCAATCGTCAGGGGCTTGCGATCGTTGATCCGCACGGCGACCTTTGCGACATTCTTCTTGATTACATCCCTTCATATCGCGTCAACGATGTAATCTATTTTGACCCTTCCGATCAATCTCGAACTTTTGTTATTAATCCACTTGAAGTAAAAAATGAAGCTCAAAAAGAACTGGTTGCTTCAGGTATTGTCGGAATATTTAAAAAACTCTTTGCTTTTTCCTGGGGACCCAGATTGGAGCATATCCTTCGTAACACGATTCTAACTTTAGTCAATGTACCTGACTCATCTTTTATGGATGTTCCGCGAATACTCACTGACAGGGAATTTCGTGCCGAAAAACTCAAATATATAGATGATCCTGTCTTGCTTCGTTTTTGGAGAGATGAAATTGACAATGTCCAGCCAAGACAATTGGAAGAGGCCGTCGCGCCGATTTTGAACAAAGTTGGACAGTTCTTATCAAGCAAGACCATTAGAAATGTCGTTGGTAGGCCCAAGTCGACGATCGATATTGAAGAAGTTATGAATTCTGGAAAAATTCTTTTACTCAATTTGTCTCAGGGTTATCTTGGTGAAGACTCTGCGGCACTACTTGGTGCGATGATTATCACAAAATTTCAAATTGCAGCCATGAACAGAGTTTCGCTTAAAGAAGCTGACAGAAAAGATTTTTTCCTTTACGTTGATGAGTTCCAGAACTTTGCAACTGAATCTTTTGCCAAAATTCTTTCAGAGGCGAGAAAATATCGTCTGTGTTTGATCATGGCCAACCAGTTCATGTCGCAAGTGCCGGAAGATATTCGCAATGCAATTTTGGGTAATGTTGGATCGCTGGTTACTTTTTTGGTCTCTGCTCAAGATGCACCCATACTTTCCAGGGAGTTCTCCGATATTTATAAAGAACCAGAGTTCACTTCGCTAGCTAATTTTCAAATCTTACTAAGACTACTTATTGATGGGCACGCATCTAGACCATTTTTTGCAAACACTCTTCCGTTACCGCGGTCAAAAACTGAGCGAAGAGAAAAAGTGCTTGAACAATCAAGAGCAAAATACACCAGAGAAATTACGGTCTAGATCACTCAATAATAAATCCTATCAGAATAGTCTAATTGACAGTCATTCCAATATTGTTTATATTTGACGTAGCGACTTAACCCTCGCGGTCACTTCTATAAACTTAAAAAATATGGAATTTTTAAAAGAACTTATCAATAATTTTTCCTTGCCCATTGCTATTTTTACCGGACTTGCAGCACTTGCATACGGACTTTATTTAATTCGTTGGATTCTTGCTCTTCCTACCGGAAGTGAAAAAATGAACGAGATCGCAAAAGCAATTCAGATCGGTGCTAACGCTTTTATGACTAGGCAGTACACAATAATCGGAGTACTTGCTGTTGTTATTTCAATTGCAATTGGTGTACTGCTTGATATCGAAACCTCAATCGGTTTCTTGGTTGGTGCTATCGCTTCTGCAGCAGCCGGTTTTATTGGCATGTCGATTAGTGTCCGTGCAAACGTAAGAACCGCTCAAGCCGCCAGAACATCTCTAGGTAAGGCTCTGGACGTATCTTTTAAGGGGGGATCGGTTACTGGATTAATGGTTGTTGGTCTTGCAATGATATCTGTTGCTGGCTTTTATTTGGCCGTCCAGGACGTTAAGCCGCTTGTCGGGTTAGCTTTTGGTGGAAGTCTGATCTCAGTATTTGCCAGACTTGGAGGCGGAATATTTACCAAAGGAGCAGATGTTGGCGCAGACTTAGTTGGCAAGGTCGAAGCAGGAATTCCAGAAGATGATCCGAGAAATCCGGCTGTTATCGCAGATAACGTTGGTGATAATGTAGGCGACGATGCTGGAATGGCGGCTGATCTATTTGAAACTTACGTTGTAACCGCGGTTGCGGCTATGTTCCTTGGCCATCTAACCTTTACTTCAGATACTAATGCAATTGTATTTCCGCTCCTATTAGGCGGTGTTTCAATAATTGGTTCAATCATTGGGACACTCTTCGTCAAACTACCTAAAAACAAAAGTATCATGGGGGCTTTGTACATGGGATTATTCAGCTCAGCAATAATTTCAGCGATTCTCTTTTATCCTGTTACTTTGTTGGCGATGGACTCAAACGGACTATTTTCTTCGCTGAATTTGTACCTTGCTGCACTGATCGGAATTGTAGTTACCATTGGAATGGTCATCATTACCGAATTCTACACTTCAACGAAATATTCACCAGTTAAAGGTGTTGCACTTGCTTCTACTACTGGTCACGGAACCAACGTTATTGCCGGTCTTGCGTTAGGCATGAAGTCAACATTTGCTCCAATACTATTAATCGCATTAGCTATTTTTGCCAGCTTTTATCTTGCTGGATTGTATGGAATTGCAATCGCTGCAATTGCCATGCTTTCTATGAGCGGAATTGTGGTTGCAATCGATGCTTACGGTCCGATCACTGACAATGCTGGAGGCATTGCCGAGATGTCTGCACTACCAGAAAAAGTCCGTAAAGTCACCGATGCTCTTGATGCGGTGGGTAACACGACCAAAGCGGTCACAAAAGGTTACGCGATCGCTTCGGCCGGATTGGCGTCACTTGTTCTTTTTGCTAGCTATTCACTTGAATTTGTCTCATTGGGTGTGAATGTTCAATTCTTGTTATCTGATCCAAACGTCGTGATCGGATTGTTTATTGGCGCAGCTCTGCCGTTCATTTTTTCTGCTTTTGCTATGGAGGCCGTTGGTAAGGCTGGTGGCGCAGTGGTTGTGGAAGTTCGCAGGCAATTCGCGGAAATAAAAGGCATCATGCAAGGCACAGCCAAACCTGATTACGCTAAGTGTGTGGACATAGTCACAAAAACTGCATTAAAGGAAATGATATTTCCTGCTTTAATTCCAGTTGTAGTGCCGATCGTAATTGGAATGGTATTAGGTGTTGAAGCACTTGGTGGAGTATTGATTGGTTCAATAATTTCAGGCTTATTCCTAGCCCTTTCTATGACTTCTGGTGGTGCAGCATGGGATAATGCTAAAAAATACATTGAAGCAGGTAACCACGGAGGAAAAGGATCTGATGCCCACAAGGCAGCAGTTACTGGAGATACGGTTGGCGATCCTTACAAGGATACGGCTGGTCCAGCGATCAATCCAATGATTAAAATTGTCAACATCGTTGCAATTCTAATCATTCCATTTCTTCCACTCTAAAACCTGCTGATCCGCTAAAGACACTACTGTAAAGCCCAAGAGAAAAATATTTTCTCACTACTTTAGAAATCACTAATATTAATATTAGTGATTAAACCAATCTATAAATTGGGTGTGGGGTGAATAATTCAGTCTAAATTTTTAACTTCGTTAATTAATTCGACGTTCGATTTAAGTGCGTTAGAACTCGACATTTCCATCCCCCGATTATAAAAAGTTGCTAAGATCTTCTGTTGTGTTGTCAGATTATTCTCTAAGTCGATAACAGGTACAGGCATATCACCTCTCGTTTTTAATTTGTTGATCGAATCCTTGATCGCCTCTAAGCTACTAATATAAGCCAATATATTGTTTGAAGCCGATTCTATTTTATTTTGTTCAACTAGCAAATAAGCTTCCTTAAGTCGCTTATTCGATATAACTAGCTTCCATTTAATCTTCTCAAGCTGGTTTGGCTTGAGCGCTTCTTCAAAATCTTCCTTAATTAATATTAACGGATATAGTACTGAATCCGGAAGATGTGATACAGGTGCGAACGAATCGACGATCATTTTAACCTCGTCCGTGTTGATATCCAAATTCACCTCATAAATCGAACCCTCCATTGCGTTAGTCTGAACTGATGATAATGCAAGAAACAAAAAGGTCAAAAAAAGTTTGATAATGTTGTTCATTTGGGGAAATTCAATATCCCTCGATTATACCAAAAAAATACAAACCCATTTCGCATACCCCTAACTAAATAGTACCGCCTAGGGGATTCGAACCCCTGATCTCTCGGATGAGAACCGAGTGTCCTAGACCAACTAGACCAAGGCGGCTAAGTGATTCATCTGTCGAGGTCGAATTATATACAATTTCTTATCGATAACCAATACGTCTTCGAAGCTGATTGACAAATTTTATTTTTTAAACTATGATTCAAAGCCTAATATAAGTTTTGCCACAGCTAAGATTAATTAATCATACAGCTAGTGGTTTTTTTTATTATGACAAAAGCAAAAGAAATCCTATTGACCAAAGATTTTCTCGAGAATCTTCAAAAAGAACACGCCAAACTTGTTGGTCCTGAGCGAAATCGGGTAACTGCAAGAATACAAGCCGCTAGAGAAATGGGGGATCTATCAGAAAATTCAGAATACGACGCCGCACAAGATGAGCTGTCAGCGCTTGAGGCAAAAATTACAGAGATCGAAGAAACTCTAAAACACGCCAAAGCTTTGCCTGAGCATCTGGGTGATGATCATAAGGTGCGTGTCGGGTCAATAGTGACCGTCAAGGTAGGAAACAGTCAGCAGATTTTTAATATTGTTGCCAGTCCCCAGGCTGATCCGATGAACAATCTTTTATCTGAAGATTCCCCTGTCGGAAAATCCTTAATGGGTGCAAAAGTTGGGGACGAAGTCACTCCGCCGATACCCTCCAAGCCTGTCTACAAAATTATTTCAATTGAGTCAAAATAAATTTGACCGCAAGTATCTCTTGATTGGTCAAGACTCATAGAATATACTCACTGCAAATAAAGACAGTTAGTATTTAATATATGGCAAGTCCACTAGCAGAATTACGAAAAATTAGATTAGAAAAATTAAATACCCTTCAATCAAAAGGTATTGACACGTTCCCTTCGTCAACAGATCGCACTCACACTACCAAGGAAGCACTTGAATCCCTTGATAAGGATGTTGTTGTAGCAGGCAGATTATCATCTTTAAGATCACATGGAAAAATCGTTTTTGGTGACATTACAGATCAGTCAGGACAAATTCAAATTCTCTTTAAGTCAGATTCACTTTCAAAGGACTTATTTGATCAAGTTTCGTTACTAGATATAGGTGATTTCATTGAAGCAGAAGGAATAGTGTTTGTTACAAAGGCGGGCCAAACTACTGTGGATGTAAAAAAATATAAGCTTTTAGCAAAATCACTTCTCCCAATACCCGGCGAATACTATGGACTCAGTGATATTGAAACAAGACTCAGGAAAAGATATTTAGATATTCTGACCAATCAAGCAGTTAAAGAAATTTTTATTAAAAAAAACAAGTTTTGGTATGCAATTAGAGAATATTTAGTCAAAAATGATTTTTTAGAATTAGAAATGCCAATCTTGGAAAACGTTCCCGGTGGTGCAGAGGCAGAGCCGTTTATTACTCACCATAATGCACTTGATCGCGATTTCTATCTCAGAATCTCTCTTGAATTACCCCTAAAAAAAATGTTAGTCGCAGGTTATGAAAGAGTATTCGAAATAGGTAGAATTTTTCGAAATGAAGGAATTGATTCCGAACACCTCCAGGATTACACTCAAATGGAATTTTATTGGGCATACGCAGACTTTGATACTCTGATGGATTTTGTTACCAAAATGTATCAAGAGATTATAGAAAAGACGTTTGGAACCCTTCAATTTGAACGGAATGGTCAGATCGTTGACTGGTCCGGTGAATGGAAAAAACTTGATTACCTGGATTTATTTTTACAGCATACCGATCTCGACCTAAATACCGTTAGTGACGAACAATTATTTGATTATGCAAAACAAAACAAAATTGTTTACGAAAAATCAGCTGGTCGAGGCAGAATAATTGATTTGATTTTTAAGAAAAAAATTCGACCCTTACCTGAAGTTTCGCTCCAGCCGGCGTTTTTAGTTAATCCGCCAATCGAAATAGAGCCGTTAGCTAAAAAAAATCCTGACAATCCCAAGACAGTTCAACGAATGCAGATAATTGCTTTTGGATCAGAATTAGGTAAAGGATTCGGAGAATTAAATGACCCGATTGATCAAAGGGGGAGATTCGAGAGCCAGATGCGCTTGAGAGAAAACGGCGACAAGGAGGCGCAAATGATCGATGAGGATTACATTGAGGCAATGGAATATGGGATGCCGCCCTCAGCCGGATTTGGCGTTTCCGAAAGGCTGTTTTCTGTGCTTATGGGGCTGCCTATCCGGGAAACTGTTATTTTTCCATTAATGAAAGATCAGAAGAATGAAACAGACTAGTCTGATTGAGATAATCAAATTTTTTCTTAGGGTTCAATGGACCAAAGAGTTGCCAAGGCAGGGGTTTGTAACTTTAGGTTTTAAAAGAAACGAAGCAGACTCGGTTGCTGCTCATTCATTTGCTACTGCTATTCTAGCTTATGAACTCGCCATAATTCATAATTCTGAAGGAAAAAAACCCAAAGTGGATGAAAATAAAGTACTTAAAATGGCCTTGTTTCACGATCTGGCCGAAACCATCGTTGGAGACGTTGGTTCATTCGTAAAATATCTAGACAAGGGGAAATTTCGAGATATCGAGGACAAGGGAATGGAGATTTTAGTCGAGAACCTAATTAATAAAAATGAGATTTTAGAACTTTACAAAGAGTATTCTGAAAGAAAAACACTTGAAGCTAGGTTTGCAAAAGCCGCTGATCACATTGATGCGATAGCCCAGATCCAAGGTGTTCCAGCGGCCAAACATGAGTTGGAAAAAAAGACCCATGATATATTAAAAATTACCAAGTTTGACTGGCACAAAAAAGCAATAGAAATTATTGCCTCAGGTAAAATAAAAAATATTGGTGAAATAAAAGACACTAGATGATAGATATTAAAAAAATCAAGCAAAACCCTTCTTGGTACCAGCAAAAATTTGATCAAAAAGGTGTAAATATTTTAGTCAACGACCTGTTGCAAAAAGAAGCAAACAAAAATCAACTTGTCACACAAATTGAACATCTAAATCAAAGAAAAAAGTCCGCCTCAATGTCGAAATCCTACTCTCAAGAAGGTGTAGAAATTAAAGCGCGGCTAAAGTCACTTGAAGAGGAATTAAAAAAAGTTGAATTAGAGTACTCAAAACTATTGCGCGAACTTCCCAATCCAGCTTTTGATGATGTCCCGATCGGTGGGGAAGAAAATAGTTTGGTTGTCGAGAAAAAACACACACCAATCAAGTTTGATTTTTCACCCAAAAGTCACGAGGATCTAGGCAAGACGCTGGATATTATTGATTTGGAGTCTGCAGCAAAAGTAAGTGGTTCAAGATTTTATTATTTGAAAGGAAAAGGAGCTGATTTAGAGCTTGCTCTGCTTCGTTATGCGATCGATATCATCAAAGAGCATAATTTTGAATTAGTACTTCCACCTGTTTTAATTACCTCCGATTCCATGAGTGGTATGGGGTATCTTGAGCATGGCGGGAGAGACGAAACATATTATCTGGAGAAAGATGATCTTTATTTGGTTGGAACTGCAGAGCAATCAATTGGTCCGATGTACAAAGACAATATACTCGACTCAACTAAGTTGCCAATCAGATATGTTGGATATTCACCGTCATTTAGAAGAGAATCGGGGAGTTACGGTAAGGATACTAAAGGGATAATTAGAGTTCATCAATTCAATAAGTTGGAAATGTTTATTTTCTGTAGACCTGAACAGTCAGTCAATGAACACAACCTAATATTAGAAATTGAAAAGAAACTAGTAGACGGACTTGGTTTACCATACCAAATCCTTAATATTGCCTCTGGAGATTTAGGATTGCCAGCTGCAAAAAAATACGACATCGAAGTTTGGTTCCCGACTCAAGGGAGATATCGTGAGACTCATTCGACTTCTAATACCACTGATTTCCAATCCCGACGGCTCAATATTAAATATGTTAATGAAAAAAATGAGAAAGAATATATTCACACGGTCAACGGTACGGGATTCGCTTTTGGAAGGATTATTGCGGCAATTATTGAAAATTTTCAAACATCCGATTCAACAATACTTATTCCAGAAAAACTTCAAAAGTATACAGGTTTTAGCTCAATCGAATAGCAGTCAGTCCTTTGGACTGTTATTTTAACTACAGCTAATCTATAATATCTTTTCGTATATCAACCACAATATATATGCTTGGAAGGATAGGAAAACTATTAAATTCGAACGAAAAAGAAGTAAAAAAAATCCAGCCGATCATTTATCGGATCAATGAATTAGAAAAACAATTTCAAAAATTATCTGATTCAAAGCTTAGAAGCAAAACCCAAGAGTTCAAAAAACGTATCAGTAACGGTCAAAGTTTGGATGATTTACTTCCAGAAGCCTTTGCGGCTGTCAGAGAAGCATCGGTACGAACCACAAAGATGCGACATTACGATGTCCAATTAATCTCAGGCGTGGTCCTGCATCAGGGCAAAATTTCTGAACAAAAAACAGGGGAGGGAAAAACACTTTCAGCAACTTTACCTTCTTATTTAAATGCACTTACCGAAAAAGGGGTGCATGTTGTGACGGTTAATGACTATTTGGCTAAGCGTGATGCTGAATGGATGGGTCCAATTTATCAAGCCTTAGGCTTAAAGGTTGGCTACATAGTTCACGAAATTCCGCCAGGGTCAAGTATTCGTAGAGAGATGTATAGCGCCGATATAACCTATGGTACCAACAATGAATTTGGGTTTGATTATCTCAGAGATAATATGGTCTGGGATCTGAAAAACATGGTACAACGGGGTCACAATTTTGCAATTGTAGATGAGGTTGATTCTATTCTTATCGACGAAGCAAGGACTCCACTAATAATTTCCGCACCATCAGGGGAAGCAACGGACAAATATTACACTTTTGCCAAAATTGTAAATGGTTTGGATTCTCAAACAGACTTTGTGGTTGACGAAAAGCTAAGATCAGCCAGTTTGTCTGAAGCAGGTATTCAAAAAGTCGAAAAAATTCTCGGAATTGAGAATTTATACGAAACCAACTTTTCTACAATTCATCATGTTGAACAAGCAATAAGTGCCAGAACTTTATTTAATAAGGATCGTGATTATGTCATCCGGGGAAACGAAGTGGTGATTGTTGATGAATTTACAGGTAGGTTAATGGAAGGACGTCGTTACTCGGAGGGTTTACATCAAGCAATTGAAGCGAAAGAAAATGTTCCAATTCAGGAGGAAAGTCGTACACTTGCCACTATTACTTTTCAAAACTATTTCAGAATGTATGAAAAACTTTCTGGTATGACCGGAACTGCTGAAACCGAAGCGGAAGAATTTTTCAAAATATATAAGCTTGAAGTTGTAGTAGTTCCACCAAACAGAATCAATATTAGAAAAGATTTTTCCGATGTTGTTTACAAAACCGCAAAAGCCAAGTTTATGGCAGTCGCTGAAGAAGTCAAAGAAATAAACAAGTCTGGAAGACCTGTCCTTATCGGCACCACATCAATTGAAAAAAATGAGCTTTTATCAGATATTCTTAAAAAAAATGGAGTTAAGCATGAAGTCCTAAATGCAAAAAATCACACTAAAGAAGCAGAAATAATTTCCCAAGCCGGTCAGAAAAAATCAGTTACTTTAGCCACTAATATTGCCGGTCGTGGTGTTGATATTAAATTGGGCAAAAGTGTAGATGGTTTGGGTGGTCTGCATATTATTGGCACTGAAAGACACGAATCGAGGAGGATCGATAATCAGTTAAGAGGTAGGGCTGGCCGACAGGGGGATCCCGGTTCCACGAGATTTTATGTATCGCTTGAGGATGACATTATGAGGTTATTTGGCGGGGAGTCAATCTCAAGAATAATGACTGCACTAAAACTTCCCGAGGACACTCCGATTGAGAACGCGATGGTTAGCAAAGCAATTGAAAATGCACAGAAAAAAGTTGAAGGTCACCATTTCGACAGTCGAAAAAGAGTTGTCGAATATGATGATGTGATAAATGTTCAAAGAGAAATTATTTACAAGAAACGTCGGCAAATTCTTGAAGCTCAACAAGGTGATTCTAACTCAGAACAAGATTTTAAATCTGATTTTCATCAAAAACTAGAATCCTTCATTCACACTATTGTCAATAATAATATAAATCTTTCAGAATCTCCGGATTATGAATTATTGTCAAAAGAGTTTTTTAACATTCTTCCTTTTGATCCTAACTCGCAAAAGGTCATCGCTCAAGAAATTTCAAACCTCAAAACATCCGATAAAATTTTCGATTTTTTGACAAAAATTGTAACTGATATTAATTCTGAACGGATTAAAAAATATTCACAGGAATCTGTAGATAAGGCAGAGTTAATCGTTTCACTGAGCGTAATTGATACTTTGTGGATGGAACATATTGATACGCTTGATGATCTTAGGTCTGGTGTGGGGATGCGCGCATATGCACAAAGAGATCCGTTGGTTGAGTACAAAGCAGAAGCATACAAATTATTTGAAAAATTAATTAGTGACATTGACAATGAAGTTATTAACCGAGTATTTAAGTTTCCCATAGAATCAATAGGTCAATCGGTTAATGAGCCAGAGATCGATCCGTTAACCGCTCAGGCTTCCGGTGCAATCGAGGCAACCGATGATACAATGAAATCTCTAAAAACACCCAGTCCTTCTAAAATTGGAAGAAATGATCCTTGTCCATGTGGTAGTGGAAAAAAATATAAAAAATGTCACCTAGTTACAAAAAAATAAATCTATTAATTTAAGTTTTACCTTGTCAAACCGCTGCCAGATAATATGGTTTTTAAAAAAATCCTAATATCTAAATATCTGATTTTTTTGCTTTTACTCCTGATCGTATCTTTATTTCTAATAATTATCTTTAGAAGTAACTATCTCGACTTTCTAAGATCAAATCAGTCACTCAATAATTCTTTGATCCAGTGTCAGGAAAATAAAAATTATATTAAAAACACCTCTTGTATTAAAAAGAATTTGGAATCATTAGTAATAAATTATGGTCCTTCCCACACATTAAAATTTGCCAAAGATAATAACTTACAAGTCTCTTACAACTTAAATAATAACATTGAATGTCATGATTTTGCTCATTTGCTTGGAACAATCGCTGGAGAAGTCACCAAAGATATTGGTGAATCTATAGATCGATGCGGGGAGGATTGCTCAAGTGGTTGTTATCATGGTTTTTTTGAAGGAATAAAGAAAAATCCACTGATCCCAGATTTGGATTATGAAAATATCTGTCTCAGACAGGTTGCTAAAGAGGAATTAGTTTCCGGATGTCTTCATGCTCAAGGACACTATTTTATGGAATTAAATCAAAATATTCTCTCCGACGGTTTTAAAAAATGTCTTGCATTAAAAACAACGGACAAAAATAAAAAATCTTGTCTTTCTGGAGGATTTATGGAGGCTCAAACACTCAGAGACAATAAAATAATGACCCCATCTACTCCTAATATGCCTGCTCCGGAAGATTATTTCCAATTTTGCCAAAAATTTAGTGGTCTCGTACTTGATTATTGTTTACAGGACGGTGGCTCATACGTTTATCGATTCACCCTTAACCCTAAAATGGCGACCAATTTCTGTATTGATTATGTCAGTAAATCAAATCAAGAAGGGTGTTTATCTTCGGTTGGGGGATTTTTTCACCGTAAGAACCCAAATATTTATTTAGAATACATCTCAAAATACTGTCGTTTAGCAAAAAACGATTTTACATTTAGTTGTTTTGCAGGCGGAGTAGAGAGTATTCATCTTGGGGGTCAAGATATTCAGCCGTTAATTACCATTTGCATCGAACAAAAAATTCTTCCAGAACAAGATTGTCAAAAACTCTTAACCATAAAAAATAACAAGACAAGCAATTAATTAATGGTAAAAACTTTTAATTACAGCGATAATGATAACAAGCATATCAAATCGCTATAAGCATATTGGAAGCATAACTAACTCATAAATATTAATGTTCGCTGCCCAAAAATTTTTACCGACCAATATAAGATCGATTATTCTACTGATCGCCCTGATTCTCTTTACTTTTGCAAATATCTCTGCTCATCTTTTTATTAAAAACGCATTAACCTCAAGTCTTGATCGAGAATTGGGAAAATCTAATCGTTCTCAAGCCGAAATCGTAGCATCAAGATTTAGTTCAGAAATTGAGAAGCATTTTGACAGTTTGGCCAGCTTAGAGAACTACTATTTAAACAATCAGTCTAGTGTTGATATTGATAATCAAAAAAATTATGCCCAAAGTTTAATTAGTTCCAAAAGCTCTTTCAATCAAATCGGATTATTGAATTCAAATCTGGAACCAGTTGTCGTTTCAGATAGTTCTATACCAGATAAGGATTTTGTAAAAGACTTTCTGACAATTCCTAACATTCAAGATTCTATAAAAGCGAACACAATTTATAAGGAAGAGTTTGTTGGCGGGCCGCTCGAACTACCCAGTAAAAGAACACTCTTTGTTCTTTTTCATCCAATTAGTATAAGTGGCACATTTGAAGGACTGTCGTTTGGAGTAATCGATATTAACAGATTATCACGCAATGTATTTTCATCCAGCAATGCCGAGAAATTTAACGTAGCAATTCTTGTAAATAATAATAATCTTTTAATTTATGACGCAAGCGAAGTGCAGAAAACACATCAAATTGATATTGTTTCTGAATTTGGCAAAACAGTATTTGATTTAAAATTTTATCCAAAAAACTTTATTACAGAATCGGGGCAAATTGCCATCCAAATAGTGTATGCCTCGATCATTGCGATTCAAACACTCGCGGTTGCGATATTGTTGATCTTTATGACACAAACTCACGAATTAGAAAAAAAGGTTTCTGAGCGCACAGCTGAGATCTTACAAAAAAACAAATTAATTACCGAAGAAGAAGAAAAAATTAAGAAAATTATCAATAATACCCCCGTCGGAATAATGGCGATTAGGAATTCTGATAAAAAATTAATTTTTTACAATCAAAAAATTACAGATTTTTTAGGTAACGACTTAGACTCTATTACGACGCTCGACGAAGTCATCGTTTCGCTTTCACCAACTAATAAACAAGGCGAAGCATTTAATGTTCGCCTCCTCCCTTACAATCAAACAGACTTAACTAAAAAAACATCCATGACCGACGAACTAATACTACAAATTAACGGTGAGCAAAAACAAGTAAAAATGGTAGCCGTGCCAATCCGTCATGAAGATGGACAAAATGAAACATTGGTGGTTATAACGGACTTAACTGAAGAGGCAAAACTGGCTGAAAATCTAAAAAAAGTAAACACTGAACTATTAAATATGGATAAGCAAAAGGACGAATTTTTATCTGTCACTTCACACGAGTTAAGAACCCCAATGACAACTATAAAAGGATATGTTGATATGATTCTTAATGGTGATGCAGGTGAAATTAATTCTGAGATTAAACAGTATCTGACTGAAGTCTATAAAAGCGTGAATAGACTAACCTCACTTGTAAACAATATTCTGACCGTCTCTAGACTTCAAAACAAAGCACTTCAATTCAACCTCAAAGCTGTAAATATTAATCAAATCATTTCCGACAATCTGGAATCTTGGAGAGTACTTGGGGGTGGAAAACCTATCGAATTTAGTTTTATTCAACCCAATACTCCACTTCCGGCAGTCATGGCAGATCCTGATAAAATCATCGAAATATTAAACAATTTTATTTCTAATGCATTTAAATACACCGAAAAGGGCAAAGTTTCGATATTTTTGAAAAACGACGAAAATTATGTTTATGTTTCAATTCAAGATACTGGTATCGGGATAGAGAGTAATGAAGTCGAAAAAATATTCCAAAGGTTTTACAGAATTGATAATACGAAGGCCAGAAACCAAGAAGGCACAGGATTAGGGTTGTATATTGCAAAAGATTTAGTTGAAAAAATGCACGGCAAAGTATTTGTTCATTCATCAGTCGGATCTGGGTCAACGTTTTCATTCTCATTACCAATTTTTAAAGAAGACAAGGTTCCACTGCGTCGCGATACGCTATATCAGTAAATAAACACATTCTGGTGTTTATATGGTAGCTTTAATTACGTATAATTTAATCTATGACTAACCCACCCGATCAAAGCAACCAAACTCAACCAGCAAATACTTTGATTACACCACAGCCGGTCAACACCACTCCTGTTAAAGCGGTTAACGATCAGGCTACCGTCACTGCATCTAATTCCGCTACCCTAATTCAAGATAATCAATCAGGGCAAGGTGTCAAAACCGTGAAAAATATTCTTTTGATCGAAGATGATCCTGTCATTATTCGCATGTATAGTACGAAGCTTACAAACTCTGGCTATTTGGTCAAGGAAGCATCTAATGGTGAGGAGGCCATTAATATCCTCGGTAACTACAAACCAGACATCATCCTACTAGATCTAATGCTTCCCAAAATCGACGGATTCGGGTTTTTACAGCAAGCCCGTGAGAAAATTACTAATGTTCCGGTTATCATATTAACTAACCTAAGTCAGGACACTGACAAATCAAGAGCCAAAGATTTGGGTGCGGTAGATTTTTTAGTCAAGGCTGATATTACTCCACAAGATGTCGTGAACACGATCCAAAAGTACATTTAATGCAATGCTCCTGCCCAATGAAGATCTAAAAAAATCACTACTAGAATCAGGTTATGTCAACGAATCCCAATATGCTGATGCACTAAATGCGTCAAGAATGTTTAAGCAGCCGGTAATAGAAATTATTCTTTCGCGCGGGTTAATTCAAGAAGAGACGCTGGGTGAAGTTCTTTCAAAAACTTCAGGATTTCCCTTTGCTCCCTTAAAAACCAAAATTGATCCCAAAATTCTTAACATTATCCCCCCGGGGTTCGCTAACAAAAACCGTTGCATCATATTCGATATCAAAGATAACGAATTGCAAATCGCTACATCCGATCCGGAAAATCATACAGCGTTTAATCAAATTCAGCTTAAAACCGGCAAAAGTATTAGGTTGTTTTTTACTTTGCCTTCGATTCTCAACAAGGCTATGGGTCAATACAGGCAGGATATTGCTGAAGGTTTCAAATCCGAAATTACCAAAACCGCTTCACTTGCGGCAAGCTCAGCCGGTCCCAAAATAGGAGAAAATATTAATGTTGTTAGAACTTTTGACAAAATTTTGCAATTCGCTGCAGCCAAAAATGCTTCAGATATTCACATTGTCGGCTATCAATCAAGGGTGATTATTAGGTTTAGGATCAATGGTAGACTAAAAGATATCTTAGAGCTACCAAAAAGTATCCAATCAGGTTTGATCGCCAGAATTAAAATCCTTTCTTCACTCAAGATCGATGAACACCGTGTTCCTCAAGACGGGCGATTCAGATTCGACTACTTAACAGAACAGTACTCAGTTCGTGTTTCAATTTTACCTTTATCCACTGGGGAGGATGCAGTCCTTCGTCTACTTTCTGACTCATCCGCCCCAAAAAGCCTTGAAGAAATTGGTCTCCGGGGCAAAAATTTAGAATTAATGAAAATTGAATTAGAGAAACCTCAAGGTATGATTCTATCAACCGGACCGACCGGCTCAGGTAAAACGACCACGCTATACAATCTCTTAAAAATTCTTAATAAAGAAGATGTAAATATTATTACGATTGAAGATCCAGTTGAGTACACGATCGATCGTGTTAATCAGATTCAGGTTAATTCGACCACTGGTCTTACATTTGCATCCGGACTAAGATCAATACTCCGTCATGATCCGGATATTATTTTGGTGGGTGAAATTAGAGATGCTGAAACTGCTGATATCGCCATTCACTCAGCTCTAACCGGGCACTTGGTATTGTCAACGTTACACACCAACGACGCGCCCACAGCTATTCCCAGATTTGAAGATCTTGGAATTGAACCATTCTTATTAGCATCAACATTATCAGTAATTATTGCTCAGCGACTTGTAAGAAGATTAGACCCCAACAAAATAGAAAGTTATCAGGTTCCACAGAGTATTATCGATCGTTTTAGTCAATATCTCGGTTCAGAGGCGTCAACACAATTATTAACCAAAACCAGCTTTTATAAACCAAGAGAAGATGTCGATCCGGAAGAAGTGTTTATTGGTAGAATTGCTGTATTCGAAATCCTTAAAATAACTCCTAAAATCCGTGAACTTATTCAAAACAAAGCATCGTTAGAAGAGTTAACTGCTCAAGCCAGAATTGAAGGCTTTACTACAATGTTAGAAGATGGGATCGATAAAGCCGCCGCTGGTTTAACAACTTTAGAGGAAGTTCTTGACGCAGTATCAGAAAGCGTTGATTATGACGATCAATCTGAAAAAAAATCATAAATAAAAAATGAATTTCTCAATACCGCTCTTTAACCCGAATCCTATACCGACAAAAACTAAAATTGAATTTTTTCAGAATCTAGCAACCATGATTGATGCTGGCATCCCAATTGATCAAGCAATCAGATCAATTGTTGAGGATAATGAAAAATCATCAAAAAATATAGTATTTAACACTCTTGTTAAAAACCTTGAATCCGGCAAGTCACTTAATGAGGGTATGGCGAATTTCCCAATGTACTTCAGTAGATCTGAAGTATCCGTTGTCAAAGCTGGTGAAGTTGGTGGTACACTGACCGACTCACTAAGAATTTTAGTTAGAACCCTAAAAGAACAGGAATTTATTAAAAAATCAATTAAATCCGCCATGACATACCCAGGTATGGTCATGGGGGTGATGGCAGTGGTAAGTACAGTTCTGGTATTGTTTGTGATTCCCAGACTGGGTGAAACGTTTCTAAGATTAAATGTCAAAATTCCATTACCGACCCAGATTCTAATACATGTATCTCTTTTTCTTCAAAAAAACCAAATACTTTCGATTCTTGGAATCATATTGATTACTGTACTGTTGATACTATACGCTCGAAGCAATCTTGGTAGGAAATCGCTTATTTGGATTTTATCCAAAATACCTGTAACAAAACGTATTATGCTTGAAATCGATCTGGCTCGAGTTTCAACCATTTTTTCTTCTCTACTAACTTCAGGAATTCCAATTCTTGAAGTTTTAGATCTTACCAGGGAGACATTAATTTTACCCGAGGTCAAACGGAGTATTACTCAAATATCACGAGATTTAGCCTCTGGTTCTACTTTAGAAGCGGCATTCGACAAACACCGCAAAATATATCCTTCGACCTTTCGGCGGATATTGGCAACAGGAGAAAAATCAGGAACTCTGGAAACATCGATGTCGCAAGTATTTGAATATTATTCAACTTCGGTAACAGATAAGCTGAAAAACATTTCAGTAATTATTGAGCCTGTTATTTTGATAGTGATCGCACTCGGAGTAGGTGGGTTGATTATTTCTTTTATTGGTCCAGTTTATGAACTTATCGGATCGTTAAACAAAGCAGTATGATGCCTAATATAAGTAGGATTAAGACCGGATTTACACTGGTAGAGGTTGTTCTGGTTGTGACAATTTTAGGTCTTGTCGTTGTATTTAGCTCAGTTGTATTTAGTAATCAGCAAAACCAAACTAGTTTGGAAAGCACGATACTTGAAGTGAATTCATCAATCAGAGAGGTGCAAAATAAATCCTTGTCTCAATCTCAGGATATTTCCAGTGACGAAAATTTTGGCATATATTTTTCAACTAATTCATATACTACTTTTAAGGGAAACAGCTATTCAGTCAATAACCCAACGAATTTTACGGTTAATTTTGGATCAGGTATCATACTTTCTTCAATCAATTTTCCCAACTCACAACTTATCTTCGATCGGCTTACGGGCAAGCTAACATCCTATTCAGATTCACAAAACACAATAGTATTCTCAACATTTGATAATGCAACAAAGACACTAACAATCAATCCATATGGCGCAATTACGATTGAATAAAGGAATTGCCCTAATAGAATTATTAATTGCGATTGCAATATCATCGATCATTATCGGTTTAGCGATTCAAGTCATGACTCTGGTTAGGTCTACTTTTTTATCATCAAATATCCGATATACATCTAGGGATTTACTTGATAGTACTGTTGATATTATCCGATCGATCAAAGAGTCTGATTGGGATATTCTCACAATTGACGGAGTTTATCACCCGGTGATATCCGGAGAGCAATGGACTCTTACTCCTGGCGACGAACAGATCTCGGGAACCCAGTTTAATAGATCAGTTGAAATACTCAGTGTTTGTCGAGATGAATCACTTGCTGTGGTTACATGTCCAGCGGGCACGAACGACCCAGATTCCAGGACGGTAAATATTGATATTTCCTGGACTAGCCCAATTCCAGGATCAATCAGCAGTAGTCAGTTATTAACCAGGTACGCAGGCAATGGTTTTTGGAATCAGTCCACTACGACAGATTATAATTCAGGTGAAAAAAAGAACCTTCTTACCACCACTGTCGATGATGGGGAGTTGGCACTGGAATCAAACAACGGGCCGGGGTGGTCATCATCAAGTCGGGTAGGCAACATTAATATTACTAACTCCCAAGTTGTGAATAGTCATTATATTTACGATAGTAAGCTTTTTCTTGTCAAAGACAATGATCCTGGTGGTCAAGAACTATTAATTTACAGTCTGTCTAATCCGGCAAGTCCAGGACTTATTTCTGCAACCGAGCTTGGTGCAAACGGCAAAAAAATTATTGTTCAAAACGGTTATGCATATGTCGCCACATCGGATGATAGCCAAGAATTAAAAATATTTAACATTTCCGACCCAACTTCACCTTTACCAATTGGTAATCTCAACTTAAGTGGTTCAAC
Source organism: uncultured Gammaproteobacteria bacterium (assembly GCA_964445355.1). GTDB lineage: Bacteria > Patescibacteriota > Microgenomatia > CAYQLK01 > CAYQLK01 > CAYQLK01. The sequence continues at coordinate 73,668 of CAYUKQ010000001.1, forward strand.
GGATGCCACGAATCTCGCACTTTCTGGTTCTAGACTATATCTAATTAGAGCGCTTGATGTAACCGAGAACGAATTTTACACAATAAACATATCCAACCCCGCTCTTCCATCACTTGTCTCCTCCCAAAATTTTACCGATACCATAAGTGATATTGCTGTCGACGGAAAATATGCTTATATATCAACATACATTAATAACGCCGAAGTAACCGTGATCGATCTTACGATAAATTATCCTACAGACAATAATATTGTTGAAGAATACGACATCAGTGGCAATGAAGATACCAGAGCAATTAATTTTCTCTACCCTAATATTTATGTTGCTTCATCGCAAAACAAGATCTACATTCTCAACGCCCAAAACCCCCAAGCTATTTCAGAGCTTACCCAGTTTAATCTTAATAATATCGGCGATATCTATATAGCAGACAATAAAGCATTTTTTACAGACTTAACTTCGGGCACAGGACTCTATATTTATGATATTTCAACACCTTCATCGCCCTCAAGTGTTGGTAATCATGCTGTAGGTGCTAACGCATATACAGTTATTACAAACGGCTCATATGCTTACGTACTTAACCAATCGAACTCTCGCGAGTTAATCGTGGTTAATGGCGGCGGTACCGCAAACGTGACATATGGAGAATTTATTTCCCAAACTTTTGATACTGGTAATGGTTTGACTACAATTCAATCAGTTTCTTGGAATGCTGACTTGCCCGTCGGTACACAAATTGAATTTCAGATCGGCGTTAACTCACTCGGTTATGCGTTTGAGTTTGTTGGCCCGGACGGGACACCGGACACCTATTTCACCTCCACAGGTTCTTACCCACTATCATCTTCCGATGGTCAATATATTAAGGTCAAGGCCATTCTGTCTGGTGACGGAACAGCCACACCAACCATTGAAGATATTAGATTAACTTATATACAGTGATGAAAAATATAATAAACAGATTACGATTTTTTAAGGTTACCAGTCGCCAAGGCACAACATTTGTCGAGGTATTGCTATACATTGCATTGCTTTCAATCGTTATTGTTTTTATAACTGACATTATTCTACAAACGCTTAACTTTATGATTGAATCTCGGAATATCTCCTATTTAGATTCGGACGCTCGATTTATTAGCACGAAGTTAAGAAACGATCTACGAAAAGCCGATACGATTTCAGTACCTACAACAATTGGAGAGACCTCCAATAGTATTACTTTTGAATATGAGAGCGATAACTATACTTATAGCCTTAGTGATGGAATTTTACAGATCACCGATCCGAATGGCACATACCGTATTAATTCTGACCAAACTACGGTTAGCAGTTTTTCAGTTACAAATAGGAGTTATGCTCTTGGTGCCACTACGCTCGATTTTGATATAGTCTTAAATTCCAGAACTGTTTCAAGCAGTATAGATCAAATTAACCTTAATTTTACTGTCAATAATCGATAAATATAATGAATAACAAAAATAATCTTGGATCAGCATTACTTGCAGTTATTATTGTTTCGGCCATAGCCACGGTAATTTTTACCTCCGCGTCAACCACCTTAATTGGACAGATGCTACAGTCGCAAACATCAATTAACAGTACTAGATCATATCTACTCACAGAATCAGGGATCGAAGAAGCGATTCTTAACCTATTACGTAATCAAAATTATGCTGGTGGAACTTTTAATTTAGACAATAATGAGATTACAATTAACGTAAGTGGATCAAACCCAAAAACTATTACATCGACAACGGGGTTTGGTAATACTAAAAGAACAATTGAGGTTGTTGTCTCATACTCTGAGAACAATTTGTCGGTAATTTCCTGGAAAGAAATATAATCTATGTCCATACTGCCCAATAGTCAAATATCACTCCTTATCAATAAACAGAAACTGACCATTTTTGAAAAAATTGGTGAAAACGGTAAGGTTATAGATTTTAATCAATCTAAAGAAAAAATTGTCAGTGAAATCAGCGCTGCAATCAATTCAAAACAATCTCCCAATAAACAAATTAATCTTAACCTAATTTTTGGTTCAGATTTAACCTTCATCTATTCATCAAAAAAGTCCCCGAGTGAGCTTTTTGTACTCTCTGATCAAGTTTTACCCTACACAACAGATGAAGCGGAATACTTTGTTTCACTTGGAAAAGCAGTGAATACATTATTTGCATGTCCTAATCCAGTCAAAAATCTGCTCTACGAATCACTGGGTAAGAATCTAATAATTATTAAGAATTATCCGTTAATTTTTTTATTTTCACCAAAATATTTAATTAAAATTCCTAATCAGTCCAGGTTTGTATTAACAGTCTTAGAAGTGAGTAATCAAATTTTTACAATGGTTAACTTCAAAGACGAGTTGGTGGATTTTCAAATTTATTCCAAATCAGACATTAATTTATTGATTAATAATTTAGTTAAATATTACAATTCTGACCCTGACTTTAATATTCAAATAGATACTATCGTCGTTAACTCAGAAACTAATATTCAATTCGACAACATTCGAACTATAAGACTTACTCAAAACATTGAATCAATTGATAGTGTAATAATTTCAAATTTTCATAAGGCTAAGCACCCAACGCTGATTACACTTGATGATGTAAAAAAACAGGAGTCCGGTTCGGATAATACCCCAGTCCAATCGAAGCAAATCTTAGAGTTTGATGTCGATCATCCCCAAAAAAATACTTCCAAGTTGATATTAATTATTGTTGCCTCAGTATTATTTGTAGCAATATTAGGAGCCATATTGTTTGCTCAATTTCAATCAACCAAGTCAAAGAATGTGCGTAAAAATGGTACTGTTGCTCCAAGTGTTTCAACCACACCAACGATTATTCCTTCGAAAAAGTTTTCTCAACCGAAGACCGCACCACAGATCGAAATAATCCCCGCGACGCAAAGCGCGCAGTAATTGTACAAACTATGCTTGACAAGCCACCTCTCCAAACCCAATAATAAGAGAAATCCGTTAAATATGTATCTGCCCAAAGATAAAAATAATCGCAAAGGATTCACTCTTATTGAGCTTCTGGTTGTAATCGCTATTATTGGAGTACTTTTTGCAATTGTTTTGGTTGCTCTAAACCCTGCTCGACAATTCGCTCAGGCCAGAAATACTCAAAGAAAGTCTGATATCAACGCGCTTCTTAATGCCATACAGCAATACTATATTAACAACTCCGCCGGATTCCCTAGTGGTGTCGACTCCACAGAAAGAGAAATCGGTTCCTCAACTACCTCAACGCCTGCAATGGCAAATATTTGTGAGGATGTTACGCCTGAATATATCGCTTCTGTCCCCGTGGATCCGCAAGATGGTTCATTCACTGACTGTACTGCTTATCAAACTGGATATACTGTTCAGATCACAACTGACGACCGAATTACAGTCACAGCGCCATCGGCAGAATTAGGTGAGACAATTACCGTTACCAGATAGCTTAAATTCCCTCTCAGTTGGTAGAAATTTTTTATAGATATATTTAATATGATAGATAGTCTAATTTTTTAAATAATTAAGTATGGAAAAACAATTTGCAAACTTACTTATTGATCATGAGGGGATAAGCCTTAGTATTTTTGAAGTTGATGGTGAGAAGGTCGCTTTTATAAAGAACATTTCTGAAAAAATCACCGACCCCAGAGATCATAAGATAATTCATAAAACTCTGCGAGATATTTACAATAGTAATCCAAACTTGCCCAAAAACCTCTTTGCAGTATGGCCGGAATTCAAAACATTAACCACAGTTTTAGACCATACTCAAGGTCTGTCAGATGATGACATTGCGAAATCCGTCAAAGAAAAATACTCATTAACCTCTCAGGATATTTCGATTGTAAATAGTCCGATAGATGAAACTCGATCTCAGGTTACTGTTTTTCCAACAGAAACAAACGATTTGTATCATAAATATGCTCAGGAATTAAAGATGAATTTTCTCGGCTTTGCACCTGTTGTTCTAGGTATGCAAAATTTTTCCAAAGAAGAAAGTGCTTTATTAGCACTCAAAACCGCAAATCAATATATTTTGTGTGCAATAAAAAAAGGAGGAGTGTATTACACCGAGACTGTTAACAGCCCAGAGCCGGTAGAGTTTGTTACTAGGGCATCAAAAGCCATTGAATTCATTGAAAGCAAAAAGGACTATGACATTTCTATTAAAAAATTGATATTAATCGGTTTTCCAAAAACACCAGAGATCAAATTACCATCCAAGATTTCTGTAGTCAGAAAACCAATCTCGGTTAAAAACTTGACAGGCGAATCGAAGACGGTATACTTAGATTCAGTATTATCAGCTCGACTTGTAGTAAAAGACTTACCACAAGAATCCGTCCATGAGAGCAACAAAGAAGATGTTCAAGAGGCATCTTCTGCCGAACAATCTTCTGCCCAACAATTATTAAAAGTAAAAGACAATACTGCTATGTCAGAAGAATACACAACCGAAAACGAAAACGAAGATACACTTCGCAGATTGAACGACAGTCGGGATTATAGATACTATGATGAAGAAACCACTAGCTGGAAAGCTTGGTTGGTTGGTGTAATTATTATCCTTGTTGTGTTATTTTTGGTAATTGGTGTACTGGCTCGAGCCGGCTACTTACCTTTCAACGTCCCATTCTTCACTCCAGAGACAGCTACTCAAGTTGTAACCAGTCCCACTCCCACACCCCAGCCAATTGTTCAGGCTACCCCAACACCAGTTGAGTCATCTCCGTCAGCCAGTGTCAAAAAAGATGAATTTACTGTACAGGTGCAAAATGGGTCCGGTAAAGCAGGCGCAGCAGGTGTCGTAACCAAAGCTTTGGACAGTAGTGATTATGATACGGTTTCAGCTACCAATGCTCCCACTGAAGATTACGTAGCTACCGAAATTTATAACATTGGTAAGGCATCCGACGACTTCATCAAATCACTCATTATTGACCTTAAAGCCGCTGGTTACAGTGCAACTGATAAAGGGTCAAAACTTCCTGCTGATGTTAAAACATCTGCAGATGTGTTGGTTATCTTAGGGGCAAAATAATTTTTTGAAAAATTTTTTCTGGTAGAATCAAGCAATACCAGAATTAAATTGAACAAGTCTTTTGTCTTCTATTATTTCATTTATTTAGTTTTTATCTTAGGCATTGGATTTGGTTTTGCGAACAATCCGGATCTGCCAAAAATTGTTGAAGAAACAAAGAAAACGATTGGTAGTTATGAAGCAATTACGCCGATTGTTTATCTACTTCTTATTATTATTGCAATTGTAATTCCTCCGCTACCAGACATACCATTTGTCTTCGCAGGGGCAGTAACACTACCTTTTATTATTGGAATAATACTGACAATAATAGGCTACACAGTTTCAGCAACCATTAATTTTTATATTGGACGTTATCTTGCGGATAAAATATTAAAAATTTTTACAACGAAAAACGACAGAAAACAGATCAACATCCTTTCGACATACATTAATTTACGTTCGGTCTTTATTTTCAGATCGATACCAGGAATAAGTTTTGGATTAATCAGTTATGCAAGTGGTTTTGCCAGTCTTTCTTATAAAAAATACATATTATCCACAATGGTCCCAACGGTCATATATATATTGCTGATATTTTATTTCATTGACCATTTATTATCTAAGCCGTCAATCCTATCGAGTGTTAGCTTGATTTCTGTTCTGGTATTAACAATCTTTCCTTTGCTACTCAGGTTCAAATCGTTTAATCGATGGATAAAGTCCGTAAAGTAATATAATAATCAGATATGGGTCTTTTTGTTTTTGCAATACTAGGGTTAATTCAAGGAGCAACAGAATTTCTACCAGTTTCGTCGACCGGTCATTTAATTGTTTTTGAATCGTTATTTAAAGTTAAACCTGACCTGTTTGGTCTAATCTTTGACGTGTCTTTACATCTCGGAACATTAATTGCTGTGATAATTTATTTCTTTCACGATCTAAAAAAGATATTTATTGGAGTAATTAAATCGTTTTATTTTTTCAGAATTAGCTCTCAAGAGCAAAAACTTGGTTGGTTAGTATTAATATCTTCTATACCGGCTGGGGTTTCAGGGTTTTTGTTTTCTGATCTCGTAGAAACAGCCTTTCGTTCACCAATGCTAGTATCATTAATGCTGTTTCTGGTTTCTTTATACTTTATATACTCCGAAAAAAAAGCAAAACATATCAAAACTTTATCCTCAGTTAACTTTACTGACGCTTTAGTCTTAGGTTTAGCACAAGCTATTTCACTTATACCGGGTACTAGCAGGTCAGGAATAATTATTTCATCCGGTATGATACTGGGTCTGAAAAGAACCGAGGCCGCAAGATTTGCGTTTTTAATGGCTGTACCTACGATTGCTGGAGCAGCGATCAAAGAAATGTTACCTTTTATAATAAATCCGTCAAGTTTTCCAAGCGATCTACAGCTTCCTTTTGTAATTGGGACAATATCTGCAACTATTTCTGGTTTTATTGCAATTAAGTTTATGATGAAATTTTTATCAAAGTTTTCGCTTATTTCCTTCGTATTATATCGATATGCTTTTGGATTCATAATAATCGGCCTGTTTCTCCTTGGACTGATCTGGTAACCCCACAACATAAATGGATAATTTATTGGATAAATATCAAGAACTACAAAAGAGTCTTGCAATAATCACTAAAAAACTAGACATTCCATCTAAAAAACACAAACTGGAAACACTAACCCTCGAGTCGGAAAATAATGATTTTTGGCTCGATAATATTCATGCACAAAAGGTTATGAAACAGATATCAACGATTGAAAAAGAAATTACCCAGGTTGCCACTCTTGAACAAAAGATTCAAGAAAATATCAACGTCATCGATTACGCCAAAACAGACAATTTATCTTCAGATGAAGCAACACAAAAATTACTTGAAGAAGAATATCTTCAACTAGAAAAGCAAATTAATGAACTGGAAGTAGTTGTGTTCTTATCCGGAACTCACGATCAAGGGAATGCGATTCTGTCAATTCATGCCGGACAGGGTGGCACTGAAGCGATGGATTGGACGGCAATGTTGTCTAGAATGTACCAGCGATACGTTGAGTCAAAACCAGAATGGACTTCAGAAGTGATTAACCAGGTTGACGGCGAAGAAACTGGACTAAAAGAGATCTCAATTATTATTTCCGGCCCCTTTGTGTATGGATACCTAAAGAATGAGATGGGGGTACATCGTCTTGTCAGACAATCACCATTTAATGCTGATCAGTTAAGACAAACATCATTCGCTCTTGTCGAGGTAATGCCGGAAATGGATGATAATCCTGATATCGAGATTAAGCCCGATGATATTGAAGTTGACACATTTAGATCAGCAGGAGCAGGCGGCCAAAATGTGAATAAAGTTGAAACCGCAGTAAGAATTAAGCATATTCCTTCGGGAATTGTTGTGTCTTCCCAAACGCAAAGATATCAGGCACAAAATAAAGAAAATGCGATGAAACTATTGCGTGCAAAACTGTATCAAAGACAAAAAGCTGAATCAGAAGCCGAAAACCAAAAACTTAAAAGTGGTTTGACCATGGCTGGATGGGGTAATCAGATTCGATCTTACGTTCTGCACCCATATAAACTTGTAAAAGATCTAAGAACCAATTACGAGGAAACCAATGCAGAAAGTGTCCTAGACGGCAACATTGAGAACTTTATCCTAGCAGAACTAAAGTCTGACCTGGACAATACTAAAAACTAATTGCTAAAATCAGCTAGTATAGTCGTTTTAAAAATATGAAAATATTATTTATCATTGTTCCAGTATTATCTGTTCTTCTTGGTGTGGGATCCGGATTTATGTTAGCTCAAGCATCTCCTTCTAAAAACTCCCCTCTTTCAGATAATGCACCAGAAGGCTCTTCAATTAAGGATCATGTCGAACAGGTCCAGCAAAAAGACGCCGCGTCATTTCGTGACAAGGCGGAAGGGGTAATTGAGAAGAACGATGTGTCTGACGGTGAAAATTTTGCTAGTGGTACTCACAAGCTTATTCGTGGAGATGAAAGTCAAACAGCCTATCTGACTTCATCTGTTTTGGACCTTAACGAATACACCGGTAAAAAAGTCACGGTCTATGGTGAAACTTTCTCATCCAGTCAGGTTGGTTGGTTAATGGATGTCGGTCGCGTTGAGGTTGTCGAATAAGATTTTAATAACAGTTCGGGTCGAAAGTTCTTTCGACTTCTGGTAAAATCACCCTAGTTAAGATTCTGCCTAAAATGATTATATTCGATCAAGTCACAAAAAAATTTCCGGATGGCTCCCTTGGTCTGGAGGAGATTACTCTTGAAATACCCGATAAGGAATTCGTTTTTTTAATAGGCAAATCCGGTGCCGGTAAATCAACTATCCTTAAATTAATCAACAAAGAGCTGAATTTGTCTTCAGGTGAAATTACCGTTAATGACCTAACGCTTTCCAAACTAAAAAAATCAAAAATTCCCAAACTAAGACGGGATATTGGGGTTGTTTTTCAGGATTTCAAATTGCTTAGCGATCGGACAGTGGCAGAGAATGTTGCGATTGCCCTGCAGGTTATGGGAGTAAAGGAGTCTAAGATCAAACAGGCTGTCATGGAAACACTGGATCTAGTTGGAATTGTAGATAAGGCCAAGCATTTTCCTTCACAGCTTTCAGGCGGAGAAGTACAGCGAACAAGTATTGCTAGGGCTATTATTGCAAAACCCTCAATACTGCTCGCAGACGAGCCCACTGGTGATCTTGACCCTGCAAACTCTGATTTAATAATTGACCTCTTAGAGGGGATCAATAAAGAACTCGGTACAACCGTTTTGGTGGCCACTCATGACGTGCCTATAGTCGATCGCAGACAAAAAAGAGTAATCCATTTGGAAAAAGGTAAAATAGTTTCAGACAAGAATAAAGCAAAGTATGGCAAAGATTAAAACAACTGCTAGATACATTAGAAGATCACCATATCAGGCACTAGCTGCATTCATTGTAATGGCTGCGACTTTTTTTATTTCTGGCCTTTTTATTTTGATAGCGGTCGGTAGCAATGAAATAATTAAATATTTTGAGGCAAGGCCACAAATTTCTGCCTTTTTCAAGGACGAGGCTCAATTAGAACAAATTAATTCCGTACAAAAAAAACTAACAGATACAAATCTGACAAGTGAGGTTAAATTTATTTCTAAAGAAGATGCACTAAAAATCTATCAGGATCAAAATAAAAATGACCCGTTATTGTTAGAGCTGGTGACTGCAAATATTTTGCCTGCATCTTTAGATATCTCAACTTACAATGCCGCTGATTTAGAAAAAATTTCAGAAATCCTTGCCAAGGAAGATATTATCGACGAGGTTGTGTATCAAAAAGATGTTGTCGAGAAATTGACCAACTGGACACGCATTCTGCGTATCGGAGGCATATCACTTGTTCTATTCCTTACTGCTGTATCGATTTTGATTGTATTTATGGTAATCGGCATGCGAATTGCAATCAGAAGAGAAGAAATTAAAATAATGCGACTGATTGGTGCGTCAAATTGGTACATTAAAGCACCCTTTATCTTTGAAGGTGTCTTGTATGGTATTGTTGGGGCAATAATTTCAAGTCTATCTATTACGATTTTGGTTCTATATTTTTCCCCAGAAATTGCTCCTTTTTTTGCAGGGATACCAATTTTTCCAATCCCTATTACAGTTTTTGGGATTTTGATCGGCGGACAATCTCTGGTGGGTGCCGTCATCGGAGCCCTTGGCGCACAGATTTCGCTGAGAAGATATCTGCGCATCTGATTTCCATTACGCAAATCGAGTTTTATAATAAGATCTTGACCTCTCCAAACACTTTGAGGTTAATATCACTCTTGCATTAGATGGTAAAAACTATCGTTATGTTCAAAACTATTTTTTTTCGGACCTCATTTTTAATAATCAGTTTATCCCTGATAATTGCTTCATGGTCTGTCCCGATAGTCCAGGCTGACCAGGCAAAAATCAAGGAGCTTGAACAGAAACTTTCTCAAACCCAATCAACGGCTAAAACCCTTAAATCAGAAATTATTAAACTCGATGACCAGGTTGAGTTAACAACACTTAGAATAGTTCAAACCGAAGAAGAATTAGCCAAGTTAGAGAGTGAAATAGGAGTATTAAGTGGTCGAATTGATCGAATTAGAGGTAATCTAACCACACAATCGGATAAAGTATTGGTCAGAATTACAAACACGTACAAGAACGGCCGTATTTCACCTCTGAATCTATTTCTTTCAACCAATGATTTCAGCCAGCTTCTGGCTAGATACAAATACCTAAAAACCATTCAAGAAAGTGACCGGAAGATCTTGGGCCAATTGCAAACCACAAAGAGTAGTTACACTAATCAAAAAGAAACCCTTGAAGACAAAAAACTTGAAGCAGAAAAACTCAAAGCTTCGCTTGCTGCACTCCAATCTACTCTCGAACAGCAAAAGAAAGATAAAGAAAACTTGCTTGCAATAACCAAGAATGATGAATTGAGATATCAGAAGCTTTTAGCAGAAGCTCGTGCAGAGGTCGCTGCTGTTTTCCAGGGTGGTGGTACATATTTAAGAGATGTTAAAGTAGGGGATAAAATAGGTTCAGTAATTATTGGTTCTTCTGGTTGCTCAAGTGGTACACATTTGCATTTCGAAATTCACAAGAATAATACAATCGTTAACCCGAATGATTATCTTAAAAACCAGAGTTTCACTTACACTTATTCAGATCTTGCCTATTATGGAAGTATTGATCCGCATGGTTCATTGGAATGGCCGCTAGATGGACCAATTACCATCAATCAAGGGTACGGAAGTCATACATTTGCTCGTAGCTTTTACCCGGGTGGAATTCATGCAGGGATTGACTTGGAGGGCGGAAGTTTATCTGTCAAGGCTATTAAAGATGGTAAGCTTTATGCGGGTTCTTATAGTTGTAGTAATGGTCCATTAACTTTTGCTAAAGTTGTACACGATGATGGGCTAGAAACTTTTTATCTTCATATTTTTCCACAGTAATTAATTTTGTCTTCTAGTAAATATCTATATATTGCGAACCTAACCCGAAAGTGGTAGATTTTATGCACTGCCTGAATCAACAAACATTAGGCAGTGAAAATATCGCTTGCTTTTTTACTATCAATAATAATAACTATTAGCTGTTCGAATCGCGCGTTCGCTGCAGTGATAATTAATGAGTTTTCATACCAAACTTCATCTGATTGGGTGGAACTTTTTAATTCTGGGTGTGAAGATATTGATCTTGATAGCTGGAAAATTAGAGATTCCACCGAGAGCCAAGTTAAATCACTGACCGGTTTGATTCAGTCCAAAAATGTGGCTGTTTTTGATTTAACGTTTCTAAATAATTCTACTCCTGACAAAATCCGACTTTATAGCCCCGATAATATTAGTCAGCCTTACGCTGAAGTGTCGATTCCACTTCAGGACCTTGCACCGATTAATTCAATCCAAACAATTGGATTGGAGGTAGATGGGGTCGAAGGGTGGAAAATTTTTGAAAATGGCAGTAAAAATCAACTAAATTCTGCAATTGAAGATCTTAATCAGAGCGATTGTCCTGACCCAACACCCACACCTGTCGATCAATCTGCCAGCGAAAACAATAACGATCAAACCTTTATTTCATCAGGATCTATAAAAATTACCGAAGTTATGCCTGATCCAGAATCGGGAGATGAATGGGTTGAGATATTTAATACCACCAATCAAACAATTGACCTTAGTCAATTTCAAATTGACGACGTCGACGGTGGTTCAAAACCTCAAAATCTATCAAAAGTTTTATTAGCACCTAATCAATTTTTTATTCACTTTACATCTTCGGTTTTTAATAATGCCGGTGATAGTATTAGAATTCTTTACCAAACCTCAGTAATCGATATTTTTAGTTATACAAGTTCAGTCAAAGGGGTGTCTTTTGCTATTGATACTAAAAATAACTGGCAACAGACCACTGACCCCACCCCTGGAGAATCAAATTCCATCGTTCCACCATTAACTCCAACTCCTACAGCCACCCCTACAATTAAACCTTCACCTACTTCAAAACCATCACCAACCCCTAAAAAAATCAAAACGCCGACTCCGATCAAGGTCAAGGGTGCCAAAATAGCTACCGCTTCCGCATCAAACAAATCTAGCGCAACTAATTTAAAGGCCGCGACTGATTTAGAAAACAAATCAGGCAATTATTTTCCGCTTTATATTGCTTCACTAGCGATTTCATTAAGTTTTATACTCCACGCACTTTATATGGGAAATAAAAAAAGCCTTCATAAGCGCGCTAGACGAAGCAAACTTATCAAAAAGTTTAAATCAATAATAAAAATTGTATAGAATAAGCTAATGGACATCTTACTTAGCTTGTTTGGAGTGGTCAGCGGATTCTTTATTTCGCACTTTATTTCTAAACCTGTACATATTAAGCCTAATCGTTTACCAAAACTTGGAATCAAGCGGGTCGAAATAATGCCCAACCTATTAATTCAAACAAGAAGATGGAAAATACACATTCATCATTGGATGACTCTTTCTTTAGTTTTTGTAGTTTTGGTACTTACAACAGCAAGTTTTAACCATCTGCTTTTTGTTAAAAGTCTATGTTTGGGCGGCATTATTCAAGGTATAACCTATAAAGACAGATTTCATATTTTCAAAAACCACTCGTAATCCCTGGTATGAAAAACCGTATTACTATTATTAATTATTTTGCGGTTTTCGTTTGGTGTAGTTTGATTTTTTTGCTTAGCAATTCACCCAAAATTACGACGGTTGATTCGCAAGTTATTGATTTTGCATTAAAAAAAATTGCTCATTTCATCGAATATTTTATTCTCGGCATACTTACTTACAGAGCTACAAATAATATCTTGGTCAGTATAGGTTTTTGTGTTCTATACGCAATATCTGACGAATTTCATCAATCCTTTATTCCCGGAAGAGAACCGAGAGTAAGAGATGTTATCATTGATTCGTTCGGTAGCATCACCGCTGTAATAATATGGAAAAATTTATCTCAAAATCTCAAAAAGATACAGAAAAAATCGGCCAAAAATTAGCAAAAAGATTAATAACTGATGGTGGAATCGTCTTATTAGAAGGCCCACTTGGTGCTGGTAAAACCGCCCTCGTCAAAGGAATAGCTCGAGGGTTGGGAATAAAACGTCCAATTTCAAGTCCGACTTTTGTGTTTCTCAAGATATATGACCAATTGTATCATCTAGATCTCTATCGCCTTAACAGTCCCGAGGAATTTGAGATATTAGGTGTTCGTGAGCTAATTGAAAATAACAACAAAAAAATATTCGTAATTGAATGGCCAAGTCGAACAACTTACCAATTCAAAGATGCAATAAAAATTAATATTGAAAAGTCGCCTAATGCAGAAAATGAAAGAATTATTACGTTCATCTAATCCTCAAAAGATCGCTGAAGTTTTTTTTAACGGTGGTATTGTAATTTTTCCCACGGATACGGTTTGGGGAATTGGGTGTATTTTTGATAATACCGAATCTATTAAAAGACTTTATGAAATAAAGCATCGACAACCTGACAAGCCGACTTCGTTACTGATTCCGAGCTTTGATTGGCTCCAAAAACTTGCTCTTCCGGTTGAAAGTCAGAATGCCGCAATTTTGAAAAAAAATTGGCCAGGCGCCCTTACTGCAGTAATCAAAGCCAAACCTGGCATTCAGGGTAAATTATTTGTCTCTGAACAGAACGAAATTGGCTTACGTATCCCCAATCATCAACCATTGTTGAAAATATTAAAATTAATTAATAAGCCAGTTTTAGCTCCGTCTGCCAACTTTGCCACTTTTCCTCCTCCAAAAACACTAAAACAGCTGGATCCAAAGTTAATTAGTTTGGCTGATGCAGTTTTTTTGTCACATGATGGTTTGGGGGTAGAGTCGACTGTGATCAAACTAAGTCAGTCAGGTCCGGTAATAATTAGAGCTGGTGCGGTTAAAATATAAATATGGACCTATACATTGACACAACCAAACTGAATCAAACCTCCATTAAAATAATTGAATCTGGTGAGGAAATATTTTCTCAAGATTATGTTGGTATGGGGTCCGACACGCTACTTCCTCATCTTAATGAAGTGTTTAGCTTGTTTTTACCAAAAAAAATCAAAAGAATTTTTGTTAATTCTGGACCTGGTTCATTTACGGGAACTAGAGTCGGTGTGTCAGTGGCAAATGCTTTGGCATTTAGCTATAAAATCCCTATTAATAATCTCAAAATTGGTCACTATGCTACAGTTAATTATGAGGCATCTAAATACTCTTAAATGAATCAAATACTCGCGTATTTCCTTCCACATCACACAAATAATCACCGAGCAAGGGCAGTCAGAACGCCTGCAATTTTTTCGTACGTCATTTTTTTAATTCTACTGCAGGTTTTTATTAGAGTTTTTTCTATCCCAGGATCAAATATCTTAGGAGTATCAACCAGTATTTCCAGTACCGATATTATTAACCTGACTAACGAGCGGCGTATCTCGCAAGGTATTAGTCCAGTTAAAGAAAATTCAAAACTTTCTCAAGCTGCTGCAGCTAAAGCAAGAGATATGCTTAACAAAAATTATTGGGCTCATTTTGCACCAGACGGTAAAACCCCTTGGCAATTTATTAGCGAATCTGGTTATCGATATTCTGTCGCCGGTGAAAACCTAGCAAGAGATTTCGACACTGCTTCAGCGGTGGTTGTGGCTTGGATGAATTCACCGTCACACAAACAAAATCTTCTTGATAATAGTTTCACTGAAATTGGAGTTGCAGTAACTGAAGGCAATTTGGGTGGAGTTAATGGATCGCTGATCGTACAAATGTTTGCGACTCCTGCTAATCCGATAGAGGCATCACAGCCTGCTAGCAAAAATATTAGCAGTGCCGAAGATTCGGATCAATTTGAATTAGCCACCGAGTCATCAACATTAGGATCGACCGGGGAAACCGGTGATGATGAATCGATACCGGTAGAATCGTATTCAACAGAGGTCATTAATTCAGAAGCTGTACAAAAAAATTATATTTTCAACCCGTATTTAATTACTAAATCTGTCAGCATGTTTATTTCGATTCTGTTAGTGGTGCTGATTGCAATTGATATCATTTATGTTCGTCGGAATAGAATTAATCGAGCATTACACCATAACTTTGCTCATTTTTTTGTGTTTGGGATTTTTGCCATTGTTATCGCGTTTATTAGCTCAGGCTCAATAATCTAAAATGTCACGCAAAAAAATTACCCATATTCATTTTCATTGGGGGAGTCTAATATTTGCAGTATTTCTAAGCTTTGGTTGTTTGTTGGTAATTCAGTCCAATCAAACAACGCAGTTTTTGATTGCTGTCTCGTTTGCCATATTTTATTTTTTCTGGGGGGTAGTCCACAATCTTGCTCTTGGTAAAAAACAAATTCATTCTATATTTGAATATTTTGCGTTATCGATTTTGATTATTGTGATAGCATATTTGATGTTTATTAATCGTTAAGTTAGTATTATTACTGTGAAAGGCATAATTCTTGCCGGAGGATCCGGTACCAGACTCTATCCGATTACTTACGCTATTAGTAAGCAAATCATGCCAATTTACGATAAGCCAATGATTTATTATCCGCTGTCGACACTCTTGACTGCGGGTATTAATGAAATACTTATTATTTCAACCCCACAAGACTTGCCCGGGTTTCAGCATTTATTAGGTGATGGTTCAAAATTTGGCTGCAACTTTAACTATGCAATTCAAGAAATTCCAAACGGTCTAGCACAGGCTTTTGTGATCGGCGAGTCATTTATTGGGCACGATTCTGTTGCGATGATCCTAGGTGACAACATTTTTTACGGATCATCAGTCGATGAAACTGTTCCTCGGACCCCGAATATTGAAGGTGGAAGAGTCTTTGCATATCGAGTTTCGGATCCAGAGCGTTACGGAGTTGTTGAATTTGATGAAAATAACAACGCAATTTCAATCGAAGAAAAACCATCGGATCCAAAATCGAACTACGCAGTAACTGGATTATATTTTTATGACAACACGGTTGTAGATATTGCAAAAAATCTTAAACCCAGCCCTCGGGGAGAATACGAAATTACTGACATTAATGCTCACTATTTGAAACATAACAAATTGAAGGTTTCGATTTTAGAGCAAGGTACGGCTTGGCTCGATACTGGAACTTTTGACTCAATGATGCAAGCTTCTCAATTTGTTCAGGTAATTGAACAAAGACAAGGTGTCAAAATTGGCTGTATTGAAGAAGTAGCATACAAACAAGGATTTATTAATCAAAAGCAACTTATGGAGCTTGCACAACCGTTACTAAAAAGTGGATATGGGAAATACCTGCTATCCTTAATAGACGAGGGTCTTTAGCTAGATATATTTTATGCCCAAAACACTTTTTACCGGATCGAGTGGGTTAGTTGGTAGTCGGGTATACGATCTGCTAAAAAACCAACATGATTTTATTACCATTAGTCGAAGCGATACCAAGTCTGATATTAATTTAGATATTGCAGATATAAATTCATTATCCCAAGCGGTTTCAGATATTGATTTCAACTTAATCTATCATTTTGCCGGATTTACCGCTGTTGATGATGCCGAATCGCAGCGTGGAGATAATAATGGCAGTTGTTATATTAATAATGTTTTAGCAACAAATAATTTGATAAAAATTGCTAAAGATAAGAATGCAAAAATTATTTTTATTTCCACCGATTTTGTTTTTGATGGTAAAAATGGTCCTTACGAAGAAGGCGATAAAACTGGCGATATTTCGGGCTTGAGCTGGTATGGATGGACAAAGAAAATTGCTGAGGAGCATATTTTAGAGGCGTCCGATAAGCATCAAATTATCAGGATCTCATATCCTTTTAGATCTTGTTTCACAAAGGGTGATTTTGCTCGCGACATAATCTCCAAAATGAATTCAAAAACCTTGTATCCCCTATTTAACGACCAGTACATTACTCCAACATTTATCGACAGTCTTGCAGAGTTTTTAAAGTTCTCACCAGCTCAAGCAATGGCTGGAATATATCACCTAGCGAGTTCTGATATTGTTACGCCATACTCATTTGCTCAATCTATTAGCCGTATTTTTGAGATTGAATACAATATTGAGGAAGGTTCGATATTGGCTTTCCAAGCAAACTTTCCCGCAAAAGCCAAAAGGCCAATTAAGGGTGGGTTAAATACACAAAAAGTGCGGTCGCTTAAATTTCCGGTATTATCAAGTGATGAATATCTTCAAATTTTAAAAACACAGTTAACGATCAAATCTGATAAAATTTCAAAATAACCAATTATGAATAACTCAAATAATCAAAAAAAGGCTCTCATTACTGGAATTACAGGCCAAGATGGCTCCTATTTAGCAGAATTACTCCTTGGAAAAGGGTACGAGGTATACGGCTTAGTTAGAAGACTTTCTACACCAAATACGGAAAGAATTGATTCAATCCTGTCAAAAATCAACCTGATTGAAGGCGATCTATACGATGAACAATCATTAATAAATGCCGTTGATTCCAGTAATCCTGATGAAGTGTACAATCTTGCCGCACAATCATTTGTTAAAACTTCTTGGAACCAAGCAGTTTTAACAGGAGAACTTACTGGTATGGGAGTAACTAGAATGTTAGATGCGATCAAACATGTTAAGCCTGATGCAAAATTTTACCAGGCCTCGTCTTCAGAAATGTTCGGCAAAGTTCAAGAAACTCCACAAACTGAAAAAACCCCTTTCTATCCTCGTAGCCCATATGGGGTGGCTAAACTTTATGGTCATTGGATGACGATCAACTACCGAGAATCGTATGGTATGTTTGCAGTTTCCGGGATCCTCTTTAATCATGAGTCGCCAAGAAGGGGAATTGAATTTGTTACACGAAAAATTAGCGACGCTGCTGCAAGAGTTAAACTTGGACTTGTAGATAAGGTAGACTTCGGTAATCTTGACGCTTCTAGGGATTGGGGATTTGCAGGGGATTATGTTGAAGCTATGTGGTTAATGTTACAACAAGAACAGCCGGACGATTTTGTTATAGCCACCGGAGAAACACACACGATTAAGGATTTCATTATTGAAGCATTCAAGTGTGTTGATATTCTTGATTGGCAAAAACACATTGGGGTCGACGAAAGATTCATGAGACCTGCTGAAGTTGACTTTCTAAAAGGTGATGCATCAAAAGCGGAAAAAATTCTTGGGTGGACACCAAAGACCAGTTTCGAAGAATTAGTAAAGATGATGGTGGATGCTGATATTGAGAGATACAAAAAACAAATAAAATCCGCCTAACTTTTTAATGAAAATTGTCATTGTTATTCCTACATACAACGAGAAGGATAATATTAATTATATTTTTTCTGAGATCTCTAAATTCTCTCCAAAAACTGATGACTTAAATATTCTTTTCGTTGACGATAGCTCGCCTGATGGAACCGCTGATGTAATAAAAACTCTTCAAAAAAAATATAAAAATATTTTTTTACTTAGCGGAAAGAAAAACGGACTTGGGGCAGCCTATGTAAGAGGTTTTGATTATGCAATAAAGGAATTAAAAGCCGACTTGGTTTTCGAAATGGATGCTGATGGATCTCACAAACCACAATATATCCCAGATATGATTAATGCAATTAAAAATGGGGCAGATGTTGCGGTTGGAACTAGGTACATAAAAGGCGGTTCAATACCATCAGACTGGGGACTGCACCGCAAGATTCAATCTGCACTTGGGAATATTATTGCCAGGGTAATTTTACTTGCACCACAATTTCACGACATGACCACAGGCTTTCGGGCTACAAAAACCGAGTATCTTAATAAAGTAGACTATCACAATCTTTTTTCTAACCGATTTTCTTATAAGATGCATTTATTTTATGCACTTTATAAGGCTGGTGCAAAAATAACTGAAGTGCCTATAGAATTCATTGATCGTGAGAAGGGACACTCTAAAATTCAAAAAAACGAAATTATCGATTCGTTAAGGGTAGTAATAATGGTTTCAATTAAATATCATGCTGAGTTGATCAAATTCCTAATCACAGGTGTAATCGGTTATCTAGTTAATGCTATTACACTTTCGCTAGCAACGACGTTTTTTAAGGGAGTCATTGCGACAGACGCATTTTCTGGCACAATTTCAGCGATTAAGGACTCGCCACTTTTTATGGCCACACTTTTGTCCGGTGAAATGTCAATAGTAACCATATTTTTAATTAATAATTTCTGGACATTTAGGTATCGCAAAGTTGGCGGAACAATTTTTACCAGATTTATCAAATTTAATATTACAGCTTTAGGCTCACCTGTAATTCAAATTATAGTGATTAATACTCTGACTCCATACTTTGGTATTCACAAGCAAATATCTCTTGCAGTTGGTGTAATACTTGGTCTTGTATTAAATTGGATCTTAAATACCAAGGTGGTTTGGAAAAAGAAAACTTCCTAGATTATAAATATTCTATGACTTTGCTTCAATTCTCTGAGGTAAAAAGTCAAATTCTGACTTATCTCAAAAAAAACAAACTTGATTTTAGTGTAATTTCTGCAGTTTTTATTATCGCTACGCTATTGCGATTTTGGAATATTCCAAATTATATGACATTTCTTGGTGATGAGGGGAGAGACGCTTTAGTGCTGTTAAACATATTTCAGGATGGAAAATTAACTCTTCTAGGGCCTTCAGCGTCAGTTGGTGGTTTTTTCCTGGGTCCAGCGTATTATTACCTGGTAATCCCCGGATTTCTTTTATTTGGAATGTCGCCAGTTGGAATGTCGTTCGAAGTAGCAGTACTTGGACTATTCTCAGTAATAGTGTTTTTTTGGCTCACAAAAAAATATTTAGGATTTATACCAGCAATTAGTGCAACTTTTCTTTATGCAGTTTCACCATTGATCGTTACCTTTTCGCGGTCGAGCTGGAATCCTAATATTATGCCACTTTTATCGATATCGATATTGTCTTGCTTACTACTTGCTCAGGAAAAACAAAAAATTTGGCTCAATTTTATCGTTGGAGGACTTTTTGGGTTAGCAATTCAATCTCACTATCTTGGTTTGATATTGGCTCTGCCAATACTAATAGTAACAACAGTTTTCTGGTCAAGAAATTTAGTTAAATTAATTAAAGTATATTTACTTACACTTTTAGGTTTTTTTATTACTTTTTCGCCGTTTCTATTATTCGAACTGAGACACGGGTTTCAAAACACAACAACAATAATTGAGTTTATAAGTAAACCTTCAAGTGCAGTTGGTGTTCGTGAATTACAATATTCAGAAAATGTCATCTCTGCATTATCCAGATTATTTAAAGAGGTATTATCAATTTCTTCCAAAGACTATGCAGTAGTTGTTACAATTTTCATTTTTATTTTTTCGATATTAAGTATTATTAAACTTACAAACCGAAAACAGAAGAATTATTATTTTACCGTCTTAGTAT
>CAYUKQ010000002.1:0-75253 GCA_964445355.1 uncultured Gammaproteobacteria bacterium
TGTTTTGTATCCTCCAGTATCATTATTTAAAGAATCTAAAAAAAACAACACTATTTTATCAATCGGACGATTTGATGCTGAATTAAATTCAAAACGTCAAGACGTGTTAATAGACGCATTCAAAATCCTTTCTAGATCAAATAAATTTCTCAAATTAATTCTAGTTGGCGGAGTAAGTCAAACAGGGCAATCACAGCTCGATAAACTTAAAAAACAGGCCAAAGGATTTAAAGTAGTATTCTATCCAAATCTTAGTTATTCTAGTTTGTCTGAGCTAATTGCGCAGTGCAAAATATATTGGCATGCAACCGGATTCAATTGTAATTTTTCTGACCCAGAATATTTTGAGCACTTTGGAATTTCCATTTTAGAAGCTGCCTCAGCAGGATGTGTTCCGATCGTATTTAATGGAGGAGGACCGAAGGAATATATTCAGGAGAATATAAACGGACTTTTTTTTAGTAATATTAATGAGCTTTCTGCTAAAACAAATGAATTACTTAATCATCCTGTTAAGCTGAAAAATATGTCAAAAAATTCAAAAAGTTTAGCTAGTAACTATTCACTACAAAACTTTTACAAAAATGCGGAAAATATTTTCATATAAAACTATATTTTTAATCTTTTCTTCTCTCGTTTTTTTGAAAGTGTTTGCAAAGAAATTATTTCCAGGAGACAATTTGATAGGCCTTTATCACCCATATAGAGACTTTTTTGTCACACTATTTCCATCGGGGTATCCATATAAAAATCCGTTAATTACTGATCCGTTCTTGCAAATATTTCCATGGAAACATACCGCTATTTTGGCATTTAAAAATATGACACTCCCCTTATGGAACCCATATTCATTTTCCGGTTATCCGCTCCTTGCAAATTTTCAATCTGGGGTATTCTTTCCTTTCAATATTATATTAATTGGTGGGGGGGGTAATTCGTGGAATGCGTTTATTTGGCTACAAATTCCTTTATGCATAACATTTAGCTATTTATTTTTTAAAAAATTGCATTTAAGTTCAAGTGCCTCAATATTTGGTTCGATTTGCTTTACTTTATCTGGATATAATCTCGGCTGGTTAGAATGGGGTAATATTAGCTACATTTTTGCACTTTTACCTGGTGTGATGTACTTCATTCTATTAAACTTTGAGAGACTAACCTCAATTAGAATTATTTCTTTATACATATGTAGTTCATTAATTATTTTTGCAGGACATCTGCAATTTGCATTTTATAGCGTTGTCGTAATTCAATCATTTATATTATTTAACAGTTTTTTAACCAAAAAAATCCGCACGACAATAATTATTCAATTTATTTTTTTACTATCAATTGCATTTACTGGTTTTCAGTTGTTGCCTACATTAGAATTCATCATGAATTCAAACAGGACCGCTGACGTTTTATTTTATGGTCAAAAAGATTGGTTTATACCCTTACAGCACTTCATCTCTCTAGTGTCCCCAGATTTTTTCGGATCACCCGCTAGACAAAATTATTGGGGTATTTGGAATTATCTCGAATTTAACTTAAGTTTTTCCATAGCAGGTTTACTCTTTGCTGTATCCGCTCTAAAGATCAACAAGCGTACTATTTTTTTTATTTTATTACTTACTTTTAGTATTTTATTTGCTATAGAAAATCCCATAACAAAAATAATTTACACCAACCATATTCCATTTTTATCTTCAGCCCAGCCAAGTAGACTAATATTTATTACAATATTTTCGCTAAGCACTTTAGCTGCGGTCGGTTTAGATAACTTTTTAAAACACCGTGAGTCCAAAAAAATAACAATATTCAGTTTTTTGCTTATTCTGACCTTTATCTTAGTCGTATTTGTAATTCTCAAATTTAATTTCAAAATTTATAACCCAAGTGATTTAGTTAAAGATTATACGACTGCTACAAGAAATTTAATATTACCTGTTATCTTAATCATATTTTTAATTGGATTAATTTTATTTTCGTATTTTAAGTTGGCGCCCAAAAAAATTGTTGCTTTATTAATTTCGATTTTGGCAATTGGAGAATTATTGTTTTACTTTTTTAGACTTATCCCGTTATCAGATACACCAATGTTTTACCCTAGCACAAAAATTACTGAATTTCTAAAACATGATGAAGGCGTATTTCGAGTCGCTACTACTGACGACAGAATTTTTCCGCCAAATATATCTGGGGTCTATGGTATTCAGTCTCCAGAGGGTTACGATCCGCTTTTCCCGAAAAATTATGCTGACTTTGTAAGCATGATTGAGACCGGTAAAAACGAACAAATCAGATTTAATAGAATATTACGGCCAAAAAATATTGATTCAAATTTATATAGTCTTTTGAATGTTAAATATATTTTAAGTTTTGATTCCAAGTTACACGATCAGTCACCAATTTTTTCTGAAGGGTTAACGAATGTTTTTATTAATAAGAATTACAACGAAAGAGCGTTTATTGTTTACAAAGCCATTTCTGCTACGGATGAAAATGATTCTAAAAATAAGTTATTGAACAAAAATTTCAAACCCAACCTTGAAGCGGTAGTTTTTGGACTCGAGGACAAAATCTACAATACAAATCAAGGTAATAGTATTAAACCAAAGGTTTTGGTCGATGCTTATTCACCAAATATTATCAAGCTTAAAGTTAAAAGTTCAAGTAGTGGAATTTTAATTCTGACCGATAATTATTTTCCTGGTTGGCGCGCAAAAGTTAACGGAGTCGAATCACGAATTTTTCGAGCCAACCACACATTTCGTGGGGTTGAAGTACCAAACGGTGAAAGTCAGGTAGATTTTTATTACGAGCCCGGCTCTTTTAAGGTTGGAGTAATAATAGCATTATTTTCTTTACTAGGCATAATGATAATATTACTTAAGTACAAAAAATATGAGTCCAAAAATTAGCGTTGTTATTCCAAACTACAACGGAATCAGTTTATTAAAAAAAAACTTACCTGGAATTGTTAAAAACTTTCCTGACTCTCAAATAATTGTATCTGATGATTGTTCTCACGACAAAAGTGTTGACTGGATAAAGCAAAATTTCCCGCAAGTTGACGTTACGGTTCATAGGCAAAATTTGGGATTTTCTTCGACTGCAAACGACGGAGTAAAACTTGCCAGCGGAAAGGTTATTGTTTTATTAAATACCGATGTCTCGGTTAAAAAAAATTATTCTAAAGAAATACTTCACTATTTTCACGATAAAAATTTATTTGGTATTGGATTTCAAGACCTAAGCTATGAATCCGGGAAAGTTGTGCGAAGGGGAAGAGGGGGTGGAGAATTTAAAAAAGGACTCTTAAGTCATTACAAGGGTAGTAATTCACATGGAGCAACTCTTTGGGTCTCTGGCGGAAGTTGTGCGATAAACAGGGAAAAATTTAACAGATTGGGAGGGTTTAATACAATTTTTAACCCATTTTATTGGGAAGATATTGATTTATCTTATCGGGCACTTAAATCTGGATGGAACATTTTGTTCACGCCTGAAATTGAAGTTGATCACTACCACGATACGGGTTCGATAAGAACAAATAATTCAAAATTGCGGATTAATCAAATTGCCCAGAGAAATATGTTTATCTTTTCGGCCAAAAACGTTACAGACTTAAATATATTAATACAATTTTATATTTATATTTTTATCTTATTTATCAAATCATTAATAAAATCAGATTATTCGACAAACAAATCCATATTGCAATTTGCACTAAAAATTTTCAAAATTATTCGCTTAAGAAATATTGAAAAAAAACGTTATAAATTGACTGATAAAGAAATAATAAAATATTTTGGTAATGCTCAAGAAAATTAAAAAAATATTACCTTTATTATTGATTGTTCTGTTTGGCGCGCTCATTAGGTTGAATGGATTCGGCGAAACCCCCAAATCAATGAATTGGGACGAAGTTTCCACCTCGTACAATGCTTGGTCGATTATTCAGACAGGGAGAGATGAGTATGGTGATTTGCTGCCGATGGTTTTTAGATCTTTTGATGATTACAAGGTTCCGTTGTATGTGTATTTAACAATACCGATTGTACTAATTTTTGGCCCTATTGATTACGTGGTTAGGATTCCAAATCTAATTCTAGGCACACTAAGTATATTAGGTATTTTTTTACTTAGTCGCAGATTATTTGAAAATAAGAACATTGCACTATTATCAGCACTGATTTTTGCAACCATACCTTGGAGCATTCATTTTTCTCGTGTTGGATTTGAAGCAAACAGTCTTATTTTTTTTACTATCTTTGGGTGGTATTTTTTTGAAAAATTTCGAAAACTTGATGGCAAATGGTTAATTCTATCAATCACCTTCTTTTTTATTAGCCTTTATTCTTACCATTCAGCCAAACTAATAATTCCTCTCTTTGTATTAATTCTGTGTATTTCTGAGGCTAAAAAAATTCTTGGTTTGAATAAAAATATTAAGATATTATTGATAGTAATATCAATTGCTATTTTATCTCCATTAGTATACTCAACTTTTTTTTCAGGAGCTCAAAATAGGTTTGAAGCAACTACAATTTTTTCTAAAAAAAATTTAGATGAACAAGATCCTTTAAGGAGGCTTACAGATATAGAGTCAGGTGATTCGATATCCGGTAAAATTTACCACAATACTGCCTATTACCAAATTGAAAATTTAGTAAAAAACTATTTTTCTCACTACACGTCCAATTTTTTGTTATTTACTCAAGATAATCCACGGCACCACGCAACACGAACAGGGTTGTTGCTATTCGCACAAATTATTGTGTTAATTATTGGCTTATTTACCATATATGGAAAAAGGTATAAAAATGGTAATAAAATTTCAACGCTATCGCTTTTTCTGATCAGCCCATTGGCTTCAGCAATAACAATAGAATCCCCACACGCAATTAGATCCTCATTAATTGTGATTCCGATAACACTTTTTTGTAGTCTAGGTGTCTACCGACTTTATACATTTTCGAAGTCGTACTTGTACACCCCATTAATCGTATTTGTGATTTTATATATTTTTAATTTCTATTTTTTTCTTCATCAATACTATGCACATTACAATTACGAATCTGCTGAGTACTGGCAATACGGTCGAAAAGAGGCGGCATTATTTACCAAAAGTATTGAAAATAATTACGATGAGGTTTGGGTATCTAACGCCATAGAGCAAGCATATATTTATTGGTTGTTTTATCAACAAATTTCTCCTGATAAATATATTTTGACCGGAGGTACAAAAGCTGGATATCAAGGATTTAATGGAAATAGCTATGGTAAATACAAATTTTTAAATATAGATCCAAAAAAAATTCAGTCGGATAAAAAGATTCTTCTTGTAGGATTAAAAGATGAATTTCCAATAAAACCAATTAAGCAGATTAAACTACCATCTGGTTCGGTCATTATCGACATTACTGATAATACACAATATGTCCAAAATTAATTACTTTTTTAAACATAAGATAATAATATCAATTGTTTTTTTAGGATTGATATTGCGTTTGGTTAGAATTTTTGACACCCCGCCGTCCTTGTACTGGGACGAAGTTTCGATTGGTTATAATAGCTATACTTTATCGCAGACATTTCGAGACGAACATGGTCAACTATTGCCAATAGAGGCGTTTACGGCATATGGGGATTATAAAGCTCCATTGTATATTTATTTAACCGCACCAATTGTCAAACTATTCAGTCTAAATTATCTAAGTGTCAGAGCAGTTTCAATTATTTCAGGTACTTTATTAATTTTTTTGGTTTTTTTAATTTCTAAAGAACTTTTCCCTAAAAATAAACAAATTCCAGTATTTTCGTCGATTTTTATTGCAATTTCCCCTTGGAGTATCCAAATCTCCAGAGCAGCATTTGAAGCAAATTTAGGTGTTACATTGGGTTCTGCGGCGACGCTTATTTTTCTTAAGTCGTATAAAAATCCAAAATTTTTTTTTCTGTCAACAATACTATTTGTCCTCTCGATGTATAGCTTTAACGGCACAAGGTACTTCTTACCATTTTGGATCGTTGGATTAGTATTTTGGTCGTACTTAAAAAATAAACACAAATTTATCAAGACAAAACACTTATTTCTGTCTAGTCTTATTGGTTTTATGATGATAATCCCATTAATAAGATTCGGATTAACTAATTCGGGACAACTGCGATATAACGAGGTAAATATTTTTTCAGACCCCAAGCCTGTACTAGAGTCAAACAGGCTACAAGAGGAGAATGGGTATTCACTGCTATCAAAAGTAATTTACAATCGCAGAGTTTTTCATGCCAAGAACTACATAAAGCACTATTTTGACAACTTCTCGTATAAGTATTTATTTGTAAGTGGAGACATTAATCCAAGATTTTCTTCTCAGCTAACTGGTCAGTTGTATATTATTGAGCTGATTCTTTTACCACTGGGTGTATATTTCGTATTTAAAAAAAATAGAAAAATATTTTATTTTCTATTTTTATGGGTTGTCATTTCGCCGGTTGCTGCAAGCGTAGCCAGGGAAACACCACATGCATTAAGAACTCTTCAGATGTTGCCCGCATTATCAATATTAAGTGCAAGCGGAATTGCCTATCTGGTAAATAAACAAAATAACAAAAAATTAAGGTGGGGGGCGTTATTTATTATTTTTTCAATGCTTGGGTTTCAATTTCTATTTTTCATTTCCAACTACTTTTTTAATTACTCAGCAAAATATGCGGACGACTGGCAGGATGGATATGCTCAATTGAACACGATACTAAGTAATCGGGAGTATGAAAACAAAAAAATTCTTATTACGGATCATTATGGAAGAGCATATGCAAATATACTCTATTATCAAAAGTTTTCGCTTGATACGTATTTATCCACAAGAGATGCGTTTTCTGAGCCTTCAGGGCTTTGGACAGTAAAAGGCTTTGGAAATTACAGTTTTAAACCTTCTGTTTCATGTGCAGATGCGTCAATTGCAGATTACATAATTGGTACACCCGACGATTTCGCTAATATTAAATTACAAAATGTTATTTTCAATAGTTTTGGCAAGCCGAAGTTTGTTATCATTAATTCCAATGAGTGTAAAAAATAATCAAACAAAAATTTCAGTCGCCATAGCCACCTTTAATGAGGAAAAAAACATTCGTTTTTGCCTCGACTCAATAAAAGGTTGGGCAGATGAAATAATAATTTTTGACGGATCTTCAACTGATAAAACTGTAGAAATTGCCCGCGGCATGGGTGCAAAAGTGTTTATTGTTGATAATCCTCCCCATTTTCATACAAATAAACAAAAAGCCATAGATAAATGCAAGAATAATTGGATTTTTCAACTTGATGCAGATGAGGAATTGACCAGCAACTTAAAGGAAGAAATTATTCAAATAATTTCTGATCCAAACAATAAATTCCACGGCTATTATGTTCCGAGGAGGAATTATTTTTTAGCACATTGGATGAAAAAAACTGCTAACTACCCTGATCCAGTAATTAGACTATTCAAAAGAGGTTTTGCGAAAGTACCCGTAAAAAACACCCATGAACAAATTGAGATAGAGGGACAGGTGGGATGGCTAAAAAACGATATGCTTCACTACGGTGATGTTAGCTTTACAAGATATTTAATAAGAGCAAACCGTTACAGTACTATGGATGCTCGATACCTAAAACAGGACAAGGTTAATATATCACTTGGATTTTCGATCAAATATCTTTTTCTTTATCCGATAAAAACATTTTTACTTCTATACGTCAGACACCAAGGTTTTCGTGATGGTATGGCCGGGTTTGCCTTTTCTTTGTATTCATCAATACATTTTATTAATACGTATTTAAAATATTATGAATCAGCGAATCAAAATATTGATCGATCAGAGCCGCTTGATTACTGGGCATAAAGCAAGAGGGTCAGGTACATATATAAATAACCTGATCAATTCACTTAGTGAGAATCGTGGTATTAAGCTAGTTGAGAACTATTCATCTAATCCTGATGTTGTTCATTTCCCATATTTTGATCCATTTTTTTTAACTTTACCTAAAAAAATTTCCCCTCCGACCGTTATCACGGTGCATGATTTAATACCGATAGATTATCCAAAAATATTTCCTAAAGGTATTAAAGGTTGGTTAAGGTGGAAGATACAAAAAAGAAATTTACAGAATGCTGATGCGATCATTACTGATAGTATTTACTGCAGGCAGCGTATTCAGGATATTACTGGTATTGATAGTAAAAAAATTCATGTAATTCCACTGGCCGCAGATCCACAATTCAAACAGCTAAAAAATCAGACCTTAGATGAAATCAAAAAAAAGTATTCCTTACCTGAAAAATTCGTTCTATATGTCGGAGATGTTAACCCAAATAAAAACGTTAAAAGGCTTATTTTGGCTTCAAAAGATTTTAAATTTAAGTTGTATTTAGCAGGGCGGGCATTTGGAGCGGAATCTGCAGAAGTAAAAGATATTAAGGCACTCGTCGAAAACAGCAATAATTGTTCGATCATTGGTGAAATTGAATCAAGTAATGACTTAGTCGCGATTTATAATCTAGCTCATCTTACTGTGGTTCCATCTTGGGAGGAGGGTTTTGGTTTCCCAATATTAGAATCTATGGCTTGTGGTACGCCTGTAGCAACTTCTAACAGATCATGTTTGCCTGAGGTCGGTAGAGAGGCTGCAAAATATTTTGATCCTTATTCAGTTGATGACATTGCAAGGACAGTAAATAAAATTTGTGTACTCTCTCAAAAAAAATATTCAGAATTAAAAAACAAATCGATTAATAATAGTAAAAAATTCACTTGGAAGAAAACTGCAAAATTAACCATTGATGTATACACACAGCTTAAAGATTAAAAAAAATGTTGACAAATATCGCTTTGTCATTCTGACTTTTCTAGTCTGGAAAATTACTTTGTCAGTATTTGGACTAATCATTATCCAATTTGTTGATTATCACCCTACCTTTCCCTACTACGAATCGTTAAAATCAAAGTATGATTTTTTATACCTTTTTATATGGGGAGGTTTTGATGGCGTTCACTATTTAGACATTGCGCAAGATGGTTATACTAAACAGTTTACACAAGCTTTTTTCCCTTTCTACCCATTATTAATTAGTTTTTTTTCATTCGGTTTTATTCCAAAATTGGTTGTAGGTATTTTAATTAACAATCTTGGATTATTTGTGGGGCTAATTTTTTTACAGAATATAATCCAAAATAATTTTAAAAAAATTGATTATCGTTTTGTTATTTTGATATTTCTAGCATATCCTTTCTCCTTTTTCTTTAACGCTGTGTACAATGAGGGAATATTTTTCGCACTTATATTAATTTGTTTTCAGTCTTATCAGTACAGAAGGACGTTAATGATGATATTAACTGGAATATTTGCTTGCACCACAAGATTGGCTGGAATATATCTAATTCCCTCACTTGCTGTTTTTACATTATTAGATCAAAAAAGAAAAAAAACTAGTTCGTTAATGGCAATTAGCTTTATATCTTTTGGATTGATTATCTACATGATTTATCTGGAAATTAAATTTGGTGATTACCTATATTTCATTACTTCACAAAACTATTTTGGGAACGCAAGGAGTAGTGATTTAGTGCTATTGCCACAGGTAATTTATCGGTATATAAAAATTATACTAAGTATTTCAGTTACCAGTAATGCGTTTATCATTGCAATAACAGAATTTTTTGTTGCAATCGTATTTCTTATTTTACCGATAATTTTTCACAAAAAAATTCCAATCGGATATATTATTTTTTCATTATTAGTTGTAATTGTTCCCTCGCTAACTGGCACTTTTGGATCAATGCCAAGATACGCCCTAATGTCATTTCCAGTTTTTATATTAATTGGCTTTTTAAGTCAAAAATATAAAATGTTACTGATTACCGTATTTGTAATTTTGCAATTATACTTTCTTTCATTATTTATCTCCGGCACGTTCGTATCATAATGAAAAATCATAAAAAAATAATTGCAATATTAATTCTAGCAGCTGTAATTCGTTTGCTCGGCCTTAATCAGAGCTTGTGGCATGATGAGGCAATCGCTGCTCAAACAGTAATAAATTTTAGTATAAAAGAGTATTTTACGAATTTTTTACCAGGTGATTTTCACCCACCGATATATTTTTTTATACAGAAAATATTTTATTTTATCTTTGGTAGCTCCGAATTTTCCTTTAGGCTTCCAGCCTTACTTTCTGGTGTGCTAACTGTCTATTTTGTTTATTTGATTTCAATAATTACCATCCAAAATAAAAAATACATTTTTTGGCCGACAATACTTTGTGCTCTCTCTCCAATATTAATTCAATATTCGTTTGAAGCCAGACCATATTCACTTACTACACTCGTTGTCACGATTAATATTTATCTTTTGTTAAGAATAAAAAATAAATTTTCAAAATTAACATTTATTACTTACCTTACTAGTTGTGTTGTTTTAATTTATTTAAATTATTTATCATATTTTTATTTGATTATTTCTTCAGCATTTATGATAAATATTTTAATCAGACAAAAAGAAATTTTTAAAAAGTCAACTATTTTTTTTAGTCTAATAGCAATTACCATATCTAGTGGAATTGCTCCAATCTTAAATCAGCAGCTGGCAGTAGGTTTCGGAATTTCTGACACAGCTTCTGGGTGGCAAAAAATAATTGGTAGCCAAAATATTTTTAAAAATATCGTTCAATTTTGCATCAAAATTATTTCAGGTCACGTAGACTTTGATTACTCAAAATTGTCAATTTTTATTTCCGGCATTGGTGCAATATTACTTTTAACTATCTTGATGCTCTCGCTAATTAAACGTGGTAAAGAGTTTTTTTTGACCGCTATTTTTTTAATGGTTCTTTTACTGATTCAAATAGTATCAATGACGATTCCAATATATTCCTATTTTAGGTTGTTATATTTAGTGCCACTAATTTTAATTTCAATTTCTGTTGCTATTCAACATTATTCTAGGGCAAGGTACGTATTTTATTATTTTTTTATTAGTAGTTTGATTTTTAATTTTATGTATTTTTTAAATCCAGTCTTTTGGCGCGAGAATTGGAAAGGGGCTGCCGAATATACCAAATATTTAACAGCTAATTATCAAAACAGTATTGTTGTTTTTCCAACGGCAATTCCATATGAGGCATATTCATACTATAATCATTCGCCGGCCATAGGAATAGGAAAGGACTTTATTGTTACTCAATTAACACAAGAACAAGAATTAGAATTAAAAAAATATCAATATTTAATTGTTTACGACTATTTGGCACAGCTAACCGATCCAAAGGGAATTACAAAAAACTTTCTTAATAATAATTATAATGAGTTGACCGGATATAGTTTTAATAAAATAGGGAGCATTAGGTTATACAGTCTGAAATGAAAACAATTGCAATTGACATATCACAAGTTATTTATGGCACAGGTGTGTCTAATTTGACTATGGATTTGGTTGATGCAGTTATTAAAAATGACCCAACTAATAAATACAAATTGTTTGGTTCAAGCCTAAGAGGTTATTTTAAACTTCGCAAATTTGCATCAAAGTATCCTAAAGCAAAGGCAATAATTCTTCCCTTTCCAATTTCATTAATCAAGATTATCTTTAATAATCTTAATATTCCCGTAGAGGGTATGTGTCCAGGCATAGACGTATTTCATTGTTCGGATTGGGTTACTCCGCGTGGAATAAAAACAAAAATATTAGTACCTGTTTACGATCTGACTACAAAAATTCAACCACAAGATCATTTGCAGAGCACAATAAGTTCGCACGATACGCGACTTCAGAGGGCAGTCAGATATGCTGATTTTATAATTTTTCTTTCTCGATCGACTAAAGAAGATTTTAAAAGATATTACAAATTTACTTCTCAAAAAACTTCAATCATATATCCAAGTACCAATCTGCCACAAATTAAACCAGGCAATATTTCTCAAACATTAAAAAAATACAAAATCATCAAAAAATTTATACTCAGTGTTTCTACACTTCAACCAAGGAAGAACCTAGAAGGATTGGTTAAGGCCTTTGAAAAATTTAACCAAGAAAAAAAATATCAACTTGTAATCGTTGGTCCAAAAGGATGGGGAACAATCAATATAAATCAAAGCGAAGATATAATACAAACTGGTTTTATAAGCAACTTAGAGCTGGTTAATTTGTATAGTAAGGCTGATGTATTTGTTTACCCCTCATTTTACGAAGGGTTTGGTCTGCCGATAATTGAAGCTATGTCTTTTGGTCTGCCAGTAATTTGTTCTGATACCTCGTCAATGCCTGAGGCTGGAGGTAAGGCAGCGATATATTTCAATCCTTCCGATATAAATGAGTTAGTAGATCGTCTTATTAAAACTACGAATATGAATGTAAATGAACAGATCGCAATCAGACATGAGTCCATAGTACAGGCTAAAAAATTTTCATGGGAAAATAGTGCAAAACAATTAATATCAATTTATGAAACACTTTGATTTTTTAGCAATTGACGGAAACGAAGCAAACGTTTCTAAGCCGGTTGGAAGTAATTATTATGCCCTACAGTCAATTATTAGTTTAACTAAATATTTTCCACAAAAGAAATTTAGGATACTTCTTAAATCTAGTCCAATGTCCCACATGCCTCAAGCAAATAATATTTCATACGAAATATTTGGCCCGCAAAAGTTTTGGACTCGGTTCGCCCTACCAATCAGGCTTAAGTTTAAAAGTCCCAAAGTCAAGGTGCTATTTACACCCGGACACTACACTCCAAACATCAACAACCTCAAAAAGATTATCGTTATATTTGATTTGGCCTATCTAAAATTTCCAGATCATTTTGCAAAAAAAGATTTAATTCAGCTCAAGAAATGGACTAACATTTCACTAAAAGCATGTGATGGGATAATTGCTATTTCTCAATCAACCAAAAACGACATAATAACTCATTATCCAGATCTAAAAAAACCAATTAAAGTTATATATCCTGGGTACAATGAAAAAGTATTTCATCCCATTACCGATCAGTCAATCAAGGCAAAAATCAAAAATAAATATCTACTCCCTGATCATTTCGTTTTATTTGTTGGAACTGTTCAACCGAGAAAAAATATTCAAGGTATTATCGCCGCTATGAAGTTAAACAATAAAATTAACCTAGTAGTCGTTGGAAAAAAAGGCTGGC
This sequence comes from uncultured Gammaproteobacteria bacterium, assembly GCA_964445355.1. Lineage (GTDB taxonomy): Bacteria > Patescibacteriota > Microgenomatia > CAYQLK01 > CAYQLK01 > CAYQLK01. The sequence goes on from CAYUKQ010000002.1 coordinate 13,176, forward strand.
TTTCGGATCCAATATTTGAAGATGCACAAAAAATAAAAGATCGGATAATTTTTACAGATTATGTTCCCGAGGGCGATATGCCAGTCATTATGTCTTTATCCGACTGTTTAGTCCTTCCATCTTTTTATGAAGGGTTTGGTATCCCTGTTGTTGAGGCACTCGCCTGTGGTTGTCCGGTCGTGGTTTCAAAAAATTCAAGTCTTTCTGAGGCAGCCGGAACAGCCGGAATATTTGTTGATCCATATAATCCAAATGACATCGCCGAAAAAATTGCATTGGTATCAAACGACTTACCACTAAAAAAGAAGTTAATAAAAAATTCCGCTGAACAAATTAAAAAGTTTTCATGGAAACAAAATGCGAAGGATACTTACGAGTTTATCAATAGTATTGTAGACTAGGGTATATGATCCAACTTAAAGATAAGGACGGAAAGTCACTAACTTCGAGCCAGACAATTTCAAAAATTTTAAAAAGAATACAAAGTTATTTTTTAGATTTTTGGTTGATGGTCCTTATTTTTACTGGTTATATACCTTCACATTCAATTCGGAATCTTTTTTACAAGATCTCAGGTATCAAAATCGGTAAAAAATCATATATTCACTATGGGGCCAGATTTTATCTTCCAAAAAATATTATAATCGGTAGAGGTACAATAATTGGTGATCACGCCTTTATTGACGGAAGAGAGAAGGTTCTCATTGGCAACAATGTTGATATTGCCTCAGAAGTAAGAATATATAATTCAGAACACGATATTAATAGTATGAACTTTACCGCAATAAATGCGCCTGTTGAAGTTGGTGACTACGTGTTCATCGGGCCAAGAGTGACAATATTGCCAGGGGTTAAAATTGGGCAGGGTGCCGTTATTGCTGCAGGATCTGTTGTTGTAAAAGACGTCGAACCAAGAACACTGGTTGGTGGAATACCGGCCAAATATATAAAAGATCGCGAACTCAAGGAATACACATATAGATTAGGTCGTCCCAAACTATTTCAATAAATTAAGTATGATCGACTTTAGTTTTGTCATAGTAAATTTTCGTACACCTAAACTAACTGTCGAGGCGGTCAAATCTATTATTTCACACGAAAGAAAAACAAAATACGAAATCATTGTCGTTGAAAATAATTCCGGCGATAATAGTGTTTCTTATTTATCCAGATATCTGCCAAAATCAGTTAAATTGATCATATCGAATGAAAATATAGGATTCGGAAATGCGAATAATCTTGGTCTCACCAAGGCAAAGGGCCGATTCTTTGTCATATTTAACTCAGATGCCTACGAAGTTGAAGAAATTTTACCAAAAATAAAAAAAACCTTTGACATAAATAAAAAAATTTCAATCCTTGGAACAAAAATTTTATATCCTAATTATGAGTTGCAACAATCACACGGCAGTTTACCAGGAGTAATGTCTATCTTTGCATGGATGCTGTTTCTTGATGATATTCCGATATTAAAATTTTTTCTGCCATCAATACACAAAAGATCAAAATTCTTCTATAGAAAAACCCAAAAAACCGGTTGGGTAACTGGAGCGATGATGGTTTTTAAGCGTAGTGCGTATCGCAAACTTAACGGATTTAATCCTGAAATATTTCTTTATTCAGAGGATATCGATATTTGTTTACGCGCGAAAAAACAAAAACTTTTAACATATTTTTATTCCGACGTGCAGGTAATACATATTGGACATCAGAGCTCGGGCGGATTACCAGCCAGCGCCTTAATAGGTGAGATTTCCGGTTTAATTTATCTCTCCAAAAAGTATTTTAATCCCCTAAAATATTTAATAATTAAGTTGTTATTAACGCTCGGCTCATTGCTTAGGCTGACAATCTTTGGGATAATCCTAAAACGCGGTAGTGCTAAAGATATATACACAAAAATACTTACAAATATTTGGCAAAAAAAATAAGTGAAAAAGATATTAACCTCGCTCGATAATCGTTTGCTTGAATTTTTAGCAATTTTTTTAATTGTTTTTATACCCATATATCCAAAGTTCCCATTATTTGATTTAATCCCTGGATACATTGTTCGCGCGCGATTAGAAGATATTCTGATACTACTTGCCTTCTTTACTTTTTGCATTTATCTGATTCGAGGTAAAGTCAGCTTAAAGAGTAATCCTTTGACCTGGCCAATAGTTATTTATGCGGTAGTTGGATTGTTATCTTGTTTATCGGCAATATTTATCACACAATCCGTTCCTTTAGAGGCTAACCATATTGGTAAGATGTTTTTACATTATTTCAGAAGGCTTGAGTATTTTTCACTATTTTTTATAGTTTTTTCCTCGGTTAAAACTTTGCCTCAGGTTAAACGATATATATATGCGATTTTTATCGTTATGTTGGTTGTATCGATTTACGGTTTTGCACAGAAGTATATGTATTTCCCAGCCTTTTCGACCATGAATCGTGAATTTTCAAAAGGGTGGGCACTGTACCTTACTGAACACGCCAGAGTTCTTTCAACATTCGGAGGGCATTACGATCTGGCAGCTTATTTGATGATGACCCTGACGCTTTTACTTGGTTTAATCTTAACAATCAAAGCCAGATTAATAAAAATTGGTTTGGTTCTTCTGTATGCTTTTAGTTTTTGGATATTGATTCTAACTGCTTCCAGAATCTCCTTTTTAGCATATCTCGGATCAATAAGTCTTTGTATCGCAGGTGTTTATTATTGGGACAAAAAGTTGCCCAAGGCAATTATAAGTTTTGCTGTTGTAATGTCACTCTCTCTGATAGTAATGATCTCATTTGGGGATTTATCTTCAAGATTTAGTGGTTTGATTAAAAATGAGCAGCTTAATTCAATAATTGAGAAAGCAAAAAATCCATTTACATCAAAACCTACTCAAAAAGCTCAATTTTTGGAGAACAACCCAGAAAGCCCATTGGCGGTCTCTGACCAGCAGCCAACACCCACAAAACCTAGTGATGTAATTAATGATCAGCCAATTTATGTTGTCGCTACGAACGCTGCTGGGGAATCAACGCTTACTGCGGTGCCACGGCAATATTCAGAGAACGCCCTTAAATATGATCTATCAACTGCTATTCGGCTAGATAAACTTTGGCCACAAGCAATCAATGGATTTAAAGCTAACCCAATTTTTGGTTCAGGTTACTCAACCTTAACCAAATCATCAAAATATGAATTTACCGAAGCAGAATCTACAGATAATGATTATCTTCGCGCATTAGGTGAAACAGGACTGGCTGGTTTTGCTGCATTTTTTGGAATTCTTGGTTACGTCCTGTTTGTAAGTATTCGAGCTCTAAAAAAAACAAGCGATCCGATTTTGGCTGGTACATTGATAGGTATCAGCTGCGCTGTATTAGGGTTAATGGCTAACGCTCTTTATATTGACATCTTTGAAGCATCCAAGGTTGCATTTACATTATGGGCAATGGTAGCGATATTGATTGCTACCGTTCAATTGATTGAACGTCACCATATTGCGACTAAAAAACCAAAAGATAAGTAAAATGACATCAAGTTTAACTAAAAGACTGTTACCATTGACTTTAGTTGTCATTATTTTTTTTATTACACTTATACCCAGGATTTATAAAATCGATAATTCAATTACAGACTGGCACTCTTTTAGGCAGGCCGATACAGCGATGGTTGCTCGAAATTTTTCACAGGAGGGAATTGATTTGCTTCACCCTCGAACCGATAATATTTTAGCGATATCTGACTCAAAAATACCCAACCCCAAAGGATATACTTTCTTGGAGTTTCCAATTTATACATTAATTGTAGGATATATTTGGCAATTTACCGGCCCCCTAGAGTGGATTGGAAGGTTGGTATCTGCGATTTTTGCCTCTTTATCCAGCATATTTATCTTTTTGATTGTCAAAAAGTTTTCCTCTACAAGAATCGCATTCATATCATCTCTCGTCTTTGCACTTACACCTTATAGTATCTATTACGGGAGAGTAATTATGCCCAACTCAACAATGATTTGTCTTGGTCTAATTTCAATCTGGTTATTTAGTAAATATTATTTCGAAAATTCTAAAATAAGCCTATTGCTCTCAGGTTTACTTTTTGCTCTATCTAGTCTGAGCTATCCATACGTAATTTTTTGGATTATTCCAATGATTTACTTAGCCATAATCAAAGATGGACTTTTCTATTATTCGATCCGATATTATATTTTTTTTCTCGTAAGTTTTTTGCCGTTATTTTTATGGCGAGCTTGGGGGGCAAATTTTCCAGAGGCCCAAATTGGATCCAATTGGTATTTCAATTATGGAGATATTAGATTTACTGGGGCATTTTTTAGGTGGCTCATTTTTGAAAGATTATCTAAGTTAATTCTTGGTACAGGTGGATTTGTACTAATGTTTGTTGGGTTATTATCACCCAGAAAACACAAAGAAAATTATTTTTATTTTATTTGGCTGCTTTCAATGATTTTATATTTCATTATATTTGCTTCATCCAATGTTCGTCATGATTATTATCAATATATCTATATGCCCGTATTGTCCATATATGTAGCTCTCGGTATAAATTTTATATTTAATAGCGGTCGATCTTTAGTCGAGCGAGGAATTAGTATTGGTATCGCGGCAATCTTGATATTTATGAGCATAGCATTTGGTTATTATGAGGTTAAGGGTTATTATTCAACAAACTCCGATATTGTCGAAGCTGGGAAAAAAGCTGATGAGCTTTTAGACCCCCAAGCACGCGTTATTGCACCTTTGTCTGGAGATCTTTCATTGCTATATTATGTTAATCGTCCCGGCTGGGCTGAATTTTATGAGGAAATTTCTGAATTCAAAAATCAGGGCGCGACCGCAATCGTTTCTCTTAAGTTCGATGAAGGCATAGAAAGATTAGCCAGAGAGAATAATGTTTTATATCGTACAAACAAGTTTATAATTATTTCACTGAATAAATGAAAGTATTATTAATTTCACCATATATTCCATACCCCCCAATCACTGGAGGGAAAGTAAGGGTTTATAACTTTTTGAGAAAACTTAGCGAAAAACACGAAATAGTATTGATCTGTTTATTAAAAAATACGGACGAGTTTGAAGACGTCAAGGTGTTAGAAAAACAAGGTTTCAAAATATACCCTGTATTGCGTCGTAAAGCCTGGTCAATTCAAAATTTAGTTAGAACTTTATTTACCAAATACTCATTTTTAACAGTTGTTAATAATTTTTCTGCCGAAACTGAAAATTTAATTCTTGAGGTTATAAAAAAAGAAAAGCCAGACTTGATACACTTAGAGACATTTTATATGGCTCAAAGTTTACTTGCGGTCAGGGACAAGATAAAAATACCGATACTACTCGCGAAGGTCGATGTTGAAGCACAGGTTTATTTTAGAAATGCTCAACAAAAGAAAAACCCAATACTTAAATTAATGGGGTATATCGATGCAAGAAAAATGTTGAGTTATGAGGTTCAGGTCTGTAAGTATTTTGACAAAGTAACTTTTGCCAGCGAAGTGGATCGTACCCTTCTAACCTCCTATCTTAAGAAGCGTAAAATCAATGTATCAACCGACTTGATACCCAATGGGGTAGATACAAAGCATTACGTGCCGACAAAAACTAAAAAATACTCAAAACCTACGGTTGTTTTTCTTGGAAACTTTCGCTATTTTGCCAATACTGACGCAGCATTTTATTTTGTAAGAAATATCTGGCCAATTATTACCTCTAAAATAGATGCTCACCTTTACATTGTTGGACCTCTTTTGCCGAAAGGAATTCAACGTTTGCTTAGTAATGATGTAGCCAAGCTAAACACCGAAAACATTACTGTTACAGGGTTTGTTGAAGAGGATGTTAAAAAAAGTATTTTATCCAAATCTTGGATTTCGGTAGCTCCGATTCGAATTGGGTCCGGCACTAAGCTAAAAATTCTTGAATCTATGGCAATTGGTACTCCGGTTATTGCTACACCGGTTGGAATTGAGGGGATTGATGCTATTGATAATAGTAGTGTGATGATCGGAGAATCACCTCAGCAAGTGGCTAACAAAATAATCAAACTACTTAAAGATCAACAATTAAGAAGAAAAATTTCAAAAAATGCACGCAAGCTTGTCGAGGATGTTTATGAATGGGACGTTATTTGCTCTAGACTAGATCAAATATACCGCGACTTAACAAAAAAATAATATGCAGACAAAGCCAACAGTTGATGTAATTATTGTTAATTATAATGCTGGTACTTATTTAAAATCCTGCATTTTAAGTCTAAAAACTTGTTTGAAAAACAACTTCAAACTTAATTGCATAATAGTCGATAATGCTTCAATCGACGACAGTATTAGCCAAGTACAGGCAGTGAAACTACCCTGGCTAAAAATAATTAAGAATTCGCAGAATGTTGGTTTTGCTGCCGGGTGCAATATTGGTATAAAACGATCTAAAGGAAGTTATGTTCTGCTACTAAACCCTGATACAAAAGTATCAAAAGACTCAATTAGTAAAATGGTTGATTTTCTAAAAATTCATCCAAAAGCTGGAATTGTTTCTGCAAAATTAGTTCTTTCTGATGGGAAAATTGACCCCGCTTCACACAGGGGGTTTCCAACTCCATGGGCATCATTTACCTATTTCACCGGCCTGGAAAAATTTTTTCCTAAAAATCCAAAATTTAGTCAGTACCACCAGTGGTATAAGCCACTGGATAAGGTGCACGAAATAGATTCACCTTCCGGCGCATTCATGTTAATCAAAAAAGAAGTGTTCAACAAAATTGGTTTACTTGACGAAGATTTTTTTATGTACGCAGAAGATATTGATTTTTCATATCGAACTAAGCAGTCAGGTTTTCAAATCTTTTATAATCCGTCCTCGACAGTTTTACACACCAAAGGAATATCTTCTGGAATTAAAAAGCATTCTGAAAAAAAGTCAAAAGCAAGTGTTGAAACTAGAATTAGAACAACCAGACATTTTTATGAAACTATGAAGATATTTTATTTAAAACATTATTCCAATAAGTATCCTCATTTATTAAAAAATTTAGTCTTTATTTTTATCGATTTAAAAAAAACCATAAAAATAATTCGTTTAAAATATTTATAGATATGCGTATTTTTATAGATGCGCGATTGTATGGCTCGGGCCATACAGGAATAGGGCGTTATAGTCAAAATTTAATTGACAATTTAATTGACATCAATAAAATTCACGACTTAATATTATTGACGCATCAAAATGCATCAATCTCTTCTAAATCTAATTTGACGGTTATTAAAACATCAATCGGTCATTATGGATTTTCTGAACAGTTTAAACTACTTAAACTAATCTCTTCTCACAACCCCGACCTTGTTCATTTTACGCATTTTAATCATCCGGTTCTTTACAATAAGCCATTTGTGGTCACAATTCATGACTTGATCAAGTCCGATTATAAAGACTACTCCTCATCAACCAGAACAAAAACCTATTACGAGATCAAACATTTTTTTTACCAAAAGGTAATTAAACATGCGGTATTTAAATCACGCGCAATAATTACCCCATCAAACTTTTCTAAAACACGAATAATTTCTCATTTTCCAAACGTTGATAAAAAAAAGATAAACGTAATATATGAAGGTGTTGATGAATTTAAACAAATTAGTACAAAAAAAATACTCGATCAAAATAATTACTCAAAATATGGAAATTACTGCTTATACGTAGGTAATAGTTATCCCTACAAAAATCTTAAGCTTGTTATTGAAGCAATAAAGCAAATTCCTCAACTCAATTTAGTTGTAGTCAGTAAGTCAAGCAAAGATCTCGATCTGATAAAAGCAAATACACAGCACAATAATCAATTTATTTTTCTTGAAAACGTTACGGATGCGGAACTTTCCTCGCTATATAAATATTCAAAATTTTTTATCTTTCCCTCAAAATCCGAAGGATTTGGTATCCCAGGGTTAGAAGCAATGGCCATGAGTACGCCGGTCATTTCGTCAAACGCCGGACCAATGCCTGAAATATATGGGTCTGCAGCTTTATATTTCGACCCTGATAATGTGGATGACTTAACTAAGGTAGTAAACAATTTATTACTAAACTATCAATCAGAATATATTCGACTGACTAGGCTTGGGAAATCGCAAATAAAGAAATATTCATGGTTAAGAATGGCTAAAGACACCCTTAAAATATATGAAAATTGCCTTAGTCTTTGATCCAATTACTCAAAACGGTGGAGCTGAAAAACTGTTGTGGTCCCTGGCTGATAGCTTGCCCATCGGTTCAGTTTTTACGGCCGTCGCCAATCCAGAAATTGTCCCAAAAAAATTATTACCAAGGATAATAACCTCTTGGATTCAAAATCTTCCGCTTGCCTACAAAAATCCTAAACCATACTTACCGTTTTTTCCATTAGCATACGAATCGTTTGATTTTAGTGATTTTGACTGTGTTATTTCGATTACGACTTTATTCGCGAAGGCTGTAATTACTCAGCCACACACACTTCATATTGGATATATCAACTCCCCTCCGAGATTCCTATACTCCAAAAAAAACTTAGAGAAATACATCAACTCTCAATCTTTTGGATTAGCTCTTAATCCATTTTTTAACTGGTTAAAAAAATATGATCAAATCGCAACTAGACGTCCAGACATCTTAATAGCAAATTCCCATAACATTCAGCGTAAAATCCGCGACATTTATCATCTCGACAGTCAAGTAGTTTACCCGTTTGCTGATGATTTTTATTTTTCCTATGGATCAAAAACAGATCGATTAGATAATTTTGTGCTGGTTTCTAGACTTGAAAGATGGAAAAACATTGACTATGTCATCGAGGCTTTTAACCATCTGCCAGGAAAAAAATTAATTGTTGTCGGGGTTGGCAGTGATGGTAATCGTCTAAGGAAAAAAGCTGCTTCAAATATTTCCTTCACAGGCTGGATTGATTCTGCTTCTGTGGCCAAAATTGTTTCTAGTTCACAGGCCTTGATAATGCCACAGAATGAAGACTTCGGAATTACATCAATCGAAGCACAAGCACTCCGAACGCCGGTGATCGCATTTGGTCAAGGTGGGGCAGTTGAAACGGTGATAAACAACCAGACAGGTATACTTTTTCCATCGCAAACCGTTGATTCGCTTACCCAAGCAGTTAACTCATTTACTCAAAAGAATTTCAGCGCTGACAAACTTTATCAAAATGCGCTAAAATACCGCGAGAAAGACTTTATTCAAAATATTTCAAAAATTATCTATGGGAAGTGATCAGTCGGTTAAAATAGCAATTTTTTGCGGGGGAAGTGGCTCAAGAATGTGGCCCGCATCTCGTTCTGACAAACCAAAACAGTTCCAGCCATTAATTGGAGGCAAAAGCACGTTTGAAAAATTAGTTGTGATTTTGGAAAAAGAGTTTGGCTCCGCAAATATTTTCCCTGTTGCCAGAAGAGAATTTGTTGGTCATATTGTTTCTCAGGCGCCTCATATTCCCCTAGAGAACATCATTATCGAGCCTGAAGGGCGAGACACAATGGCCGCCATTGGATTTGCAGCAATGGTTCTTGATACAAAATTCAATAATCCAACTGTAATTAGTCTTTGGAGTGATCATCTGATAAAAAATGAGACAAACTTTCTTAAATCTTTGAGAAAGGCAGCAAAGGTCAGTGCAAATACATCCAAAATTGTCGAGTTGGGTGTTCGTGCAACATTTCCGAGCACTCAGTTAGGCTATATAAAAATCGGCAAAATGCTAGAAAAGGAGGATGGTCTTGGCTTGTTCGAGTTTATTGCTCAGATTGAGAAGCCTAACCTTGAAAAGGCACAGGAATTCTTGGAATCATGGGAATATTTATGGCACCTAGGTTATTCAGTCTGGAATACGAAAACCCTGCTTGGTTATTATGAACAATTTGCTCCGACAACTTACAAAACGCTACAAAAAATTTCTCAGCTAATTTTGAGCGGTGATAATTCAAGTAAAAGTATTAAGGATTTATTCTCTACGATCGACAAAACGTCGATTGATTATGCAATTTACGAAAAGCTAGGGGCTACCGATCGTTTAGTAATCTCTGCTGATCTGGGTTGGAGTGATGTCGGCACATGGGATGTATTAAAAGATGAGTTAAGCAAAAAACCAGAAGATAATGTCTCAACAAATAATTCAATCACTGTCGAATCAAGTGATACGCTACTATTCTCGACTAATCAGCGAAAAATGCTGGTTGCCGTGGGAGTAAAAGGTGTAGTCGTCGTCGACACAGACGACGCTATACTTGTCGTATCCAAAGACAACAGCGGAAAAGTTAAGGACGCTGTGGTAAAACTTAAAGAAGAAGGGCATGAAGACTATCTTTAATAAATGTTATACGATTTTTTAAAACGTACTCTAGACATCATCGGCTCACTGTTCGGTATCATAATTTTAGGTTTAATATTTCCATTTATTGCTGTAGCTGTTAAGCAATCAAGCCCTGGCCCAATTTTCGCCGATGTTCCCAAGCGAAGTGGAAAAGATGGTAAATCTTTCAAGATGTACAAATTCAGATCAATGATAAAAGATGCGCATTTGTTGTTGCAAAGCGATCCTAAGTTCAAAAAATTATACGAAGAATATAAAAAAAATTCGTACAAGCTCTCACACGATCCTCGGGTTACACCAGTTGGACATTTTATCCGGAAAACCAGTATTGATGAACTACCTCAATTCATTAATGTCCTAAAGGGTGAAATGAGTCTAGTTGGTCCGAGGGCGTATTATCCCGATGAGTTAATCAATCAACAAAAAGCTTACCCTGAGACAAAGAAATACGTCAAAACCTTACTCACAGCCAAACCTGGACTGACTGGTCCATGGCAGGTATCAGGGCGCAGTGATATTTCTTTTGAAAAGCGAGTTAAGCTTGATGCATCCTATGCAAAAAAAAGATCAATCCTGTATGATTTAAAGATCATTATTCTCACGATTCCTGCCCTATTGTCTCAGAAAGGTGCAGTCTAGACGCTTGTGAGTATTAATAATATTTCAGTTCAGTAACAGGAGAAATATGCTCAAATTCAGCACGTCATATCAATCACATAATGGTTTTAGATACCGAGTAAAAAAGAAAACTTTTTCTTACAAAAAAGTAATTATTTTATTGGGTATTATTTCTGTTTTTTTACTTTATATTGCGATTCCGGGTCTAATAATTGCTTCAAACCTTAAAAATGCAAAAAACAATCTTTCGGCCTCTGTTGCCAGTCTTCGTTCCGGGAGCTTGGCTGATACCCAATCCAAATTAATTAACGCGAAAGGTGATTTGAGAAAGGCCCAAGCGGCCTCAATGGTGTACAAACCACTAACATTTATTCCTTTAATTGGAGCTTACCCATCCGATCTTGAGCATGCTTTATCTGCCGGAGTGGAGGGTGTTGAGGCCGGGTTAATTATTACCAGTGCTATTGAGCCATACGCTGATCTGCTTGGACTGGGAAGTGGTGATTTTTTGGGTGGTACTGCCCAAGATCGAATGCAAAAAGCCATCCAAACACTTTCAAAGATCACCCCTGAGCTTGACAAGGTTGCTGGCAAGCTCGCTACAGCAAATAAAGAAATCTCCCAAATTAATGCCAATCGATACCCTGATTTTTTGCCAGGAAAGCCAAAAACAAACATCAATTTAGCAAAGTCATATTTAATCCAAGGTGAAAAAATCCTTACCGAGACCAAGCCATTATTAGAGGTTTTACCTAGTATTATGGGTGAAGATCGAGCAAAAAAATATATGGTTTTATTTTTGAATGACAAAGAGTTAAGACCCGGCGGAGGATTTATTACTGCCTATGCCTACCTCAATATTGATAAAGCAGCAATAAAGGCCGAAGGGTCTGATAATATCTATGATTTGGACGATACAATAACATCAAAGCCGTCTGCGCCAGCGCCGATCATCAAATATCTTCCATTAGTTGATCAATTTAATCTTCGCGACTCTAATCTTTCTCCCGACTTCCCGACATGGCTTCAAGATTTTGAAACACTTTACAAACTTTCACCCGGTGCACAACAGGTTGACGGGTATTTCACTGTAAATACAAGAGCGCTTTCAGAAATATTAAATGTTCTGGGTCCAATAGAGGTCGAGGGTGTCAAATACACGAATGAAATTGTTCCCGCCTGCGACTGTCCTCAGATTGTATATTCCTTGCTCGAAAGTTCTGGTCAGCCTAGAGGATTTATTGTCGAAGAGCGTAAGGCATTAATTGGCGTACTTATGAATGCCATTATGGAAAAGAGCTTAAATGCTAATAAGGACACGTTGCCAAGATTAGTTGAACTAGGATTTGCTTTGCTTGCGCAAAAAGATGTGATGCTTAATTTTAAAGATGAAAAATCTCAATTAGCGACTGAAAAGCTAGGGTACGCTGGCAAAATTAAATCAAGTAATCATGATTATTTGTCTGTGGTCGACAGTAATTTCGCCGGTGCAAAAAGCAATTTATACATCCAACAATCAATTACCCAGGATATTAGCATCAAAGACAATAAAATAATCAAAAAAGTATCGATTAATCTCAAAAATCCCAGGGCCGCCGATAATTGTTCTTTAGAACGAACAGAAGGATTATGTCTCAACGGTGTTTATCGCGACTGGATTAGAATCTTCGTTCCATCCGGTTCACGGCTTATAAGTTCTAATGGGTCCGAAACTGAAATTGTGACATATGACGATTTAGGTAAGACCGTTTTTGAAGGTTTTTTCACCCTTAGACCGCTTGGAGCATCGCAAATAGATTTTGAATACGAACTTCCATTTAAGGCCGAGAACGATTTAGTAATTCTTATGCAAAAGCAATCCGGCAAGGGGCCAATTCCGCATCAAATAAACATAAACGGTAAAAAGAGGGAATCGTTTGACCTCAATAGTGATTTAGAGCTAAAGTTAAAAATATAGATTTTATATTTAGCATATAGTATATATGTCCCGACAGAGATCGTATCGAACCAGGGGAATTATTATTTCTAGAAAGCGTTTTTCAGAGTCCGACAGAATTGTCACTTTTTTTTCTCCAGACTTAGGTATTCACGAAGCAGTTGCACACGGCATTCGCAAACCAACTTCAAAGAAAACCGGTACATTAGAATTGTTTAATTATGTCAATCTACATATCGTCAAAGGAAAGAATCTCGATTTTGTAAGCGAGGCACAAATAATCGATAGCTTTGGTCACGTAAAAAAAGATTTTAACCTAACTCATCCTGTTTTTTATATGCTGGAAATAGTGGGCAGATTATTTAATCCGGGTCAACCACAAAAAGAAATTTTCGACTTACTTCAGACTTCGATCAACCTTCTTAATACGAAAAAACTAAATCAAACCCAGATCGATTGTTTGTTGAGTCGCTTTGAAATAAAAGTATTAGAAGAGTCGGGATTTTTTAATCTTCACGAGTCAAATTTTTCTAGCCCTCAAATTTTCAGATCAGCACTAACATTATCAAAACAAAGCTTGCCTCACTTATTAAGTTCACAGTTTAAACCTACAAAATCACTTAAGGATTCACTAAAATCCAGCCTTGAGGAGATTATTGGACGTTCGTTTGTGACCTTGTCATACAGACCGGTTTTAGCTTAATATTACGCAGATGAATATTTCGTCAACAGTCAAAACAATTTTTTCACATTACCGTGCGTTAAAAATCATACTTCCTATTCTGGTAAGTTTGTTGTTTTTGTTGGTAGTTTTTAGATTTGTTGGTCTTGGGAATACTGATTCAAGCAAATCTCAAGCGAGCGAAGAGACAGGTGAAATTAGAGATCTGGATTCATCAAACAGACCTTATATCGGTTTAGTCCCGCGAGCCGACGGACACGCAATTATTCTTACGGTCACTAATCATCAACAATTTTCGTCACTAGATTTTGAAATATTGTATCAAGCAGGTAGTTTGCAACAGGGCTCGATTGGTCAGATTGATATCAGTAAGGCTGCTTACAAGACAGAAATCACACTAGGTGCTTGCTCAAAAGGGGTGTGTCGATACGATGACAACGTCAGAACCGGTAGTATAAAATTGAATGGAAGATTCAAAGGAAAGCAATATGTCGCTCAAGTGCCATTTGTTCTGGAAAAAATTACGCCGGAAGCAAGTAATATTGTTGGACCAGAAAATACATTTGATATTTCGATTCAGTCAGGCTCTGTTTCAAGTGAATATTATGTTCTTATTGCTGAAACACTCGGCTTACCTATTAAGCTTAATAATCATAAAGGGCTTTCGGTTGCAGCATTCTCAATTGCACCTAAGTTAAATCGACCGGCAGTAATCAAGCTAAAAAATCAGAACATTGAAGGATTGAATGTTAATCGGTTTGATTTTGTCCAAAACTCATGGACAAAGATTGATAGTCAAATTGAAAATGGTAACCAATTTAGTGTTGATAATTTTGGACTATTCGCCTTTACGCAATAAAAATGGAATTAATCGAAAAAGTTGTTGATGTCAGCAAGCGGCGGGGTTTTATTTTCCCATCTTCCGAAATATATGGCGGTATGGCTAATACCTACGACTTTGGTCCATACGGGGCAGCATTAAAAGAAAATATTCGTCGTTTATGGTGGCGTAAGTTTGTTGAAAGCAGGGAGGATATCTACGGAATCGACAGCAGTATTATTGTCAATCCAAAGGTATGGGAAGCTAGCGGTCACGTGGCTAATTTTGGAGATGTAATGGTCGAAGATGTTAAGACTCATAAACGCTATAGGGCAGACCATTTAATTGAAGATCATTTTGAAAAAAAAGGTGAAACTATTAAAGTCGATGGGAAAACAGCCGAAGAGCTCAATGAAATAATTACCAGTGAAAAAATCAAAAGTCCTGAAGGAAATAATCTAAGCAAAGCCAGAAAATTTAATCTTCTTTTTAGAACCGAGATCGGGATTATTGAAGGTGAAGGGGCAACAGCCTATTTACGGGGAGAGATCGCTCAAGGTTTGTTTATTAACTTTAAAAATATTCTTGATTCAATTCACCCTAAACTTCCGTTCGGTATAGCTCAGACAGGTAAAGCGTTTAGAAACGAAATAACTAAGGGCCAGTTTACTTTTCGGACTTTAGAGTTCGATTTGATGGAATTTGAATATTTTTTTGATCCGGAAGACAATGACTGGAATAAGCTATTCGATAACTTCAAAGTTCAAATGGACGAATTTGCCAGAGAAATTGGTCTTGATGGTGCAAAATTAAGATGGAGATCGCACGAAGAGTTTGAGTTATCACATTATTCCAAGCGTACAGAAGATTTGGAATATGAATTCCCCTGGGGTTTTAAGGAAATGTTTGGAATCGCTTACAGGACGAACTTCGATTTAAAAAATCACCAAGAACACTCTGGTGTAAGTCAAGAATATACATATCCAGACGGTAAAAAAATTATTCCGCATGTCATTGAACCAACATTTGGATTGTCACGTCTTGTCACAATTGTTTTGATGAACGCCTTTAGTGAGGAAGAGGTGGGAGATGAGAAACGTATAGTTATGAAATTCAATCCGAAGATTGCTCCAGTCAAAGTAGCTGTTCTTCCTCTGATTAAAAAAGAAGAGCTGATCACCCTAGCAAAAGAGATCCAACAACAACTTAAACAACTTGGAGCCATATCCTATGATGAGACTGCCAGTATTGGGAAACGCTATCGAAAACAAGACGAAATTGGCACGCCTTACTGTATTACAGTTGATTTTGACTCGATAAGCGACAAAAAGGTCACTATTAGGAATAGGGACACTATGGAGCAAGAAAGAATAACTATATCTGAGCTTTTGACCTATCTCACTCCGCACTTTAGTTAAATTTTCTCTTCATACACCATTATTTTTCTACCCCAAGTAATTAAGTAAAACTGAAATATTCAGGGTTTAATGGTGCTTTTTAGTTGTTGACAATAATTCTTTTTATGGTGAATAATGGTTGCAGATGGTAATAAATGGTGATTTAGGGCAACTTAGGGCAGATGTTCTTAGGACAATTTGAACCACAATTTTCTTCAAATTCTAAGAGGCTTTCTATTCCGGTCAAACTCCGGTCGGGCTTAACGAAGAATAAAGTTATTCTTTCAAAAGGCTTTGATCAGTGTATCTTCGGGTATTCTACCGAAGGCTGGGAGGCACAAAGTGTCAAGCACCTTGAAAACCCAATCTCTGACCAAACAGGGCGAGATCTGCGTCGATTTATCTTTTCTGCCTCGGAAGAAGTTGATTTCGATAAACAAGGCAGAATTGTGATCCCAAAAACCTTAATTGATTACGCTGAGATTGATCAGTCTGTAACCGTCATTGGTGCAGGTGATCATTTCGAAATTTGGTCAACCAAAAAATGGAACGAAAAAATATATGCCATTGACACTAAAAACCGTTGAAAAACACATTCCTGTTCTGCCGGATGAATCGTTAAATCTACTCGAGATAACGACCGGATCAAAAATAATTGATGCCACATTAGGTGACGCCGGACATGCATCGCTCTTTTTAAGTCATGGTGCCAGAGTACTCGGTATTGATGCTGATCCCGAAAATATCAATAAAGCACAAAATCTTTCTCCAAGCCTACAAGTGGTTCATGGAAATTTTTGCAATTTATCTGAGATTGCAAAAAGAGAGAAATTTGATTTTGTTGACGGAATTTTTTTTGATCTCGGTTATTCGTCCACGCAACTTCAGGACAGTACTAAAGGTATCAGTTTTCTTAACGACGGACCATTGGATATGAGATTGGATCCCACATCGCAAGGTGTGACAGCTGCCGATTTATTAAAAGTATTAACTGAAAAACAATTATATGAATTATTTATCGAATTTGGTCAAGAGAAGCGTGCTCGGCTCATTGCTGACGCTATTGTCCGCGCCCGTTTGATCAAACCAATTGAGACGACTGCTCAACTGCGCGAAATTGTTGAGCACGTTAGCCCCCGGAGGAGTAAAGATAAAATTCATCCGGCGACTAAGGTTTTTCAGTCGTTAAGAATTGCAATTAACAGCGAATTGGAAAATCTTGAATCTGCACTTTTACAGTCTGTTGAACTTCTAAAACCCGGAGGTGTTTTGGTAGTTATTTCATTTCACTCATTAGAAGATAAAATTGTCAAAAATTTTATCCGAAATAATTATTTACTCGTTAATATTACTGATAAGCCTATAGTTCCGAGTATAAACGAAGTTCAGTTAAACAGACGTGCTCGAAGTGCCAAACTTCGAGCAGCACGGAAAATTTAAAAAACTGGGCAGCAGTTTTTTGTTACAAGTACAAAAAACAAACTGCTCAAAATGAATGCCGCAACAATTCAGTCAAATATATTAATCAGTAGACAGTCTCCAGCTGCGAGAACACTGCCGCACAGTACAAAAATTATTGCGATTGTTTTTACTTTGGTATCCATTCTGATTATTGCTAACCTTTTTATTGCTAATTCTTTGGCAACAAAAGGAAAATTAGTTAGTGATCTCAAAATTAAAAGTGAATCCCTAAAAAAAGAAAATATTAGTCTAAAAAGTGAAATTGCCCAGCTTGGATCACTTTCAACGATTGAACAAAAAGCCCGAGTTTTGGGGTTCGAAAAAAATATTACTAACAAAATTTATATTAAAGATCCGTCTTTTGCGTATAATCGCTGAATACTTTTTATAATAACACAATCTATTACTCATAATATTAACTATGCGTGAAATCCGTTGGGTTTACTTTGTTTGTTTAGCAGTTTTTATTCTCATCGTTATAAGGTTATTTTATTGGCAGGTGATTAGTCGGGATTCGTTGCAGGCAAAAGCTGAGAAGCAATATCTTCGCGATATAGAATTACTTCCAAAAAGAGGCGAAATTTTAACATCTGACGGATCGCCATTAGTCACCAATCAAACGGCATACTTAATGTATGCTAACCCTAAGGAAATTATTGATCCAATAGCTGTTGCCGAGAAAATTCAACCAGTCCTGGATTTGAGTGATGTTGCTACAATTAGTGCAGAATTATTGCCAAATTATGAAAAAGATTCCTACCAAAAAGACCAAGAATTAAAGAGAAAGGACCGGGAACTAAAATTAGCTGAAAAAATTTCCCAAACCAATTTGGATTGGGTCCTTGTTGGGCGTAAATTATCCCCAATTCAAAAACAGCAAATCGAAAAATTAAACATCTCAGGCTTAGGATTTAACGATGAAATTGCAAGAGAATATCCAGAAGGTTCAATGTCTGCTCACTTGCTAGGGTTTGTTGGTTTAGATGATTTTGGACGTGATACCGGATATTTTGGTCTTGAAGGATTTTATAACCGGCAACTCAAGGGTCGTCTTGGTTTAACTAAAGAAGAGACCGACGCAAAAGGAAATCCAATACTATTAGGTGATTATGGGCGAATTGGAGAGAATCCTGGAAGGACATTAAAGCTAACTATCGACAGATCAGTGCAAAAGACCGTAGAGGAAGAACTGAAGTCGTCAATTGAGGCCTATCAGGCAAAAGCTGGACAAGTTTTGGTAATGGATCCTCATACTGGCGCAATTATAGCTTCAGCAGCCTATCCTGCCTACGATCCTGCCAACTACACCAAGTATCCGGATGCTAACTTCGTCAATCCGGTGGTCGCAGAAACCTACGAACCAGGTTCCACTTTTAAGGTTTTAGCAATGGCAGCAGGAGTCAATGAAAAAGTCATAGAACCTGATACGATTTGTACTATTTGTGACAAGCCTGTTGAGATTAGTGGCTACAAAATTTCGACTTGGGATAATAAATATCATCCCGGCTCAACAATGACCGAGGTTATCCAAAATTCTGATAACACCGGCATGGTCTTCCTGTCCCAAAAACTAGGATTTGAAAAATTTTATGAGTATCTTAAGAATTTTGGGTTCGGAGATTTGACCGGGGTCGATATTCAAGACGAAACATACGGAGTAATTAGGTCCAAAAAGGACTGGAGAGAAATCGATCTGGCAACGGCATCGTTTGGCCAGGGAATTGGGGTTACTTCGATTCAAATGGTACGGGCGGTTTCGGCGATTGCTAACGGCGGGACACTACCTACACCACATTTTGTAACTGAAATACTTGAATCAGACAATGCGCTCAAGATTGCTCCAGAGCAAAAGAATTTTAAAAAAATAATTAGTAAAGAGTCTGCTGACAAAGTCACTCAGATGATGGTTAAGGCCGTAACCGCAGGAGAGGCGCATTACAAAATTCCGCAAGGCTATTCTCTGGCAGGAAAAACCGGGACGGCACAGATACCTGTAGCTGGTCACTATGACCCCACAAAAACAATAGCTAGTTTTGTTGGTTTTGGACCGCTACCTAATCCAAGGTTTGTTATGTTGGTAAGATTTACCGAGCCCAAATCCTCGCCGTACGGATCAGAAACCGCTGCCCCTACATTTTTTAGAATTGCATCTGAAATATTTCGCTTATGGTCTATTCCTCCTAATCTTTGACATGGGCCACTAATCGACTAAAATAACTCGGGTAACAACTAAAATAATGCAAAAGTACAAAAACATCTGGCACTTAATCGTAGCTATTTTTGCTAATGTCTACTTTAAATTTCCAACAAAGAAATTAATTGTTATTGGAGTAACTGGTACTGACGGCAAAACTACAGTATCGAGTGCTATTCATCATATTTTATCCAAGTCTGGACAAAAAAGCGCATTAATTTCTACAGTCGGCGCAGAAATTGACGGCAAACTTGTTGAAACTGGGCTGCATGTGACCACACCTGGTCCAATGGATATACAAAAATTTGCTTGTTTGGCAGTTCAAAAAAAATGCAAATACTTAGTACTAGAAATCACATCTATCGGCCTGGATCAATTCAGAGATTTCGGGCTTCATTATCAAATAGGGTTGATTACTAATCTTAGTCATGAACATCTTGATTACCATATCAATATGGAAAATTACGCTAAAGCAAAAGCCAAACTTCTAAACCGGTCTGAATACCGACTCATTAACCCTAAAGCAGAATTAGTTTATAAGTACTTGTCGGATAAAAATTCAATTGAAACTTACTCAACTAGTGGAAATACAAATTACACACAAAAATCTTATAAGCTCCCAAAAATCCCAGGAGAATATAATTCTGAGAACCTAATTGGTGCTGCAGCCGTCTGTACAACACTTGGGCTGACAAAAGTTCAGATTGAACGGGCTTTATTATCATTTTCCCTCCCTAAGGGGCGGATGCAAAAAATCATTTCGAATAATAAGACTTTTTTTATAGATTTTGGTCACACTCCTCAAGCGCTTGAGTCAACACTCAATTCGATTAAACATAGTTACCCTGATAAAAAAATAATTGCAGTTTTTGGTTCAGCAGGTGAACGTGATCGTTCTAAACGACCGTTAATGGGTAGGGCAGCATCAAAATATTCAAACACGATTATTATTACAAGCGAAGATCCTCGTCATGAAGATCAGAATAAAATTGCAAACGAGATCAAAGCAGGTTTGGTATCTAAGTTCAATAAAATAGGAAAATTACTGACAATTAACGATCGCCAGTCTGCATTTAATGAGGCGGTAAAAATAACTAAAGCCGGTGATATTTGTGTTTTTTTTGGTAAAGGACATGAACAATCAATGAACATTCAAGGTGTAGAACATCCCTGGAGTGAAGAAAACGCACTCAAAAAGGCTTTAAAGGAAAATGATCTCACAATATCAAATAAATGACAGAGCAGCAGATAAAATCCCTGACAAATGCTCTAGGGATTGACAGGATACTTTTTGACGAGCCAGTTAAAACACACACTTTTTTTAAACAGAATGGGAGAACTAAGCTTTTTTTTGAAGCAAAAAATACGTTTGATCTAGAACAGGCGGTATCGGTAGCTATTGCGAATAATATTCCATTTGTACTTATTGGAACCGGATCTGGAACAATACTGCCCGATAATTTTTCAGATTATCTATTGATAAAAAATTCGAGCAGGGGAATCAAGTTAAAAGGATTTCGCTCATCATCTGGTTCTCAAAAAAAAACTCCAGAAGTACTGATTCAAGTTGAGTCAGGGGTTACTCTAACAATGCTATCAAGATATTGTGCACATGAGGGTTTGGCGGGTCTAGAATTTTTGCAAACTATGCCCGGAAGTGTCGGTGGTGGTGTAAAAAACAACGTAGGCGCCATGCCTACGGTAAAAAATCTACTCGGTAATTTTGTCTATCTTGCAGAAATAATAGATACCAAAACCGGAAAGAAAAAGTTAGTAAATTATGAATATTTCAATTTTGATTACGGCCGCACTACACTTCAGGGAACTAATACGGTTATTATCCAGGTGGTATTAAAACTACAAAAAGAATTAGCTGAAAATGACTCGATCGATTTTCCAAAATATGTTACAAATTTAGGCGCAAATTTATTAAGTAATCCGATTTTTATTAATATTTCTCATAGAGATGCGGTTCGACTCTCAACAAAGCATTTTACGCTCTCGCCATCATATATAATCCGTCAGCTTCAACTAGAAAAAGATCGATTTGAAAAAGTTAGCATTTATCCTGAGGATCCGAATCGCTTTATACTTGAACCGGGCTTTGCACCTGATGATGTATCTAGGCTGATCAGATATATTAAAAAGAATGCGAAAGAGAAATTTAAGTTAAATTTAGAGCCCCGGATTGATATTATTAAATTAAAGAACGCAAAATGATTTATTACACAGTCCTAAAGGATATATCGTTCGCCAAAAAACCTCTGCATGTACTCAGAGCACTATTGGCAAAATATTTATTAGCCATTTCGTCTAAAACCGTTATTGGGGTAACAGGTAGTGTAGGCAAAACAACGACAACAAACACGATTCGCTGTGCACTGGCTGGACTGGCGATTTCAACTAGCAGTAATTTAGACTCAATTTTTAATATTCCAATTACAATTCTCAAGTCCTTTCGATTCCGATATCTGGTTCTCGAAATGGGGGTTCAGTATCCGCAAGATATGGAATACAACGTATCTGTAGCACCGGTTGACGTGGCTGTATTCACAAAAATTTCTCCAGCGCATACCAAATTTTTGAAAGATACGAATGGAATATTTTTTGAAAAAACAAAAATAATTACGCCAAAAACCAAGTTAATCGTTTTCAATTTTGACGATCCTTTACAGTTGCAAAAGTTTAGAAATTCTAAAATTAAAACCATTAGTTATGGATTCTCGAAAAACGCCGATGTGAGTATTACCATAAATCAATCAACACTTACCAACACGTCAATAACATTAATAAGCGATGGGAAAAAATATCTAGTCAGTTCTCGACTAATTGGCAAACATCAAGCATATTCCGTTGGTGCGGCATTTGCAGTGGGAAAATATTTTAAAATTCACCCCGATCAATTAATTACTAATATTGAAAAAACCGAACCGGCAAACAATCGATTTAATCTTGTAAAAATTAAACAATGGGATGTTATAAAAGATATCTATAATTCTTCTCCGCAAGCTCTCAGCGACGCGATTGAATTCGTTAAACGGCAAGACCAGAGACAGAAAATAATTATTATTGGCGATATGCTCGAGTTAGGTGAAATATCAACAGATCAACATTTAATAATTGCCAGGCAATTGCTTGCAGCAAACTTTGATCAGGTATTTACATATGGATCAGAATCAAAAAAAATTCACGATTACCTGTCAAAGCATCATTCCAAATCAAAATTAGTGCATCTTACTAAACCGTTTAAGTTGTCTGATCAAAAATTTGATTCAAACTCTCTAATCTTGATCAAAGGTTCGCATGGTATGCACATGGAAAATTTTCTTTAAAATATTTATATGAATTTATTTAACTGTATAATGCAAATAGCATGATAGGATTACTTAGCTTAATATTAGTATCATTTTTTACCGTTGCGGTACTATCAGTTCCGTTTATCAATCTTCTTTATAAGATTAAATTTCAGCGTCAAAATCAACAAACCAGGGATATGTTCAACAAGCGTACCCCGATTTTTGATAAATTTCATGCGCATAAGGCCGGTACACCTTTGGGTGGTGGTGTTTTAGTTGTTTTCAGTGTTGTTGTTCTTTTTTTGCTAGTTGGTTTAGTGAGGGAAATTTTTTCTTTTGAATCCACTTCCGTTTATCCCTACGCTCAAGAGGTATTTATCATTCTTTTCAGCGTCGTCTCATTTGCAGTATTAGGTCTCGTCGACGATGTCAGAAAAACATTTCAACTCAAAAAAACTAGTTTTTTTGGTCTTCGTTTTAGACAAAAGATCTTAATACAAATAATACTTGCACTATTTATCTCGTCATATCTGTATTTTGTTTTAAAAATCGACATAGTAAATTTAAGATTTATTGACGTCTTTCATATTGGTCCTTTATTCATCCCCTTTGCCACTCTGGTGATAGTAAGTTTTGTGAATGCAGTGAATATTGCTGATGGTTTAGACGGCTTAGCTGGTGGGCTACTATTAATTGCACTAATTGCATTCTTAATGATTTCGTCCTCAATTCTCGACACTACATTGTCGGCGTTTTTAGGTTTATGGATCGGCGCACTAATTGCATTCCTATACTTTAATATCTATCCAGCTAGAATTTGGATGGGTGACGCTGGCGCATTGGGCTTTGGGGCGGGTTTGGCAATTACAGGATTACTATTAGGCAAAACGCCAGCACTGGCGATTATCTGCGGGATGTTTGTGGTTGAGGTTGCTTCTTCTTTGATTCAGCTTCTTTCCAAAAAGTTTTTTCACCGTAAGATATTCGAAGCAGCTCCACTCCATCTTTATTTGCAAAATAAAGGTTGGCCAGAGCCTAAAATTGTGATGAGATTTTGGCTTGCTGGTATCCTTCTAGCGGTTATGGGTTTACTATTGGCATTTTTAGGTTAGGTTAAGGCTAATCTGTATTGTTCAGTTGGAAATGGTTAAAATCTAATGATATGGATATTCCGAATTTCTCAGGTAAAAAAGTTTTGATCATGGGTTTGGGTGTGAACGGTGGTGGAGTTGAATCGGCAAAATTTTTTTTTAATGCAGGGAGCATCGTCACCGTGACTGATCTTCAAGATGAAAATGTGCTCAAAAAATCACTTCAGGAGTTAAAAAAGTATAAAGGTATTACTTATCACCTGGGCCAACATATTGAGACAGATTTTATCGATACCGATATCATTATAAAAAATCCGGGTGTGCCGCCAACTTCTAAATTTCTGCAAATTGCACAGAAAAATTCTAAATTAGTAACTTCCGATTTGGAAGTATTTATGCGATTAGCCATGCCTAAAAAAGTTATTGCAATCACAGGAACGAAAGGAAAAAGCACAACAGCGACATTTATTAGTCAAATATTAGATAGTCTCAAAGTGCCTAATATATTAGTGGGCAATATTGGTAAGTCTCCGCTGAATTGTTTAGGGATTGAAAAAGATAAATATGTAATTTTAGAGCTTTCTTCATTTCAGATCGATGATTTGGGTGGTCAAAAGCCATATTTTGACGTGGTTACAATTACTAATATTTTTCCAGATCATCTAAATAGATACGGAAGTTTTGAAAATTATCAGAATGCAAAATTGAATTTGATTAAGTACATTAAACCTGATGGAAAAGTAATTTTGCCGAAGTTAAATAATTTTGATCATCTGGTAAATGTTCCTAAAATTGTATTTTTTTCAGATAAATTTACTTTAAATATTTTTAATAATACATCGGAAAATGTTCTCAACTTTAATGCCGCATTATTATCCGTATCGGAACTACTTGCAATTAATGATCCTTCTCAGATTCTCACTAAAATTAAAAAGCTCAGCCCGCCTCGCTTCAGGAATGAAGTTGTTCGCAAACTGAATAATATTTATTTTATCAACGACTCTACGGCCACAAATCCGACCGTCGCGGTGGCAACCCTAAAGAATTACCCGCCAAAAGGTACGATTGTAATTCTTGGCGGCTCGAGTAAAGATTTGTCTAGTAATATCCTGGCAAATTACATTAACCAGCATGAGTTTCATGTAATTCTCTTACAATCGATCGTTGGTCAAGAATTATCACAGAAAATCAAAAAATCATTAATTATTTCAAAACCAGATAATTTAAAAGATGCAGTGAACGCCGGATATAAATATCTCAGAAAAACTCAAGGGACACGTTTAATACTTACTCCAGGAGCGGCATCATTTGGTATGTTTATTAACGAATTCGATCGCGGTGAACAGTTTAATCAATTAGTCACTAGCCTCAAATGAAATCCAGAATTTTTCAAAACCGTAACATTGTGACGTTATTTTCAACGACGTATTTACTAACAGTTATCGGATTAATTTTAATTTATAACGCCTCAGCAGTAACAAGTCTTAGGGATTTCGGTGATCAGAGTTATTTATTAAAAAAACAGCTCGTGTCTGTTTTGTTGGGCTCAATGGCCTTAATTATTCTTTCCTTGATTAACTATCGTGTTTTGCTAAGTTTTGCCAAGATTTTCTATATTCTTTCATTGACTTTACTCGCCTCATTATATATTCCGGGAGTTGCGGATAGTATCTACGGGGCAAAACGCTGGATAACCATTGCCGGCCAGCAGTTTCAACCATCGGAAGCGGCAAAATTATCGGTCATAATTTATTTATCACACTGGCTTGGTGGATCAAAAATTCCCAGAAAACTTTATTTTTCTTCACAGCATGCAAATTTTGGATTGGTTATTGCACCAATATTAGGTTTGATCGTATTTGAGCCCGATCTCAAATCAACTGTAATTATTGCTGCGACCGCGATCGTCGTATATTTTGTTTCGGGAGCAATAACATTAAGGTTGCTAACCACACTTATTCCATTATTTCTAGTTTCGGTCATAATTTTAATTTTTACCCAAAGTTATCGAATCGATCGGCTTAAAACATTTATCGATCCTACTTCGGACACCCAGAATACTTCATATCATATTAATCAAATACTTATAGCACTAGGTAATGGCGGTTGGTTTGGGGTAGGGTTAGGTCAGTCACGCCAAAAATTTGAATTTATTCCTGAGATTACAACAGATAGTATTTTTGCAATTGCTGCTGAGGAACTGGGTTTTTTTGGAGCAATCACGATTATTGGATCACTTTGGTTTTTGCTTGCACACTGCTTTAATATAGCTATGTCCACGAAGGATCCGATGGCTCGACTACTAGCTACAGGAATTAGTACATCGCTCGCACTTCAGGTCATAATTAATCTTGCATCGATGGTATCACTGCTTCCATTAACAGGCATACCTCTACCGTTTCTATCTTATGGTGGAACCTCTTTAATTATGGCAATGTCATCGATCGGTATATTAATTAATATTGCAAAAAATGATAATCAGCAACAATCTTCCAGAATATATAAAATCCAAAAGAAAAGATGGAAAAGATAAAAAAAGTCGTTATCATTGGTGGCCACGCCACTCCGGCAATCGCATTAATTGATGCGTTAGAAAAAAAATCCAACTTACATATTTATTTTTTTGGCCGAAAATACTCTACTGAAGGGGATGAAGCGCCGTCGATAGAATTTAAATTTCTAAGCGATCGTAAAAATGTCATTTTTGTCCCAATAACTTCCGGCAGATTACAGCGTTCGTTTACAGTACACACAATACCTTCTTTAGCCAAGATTCCAATTGGTTTTTTACAGTCGTTTTTCTACTTAGTTCGAATCCGCCCCAGTGTTGTCGTTGGGTTTGGCGGCTATCTTTCCGTTCCGATCATCATTAGCGCTGCAATTCTTAAAATTCCTATTTTTGTTCACGAACAGACTTCCATTCCCGGACTTTCTATCAAAATAACCGCAAAATTTGCATCTAAAATTTTTATTTCATTTAAAAAATCCCAAAAATATTTTGATCCAAAAAAAACAGTATTTAGCGGAAATCTTCTCAGAAAAGAGATTTTTTCCTCAACTCCAATAGCTGACCAGGAATTAAATGATTTCTTGTCCAAAAAGTCTGCCAAAATCATATATATTACAGGCGGTGGTCAGGGATCAAGAATACTTAATAATTTTGTTATTGATAATTTTGATAATCTTTTAAAAACTCAATTTCGTTTTATTATTCAAACAGGAAGTTTGGATAATCAACAGAGTTTTAATATTTTATCAGCAAAGATCTCAAATCATTCAGAGGCTCGTAGTCGGTTTTTGGTCCGGCAACATTTTTCGTCAGAGCAAGTTGCTGGAATTTTTCAAAAGAACCCAATTGTTTTTGGAAGATCTGGTGCGAACACCGTTTGTGAGATTGTATTTTTTAAATTAAAGGCAATTTTTGTACCATTAGATATTGCTGCCGGATCAGAACAAATGATCAATGCAAAACTTTTAGCTGATCATGATTTTGCCAAAATTATCCCAGCAGCAGAGCTAAATATTGAAACTTTTCTTACAGTTCTAAATTCACACAATGCGGTTATTTCTCAGTCAAATATCGAACTTGTCAAGCAAGAGATCCGCATCGATTCTGAGGGAGCTTTATCTGCTGCCATAATTACTGCTGTATAGCTTATACTATCATGAAGTATTCCTCCCGGCATCATCGCATTAAACGACCGCGCCAGCCGTTTAAAATTTCTAAAAAAAAGCTAATCACTGTTACTCTAATTTTCTTTGTTACCCCGTTTATTTACTGGTTAGTCTTTCACAGTGCATTATTCAAAATTCAAAAAACCGAATTTGCAACTCCAGCTAATTTTAATTGCTTAAATACTTCCCAGCTATCTCAATTCGACCGCACGGGTAAGTCGATATTCTTCTTCAACACTTCTCAACTTGAGGAAGAGCTTAAGCAAAATAGTTGTATCGAAGAAGTATTTGTAGAATTAAATCCCAAGAGAGTACTTAAAATCTCTTTCACATTAGCTCGTCCAATGGCAGAGATTTACGTTAATCCAAAACTCCAGGATGTATATAAGGTTGCAACATCGAGTATTGACCTTCGGTCATCGACTGTTTCCGCAATCCTAAAACCCACATCATTAATCGATACAAATAAAAACCTCAATTCGAGATCACTTACTCAGGTTAGGGTTGCGTCCGATAGCTCGCTACCAAAACTTTTTTTAGGTGAGGATCAAAAAAGTAATCAGGATTTTAGCAAGTTTCAAATAATACCAGTCCTTAATTGTCTAAGTGAAAACCTAATTCAATCAATTTATTTTACCGTAATCAACCAGCGTCTTGTTGTCTACAATCTTAATGTAAACAACGGATTTACAACACTTGATGCAAAATTGCTTGTCAATCCAGAAATGCTTCCTCAAAACTTTTGTCTAACTTTGCAAGAAATAATTCAAAAAAGTACAATAGATGGTATCAAACTAGATTCAATTGACCTTAGGTTTAAAGATCCTGTTGTAAACATATTAAAATAAATTTAACCTAGTATTTATGGCTAAAGATAGAGTAATTGTCGGAATAGATATTGGCTCCTCCAAAGTGTGTACAATTATTGCTACTATCGACGAAGATTTAACGCCGCACATTATTGGTGTATCAGCAACCCCTTCAAAAGGAATTAGAAAAGGGCAAATTATTGATATAGAAGAATCTGTTGGTGCGGTGACCAAATCCATTGAAGCAGCTGAAAGAATGGCGGGATTTTCCGCGGGGAACGCCTTTGTTTTGATTGGTGGTACGCATATCGAGTGTCAAAATTCCAAAGGAGTCGTAGCGATCAGTAGTACTAGTAGTGAGGTAGATCACGCAGATATTAATCGGGTCATTGAAGCGGCCAGAGCCGTGTCACTACCATCTTCGCGAGAGGTGCTGCATGTAATACCAAGGCATTTTTCAATCGACTCCCAGACTGGCATTAAAGATCCTGTTGGTATGACTGGTGTTCGTCTCGAGGTAGAAACACACCTTATCACTGGCGCTACCACGGCAATTCGTAATCTTGGCAAGTGTGTTCAGACCGTTGGTGTCGGTGTTGAATCAATGGTTTTTTCAGGTCTGGCAGCAGCTGAAGCTGTACTTTCAGATACTGAAAAGGAGTTAGGTGTAGTAGTTGTCGATATTGGTGGTGGTACGACAGACGTCGTAATCTATGTTGACGGCGCTGTTGCTCATTCTGCAGTCTTGCCTGTTGGGGCAAAAAACATTACTAACGATATTGCGATTGGGCAAAGAATTAGTTTGGAGTCTGCCGAAAAAATAAAACTTCATCTCTCCAAACCAAACTCCTTGAAGTTTCTCAAGCCGCAATCTGAAAAACCGACTCACAAAAAAGACGATTATTTGGATCTTTCAAGTCTTAATTTGGACGAATCGGTTGAAAAAGCTTCATTTAAAATGCTTACCGATGGTTTTATCAAGCCGAGAGTTAATGAGATTCTTAAGATGGTTAAAGATGAAATAAAAAAATCCGGATTTGGTTCACTTACACCCGCTGGAGTAGTTTTAACTGGCGGAGGGGCACAAACAATAGGTATTGTAGAGCACGCGAAACGAGAATTAGGTATGCCGGTCAGATTGGGTAAGCCGCAATATGCGAAAGGCTTAATTGACGAAATTTCAACACCTGAATACTCAGCCTCACTTGGTTTGATTCTGTTTGCACTAAAAACAGACACCTACGAAGACTCTCGTCTCCCCATTGTTGGTAGAGTAGAAATCAAAGAGAGTGTTACGAAAGCAGTTAATTGGGTAAAGTCTTTACTCCCCTAATAATATCCATCAAAATCACTTGAATAAAGTTATATAATTTGTTAGAGTTCGACTAGACAATTTAGTCCAAATTCTTTCCCTGCCTATAAAACCATTACACGACTAAATTGTGAAAAATGATTAAAAAAAGTGTTCAATTAGTCACAAAATGCTTGTAAAACCAGAGGTAACAAATTTCGCAAAAATTAAAGTAATTGGTGTTGGTGGTGGCGGTGGAAACGCAATTAATTCTATGATCGCCGGAAATACCATACACGATGTCGATTTTGTTGCAATAAACACGGATGCACAGCAATTATTATCTTCATTAGCGCCTGTTAAAGTTCAATTAGGTGACCAATTAACCAAAGGTCTTGGTGCTGGTGCCGATCCTGAAATAGGCAGGCAGGCTGCAGAGGAATCGATAGACAAAATTCAGGAAGTTCTAGAAGGATCAGACATGGTATTCGTGACATATGGTGGTGGCGGTGGTACCGGGACCGGAGCCGGACCAGTTGTAGCATCAGTTGCCAAAAAATTAGGCATTTTGACAGTTGCAGTAGTGACAAAACCATTTGCTTTTGAAGGAACACGTCGTATGCTGATTGCCGAAGAGGGTATTGCTAATCTCAGAGACAATGTTGATACGCTTATTGTTATTCCTAATCAAAGACTAATTGAAGTAGTAGATAAGAAGGTTTCGCTAATCGACGCGTTTAAGCTTTCTGATACTATTTTAACCAACGGCGTTCAGGGTATTTCAGATTTGATAACTGTATCCGGGAATATTAATGTTGACTTTGCGGACGTTAAAGCAGTAATGAAAGATTCTGGTTCTGCACTAATGGGTATGGGTATTGCTTCAGGTGATAATCGGGCAATTAACGCCGCTCGGCAAGCGGTGGTTTCGCCACTATTGGACGTATCAATTGAAGGAGCAAAAGGTCTGCTTTTTAATATTACGGGTGGTCCGGATCTTTCTCTTTCAGAAGTTGACGAAGCAGCACAGGTAATCACAAAACCAGCCGATCCTGACGCTCAAATAATATATGGCTATACAATAGATGAAAATATGGTCGATCAGATAAAGATCACTGTCGTTGCTACGGGTTTTGATGACGAAATAAAATTAGGCGGCGGTTATGCTTCGCCGTCGACGTACGCACAACGTCCGGTTTATGAAGAAGATGACACAAAAAACCGTAGGGATGATGACTACGATGAAGATCGAAATAATTTTTCCAAGTCGCCCGCTTCTTCAAATCACTCTGAGTCAAATCTCTCTTCTGTCCATGAAGAGGCAAAATCTATTGAAGAAAAAGAAGAGTTTGTTGAAGAAGATGAGTGGGATGTTCCTGCCTTCCTTCGTCAGCGAAATTAAGCTAACATAATAGGATAAATAGAAAATTAAAAACCTTTAATACTTCGTGGTTAAAAAACCTAGAAAATACATTTTTGTATCTGGTGGTGTAATTTCCGGAGTCGGAAAAGGTATAACGACCGCTTCAATCAGTCTTCTGCTCAAAAGTCACGGCTTTAAGGTTTCCCCTTTTAAATGCGATCCATATATAAACGTCGACGCAGGAACAATGAACCCTACCGAGCACGGTGAAGTGTTCGTTACTGACGATGGTGCAGAAACTGATCAAGACTTAGGTAATTATGAAAGGTTTCTAAATGAAAATCTTTCAAAATTTAATTTCACAACAACTGGAAAAGTTTATTCTGAGATAATCGATCGAGAGCGACGATTGGAGTTTGGTGGGCGATGTGTTGAGGTTGTTCCTGACGTCCCCAACGAAATTATCAGACAAATCAATCTTCTGGCTGACAAATCTCGATCTGATATCGTTGTGATCGAGATCGGCGGAACCGTTGGCGAGTACCAAAATACGCTTTTTCTCGAAGCTAATAGATTGCTTAAATTACATAATCCCAACGATGTTGTACACATACACGTAGGGTATTTGCCAACTCCAAAATCTATCGGTGAAATGAAGTCGAAACCAATACAAATGTCTGTTCGCATGCTTAACTCATTCGGTTTGCAGCCAGACTTTTTAATTTGTCGGTCAGAAGTCCCTATGGATCAAAAACGCAAAGACAAACTATCACTCTTTTGCAATATCTTGCCTCAGAATATTATTTCCAATCCAGATGTAGATTCAATTTATGATATTCCGCTTATTTTAAATTCGCAAAAATTTTGCCAGCGAATTTTAAAAAAACTACATTTGAATCCTAAAAAAGTCAAATTATCTTCCTGGGAAAGATTTGTTCAAAAATCAAAATCAACAAAAAAAGAAATAAAAATTGCTATTGTGGGTAAATATTTCAACACTGGTGATTTTAATCTTTCAGACTCATACATATCTGTTATCGAAGCAGTCAAACATGCAGCTATTGCAAACAACGTTTCAGTTCAGCTCTCTTGGGTCGATTCACAATTATTAACTAGTGACAAAACAGCCAAGGAAATTTTATCGCAATATAAAGGCATAGTTGTTCCAGGCGGTTTTGGTGTCAGAGGGGTCGAAGGAATTCTGCGAGCAATCAAGTATTCAAGAATGGAGAATATTCCTTACTTGGGCTTGTGTTACGGGCTACACTTGGCTGTTGTTGAATTTTGCAGAAATGTAATTGGACTTAATGATGCTGACACCACCGAAATATCCCCCAAGACTCCAAACCCTGTTATTGATATTATGGAAAGTCAAAAAGCAAAACTTGCCAATATGCAGATGGGCAACTCTATGCGGTTAGGTTTATATAAATGTAAGATTTCCAACGGAACCTTAGCCAAGAAGATCTTTGGCAAAAGTATGATTTCAGAACGGCATCGTCATCGTTGGGAGGTGAATAATGCGTACTTACCAAAACTAATCAAAAGTGGAATGGTCATTAGTGGGGTAAATCCGCAATCTAATTTAGTTGAAATTATTGAGCTACCACAACATAAATTTTTCATCGCCAGTCAGTTTCATCCCGAGTTGATGTCACGTCCACTCGCCCCACATCCAATGTTCGTTTCGTTCATAAAATCAACAATAAAATAAAATCCATTGTTGTTTATGGTTTTTTTTGGCATAATCAGCCACACACTTTCATTTAATTCGTAATGATTAAGAAAAAATTAGCATCTAATCAAAATTTTATAGAACTTGAAAAAGAAGTACTGGATTTTTGGTATAAGGAAAAAATTGTTGATCAATATCTTCAAAAAAACAAAAATTCTAAGACGACCTTTTCGTTCATCGATGGACCAATTACCGCCAATAACAAAATGGGCGTTCATCACGGCTGGGGTAGAACATACAAAGATATTTTTCAAAGGTATCATACTCTCCTTGGAGATGCGCAAAGATATCAGAACGGTTTTGATTGTCAAGGGTTATGGGTTGAAGTCGAGGTTGAAAAAGAGCTCGGGTTCAAGACGAAAAAAGACATTGAATCTTACGGGATAGACCTTTTTGTCGAAAAATGTAAAGAAAGAGTAGTTAAATACGCGCATACAATTACCGAGCAAAGCAAAAGACTTGGCTATCTTATGGATTGGGAAAATTCATATTTCACCATGTCTGAAGAAAATAATTATGCAATTTGGAACTTTCTTAAACAATGTCACGAAAAGGGCTGGATATACAAAGGTCGTGACGCTGTACCCTGGTGCCCTCGTTGTGGAACAGCGATCTCTCAACATGAGATATTATCTGAAGAATATCAAAATATTACTCACAAATCGATATATTTTGCACTACCTATCATCAATGACGATCGTAAACTCTTGGTTTGGACAACAACACCTTGGACAATTCCGGGTAACGTAGCTGTGGCGG
This sequence comes from uncultured Gammaproteobacteria bacterium, assembly GCA_964445355.1. Classification (GTDB taxonomy): domain Bacteria; phylum Patescibacteriota; class Microgenomatia; order CAYQLK01; family CAYQLK01; genus CAYQLK01. The sequence continues at coordinate 46,660 of CAYUKQ010000002.1, forward strand.
TAAATCCTGAACTGGATTACGTTCAGATTAAATCAGGTCATGATCAGTTTATACTTGCGAAAAAAATGGCCAACAAGATTATTCCCAATGCCACAATTATTAAAGAACTCAAAGGCAAAGAAATACTCGATTTAGAATACTCTGGACCTTTTGACGACCTCAGTCTATTAACTAATATTAATCATCGGGTTGTTTCCGCACCCGAATTAGTTACAGAATCCGAAGGAACCGGTCTTGTGCATATTGCTCCAGGAGCAGGTATGGAGGATTTTGCATTAAGCAAAGAGTACGACCTTGCCGTGATCAATCTAATTGGTGAAGACGCGGTCTATAATCAAGATCTTGATTATCTGAGTGGCAAAAACGCCAAAGATAATCCGGAGATGATCATCGAACTTCTAAAAGAGCGGGGATTTTTATTTAAAACACTTGACTATACTCATCGCTACCCTAACTGTTGGCGGTGTAAGACAGAATTAGTTTTTAGAGTAGTTGATGAATGGTATATCTCGATGGATACACCTGATCAAACCGGTAAAACTTTTCGGGAGCAAATTATTCAGAGTGCCAACATGGCCAACTGGATGCCGCAGTGGGGTTTATACCGAGAACTTGATTGGTTGAAAAACATGCATGATTGGTTGATTTCCAAAAAAAGATACTGGGGTTTGGCTCTACCGATTTATGAATGTCAATCATGCTCTAGTTTTCAAGTTATCGGCTCAAAGGGTGAACTTAAAGAAAAGGCGGTTATCGGTTGGCAAGATTTCGAAGGCAATACTCCACACAGGCCATACATCGATCACGTCGAAATAAATTGTGACAAATGTAATCAACCAACCAAACGCATACTAGATGTGGGCAATCCATGGCTTGATGCTGGAATTGTCCCGGAGGCAACACTGAAATATGGAGTTGATCAAGCATATTTTGACAAATGGTTTCCGGCTGACTTCGTCGTAGAGGGGTTTCCCGGGCAATTTAAAAACTGGTTTTATTCTTTACTTGCAATGTCAACAGTTCTTACGGGACAGTCTCCATTCAAGAATCTATTAGGACATGGCAATGTTTTGGATGAAAACGGTAAAGAAATGCATAAAAGCACCGGAAATGCGATCTGGTTCGACGACGCCGCAGAAGAAATGGGCTCCGATATTATGCGCATCATGTATGCCCTGGCTAATCCAGAGCTCAATCTCAAATTTGGATACAAGACAGCATCTGACATTAAGCGACGATTCTATTTGATTTTCTGGAATTCATTTTTGTTTTATTACAACAACGAGAACAAACACTCATTCACTACGGAGTCAAAACATGTCCTTGATCTTTGGATCCTGGATGCGCTCGGTGAGTTAATTGCTGATTGTCAAAAATCACTTGAAAATTTTGACGCTTCAAGCGCAATGAGGGCGATCGAAAGATTTATCGTTAATGATCTGTCTGGTTGGTATATTAGACTTTCGAGGAAGAGAGCTGAAGATCCGCAAACATCCGATCAGGTATTGGTCACATTAAGGAAGGTCTTTACGGATCTGTCAATCATTTTATCCCCATTCGCTCCTTTTATTTCCGAAAAAATTTACACGCTTACTACCGGCAATAAGTCAGTACTATTAGAAAATTGGCCAAAAATTTCCCCTGCGGATAAATCGCTGACTACAATTACTGAAAATATTAGACTTACAAGAGAGCTGGCTGAACTTGGCCATTCCACTCGTAAATCACTTGGAATAAAAGTCCGACAAACTATCGATGCTAACTACACTTCACCAGAAAGATTAGACAATATTTATGAAGAAATGCTTTGTATTGAGCTAAATATTCGTAACCTTACACATGCTAAAGGTGAAAATAAAAAAATTACAATTAATGACAACTACAAAACAGACAAAGAATTGATTAATTTGGGTATCACACGTGATTTAATTAGAGAGATTCAAACTTTAAGGAAAAATCAGCGGCTAAATAAATCTCAAAAAATAAAAATCTATTTACCTTCCTGGCCGGAAGAAATGACAGAAGCAATTTTAAATGCCACCTCTGCTACAGAAATAATCAAAGACCCAGAACTTAAAATTGAACTAGTATAATCTAAGCGAAATGTTTTCGATTAGATATATATTCTGGACCCTGCTTCCATTTGTTGCGATTTTACTTTTTGGCGCACTCGGTGTCGCGAGTACCGAAATATCATTACTACCTAATCAGCTTACTTATTATGCGCTAGGCATAATCATTATCGCGATCTTTACGTTCCTTGATACGAGCCTGATTCAAAAATTTTCTATATATTTTTTTATCTTCGTCATTCTGTCACTGATAGCTGTGTTAATCTTTGGCGAAAATATTCGTGGTTCTGTGCGTTGGTTTGATTTTGGATCCTTCAGGTTTCAGCCGTCTGAGTTAGCAAAATCAGCAACGATTTTTTTCCTCGCATCACTGATTTCATTTACTGAAGGTCTTGGTCGGCGTATTCAAATTTTTTCTAGTCTGGCAGTAGCATGTATTCCTTTTATACTAATTTTTATTCAGCCTGATTTAGGTTCTGCGATGCCAATTTTGTTGATCTGGTTTTCTATGATATTTATCAAAGGATTACAAACGCGATACATTCTATTCCTGGTGATATTTTTTATTATTTCGCTACCGATTAGTTGGACACTGCTCGCCCCATACCAAAAAGAGCGCGTTAATACTTTTTTTAACCCAACCCAAGACCCGTTAGGTGCAGGTTATGCAGTTATTCAATCCCAGATTTCAGTCGGCTCAGGAGAGTTTTTTGGCAAGGGTCTAAGTCGCGGAACACAGAGCCAGTTGAATTTTTTACCAGAAAAACATACTGATTTTGTTTTTGCTTCTGTAGCTGAAGAAGTTGGATTTTTAGGGTCATTCGTGATCTTACTTTCATTCTCAACTCTTGTCTCATCAATCTTCTATTACGCTTCACGTATTCAAAATAGTTTTGCAACGTTGGTACTTATTTCAGCCGGAACACTCGTATTGTTTCAGTTTTTTGTAGCCATAGGAATGAATTTAGGCTTATTACCGGTTACTGGTATCACTCTGCCTTTTATTTCTTATGGTGGTTCATCTATTCTCAGTTTATCGCTGATCCTTGGGGTAGTTAATGGAATCATAGTACAGAACCGATTGTCTAAGTAGCATTTCTGCCTTTATACAACCTTGACATGCTTATAGTGTCTACACTAAAATACCCACTCGTTACTAAACATTATGCAAAAAGCAGTCATACTAACCGGCGGTAAACAATTTTTGGTCTCAGTTGGTGATACGATCAAGGCTGAAAAGATCAAAACTGACGCAAAGACCATCAAACTTGAAGAAGTCTTGGCGATAACAGATGGTAAAAAATACACATTTGGCAAACCATTCATTAAAGAAGCGATCGTTGAGGCTGAAATAATTAAAAATTTCAAAGAGGACAAAGTGCAGGTATTAAAATTCCGTTCAAAATCACGATATCGTCGTCGCAATGGTCATCGTCAGTCAAAAACATTATTAAAAATTACTAAAATTTCATAATTTTCACACTTGACTTAAGGCGTGAAAAAAATCTAAAATCTCAATCATCATATGGCACACAAAAAAGGCGGAGGCGCAACCAGAGGTAATAAAGACAGTATCTCCAAGCGACTTGGTGTAAAAAAATACGGTGGTCAGCAAGTTTTGGCTGGAAATATCATTGTTAGACAAAAAGGAACCAAATTTCATCCAGGTGCGAATGTTGGAGTTGGTAATGATTTTACTCTTTTTGCTCTAACCTCAGGTGTGGTTAACTTTTCTGTCAGACGCGGACGCAAACTGGTCAGTGTTTTTGAAAAAGCCGTGGTCAAAAATAGTTAACTATGGCAGAGTCGACACAGACCGAGCTTGACATCAACCTACTTCAACCTAATCCTCTACAACCACGCGGCATTATCACCCCAGAATCTTTGGTCGAACTTGTCGACTCTATCCGTGAGCACGGCGTTTTAGAACCAATCATTGTTGCTCAAACTCCCGCTGGTTATCAGATTATTGCCGGCGAGAGGCGCTGGAGGGCATCGAAAATTGCCGGTCTTGCCAGAGTTCCCGTTAGTATCAAAATAACCACCCCACAAGGCATGTTGGAGATGGCAATAGTCGAAAACGTGCAGCGAATCGATCTTAATCCGCTTGAGCGCTCCAAGGCATATATGCGATTAATGGAAGAGTTCAATCTTAGTAATCAAGAAATTGCAAAAAGGGTCGGAAAATCACCTTCTTATATCAGTAACACAATTCGACTTTTAAGCCTTCCAGACGCCCTCAAAGACGCTTTAGCTAGCGGGGCAACTACCGAAGGGCATGCCAGAGCCCTAGCCTCACTTGAAGACTCGCATTTAATTGTCGAAGCATACCGTCAAGTGCTAGCCAAGAACCTTTCCGTTCGAGCGACAGAGGAATTGGCACGCAAGATGAAAGCCAATAATAATATTGAGCCCAAAACCCGTGCTTCGATCGCAGCCCGACATTCTGATGAAATTGAAACGATACAGACCAATCTTACCGACAAGCTTTCTAATTTAAGCAGTTCCAAAGCTAAAGTTAAGCTTACCCAAAGCAGGGTCGAAGCAAGAATTCAGATCGTTATTAAAGGAAAAACGGATTTGACGACTGATATGCTTAATCGGATTTCTGAAGCGATTTTAAAAATTTCCTGAAGTTTTATTTAACTAGCCGTATTCCGCCAAATGTGTCCGTCTTAAAAATCGGCCAATAGACCACCCAAGCTTTCCCAGTTATTTCGTCCTCTTTAACTGTTCCCCAGTCACGCGAATCAGAACTATGATCCCTATTATCTCCCATCACAAAATATTCACCATCAGGCACAACAAATTCCTTATCCTCGACCACATAACCTTGTTTGAGCGCAAGCGCAGGTTTATCGGTGAACCTCGTCAAATCAATTTCATTATCGTTAATATAGACCTTACCTTGGCTAAATAGCATTTTATCGCCGGGCATCCCAACAATACGTTTAATAAAGTCAAATTTTGGTGCTTTTGGTGCCTTAAATACCACCACATCTCCGAATTCAGGCTTACCGAACAAATACGAGATTTTTTGCGTTAGTATGAGCTCACCATCGTGAAAATTCGGCTCCATCGATGCCCCTTTAATGCGATGAGGTTGAATGATGAATAGATTAAGTATAAAAAATATCACAATTGCGATCACAACTGTTTCGATAATGTCTCGCAAAAAACCAAGCATTGTGTTAAGTGCAGTTTGATTCATACCTTATAGATTCTAACAAAAATCAGTACTCATCTTTTGGTTAATTTCAATCGATTTCAATCAAATCTAACTAATTTCTCAGTTTTGAGTAAGGAAAAATGTTTATAATCACACACAATGATTAACACGCTTTCATTTTTACTCGTTACCTACAACAACCCCAAAGATACACTTAAGTGTATTGAATCGATTCGTCAGCAGTCACAAAAAATCAGATCGATAAAAGTCGAGATATTTGTTTATGATAATTCAATCGTTTTAACTAAGTATCCTCAAAATGTTACCGTCTTTAGTTCTGGAAAAAATATCGGATTTGCAGCCGCGTGTAATTATCTAGCCCAAAAAGCATCAAAATATTCAGATATTTTCGTATTTATTAATAATGACACCAAGCTCATGCCAAACTTTATAAGTAATCTAATAAAACTTGTCCCTGAAATATTACAAAATACTGCAGTCTGTCCTCAAATCTTCAACCCGGATGGGTCGGTCTGGTTCTCTCAGGGTACTGTTAAAAAACTTATTACACGGCCCGAAACCAGTCAGAAAAAAATCACCTCACCCATCACAAGTCAGTTTTTGACTGGTTGTTGTATTATCATTTCCAAAAAAAACTGGATCGATTCTGGGGGTTTTGATGAAAAATACTTCCTTTACTATGAAGATGTCGATTGGTCGCTGAGGGTAAGCAATATACTCAATCTTGTCGTCCATCCCAAGCTTGAGCTGATTCATTATCCGCACTCTTCTTCCGGTGGTCCAAATGGGGCCACTCAAAGCTATTTTCAGACAAGGAATAATCTTTATTTGGCCAAAAAACAAGGTCAGCTTGGTTTTAGCATTTTTTACGTTGCATTACTTTCTGTTAAGCGAATCATTAATCTTTTGTTCCGGCCATACCCAGACAAAAAAAAGGTGATTAAGATGATATTGTTTGCTTGGAAAGATTTTATTTTTTCTAATTATGAACAAGGAAGTTTTATTAAAAAATAACATTGTTTTGCTTAATAATTTTTTCTTAATATTTAGTTTGAGCCTGCTCATTTTGGGTGAATTACCAAGACTGTCTGTTCCTGGGTTTGGAAGCTTCAGAATGATTGACCTGACAATCCTTGTGTCTGTAATTTCCAGCTTGATTATTTCTCCAAAGAATTTTTTTTCATCAATATTTGTTCGACTAATACTCTGCTTCAGCGCATTCAACACCCTACTTTTATTTTTTAATTATTTCCGCTTTGGCATCGAAGAATTAGTTGGTATTACGCACTTTCTTCGGTTAGTAATGTTTCTCTTGCTTTACCCAAGTATCGTTCTGTTTATTAATCGATATTCCAAGAAAAAATTATTAAATTTTTTAGTCGTGGTTTCTGCAATTACTGCCTCGATTGGTTTGGTTCAATTAGTTGTGGTTCCGGATATCGGATTTTTATCACAGTACGGATGGGATCCGCACCGCAACCGGGTTGTGTCAACCTGGCTTGATCCCAACTTTTTATCTTCATTCTTAATTATCCCTCTAGCTATTGTGATCAGTTCATTAGATAAAAACATCAGATCCAGCAGTAAAAAACTCGGACAGCTAGGTATGCTTGCAATAATTACCATAGCAGCATTATTAACCTTGTCCAGATCCGGACTAATGATATTTGGAGTATTTTTTGTTCTTATTGGCGTGAGGTATTATCAAAAATTAATGATTTTATTATTTATATCGTTAGCTGTCGTCATTATGCTTTACACTCCTGCCAGACAGAGAATTACTGGCATTATCAATCCTGACATTACTGCCAGTGCGAGACTAATCTCTTGGTCCGAGTCATTAACAATCGGTATCGAAAACACCCTTAAGCCTATTGGATATAATAATTACTCGATTTATAAAAATAATTCAATCTATATTGAACAAAAAAATTCATCATTCGGGGCAGATTCATCTATTCTATTAATCTTTTCAACAACGGGAATTATTGGTACGATATTGTTTATTGCACCATTTTTTTACTCAATAATTAGATCCTTGAGATCAAAAAGGAAAGAGTATTGTATTTTATCTGCGAGCCTAGCTTCGTTGATAATTGGTTCCAATTTTAATAATTTATTGCTATATTCACTCATTATTCCTGCCTATTTGATAATTATGGCGGCAATTAATGAAGAAAATTAATCACATTTTTTTTATCTGGCTACTGTCGCTGTACCTGGTCGGGATATTGGTTTATTTATTCTTCGAATTCAATCGCAACGGGGGAGTTTTTTTTGAGTTTGCCCAAGAGCCTTCACTAACCAAATACTTTTCCATATTCGCTCAATGGGACGGAGGCAATTATTTATCGATTAGCAAGTATGGGTATATTCACCAGTATTTTTTTGCCTACTTTCCTCTATATCCGGCCATTATTGGCTTATTTGGATTTGTAATTTCACCAATAATTGCAGGGATTACAACCAGTATTTTTTGTACAGTGTTTTTTATTCAATTCTGGATTCAATACTGCAAAAATATTTACCGTCTCGATCAGATCGACAATCTGATTTTGGCAATAATTCTTTTTCCCTCAAGCTTTATTCTTGTTTGTGTTTACCCCGAAAGTCTGTTTTTACTGTTAAGTGTTGTTTCTTCATATCTTTTTTTTGTTAAAAAACAATATTTTCCTGCGGTAATTTTTGCTTCACTGGCATCAATTACAAGGGTGCATGGATTAATTTTCCTTTTCTTATTAAATTGCAACCTAATGCTTAAAAAAGAGCTTAATCGGGTTCAAAAAGTATTATTAGTTAGTATTTCCGTAATTCCATTTTCGATTTGGATGCAATCTCAATTCGTTTATACAGGAAACCCATTTAACTTTCTTTCCTCACAAACTCATTGGCAAAGATTTAATTTACCAAAATTAACCATTCAATTTGACTACATTGGAATTATTACTTTAATCAATAGCACTCTGATCCTTGTTGTTTTTTTTCTGATAGCAAAGCATATCAGTAAGCTTAAAAAATTCGATCGATTGTATTTGATCCTATCGATTGCAATGCCAATTTTGACAGGGAGTTTAGATAGTGTGCCAAGATATTTACTTTCCAGCTATCCGATCTATCTAATTTTATTTTACTCAATGCAAAAGTCTAAATTACGGAACTTAATAATGGGTGGATTTATTTTGCTTCAATCGTTTTACTTAAGCTTATTTCTGGCAGGATACTGGACTTTCTAAAGACTGCTTGCACAGAAAAATTATTTTCGATAATTAATCTTGAGCATTTTTTCTGTCTTATTGCCCGCTTGATCTTCTACAGATATTTTAATCTCGTTATCACCATCTTTGAGAGGATAATTATAAGTAAACTCGCCATTGTCATCCACTGACGTCCGCAGATTATTGAGCTTGACACTGGTAATTTCATCGGTCTTACCCTTAATTTCAGTTTTTGCTTCACCACCGGTAATTTGTTTTTCTGGTGAATCCGGCGAAATTATCTCAAGCTTGGGTGGTTTTGTATCAAGTAGGACCGTGATCGATTTTTCGTTTGATTTGTTGTTTGCGCCATCTTTTGCATATCCGACAATACTATTCTTGCCTTCCAATATCCTAAAATCACTAAACTCAAAACTGCCGTCAGAATCGGTCAATTTCTCGGTTTCTTTGCCATTGAGCGTCAATATTACTGTACTTCCAGGCTCGGCATTTCCGGTGACATCCAATAGGGCTGAATTAGTTGCCCCGCCAATATAATCGAACGATGGGGAACTTGGTGCGATAATATCGGTTTTGTTTGAAGCAGTGTCGATTGAGTTGCTGTTTCCGTTTATCAAACTGGCCAATTTGGCCAAAATTGGAACACCAAACATTACCAGTACCACCAAAATAATCACTGATGCGGTAATTGTAAGAAAGAACTTACGATAAATCGCCCTTTCCTGGGCGTTTGATACCCTTCTGGTTTTATAGCGTTTCATCTATCAAAAATTATACCTTATTTTTTGCTATAAGCTCTTTATGTATCCTTCAAACTATTCATGGTTAGATAATCTGAGCCGAAGGTGGGAATCGAACCCACGACCTACTGTTTACGAAACAGCCGCTCTACCACTGAGCCACTTCGGCACTCCAATTTTAAATTCTGGCCTCAATATAAGGCAGAACCACCCCTTAGCTAGCTACCGCCAAATAATCCTCTCAGGGGCTAGATTATAACTATTTAATGCCTTCCACCCAAGTACCTTTGTAGTTCGATATTTTTGCCAAATCGCCAGCTCTGATTTCATATTTTGGTAACAGTCCTATTTTAAGGTCATAATCTGGGTCAATAATATAGAATCGATCCAAATCGGCATCATAATCGCTGACTACGATCAGATGACTTGCTTGCCGGGCAATTAATTCTGTTTTTGTTAATAATTGTCTCCTAGGAGCTACGGATAGTATCAAAATTTCACCCCTCTTAAGTCTGTTTTTGATATCGCTAATTTGTACATTTTCAAAAAAACCCGCTTTCAGTCCAAATTGGGAGAATAAATATTGCGAAATTCGGTGGTCATATCCACGGATCAGGCTAAATGCCGGCTGGTATTTACTATCAGACTCGAACTCGCGTTGATTTTTTGCGAAATGGATTTCTTCCACAGTTCCGACTGTAATCCAGCGAGGTTCACCATCAAGAATGAACTTTTGTTTAACACTTGGTGATCCGTTTTTATGTAACAAATTGATTATATTAATCAGCCATTCGATATTCTGAATCTTTTTATTAGTCGGATATTTACCAAAGTAATTAAGAATCATAGCAATACACGCAGGGCCGCAAACCACACGCCCTAAAACGCTTCTGTTTTGTAGGTCAACACTCAGGTCTTGTGAAATTGGGAAGAATTTTAGTGATTTTAATTCCAAAAGCCTGGGCCTGTCTGTTGTTTTGTTCATCTAGTAATCGCTGTGTATATCCAAAAAATTGGAGCGGGTAAGGGGAGTCGAACCCCTGTCTCAGCCTTGGGAAGGCCGCGTGCTACCGCTGTACCATACCCGCATTGATAAACAAAAAGCTAACTTATTTAAGGTTAGCTTTTTACATTATCGTTTGAATTATTCTATCAAACTACCATCAACAAGCCTTACGGTAGCTTGATGGTGCTGCCACTATAAATAAGTGGGTTACCGAGTGAATTATTCTTGACGTTGTTTAGCTTTGCAATTTCGACCCATCGAGTCGGATCTCCATATTTGCTTTGAGCAATTTCCCAAAGCGTATCGCCTTCAACAACGGTATACTCTCCATTAACTGACTCCGGCTTAGCGACGACCTTATCTGTTGTCGATCTCATCGTGGCTGGTGTAAGAGTCGCTGCTGGTTTGCTTACCGTAGCGGTTGGTGTTGACGATTCAGGGATCTTGAGTGTCTGTCCAACTTCGACAGTTGTCGATTTAAGCTGATTTTCTTCGACCAGTAACGGCCAGAGATTAGCGTCGCCAAGTTCGCGTTTAGCAATTGACGACAGTGATTCTCCAGACTCGACCGTAACCACCTTGCCGGCTTGTTCCACATTGCTGACATCTGTTTTGATGTCTGAAACAGTGTTTGTGCTTTTTACAAAATAATTAGCCACCAGAATTCCAATTGCGACCAAAATTATTGCGCCGAGAATAAACCCAGCATAGTTTTCCTTCCAAACGAACCGATTCTGAACCTTTTCTGATTTTTTTGCCTCAGTCTTCAAACTGGACATCTTTGATCTATTAGTGGATTTTTTTGGCCTTGCCATAAACTCCTATTGCTTCCTTTCTCAGCTCGTAACAATTGCGAGCTAATATTATTCTTTTAAGTTTTGGGCAGGAGGATTATTAAAATATTTGTGCGGACCCGAACGGATTCGAACCGTCGATCTCTTCCGTGACAGGGAAGCGTGTTAGGCCGGCTACACCACGGGTCCTTTCCGGAGTTAATAAACACGTACCCGAGACTCACGTTGTCGAAGCTAAGTCCAAGCACTCTTACTAACCTAAAAAGTATAGCAACTTACTCCAAGTTGTCAATCCCGACCATTGACAACCCATAATATATCAACTATAACGCTTCCCCAGGTACATTAACCATTTCCCAAGGAGTCACCAATAACATGGTTGCAATCAGTACCGAAGAGTTTTTTCGCAAACGGCAAGCTGAGTCCGTCAACCTCGTCCTGATGTTTGCCGATGTTCTGCATCAGTACTACGGCTTTATTCTACACCCCAAGATCGTCTGCCATGTGAGCTGTCACTGGAAGGATAGTTTCAGAATCAGCCTCGAACAGAGCGATGTCTCTGCAGGTGTCACACCACACCAGCTCGGACAGTTCAGTCTTGATTTCCCGTTCCAAAATGGTATCCGGGTTATGAGATGGCTTCGAGACTCGATTATTGGGCAGGGTCTGGGCATCGAGCTTCAGCGTCACAGTGCCGGAATCAAAAACTTCAGCTTTCTTTTAGCTGGCGATCCGCATAAGGTTGTCCAGGCAGTTCAGCTCATCAATATCGCCATGTTCGCGCTCGACCCGTGCGTTACGACCGATAAACGCTGTCCGCACTGCCCTCAGTCTTACGGCGACCCTTCATATCTCTACGATGATGGTGAGGTTCTGACTTGCGCCAGGTGCGATATGACCTTCGGTCGGCACCTTCTTGAGACGGAAACAGTCTAAAAGCCTCCATTTGCCGTTCGCCAAGCCCAGACCATAACAAGTCTGGGCTTTTTCATTTAAAATAGATTTGATGAACGAGAATCGCCAAATTGCTCAGATTTTGCGTAACATTGCCTCAGTCTACGAAATTATAGGCAAGAGTTTTTTTGAGGTAGCGGCTTACAAAAGGGCGGCTGATTCCGTCGAGCAGTCAACCAGTGATCTGAGGCAGCTCTGGAAAGCAGGCGAACTCGATACAGTTCCTGGATTAGGCAAAGCCCTAATCGGCTACATGAATGAATACTTCGAAACAGGAAAAATTAAGCATTTCGAGTCAGTTTATAAAAAAGCCCCAAAAGGATTCTTTGAGCTGCTTACCGTACCAGGCATTGGCCCAAAAAAGGCTTACGAATTATGCACTAAGCTCAATATTAGCTCGATCGGCGATCTCGAGCGCGCAATTAAGTCGAACAGTATTTCAGCACTGCCTAGGTTTGGACATAAGAGTCAGGAGCAAATAGCTAATAATCTCAGCAGAGTAGTCGCCAAATCACACAGAACACCTCTTTGGGTTGCCGATGCGGTGGTAAACGAAGTGACTCAATGGATGCAGGCTGATCCAAAAATTCTCGATTTTGCCGCCCTTGGCAGTTTCAGAAGAAGGCTGAATAGTGTTGGTGATTTGGATTTTGCCGCCTCTAGTCACAACACTCAGGATGCGGTTGACAGATTTTTATCCTATCCGGCAATAGGTTCAATTGTTGAAAAAGGTCCAGCTTCGGCAACAATAACTCTTAATGATACGGAATTTCAGCTGGATTTACTTGTGTCTGAACCGGATAGTTATGGAAGTCTTCTGCAGCATTTTACGGGTTCGCGGGAGCATAATATTGCTCTGCGCACCTTAGCGGTCAAAAAAAACCTGTCTCTATCTGAAAAAGGGATCAAATTAGCAAGTAATACGCTTAAAAAATTCGCAACAGAAAAAGAATTTTATAATTTTCTTGGATTAGATTACATTCCGCCTGAATTGCGGGAAAATACTGGCGAAATCGAGCTTGCTCAGAAGCACAGTATCCCGCGACTGGTTAAAATAGAAGATATCAAGGGTGATTTTCACACCCACTCAAATTTTTTCACGACTTCTATGCACGACTTTGGTGCATCTTCAATCACGGATTTAGTATCGAAGGCCAAGGAGAAAAAATATCAATATTTAGGAATATCTGACCATCCTCCGTCAGAAAAAAGTTGGCAGGATCCTAAAATTATCAAACAAATAAAAAGCCATAGAACAATAATTAATAGACTTAATGAACAAAAAAACTCTATAAGAGTAATTAATTTACTCGAAGTTGACATAGGTATCAATGGATCAATCAAGTTTCCTGATCAATATGTTCAATATTATGACGCCTTCATTGCAGGAGTTCACTCTAATTTTTCACAGCCTCGAGAACAGATGACTCAGCGCATTCTGAATGGACTAACTTGTTCTAAAGTATTTGGGCTTTCTCATCCGACCGGTAGGCTAATAGACAAGCGTGAAGGATACGACGCTGATTGGGATCAGATCTTTGACTATTGCAGCAAAAATAATAAGGTCTTAGAAATCAATGCTTCAGTCGATAGGCTTGATTTGACTGAAACCTTGGTCCGCCGTGCAAGTGCCAAAGGTTGTTTGTTTATGATTAATACCGACACCCATGACCTGCCAAGTATGGATCTGATGAGTTACGGGGTGGACGTCGCCAGGCGAGGGGGATTGACTGCCGAGTCGATCATCAATACCTGGCCAAAAGATCGATTAATTAAATTCATCTTAAGGACTATATAAAATTTTGTTCAAAATTATTTATAAAAGACAGTCTGTTATAATCAGGTTATGAATATCTTTAGTTCCGTACTTACTCTTCCGTTAATTGTCGTTGGAGCGATATTTCTATTTTTGTTGTTTTTGTACAACAGTCTGGTTAGACTGAGGATTAGAGTTAAAGAAGCGTGGTCTGGAATCGATGTTCAGCTCAAAAGACGTGCTGATCTTATTCCTAACCTAGTCGAAACAGTCAAAGGATACGCTAAACACGAAAAGTCAGTTTTTGAAAATGTCACCAAGGCCCGCGCTGCAATGTTGGCAGCCGAAGGCCCACAAGCCAAGGCTCAAGCAGAAAATATGCTGAGCAACACACTTAAATCTCTGTTTGCTGTTGCAGAAGCTTATCCAAAACTTCAAGCATCTGAGAATTTCAAACAACTCCAGGATGAGCTATCGGACACCGAATCCAAAATTGCATATGCAAGGCAGTTCTATAATGCTAACGTTCGTGACTACAACACCAAAATCGCTACTTTCCCAAACGTACTTTTAGCAGGGATGTTTGGTTTCAAGGAAGAAGAATTTTTTGAGGCTATTGGTGATGATCGTGAGCCGGTCAAAGTAGATTTTGAGAAATAATCTTCTTTCTTCTTGCAATTGGTGTATCAAAATATCCCCTAGTATTTGCATTTTTTCCTAATCAAGCTTAGAATCTGCATCAAATGAGCTCTGTAGTGATATCTCATAGAGCACGTTAACAACACTTACCGTGGAGTTCGTAATTGTACAAGTTGCTAGGCAGTCTTGCCCTGAGTTTAGTCATCCTCATTTTGCCATCTCCATCATCAAACCAAGAGCGCTCCGGATCATCTTCTTTGATTTTTCTCGCCACTGACCAGGGACTTTTTAGTGCACACGAAAAAGATCAGAGTTTTAGCCGAATACCAAAATTCCAAAACATCAGTTTTCTGGAATCCAATCTGGAAAACCAGGCAGTCTTTCTGATCCATCAACCCGTGCCCGGCAGTATCGCTAATATTGCCGAGATCACCTACGATTTCGGAAAGAATTGGCTAACCGTCGACCCTGCCAAAACCGGGCTAACCAAGCCTGACGGGGCAAAAGTAACCAGTTTTGGTTACTTTACTGTTACCGACTCCAAAACATATGTTGCCGGAATCGGCTACGGACGCGTCGCTATCAAACTCACTTCCGAAAAAAACTGGAGACTACTCGATCTACAAGCCAACTCTGACAACTACCAAGTGATCGGAGAATGGCTCTATCTGCTTTCGCCAAAAGGTTACGAGAACCAGCTGGTTCGCTGTTCGCTCGTCACATTCCAATTGGAGGTTTTAACCAATCCCGAAAGCCCGAACTCTCGATTCGCAGGATTCGAGCTTGTCGGTGTGGTCGATCACCAGTTGCTGTTAAGTACTTCAGGATCCGATGGTCTCAGGTTATTTGATCCCGAAAACCAAATCTTTTCAGCACGCCTTAGTGGTAATTTCGACCGGATTTATGCGTCTGCAAAGGGGGTTGCTACCCAAAATACTCAAAACTACGAAGTTGCTGTCTGGGGAAGCTCGCTGGAAAAAGTTGCTAGCTATCTAGCCGAAAGCAACGAGGTGCTTGGTTACAGTCTGCAAAACGACTGTTTATACCAATTAAGCCTCGATCTGCTGAGATGCTTACCTGCCGGTCGTTCAATCTCTTTGCCGATCTCGCTCACACGTTCCGAATTTGCCTTCGCCGGCCTTGCTGTGGTCTACCCACCGCACGCAGTGGATCACCAAGGGGCAGAACCGGTTTTGTTTGTCTCCGGACTGGGTGGAGGAGCGCTTGGTGACCTTTACTGGGAAGGCAAGCACAAGGATTTGATACCACTGACAACCGTTTCAGGTCATAACTTTATGCTAAGCCGATCCACCTGGACCACGGGGCAGTTGGGGTACTTCTTGACTTTCGACTTCGTGCTCAGTCACGATATCTGTTCAATCGCCGAAGTGGTTGGACGGTCAGTTGACTACATCAGACTTAGGTCTGGTGTAGAAAAAATCGATTTGATCGGCTATTCGATGGGAGGTCTACTGGCTCGTTGTTTTGTGGAGGATTTGGTTCCTTTGTACAGATACGACGACTCGGTTGATGATCTCCTGCTTATCGCCACTCCGAACAACGGTTCCTTTGCGGCCGGCTTGGCTGGACCTCTGCTCGGCTTCATCGACCTTTATAAGGGTTTGCAGGCCAGCTGGCTAACTCCATATAGTCCGCAGATCCACCACATCAACTCAAAGCCAATTCCGTTTGGTGTTTCAGTCACGGTAATCTATGGCACCGGTTTCTGGTTGCCACTCTATGAGGGAAACGACGGACTAGTGTCTTACTTCGATGCGAGACTTGACCCGTCGGTCAAGGCCTCTGTTCGATACATAGAACTGCCTGAAGCGGTTCATTCTCGATCACACGACCATCTGGAGAAGCATTATCCGATCCTGGAGGATAAACTATTCTTGTTTGATCAAATCAAACTAATGGGGAAGTGAAATCACTACCAAAAGCTCTTTAGCCCCGCATACTTACTTGCGGGGCATTTTTTAATTTAAAATGTCGTCTATAAAAGACTTATAGTATTTACATATATCATAAAAAATGATAAAATTGCTGGTAACAGGTTACAGCTTCTTCTATCCGTTCAGGCTGGAGACCTTAAGTCAAGTGGCACCTTAACCACTCTCAGAACCAACAACCCTAATCACTTAGAAAAAGCGAGGAGACATTTTGACCCCCGAGCGCAAGAAAGCCCTCAAACGCGGATCGATCAAGTACGGCAAGAAATACGCCCGCCAGTCATGGCGAACCTCAGGACTGCTTACCCAGCTGATCCAACGGATCGCCTACGCCCTGGCCGGATTCGGCCGCTCGACCCCTCCGCAGTAATGCGGGAATTATTTCACGGAGTGTTTTCACAACCATGTTCAGCTTCGCTGATGGGTGGCAAAACCACCTTAAAAGACTTCTGATCTTTGGAGTAATGCTGCTGGCAGCATTTATGCCGCTAACAGCCAATGCTCAAAGCCCAACAGTCGATCCGTCTGTGTGGCGCTTTGTCACACATCAGGAGCGTCTGTATATCGCCTCAGGCAGTCAGGAGTTCGTTACGGAAGTCGACACTAGTCAACTTCCGTCCAAACTCTTTCTCCGGCCTCAGCTGGATGAAAAAGGCAACATTTACCTTCTGTCTGCCTCGTCGTCAAGTTCTGCGCTCTCGCTATACTACAGCCGGACCGAAAACGGCAAAAGTCGCTGGTACGAACTAAGTGCCAAGAGTCTCGGACTCTCGTCCGGCTCCGGCATTTACGACTACTCTGTCAGCAAGCAGGGCACACTCACGATTCTGGGGCAGACTGGTGAAGTCATAACCGGCCAGGCTGGTGTCGACCAATCATATAAGCTTCAGCAGTCGGATCTACCGCCACGGGTCAGCTTCACCAAGTTCGTCAGCAACGTTGGTCAGACAGCAATT
This sequence comes from uncultured Gammaproteobacteria bacterium, assembly GCA_964445355.1. Classification (GTDB taxonomy): domain Bacteria; phylum Patescibacteriota; class Microgenomatia; order CAYQLK01; family CAYQLK01; genus CAYQLK01. The sequence continues at coordinate 63,934 of CAYUKQ010000002.1, forward strand.
GCTACTACGCAAGGGCTGGTCAGTCTGTTTGGTGACAACGGCAAGCTGAACAAGTCCAGCTACTTAAAGGCTGGAATCGGGGAGCATGAATCAATTTCGGCACTTGGTCCTGCGCTGTATGTGTACCCCGGGCCACGCAATCCGCAAGCCGAAGATCGCAAAGCAGTTACCTACGTCCACCAGTTCGCCGACAATAGTCTGTCGAAGATCACACTCGACAGTCCGATCGTCGACATGATGCTCGTCGGTGATTATGATTACCATCTCGTCTTGACTGAGCAAAAGGTCTGGATGTTTTCGAGGTCAACCTCTCAGGCATTCGGTCAGCTGGTCGACGTTACTGCCAAATTCGGGCAACCGCCCGTTAAGGCGATCACGAGCTATAACAGAGGCAAGGATAACGTTTTTTACGTATCTGCCGGTGACAAAGTCAGCAGGTATGTGATCAACAGTCCCACCGACATTACCTCCACCGCGCTCAAGCTACTTGCTCCGACCTACAAGATCGCCTCATCAGTCTCTGGTGTGGGCACTAGCGGGGCACTTGCGCCTACGCCGCAGAACCCGAATGAGGTTGTCCCTTCTCAGCCGGGACAGTCTCAAGGTGTATCTACCAATCAGTCGGGTACAATCATCCAAACAACGGTGGTTGAACAGCCAGTAGCAGGGGATCAATCAAATAAGTCGTTTTGGTCGCCGGCGGTGATCATCTCGATCGTTGTGATCGTCCTCGCGCTGGTTTTGTTTATCGTTCTTGCTCGTTTGATCTTTTCTCGGGCAAAGAATCGCTTCCCGCCAGCCGGCACGACGATGCATCCGCCACACGGTCGTCGTCTGCCGTAGAAAAGTGTCACGTTTCATATCTCTCGACCCAGTCTTTCTTTTAAGACTGGGTCTTTTTTAATTTTTACCCGACACGAACTTGGTATAATCAAAGCCCTGTAAATAAAAACATTGAACATGAAATTCGAGAGCGAAAGAACAATCTATTCCCAAATTGGCATCAACCGCCTCAAAACAGCGGTATTAATGATACTTTTTACCGTGTTTATTACGATCATGGTATATATTTTCACTCAAGCACTTGGTTATCAGTCGTCATCCGGTCTGTTGTTTGTTGGTGTCGCTTTGATTATCACAGGGGTTATGAACTATTTGGCTTACTTTAACTCCGACAAGATGGTGATGAAGATCGCCGGAGCACAAATTGTTGACGCAAAATCTCACCCTCAATTATTCAAATTAGTTGAAAACCTGTCTATTGGTTCAGGATTACCAATGCCAAAAACTTATCTCATTCCGGACGATGCTCCCAACGCCTTCGCGACCGGACGTGATCCCAAACATGCTTCAATAGCCGTAACAACCGGCCTGCTGGATATTATGAGTAAAACAGAGCTGGAAGGTGTGCTTGCACACGAACTTAGTCATATTGGTAACTACGACACTAGATTAATGACGGTTGTGGTCATTTTGGTAGGTGTTGTGGCTATGCTGGCGGACTTTTTCAGTCATTTTATGTTCTTTGGTGGTAGTAATAATGATGATCGCGAATCTCGTAATGGATTATTTTTGATCCTGGGTATCCTTGCTGCCATTCTTGCTCCGATTGCAGCCCAGCTGATTCAATTGGCTGTTTCACGCAAGCGAGAATATCTAGCTGATGCAACCGGTTCTCTGCTTACCCGATATCCGGACGGATTGGCTGACGCGTTGGAAAAAATCGCCACTTACCAAAAGCCTGTTAAGTCCGCCACGCCAGCTACTGCACATCTATATATCGCAAACCCACTAGGTTCTGGTCACTTTAGACGTTCATTCGCTAATCTTTTTTCGACACATCCCCCAGTTGAAGAACGCATTAAAATACTAAGAGAAATGTAAATTATGTCAGACAAAATCGATCTTAAAAAAACCAGTCAACTCGCCCAATTACCTCTCACCGAGAGTGAAATTACAACTCTAGAGCCGCAATTAGAAAGTATTCTTGGTTTCGTCAGTCTGATCTCGAAAATTCCAGCTTCGGTCAAAACCGATCCAGCTTACGCCCGCCAACTCGAAGACGCCAGAATTGACACCGCAAGTTCTGAACGCAATTTATCAATCAATGATGTCACAAAAAATACCGCCGCCCATGACGGTAGTTCTTTCGTGGTTAAGGGTGTTTTTGAATAATGATTGATCTATCCAATCTGACCATAATTGAAGCCAGTAAAATGCTTACCAGCGGTAAGATCAGCGCGACTGAACTTACTAAAGCAGTGTTGGATCGTATTAGTAAGCGCCAGTCCGTCGGCGCGTTCATCACCGTTGACCACGCAGGAGCACTTAGCCAGGCCAAGGCCGCTGATGCTTTTTTGGCAGATAATACCGCAGCCGAAACACCTCTACTTATGGGCATTCCTGTCTCGATCAAAGACGTTATTTCGACTCGGAACTTAAAAACCACCGCCGGTTCAAAGATTTTAGAAACCTACATCCCTCCATACGATGCGACCGTTGTTGCTAGGATCCGCGATCAGGGTGGAATAATCCTCGGCAAGAACAATTGCGATGAATTCGCCATGGGAAGTTCGACAGAAAATTCCGCGTATTTTTTAACCAAAAATCCACACGATCTAAAAAAAATCCCTGGTGGATCCTCTGGTGGATCAGCAGCTGCGGTTGCTGACAATCAATCGCTTTTATCGATCGGCACAGACACCGGTGGCTCGATCAGACAGCCGGCAGCGCTTTGCGGCGTGGTTGGCCTTAAGCCATCATATGGTCGGGTCAGTCGATACGGGCTGATCGCCATGGCCAGTTCGTTAGACCAAGCCGGACCATTTACTAAGGATGTTAGTGACGCTGAGGCAGTGTTTAAGCTGATTTCGGGTGTGGATCCCTATGATTTCACCACTCGCGAGTTCCCGGTCGCTTCTAGCCCCTCTAAGCGCCTCAGGATCGCGATTCCTAAGGGTATTAGTCAAAAACTTAGCCCGGCTGTTAAAGAAAATTTTCAGTTAGGTCTGGACAAACTGGCGTCTAATCACGACCTTGAGGAGATCGAGTTGCCTGATCCTGATTTGGCTTTGGCTGTCTACTACATCATCATGCCCTCGGAAGTTTCGTCCAACCTTTCACGATTCGACGGGATCAGGTTCGGTAAGAGTCGTGACCACTTTGGTTCCGAAGTAAAGAGGCGAATTATATTGGGTACCTTTGCGCTCAGCAGCGGCTATTATGACGCTTATTACAAAAAAGCTTTGCAGGCTAAAAGTTATCTTCAGCAAAAATATGCAGAGGTCTTCTCCCGATTTGATCTGATCGTCACACCTACGACTGCTACATCTGCCTGGAATATCGGTGAAGTAACAGACCCTCTGGAAATGTATCTATCCGATCTTTTTACGGTCACTGCCAACGTTACCTCGCTGCCGGCGATATCTGTTCCATTTGGGAAGGAAGGTCACATGCCGCTCAGTCTGCATTTTACCGCCGGTTTTGGCCGCGAAGATGTATTATTTGCTATCGGCAAAGAGGTTGAAAAATATGAAATATAATCCGACTATCGGCCTCGAGATCCATATCGAGCTAAATACCCAAAGCAAAATGTTTTGCAATTGTTCAGCGAAATATTTTGGCGAATTGCCCAACACTCACGTCTGTCCGGTTTGTTTGGGGTTACCCGGCGCCATGCCTGTGCCTAATCAGCAGGCCATTCGATCGTTAGTTATGCTCGGTTTAGCACTTGAAGCAAGCATCCCGTCTAAGTCCAAATTCGACCGTAAAAATTATTTCTATCCTGACTTGCCTAAGGGCTACCAAATTTCTCAGTTTGATCTGCCTTTTACTTTCGATCTTAAACTCAAAGTATTAGATCGGTTTATCAAAATTGAGCGGGCTCACATGGAAGAGGATACCGCCAAACTCACGCACATTGATAAACAAACTCTCATTGATTTCAACCGTTCAGGTGTTCCTTTAATTGAGATTGTCTCAACGCCGGATATCTTCTCGGCAGACGAAGCTGTTGCATATGCACAGGAAATTCAGCGGGTCGTAAGATATTTAGGAATTTCTGATGCAGATATGGAGAAAGGGCAAATGCGATTCGATGCCAATATTTCTATCTCTGCCAAAAAACGCCAACTGGGTACCAAAGTCGAGGTCAAAAATCTTAATTCTTTTCGTAGCCTCAAATCCGCGATCGAATTCGAGATTGACAGGCAAACAACAGCCCTAAACGCGGGACAAAAAATACTTCAGGAGACTCGCGGGTATTCTCAGACCAAAAACCAAACGGTCGCTCAGCGCTCCAAAGAATCAGCACACGACTATCGCTATTTCCCTGAGCCGGACATTCCTGTTATAGAAATAAAAAAGACACTGGTTGAACAAATAAGACAGCTGATTCCTCGATTACCCGACCAGGAACGATCTGATCTCACTCAGAAATATGGTCTTGAAGCTAACCTTGCCTCGGATTTTGTTGATCGGCCCGAAATTCTAGCATTTTTTAAACAGGCAGTTGCTGACTATGAGTCTACTTTTGGTCAAAATTCCACCCACAGCACGCATGGGGTCAAAATTGCCAACTGGCTTGCGTCAACGGTCCTTTTTACCCTCAAGGAAAAAAACCTCAATATTAATGATCTGAAAATTACCCCAGCTTCGATTGCTGAATTGGTTTATTTGGTCGATCAAAAACGAATCAGCTCAACACAAGCCAAAGAAGTCTACGAAATTATGTTAGCCGATGGTCGAATGCCTCAGGCGATTGTTGAAAAAGATGGATTTTCGGTTCTTTCGGATCAGTCTGAACTAGAGCCAGTAATAGATTCGATTATTCAAACTAACCCAAAAGTGGTCGAAGATTATCTAGCTGGCAAAACGACGGTTCTTCAATACCTGATCGGCTTAGTTATGGCTCAGACCAAAGGCAAAGCCGACCCTTCGCTGGCTCGCCAATTGCTTGAAAAGAAACTTAGCTGAATCCGCAAATTACTATTTAGCCATTATGGATGAACTCCATGAACGCAACACGGCCAGGAGTGAAGCCGCCCGGAAAGTTCTCGACGAATATGCGGACTAGAATCGTCCGCACAGTTAAAAAACATCAAGTGTCCATACCGAGCACGGCAGTTTCTTTGTCGCTCGGTATTTTTTTAGCTACTTTTGATTAAATATTGATTTGTGTTAAATTCTATTCATGTCCAAAAAACATTTCGGTATTATTTTTTTCTCCCTGATAATCGCTGTTAGCTTATCCGGTTGTATCGAACAAAATAACGCCAATAAGCTATCGGACAACCAATCTACAAGTAGTGCATCAACCAATATGGAAGAACTAAAAATCGAAGACCTCAAAGTCGGAACCGGCGCTGAAGCAGTTTCCGGTAAAAGTATCACCGTTCATTACACAGGTACCCTAACAGACGGAACCAAGTTTGACAGCTCAGTCGATCGAGGCGAACCGTTCACCTTTAATCTTGGAGCCGGTGAAGTGATCGAAGGCTGGGATAAGGGATTTGCCGGTATGAAAGTCGGCGGCAAACGCAAATTGACCATTCCATCCGATATGGCGTATGGAGAACGCGGAGCTGGTGCTTCGATCCCGCCTAATTCTACCTTGATATTTGATGTCGAACTTCTGGATGTTAAGTAGTTATGGATTTTGCCAAAAACGGTAAAAATTAGAGTCTTTAGTTCCTCGTCTCTGGTATACTTGCAGTAGTTGTTTTCATGACTAACAAGCCTGATTTTGTTCATCTTCACGTTCATACACAGTTCTCGCTACTAGACGGATTAAGTCGTATTCCTCAACTTGTCGAAAAAGCCAAAACGCTTGGTCAAACTGCGATTGCTATAACTGATCACGGTAATCTTCATGGCGCAATCGAATTTTACAAAACCTGTGTCGAGAAAGAGATCAAGCCAATAATCGGCGCCGAAATCTATGTCGCGCGTAAGGACTACACTCTTAAAAGTTTTGACAATGGCAACGAAACGGACCATCTGACTGTGGTTGCTAAGGATTTTGAAGGCTATCAGAACTTAATGCGTCTACTATCCGAGGCCTCAATTAATGGTTTTTATTATCGACCTCGCGTCGACAAAAAACTGCTTAAAAAATACTCAAAAGGTTTGATCGGACTAAGTGGGTGTATGTCGTCAGAAGTCGGACGCTACTTGATCGACGGACTGTACGATCAAGCCAAAGCTGTATTACAGGAATATCAAGGTATTTTTGAAGACAATGATTTTTATATTGAGGTTTATAATCACGAATTTGATAAATACCTTCCGGCTCACGCTGTCGGTAGTGATATTTATAACGAACTCCTTCGCCTTAGCCAGAACACCAAAAAAGCCTTAGAAGGATTAACCAAACTCTCAAAAGAGTTAAATATTCCTGCAGTAGCGACCGGGGATTTGCATTATATTGAACCAGCTGACGCCTTTGCTCAGGACGTCCTGGTCTGTATCCAAACAGGCAAAACCGTTAACGAAGTCAATCGTTTGCGTATGGTTGATGCGCCGGTCTATTACCTCAAATCCGGTGAAGAAATGGCTGCACTTTTTCCCGACAATCCGGAATTTCTTGCCAATACCGTCAAAATTGCTGACAAAATAAATATCGAAATTCCGCTTGGCCAGTATCATTTCCCGCTTTTTGAGGTTCCGGGCGGTAAGTCGCCACAGGAATTTTTGCGTGAAGAATCCCTTAGAGGTCTCAAGCAAAAGATCCATCCGCTCGACGAAAAAGCCATGGAGCGCTTCGAATACGAGCTCAAGGTCATTGTCGATAAAGGCTATTCAACCTACTTTTTGGTGGTCGCGGACTTTATTCGCGCCGCCAAAAAACAAGGTATCGTTTCCACGACTCGTGGGTCAGCGGCTGGATCGCTGGTGTCATATGGACTGGGTATTACCACAGTCAATCCGCTTTATTTCAAGTTACCATTTGAACGTTTCCTTAATCCATTCAGACCGTCGCTACCTGATATTGATGTCGACATTGCTGATTCCCGCCGAGATGATGTTATTAATTATGTTCGTCAAAAATATGGATCAGATAAGGTTGCTCAAATCGGAACGCTCGGTACCATGATGGCCAAAGGTGCAGTTCGTGATGTTGCCCGTGCATTGGGCTGGCCATACTCCAAGGCTGATCGAATATCCAAACTTATTCCTTTTGGCAAACAAGGTTTTCCGATGACGATCAAAAAAGCGATCGAAATTACTCCGGAGCTGACTGATTTGTACAAAACCGACACCGAAACCAAAGAACTGCTCGACACAGCTATGCAAATCGAGGGATTAGCCAGACATACCAGTGTTCACGCCGCCGGAGTTGTCATTGCTCCCGCGCCGGTCACCAATTTTACTCCGTTACTAAAAGAAACTAAGGGTGAAGTTATTTCTACGCAGTACGATATGCACGGTGTTGAGGATGCGGGTTTGGTAAAAATGGATTTTTTGGGAATTCGTAATCTTTCGATTCTTGGCAACGCGGTTGAAATCGTCCAGCGAGAAAAAGGCGTAAAAATCGACTTAGAAAAGATTCCTTTTGATGACACCAAGGCTTACGAAATGATGGCTCGCGGGGAAACAATGGGCCTTTTTCAGCTCGGAGGTTCGGGAATGACCAGATACCTCAAAGAACTTAAACCGACTAATATTTTCGATATTATGGCTATGATCTCACTTTTTCGCCCTGGTCCAATGGCTTCAATTCCTGAATTTATTGAAAGGAAACATGATCAATCTAAGATCAAATATTTCGATCCGCGTATGGAAGAATTCTTAAAAGAAAGCTACGGGGTTATTACATATCAGGATGACGTTTTACTAACTGCTATCAATATCGCCGGGTACAACTGGGAAGAGGTCGACAAGTTCCGTAAAGCCATTGGTAAAAAAATTCCTGAAGAAATGGCCAAACAAAAAGATAAATTTATTCACGGTGCAATCGAAAACGGCCTTAGTGAGAAACGGGCCAAAGACCTTTTCGCACTTATTGAACCATTCACTGGTTATGGGTTTAACAAAGCACATGCTGCCTCATATGCTGTCGTTGCTTACCAAACCGCATATATGAAAGCCAATTACACTGTAGAGTTTATGTGTGCCGTCATGACCGCTGAGTCTGGTGACACTGAGAAGATTGCTCAGGCGGTTGCAGAGTGCGAAAGGCTTGGCATCCAAGTGCTCAGCCCGGATATTAACCGTTCAAATATCGGTTTTACAATCGAATCGGATGAAAACGGCAAGCGGTGCATCCGTTTTGGACTCTCTGCGATCAAAAATGTCGGTGAAGCCGCAATTCACTCGATTATTCAGGCGCGGGAAGAAGCTGAATTCAGTACGCTCAATGATTTCTGCCGACGTGTGAATCTGCGAACGGTCAATAAAAAAACTTTTGAGAGCTTAATTAAAGCAGGGGCAATGGACAGATTCGGTCGTCGTCAGGCCATGTTAGATATTATCGATTCTCTGCGTGCAACAGGTCAGTCATTAAGCCAAAAAATTTCCGAAGGGCAAGGAATGTTGTTTGAAGAAGCTGATTTGGAGATCAAAAATCCCGCACTCGATGATTCACCATTGACCGAAAGTTTACGAAGCGGCAAAGAAGCGACCGAAAAAGAGCTACTGGCATGGGAAAAAGAATTTCTTGGTTTATATCTAACTCGCCATCCGATCGCCGGGTCACAACATAAGCTGACTCACTATGCGAATCAAAAGATCGCAAGTCTCGAAGAAGATGCCCATCCGGGAGCAAAGGTCAAAATTGGCGGTATTATCTCAACCATTAGGCGCACCTTTACCAAAGCAAAAGGTGAAGAAATGGCCTTTCTTAAGCTAGAGGATGAGACTGGTACGATCGATATCGTGGTTTTTCCGAAGACATTTAGCCAATTCAAAAGTGTGATTAACGAAGATGCGATTATTATCCTCGAAGGCAAACTTGACTCTCGTGAGGAGGAAACCGCAATTCTGGCCGAGATTATTACCGATTTATCGGTCTTGCCTGATGTCGCCCCGCCCGCCAACTCTCCATCCATTCCGGCGCCAAGCTTATCCGGTACCAGTCTCCCCGAAGGGATCGGTATTATTATTCCCAAGATGGCGTCACGGCAAACACTCCATTCGATCTACGAAGTACTCAAAAAATTTCCGGGCCAAAAACAGACATTCCTCTTGCTTGAAGGCAGTGATGGACAGACTCGTAATGTCCCCGTACCGTTCGGAGCTGAGCTGTCAGACAGTTTGATCAACGATCTTCTGCTTCTTGGTTGCAAAGTCGAAGCCTTAAGTGTTAATATCTAGCCCGCAAAAATAAAACAATGATCAAAGCAGAAAATTTTTCAGTTGGCGATACCGTCAAGGTTCACGTCAAGATCAAAGAAGGTAACAAAGAGCGTATTCAGATCTTTCAGGGAATTGTTCTTTCAATTCGTGGACAAAAAGGCAGTCAGACCTTTACCGTCCGCAAAATCGCCGCTGGTGATGTGGCGGTTGAGCGTATTTGGCCGATCGATTCTCCATCCATTGCAAAAGTCGAAGTCGTTAAGACTCCTTCACGCCGGATCCGTCGCTCCAAGCTGTACTTTATGCGCAAGCTCAAAGGTGCAGCCGCAAAAACAATCTAATTGATATGTCGCTGGTTAGTCCCAGCCAGGAGTTTGATCAATGCCTTTTTCCCCAAAGCAAATATATCGTTGGTTTTGACGAAGTAGGGCGTGGCTGCTTAGCCGGACCGTTGGTCGTGGCCGCAGTCATACTTCCGCCCAGTCTCGATCTTCCGAGTCCGTACGGTGACTCAAAAGCACTCAAAGAACCTCACCGTAGCAGTGTGGCTGATTTTATTAAAAAAAATGCGATAGAATATTCCATTGTCAGAATCGAGAACGTGTTAATCGATACCATCGGCATTACCAAATGTTTAGAATACGCATACGAAAAATCGATTCGCCGTTTAGTCAGTCCTATCGATGGAATTATTCTCGATGGCCGTCAACTCAAAAATAATCTAACTTTTCCACAGCAAGCCGTAATTCAAGGTGATACTAAGTCAGCAACAGTTGCCGCCGCTTCGATTATTGCCAAAGTATATCGAGACAAATTAATGACACAGCTCGCTGAGAACTATCCCCATTATGGGTTTGAATTACACAAAGGTTACGGTACCAAACTTCATCGGCAAAAACTTCAAGAGTATGGACCATGTGTTCTGCATCGACTATCATTCCTAGGTAATTACAATGTATTCAGCTAAACGCCAGTTAGGTAACAATTACGAAGATAAAGCACTCGAATACTTAGAGGGACTTAATTACCGTCTTATTGAGCGTAACTATCAGACCCCTTATGGGGAAATCGACCTTATTATGACTGATCCGACCACTAACGAATATGTTTTTGTGGAAGTAAAATCCAGTCAAAGTAACGTATTCGGTATTTCAGCTGATCGGATCACTAAACAAAAATTAGAAAAAATCCGCAAATCTGCCCTCGTCTATCAAAATACTCTTGGCAAATTTATATCAATGCGGATCGATGCTGTTTGCTTCGACAAAACACGCGGATTTGAAACACTTCAGCATTACCGATCGATCTGATCAGTAACAAGTAAAATTTGTCTTATTTTGAATTCAGGTCAATTCCGATCTCGCAGGTTTCTGACCATCGGCCTTGAGAATCGCGTACTCGGCTTTTAACCGTGTAGACTTTTTTCTCGCTATAGCGGTAGCCGATACTATTTTCAACCCGGCCTTCTTCACTGTCCCATGTTCCATTTCCGTCGAAATCCCACTGATAGTTAACAATTGAAGCACCGTCAGCTGATCCCTCGGTCGTAAATGAAACCTGATATGGGTCATCCGGATTCCAGCGTGCTCTCATTTTGGTACATCTTGGGTTCAGTTTTACAATCACATCTTCAGTTGTTACCGTTCTTACTGTGGTAGTGGTTGTTGGTTGGCTGGTAGTTTGTACAGGTTTCTGTGTCTGCTGATTGCTACCAGTTGCTGCACCTTGAGTATTAACTCCCTGTACAGCCTTTGCCGGAGTAGGTGCTGGGGTTGTGCTGGCTGATGGGATCGGACCTTCCGCTACCTCTTCTTTGTTTTCTTCCGACTTGTCACCGCTAAGTGCGTTGATGATCAGGGCAGCAAGTAATGCAACTACAGCGATTGCAACGACACCACCGATAATAACCGGAATATTAACTGCGCCACTATTTATAAACTTTACTTTTTTCATACTAACGTTCTGTTTGTGTAGGCAGGGGATTTATAGTAGCCTATATTTACTACTTTTCAGACTATAAGTCAAC
>CAYUKQ010000003.1:0-70468 GCA_964445355.1 uncultured Gammaproteobacteria bacterium
GGGTCGGTTGAGGTGGCGGAGGACAAGTTGGTTTGCCGACCGTGTCAGGCATGTCCGGAGTAGCTCCTTTTAGGGTGTAAAGTTACTGTGCAAATTATATCATTAATTTTTAAATAATATCCTAGAGTAATTGATTTTTGAGCCTAAAAATGATATAATCAGGGGAGGTGTGGAGCCAAAAACTCCAAATATCCGAGCTCATTAAAGGCAGGTTTTTCAGTTGAATCGTTCATTCCTGGTCAAGTTCGTTGTGATCTGGTTCGGAGGACTGACAGCGTTGATGGCGCTTTGGGCGTACTTGCTCGAGCGTGCCGACAAGGTCATCACCGTGCCGCTGCACAATGGCATGAATTGGGACCGGCAAGATCTGATCTGGCTGCATGACGAGTTCATGCGCAGGGCCGAGAGTGCCGGCATCGACGCGACGATCTCGCAGTTGCTAGTTCGTGTAGTCTGGGGCGAGAAAAATCAGCATGTCGTACTCGATTTCGTCGGGTTCGACAGCAATGACAATCGAGCCGTCAAGCAGATCTACGTGGCTTACACTGATCGTGATGGTTCTGAAAAGATCATCGTGCCTGCGGTCCAGTTCCGCAGCAGGTCGGGTGTACCGATCGGCTGGTGTTTCGATGCAGACCACCTAAGGTCGATCCGTGGGCACCGAATCGCACTTGTGGTCAACTTCGGTCGCAGGCTCGACATCGTCCCATCAGAATCACTGGCTCCACTAGGGGCTTAGGGTTACTGCCGTTCTTGCTTGAGCAAGGTGAAACCATACACCCCTCAGCTTTTTATAAGCTGGGGAATTTTTTTTGTTGCGTTTTGCGAACCTCCAGTGTAGAATCTTCGCCTCAGCCAAATTTCGGGAGGTTTGCAGAAATGCCGACAAGCGTTGATACCGACACCGTGATCCACTACTTGCTTGCTCCGGAAGGGGTGGGCAAGTACCACGTCCGGTTCTTCCGTACTCCGGAGGAGCGCAACTCTGAAGCCGACCGATGCGGTTTCGCCAACCTCGGCAAAGGGCTGGGTGAGCCTGAGATCGGTGAGATCTGTCTCTACCGCGCTATCGAATGGCACGAGAATGAGAAGTGCGCCAACTGTCTGGTCGATGACCCTCGGTTGTTGTTTCCGAGTTGGTACCCGATTCGGGAGTTGGTATACGCTTAGAGCTCTGCCTAGCCAGCTCTGAGCACGCCAAAAAGTTCGGACCCCTCTGCAGAAATGCAGGGGGCTTTTTTTGGCAAAAAACACCTATAGTGTGATAAAATATGTCCAGTTCTTTGACAGATTTTTTCTGGAATTTGGAGGGATCGAAAAATGGTTGCAGGTTTTCCTGCCAGCGTCGGGCACTGGAGAGAAGTGCTGGTTTTCAAAGAGGGGTCCGAGCCCAGGGATCTGGATCTCAGAATCGTGGCGCAGTGGGTAGCTGCTGCGCTGAGATCGAACCCTGCCGTGATCAACGTCGGAGTTGCCAGCAGGTTCAATCGAATCCTGGTCATCATGTCCAAAGACTCGTTTGAGTCCGCGGAGCCGGCAATTATCGCCGCTACGCTTGTGAGTAGGCACGCGGATATGACCGATCCGATACAGGTGGTCGGAGAATTGATCCGTAATCACCTGATCTTCACATTCGACGAGGGCGCCATTGAGCGGTTTGGCCATTCTGATGGCCTCCGGATCGATCTGGTCGCCGCCGCTTAGGTCAAAAGGCCAGTTAAATTTTTCCCCTGATGTTATTAAAGACTCAGGGGATTTTTTTTGCAAAGTAGAATACCCTATAGTTAATTATCAGATTCGGTGCTATAATATCCGCCAGAACTTTAACGAGAAAAGGAGTGCGGACGTTGAGCATTGTCATCGACATTCCGTTCATTCAGCTTCGCGGCCGTAATTGGCAGACGATGGAGCGGGATGAACTGCAAGGGGTCTTTTCACAGGCCTGCGACGAATTGCTTAAACCACACGGTTTGGCAGTCAGGACTACTTTTGTCCGTAACCCGATGGGCGATGGCGAAAAGTGGTTCATGGTTGCTTATTTCGTCGACACCGCTACGACCAACAAAGGGGCGCTTCTGCGGAGGCTTACCTTTGTTTTTCACGGCGAAGACAATGCCGAGTGCGAGGTCGATTGGATCCCGACGAGGAAACCCGGAGTCAGAGTCGCTCCAGCCCGGTCAATGGTTTTCACCGTCACCTACAGTAAGCTCAACCGCATTTGTCACGGATTGCTCTATCTTCGGGCTGATTTTGGTCATGAAATCAGCCTGGAGAGTCGTGATGGCAGGCGTGGTGAGGCTTTCGAATCCAGGATCACCATTTAAAGGAGTCCAGGTGACATTTAGCTTCGAGGATAATGCGACAGTCGTCGCAAAGACCAGCAGCAGGAAGAGTAGGGAGCAAAAACTGCCCTGCTACCACTGTTCCAAGATGACCGCCCGTCGACAGGAGCTGTTCGATGGTCGGCGGGTTCGTCTTTGCGGTCGCTGTTGGGCGTGCAACTTCACACCTGAACAGCGTAATCGGATCATCAGCGCCGTTGAGGCGCGTGAGAAGATTGCCGAGCGCAGCCGTGAACATGCACGAGCCGGCAATCACGGGTTACAGAGTATCTACGGTTCGCGATCTCGCGTGGTTTCCGGTGGTTTGCCCGGTTTGGGTAAGCGCCGTTAAGGGAGGGTAAGTAGGCGCAAGGTTACTCGTTGTCTGTTCTTTTTTGAAACACTTAAGGCATCACATTATGATTAATGGGGTGCCTTTTTTTTAAACCTCTAGTAATTGACTTAAAAAAGTAAAAGTCATATTATTTGCATCTCTCAAGTTTGTGGAGTCCCGGAAAAGGACAGAAAGGGTAGAAGTTTTGAGCGACCAAGATCCGGTAGTGTACTACCACACGATTTATACTCCCGGCAAGGGCGAGCATGTCGTTTTCTTCCTGTCTGAGGAAGATCGCAAGGAAGCTGAGGCTGAATTCACCGATCGGTATTTCGGTCCTGCTTTGGTGCAGATCACCAATGTCGGTCAGGATCAGCTGTCGGTGGCTATGCAGCGGTTCCAAGGCCTGATCAGGTTGGGGAACGTGGAGCTTCCGGCCTCACCGCTTTTTGACATGGACTCTGTCTTGAGTCTGTGACCCCAGGTTCGGGAAGCTGGACAAGCTTGATTTTCTCCCTGACACTACGGAAAGTAGTGCAGGGAGTTTTTTTATGGAAAATATCCTGTAGTAGTGGTAGAATTGGCGTAGGTCGTTAACAACTCCAAATCCGGTGAACACACTTATGGGAGGATAGAATCCAGGTGTTTAAGAGTATTTTTGTTTCCCTTAAACCGTGGGTGGTATTCACCGACGCGCGGTATCAATTCGGGCGCGAGCTCGATCAGACTGGGCTAGCTGATTGGATCAGTGATGCGTTTTGGTGGCAGGATCCAGATAGTAGTTGGGATGTTACTGACTTGCCGCAAGGCGTGGTGATCGCTGTACCCCGGCGGTTGCTGTGCCTGAGACTAAGACCGGTTTTTGCTGGTTTTGGCGAGGATCCACTTTGTTGGGTCGAGGCCATAATCGACAACGATGAGAGTCTTGTTTTCCGTGTCAGGGATCCAAGAATGTATGAACGCTTGTCGAGACTGCAGGAGCCGGTTTTGATGCTGAGGTTCGTCGCTGATCACTACGCAAAGGCTATCCCTGAATTGATGGCCAGACTTCCGAAGATCGAGTGATTTGGTGTGAAACGGAGGTTACTTAAGCCACAAACGGGGTGAAAGCTGCCTTTTTCGAATGGCATCTGATACGCAGAAATGTGTTTCGGATGCCTTTTTTATGAATAAAATATCCCGTAGTATTTGATAAGAAAGAAATAAAATGTTAAAATACTGCTTCGCAACTTCACATTTTCTGGCGAGGTGAGAGTGTAGCTATGGTTGCCGTGTCTGTTGACTTAGTCGGACATCGGTTCGACTGGGGTCACACTGACAGGGTGTGGCTCTATAATCAATTTATCACAGCTTGCCGTAAGGCAGGCCTTGATATTCGCATGACTGAGACCATGTTCAAGCTCAAGATCGGAACCCGGAACGAGTTTCTGGTTTTTGATTTTGCACGCTTTGTGACGGATCCGTCTCAGTCCCAGTACGTGCCGTTGGTTGCGGATGTCTACATCAGCTACTCAGACGATGAGGGAGTCGAGCATCTCATCCGTCCAGCTGTTGTGGCTCGCGATCACAGCAAAGATCGGCACCCGATCGGGTGGGCATTCGAGACCGGCCGATTGATTCGGTACAACGGCCGTTTTCAGACGTTCACTGTCGATTTTGGAGAACCGATCAGGTATATCCGTCCCAGAAAAAGTCGGCACCGTCCCAAGTATTTCGCTCTCGGTTCGGTAATTTTGGCCTTTTACTGGGTCAAAAAATACCTTGCCAAACGAAGGAAAAAGAAACGATCCGAGCGTCATTTGTCGTCTAAGAGCGGCAAGTGATCTGGGGGTTTCTGATTTTGAGTGGAGGTGTTAGCGACCTTTGCGCTCTAGGTAATAACTAGGGCGCTTTTTTTTTGCAAACTATCCTATAGTTTGATATAATCAGCCTTAAGAACGTTTAAATTCTGGAGGCTAGCTCATGCCAACTTTGATGGTCATGGTCCACGACCATCGGCAGGTGTTCGTGAAGGGTGAGTTCGGGCTTCGCGCGGATTTTGCTGCCAGCCTGGTCGACGGCGGGCTTGGGAATAGCTTCCGCTTCCATGGCCTGCCGATTACAGAAGCATACTTTCACATCGACGGAGATGCGGAGGTGCTAACGATCAGGTTGCACCCGCAAGATGATCGGGTCAACGGTGTTGATCGGCTTGAGTTGGTGTTCGATCACGACTCCAATAAGCCTTTCTATGCTGTTTACTCCCGCTTGTGTGCGTGTGGGGCTTACCAGTTCCGCGTACGCCATTCGGAGGCAGATTTGACTCACACTCTGAGTCGGATCGTGGTCTCGTATCGTGAAGTTCGCTTAGCAGAATCGGACGCCTCAACAGTAAAGCCGTAAACGCTCGTATTTCTCTGTGGCATCTGACTATTAGTCGGGTGCCACTTTTTTTATGGTTTTTTCTTCAATCTGGACAAATTAGGCCTAGAGTATTAGAATATCCCGAGCACTTTTGCAAAAAGAGAGGTTCGAAGCTAACTTGCCGTGGTTGAAGTGAAAACGGTTCGGATCCCGGTGTCGCAGGTTAACCGCGACAGATTCAGACACACGACCAGCAACGTTTTCGCGTGGCCGGACTTGGTGACTCAGCTCATCATGTCCTCGTCGGCGGTCTTGGGGCGCAACAAGCCGGATGTCAACACTTTGGTGCTGGCCCGGGTCGAACAGGTCAGGCTGGATCAGCGGTTGCTGCTGCGATTCGTTGCGGCTGGCAACAACGAGGATTTGCACTTGGCGGGTGTGCGGATCGAGCACGGGAGCGAACGATTGGTTACTCCAATGGTTCTCGATTCGATGCCGATGATGGCAGCCGTCAAGGGTGTGGCCGGCGTGCCTGGCCAGACCAAGCCACACCATGGTTTTGCCGTGGCATCGCTCAAGGGTATTCTGCCTCAGGCGCGTGCTTTGGTGCTTCAGCTGCAAGTCCCGCAAGGGGCGGAGGGGCACGTTTTCGGTTGTTTGGAGCCGGTGCGTGATTCGTCCGAGGGCGAAGAGGAAGTCGCGTTTTTCAGGCATCAGCGCAGATACCCGTCCGGCCAGGGGTACGCTCGGGTCCCTTCCGATGGACAGTATCCGTTGCGACGGCGGTTCACTCGGGACTAGCTCCGAGAAGACTGGTATTGCGATCGAGCAAGCAAGCCGCGTCTGCAACTTGTGCGGATCGAAACAAAGGGCGCCTCTGTAAAAAGAGGCGCTATTTTTTATTTTAATGCTGATTTGGTTATCCTGTAGTGTTGGATTTTTATTGTCGTTGTGGGTATAATCTCGGACTTAGTTCGTTAACAATCCTCGGGGCAGCCGAAAAAAGAAAGACAAAAATTCACCGCAAGCAAGGAGTATACGATCGTGGGAGTACAAACTCGGGTAAGTCATGTCGACTTTCACACACCTCTTGATCACAGGACCAGAATGGTTCTGGAAGGGGGGCAGTTTGAGGCCTGGATTTCGGCCCTGGTCAGGGCAATCCAGGACAGTCAGCCGATTTGGCACAAATCGGTCGATGGCGTCAGAGTCGAGCCGATCTATCGGATGTATTTTCCTTACCGCAAGTGGCTGATCTTTGGCCTGAGTCTGCCTGAAGGCGGGTCGGGACTGAAGGTGGTCAACATTGAGTTCCAAACAGATCACCCCAACGTTCCCATCATCAATTCCAGGGTTTTCCCAGAAGGAATTTCGGGGGGAGACAAATTCGTCGGATGGCGTTATTTTGACGCTGTCGAACTTCGCGACTACGCCAAGCAGCTGACCGGAATCCATTTTTCGGTTGAGCTGGTAACCACACAGGAGGAGGTCTAGGTTTATCAAAACGTTACGCATTCCCCTGAGGAACCGGCGGTATTGGTGGGCACGCCAGCCGCAAGATCGAATTCCTGTACTGCTAAGCGACATGATCAAGCAGTCGGAAGATCCTGAAGGAGCGCTGCAAGGACTGATCCTGAGAGTCGAAGAAGCCAAGATTTTCGGAGCGCGAGCGGTTGCGTTCCGCTTGGAACGTGCTTTTAGTCGGGGGCCGAAGTTTGCGGCGAGAGTGTATCTCGAGTCTCTTGATGGGGTACGGTTGGAGGCTGCACCGTCAGCCGGCATCGACGGATCGGGAACGGGTAACCGGATTTTCATGTACAAGGAGTTCTTGACCGCTTTGGGTTCGGCAGATTGTCTGGTTTTTGAGGTCGACACTCTTGACTCTAATCCAGGCGTGTTTGTTCGAGCACTCCAGTCGGTCGGCAGCCGCCTCCGAAGATCTTGAACAGCAAAAGAGCAATATGGGTACTTGTAGAAATACAGGTACCCTTTTTTTGGATCAGGAGAGTGATGATTAAGACAAAGGATTTTGGTTGCATACTAAATATTGGTGTGGTTATATGAATATATGGGAGGAAATCTGTTGCAGGTTACCCTAAATGTATTGTTGGAATTGATATTTTGCCTGGGTCTGGTAGTCGTGTTTTTCCTAAAATTGCGATTTTTTAGTTCAAGTCTATTATTTTCAAACAAAGGGAGAAAAAAATGAAAAGAATGTTAAAAAAAGTATATTTTGCCTTGATTTCGGTTTTTGCGGGGACTGTGTTAGCCACAGTGGCTGTAAGGGCGGCAGACACGACGATCGTGGTGTTACCGGGCGATATGGCGACGAGTGTGGCAGATGTGATTGCAGATCCCAGTAAGTGGATGTTTTATAACGATGAAACTGACACAATTGACAATTCACTTGGGTCGTTTGTTTTGGGCCCGGGAGTTACCCCGCTTGGTAATGATAGTATCCAGATCTCAGTCAGCGGTACTCAGAGGCGTAATTTGGCGACTTATCAATTCAGCGGTACGACCTTGTCTTCAATTACCGAGCTTAAGTTTAGTACTTTTAACCCATCGGCAGGAAATGGCGGAAGTGCCAGTCGTTCAGGATACTTGCATTTCAACGCAGATTTTAACGGTTCGGATACTTGGCAGAGAAGGTTGGTCTATGTGCCGTCCGTGAATGGGGCAGTGATACAGGATACTTGGCAGGAATGGGATGCAATAGATGGGGGAAATGCAAAATGGCTGTATTCCGGTTCAACCTGGCCGGTGACCGGGGAGCCGGGTTCGACGACAAAGACTTGGAGTCAAATATTAAGTGACTATCCGTCGGTCAGGATGCGGGTTACAGATTCATTCTTGGGAATTCGTGTCGGTGAGCCGTATGCTGACGGATATACAGAAAATATTGACGGTTTTAAGTTAGGGGTGAGTGGAAATACTAAGATATTTGATTTTGAGGCTTCGGTAGCGCCGGGTGTTCCGACAATTATTTTGCCGGCAAATAATGCTACGGTGACGAGTTCGGCACTAGTTAAGATCGATTGGACGGATTCGACTGGCGGTTCTAATCCACCGTTTGAATATATGTATGAAGCATTTAACGATGCCGGGTATACGACGAGTATTTATACCAGCGCGTGGTTGTCAGTCTCCGAAATACCCACGCCGGGTACGTCACCTGGGGTATATTACGTTCGAGTTAAGGCTAGAAATGCATTAGGTGATGAGACTGCTTGGAGTAATGACGCCGTTAATCCATACAAAATTACGGTCATTGCTGATGGTCCGGTCTTGGTTGGGCCACCAACAGATAAGAATCAGTGCAAGAGGAACGGTTGGAGGGTATTTAATAATCCAACGTTTATCAATCAAGGTCAATGTGAAAAGTACGTTAAAGATCACAGAGATGATGGCAAGGCGGAGGGGGATTTGCGTTTGATCAATCCTAATCAGAGGATCAAGTTCAAATTATCAGAGAAGGATGTCTCAAACTCTAACCATCACAAATCAAAACATAATTATGTTGAATACTGGAATTATGAATATCCTGGTATTTTGCACTACAAAGCAAATGTGATCTGTGCTGAGGTTGATAAGATCACAAAAGAAGCGCGTTTTGTATTCCAAATTCCACCAGGTTGGCCAGGTCTAACGGGCTTATATGTAACTGCTTATGTTAAGGATACGAAACAAAAAGGTGTTGCTGATCTTTATGGTCATGCAGCAACCGGTGATCTGACGATAGCTACGGCTTGGTGTGATACTGGTGTTGGGTTTGCTCCGGCAATGTACTCAGTTGTAAAAGGTAAAGTTGAAGTGAAATAACAGCGTCTAAACTAGCTTTTTAAGTTAAAAGTTAAGAAAAAACCCGCTCGTGCATGTAAGCATAAGCGGGTTGTTGGTTGTTGTGGGGGTCAGAAGCTTGCTGATCTTTCGAGCGTTTCTGGCCCTCTAGGCTGAACGGCCCGGAGGAGTCGTGCTGCTAGGGATGGAAGAAGTGGGCGACGAGGTTGCCTTTGTGGCTCTCGGTCAGTACATGGTATTCCCACGTGCCCCAGATCGACCATTCGGGATTGCCGACGTAGCGCGGATCGTTTTGGCTAACGATTTGGTAGTGATACGCGCCGTTGCCGTCGTATCCGCTGCAGTGGATCATGTTCGAAATGACCCCATGGTCCATGTAGGGGTCGTTGTTGAAGTCGCCCTTGGTGTGGATGCGATAGAAGCAGGTCGAGAGTGTGTCGGCGTCGAGGTCGGCGATTTCGGTGATGCCGGGAGAAGTGTAGACTCGCCCATCGCCGAGATCCCAGTAGTAGTCACCTGTCGCGTCGTAGGCGTAGATGCTGTCGTACGTGCACACGACCTGGACACCGGCATCGCCGATGCCGTTATGGTCGGTGTCCCCGTTGCGGGGAATCATGCAGTTCGTGTTCTTGCCGCCGGCGGCCGAGACGGTCGCGGTTGTGACGAGCATGAGGCAGAAGAGTGCGGTGGTGATCAGGATGAGTTTACGCAAGGTCAGAGTTACTCCTGTTTTTTGCAGAGATGTGAAAGATCAAAATGTTTCGCCCCCACGGCGGAACAAGTGCATTTTTGACCAGAGCCAGCGGTTAAGCAGGTCCGGATCAATCAGTGCGATTGCGAATTATAGGTTATAAATCTGTGATAATCAATCGTAAAAGGATATTAGTAAATTTTTGCTGTGTTTGAAAACTAGATCAGGTTTAATACTGCCTTTATGGTTTCTGAATCGAATAGGATTTTGTGATGACCTCGAACTGCAGAGGTTTGGTTAATTAAGGCGGTGGGAAGCCTGCTTTTGCGCGGATGCCAAACATGATTATCAAAAGTCGGAATAATGGTGCATATTTTGCTGTCAAGATCACATTTGCTGCTTAGGTTAAGTATAGTTTCACTTTTTGGACGAAGTTCTTTGAATGGTTTGCCGATTAAATATTTTGTTAAGGTTGAGCCGTGAAATGGTGTGGCGATCGCGATGACTTTTTTAATTCGAGGAGAAACTGAGGAGTGGTTAAGCAGGTGTTTAGCGATTAACCCCCCTTTGGAGTGGGCGACAATGACTACTTCGTCTAAGGAATTATCAATAATTATTTTTTCGATAATTTTTGATTGAGCGGGGACAGATCCGAGATTATGTCCGAGTTCCGGGGCGATATAGACTGGGTGGCCGGTGAGAGAAATAGAGTCGCCTAATTTTTTCATAAACCCCCATTTGAGGGTGACACCCTGTATCAAAATGACTGGACTTTTGCCTCTGATTGTATGACCGAGATAGTGCTTGGGTGGTTTGCGGTATTGGTACATCATTCGCCAGCCGTTGGCCATATAAGCGTAGTCAATGGTCCAGTAGATTATTTTTTTAAGTTTTTTCATATTTGTACTAAGTAGTCGTGTGAAATCAATTAATTATGAGTGTAACTTATTTTTATGTTAGTCTGAGCTATAAGGTGTGAAAATTATATAAGTGGAATGGAAAATGGATGGTCAGAGACAAATACTCCGAATCAGTTTAGCGGAAATCCTGATGGTGGTGTATTAAGAGGGTTACATTTTAATTTGATCGCAATATTATCCATTGTTGTGGCAGTGATTTTTTTGGTGATGTCCTTTGTAATTTGGAGAGGTTTTTTTGTTGCTTATGAGACGGGTGGTGATATTTTCGAGTCGAACTCAAGGGCTATAAATAGTGAGTTAGACAAATCGGTTGAGTTGGCTAAGGTTGAAACGGGTGTCCCGTCTAATAAGGACCTGCTGCAGATCATGCAATATCAGGATTGGGAAATATTTGTTGATGAGCAGTACAAATTCCAACTGCAATATCCAAAAGGGTTCGCTGTGGTCAGGCAGGCGGTAGGTGCCAATGATGATACGGTCGAATATCAGCGGCTGTTTGTTGGGGCTGGGGATCAGATCAACCCGCCATTTGCAACCAATGGAATAGGTATGACGGTTTTGCTTTTTAAGACTGACAAAAGTTTTGACGAAATAATTCAGGTAGTTACTGATCAGTTTTTGGGAAGTGAGGCGGTATTGTCTGACTATGAAATCGAAGATGGGGTGGTTGGTAAACAGCTCGAGTTTGTGACTCCGGACAAACAGAAAGTCATCCAAAGATATTTCAAAGCTCATCTTGATAATTATTATTATGAAGTCAAGGTGATAGTTGACGGAGAAAGTTTTGAATCGACTGCCAGAAAGATGATAAATACTTTCAGGATTGCAAAGTAATTAAATACCGAAAAATACCCGAACATGTGGTAGGATAACGGAATGCAATCGCGAGCAGTAAAAAATAATCACTCAGGACTTTATATAAATCCCTACGTTTTATTTTTACTGCCTGAAGAGAATATAAATATATGATTCCGTTAGCAGCAAAAATCAGACCAGCTGATCTGAGTGGATTTGTCGGACAGAAACATCTTGTTGGCCGAGGCAAGCCACTAAGAGTCGCGATCGACAAAAAACACTTGTTTTCCTTTTTGTTATGGGGACCACCTGGAGTCGGTAAGACAACCTTAGCTAGAATTTATGCTAGAACTTTGGGTGCTGAGATTTTTGAATTATCTGCGGTTTCTGCCGGCAAGGATGACATTAAAAAAATCTTAGGAACTGATGAACGCCAGCAGTCTTTGGCACCTAAGGTGCTGTTTTTGGATGAAATTCATAGATTTAATAAAAGCCAGCAGGATTTTTTGTTGCCTTATGTTGAGAGCGGAAGATTAACACTTATTGGTGCGACAACGGAAAATCCAAGTTTTGAAGTTATTCCAGCATTGCTTTCAAGATGCAGAGTTTTTACCTTGACCGCTTTGAATGAAAAAGAGATGGATGAGATCATTAATCGGACAGGTATGGGTTTGGACGATGAGTCGAGACGGTGGCTGATCGCGATGTCTGATGGTGACGGACGTCAGGCAATAACAATGTTGGAGAATACGCACGATCTATATGGAAAGATCACTTTAGAAAATCTCAAAAAAACACTTCAGAATAAATTCCTCCGCTACGATAAGGCCGGGGAAGATCATTACAATACGATCAGTGCTTTTATTAAAAGTATGCGAGCAGGGGACGCTGATGCGGCGATTTATTATTTAGCCAGAATGATCGATGCGGGTGAAGATCCGAAATTTATTGCCAGACGTATGGTGATATTTGCTTCTGAGGATGTCGGATTGGCGGTACCGACTGCATTGGTGGTAGCAAATGAAGTATTTAGAGCGGTTGAAACTATTGGTTATCCGGAGTGTGGAATTAATCTGGTTCATGGGGTGGCGTATTTGGCTTGCTGCAAAAAAGATAGAAGTGCATATGATGCTCTCCAGGAAGCACTACTTGATGTAAAGAAACTTGGTAATTTGCCAATACCACTTAAAGTTAGAAACGCTCCGACGAAACTGATGAAGGAAATGGGGTACGGGAAAAATTATGAGATGTACGACAAAGAATCTCTATTGCCTGGCGAGTTGAGTGGTAAGAAATATCTTAAGAGAAAATCTGATTAGATCTTGAGGAGTAGGCCGACAGCGATACCGATTATTGCGGCGATGCCACCAACAACAAGCATTTCGATTCCTGAGCGGTTACGATTGATCTTAACGATTTTACCTTTGGTGTAACCCAGCAAATATAAGCCGATGAATGCGCAGATAACTGAGATAAAACCGGCTTGAGGTAAGGGGAAAAACAGAATAGGTAGAACCGGAATAAGTCCGGCTAGGGCGTACGAAGAGAACATGATTATTCCGCCGAAGATGAAATTGTTAGTGGTCAGCTCATCCTTTTCAAGCTCATGGACGGCTCTTTCGGACAGAAATTCTCCGGCACCCATGCTACTGGCCTCGACGGCGATCGTAATTAGACTAGCGAGGAGAATGAATTCTTTAGTTGGGGAAGCAGCGATTAGGCCAACAATCATACCCGTGGTCGAAACCAACGCATCTTCGACACCAAAGAGTGAACTGCGAAGATAATCATCCTGAGCGGTTGTGGCCATAGATGTATTTTAGCTTATTTGGAGTGGTTGTTATAATACCTGTGTGTGTTTGGTGCTAAATAAATACCAAAAATATGCTTGAATCTGAAAAGGTAAGAAGTATTGGCGGAATTGAGAGCCCATCGGCAGAAAATATCGAACGGGAGAGTAAGTTTTTGGTTCGTGATCTAGAGAGTGTGCCGTTTTCTGAAGCGAGTGGAGAGAAAATTCATCAGGGATATTTGTATATCGGTGAAAATGGGGATGAGCTGCGTGTAAGACAAAAGGGTGAAAAATATTATTTGACTAGAAAAAGCGGTTCTGGGTTAGTACGTGAGGAGGAGGAAGAGCAGATTACAGAGGATGAATTTGAGCTTTTATATCAACAAACAGAAGGGTTAAGAGTCGAAAAGACCAGACATATTGTTAGGCATGGCGATTTTTTAATAGAAGTTGACGTATTTGAAGGCGGTTTGGATGGTTTGGTTACTGCGGAGGTGGAATTTGATGACGAGGCTAAAAGTTTGGGGTTTGTTGCGCCTAATTGGTTGGGAGAGGATGTCACTGAATCGGGTCTATATTCGAATCAAAGATTAGCAAAATTATCTCAACAACTTGATGCGACTGATGAAGGAGCTAGTGTTGAAGTTGTCAGACGTGATACCGAGCCGTATAGATTTGGACTGAAAGAAGGGATGAATTTGCTAGTTGAA
This sequence comes from uncultured Gammaproteobacteria bacterium, assembly GCA_964445355.1. GTDB lineage: Bacteria > Patescibacteriota > Microgenomatia > CAYQLK01 > CAYQLK01 > CAYQLK01. Next base: position 13,708 of record CAYUKQ010000003.1, read on the forward strand.
AAAACGGGTAATGATATGAGATCCGGGCAGGTTGTTGTTGCAGTAGCTGGCGGTTCCGCTTCAGGGAAAACAAGTCAGGTTGCGGATAAATTGGTTCATGCCTACCAAGGGAATTCAGTAATGCTGTCGATGGATGATTACAGTAGAGGAAGCAAGTATGTCGATCGTTTGAAACAGCAAGGAGTTGAGATCAATTACGACATGCCGGATTATATTGATATCGATCTGATGGCAAGGCATTTGGCACTTTTGAAAAACGGAATGAGTGTTTGGGTGCCGAAGTTTGATTTTTTGACCGGTGAGCCGTCTGAGCAAAGGCGCTTGATTAAGCCCGAGGACCTGATTGTTGTGGAGGGGTTGTTTGCACTTGATGAAAGAATCGCCAGGTTATCGGATACGAATGTGTTTGTTGATATTAGTATGCATGGTCGGGCGGTGAGGCGGTTTTTTCGGGATGTTAAAAGAACGAGCATGATACCTAAGGATATAATTCGGTATTTTGCTGAGGTGGTTGAGCCGATGCATGATAGGTATGTGTTAAGCGGGATGAAGCAGGCGGATGTGGTGATCGAGAATGAATATGATCCTCAGATTGAATCAGGTGATGCCGGTCATCGCGAGTTGCAGCTAAAGTTTGAATCCGCGCTGCGTGAAGAGGATGTGATAAAAGTTGGAGGAATCAAAATGGACGAATATGAACAGGCGGACGGTTATTATGAGCCATTTGATCCGGTGCTCAGAGGAAGAGGGGAAAGTCTGAGGATTCGACGAGAAGGTGATAAGGTGCTGTTTACCTATAAAGGTCCAAGACGGGATTCTGGAGTGAGGAAACGTGACAGATTTGACGCAGTCATTGACGAGCAGACCGCAGAGATATTTGTGAAGAAGTATGGGGTATGTGTTATGGAGTTATTAAAAAAACGCAAAGTATTTAGCTTAGGATCAATGAGTGTGGCGATCGATCGGGATTTGATCAGAATGACCCAAGATGGGGCGGAGTTTTTGCCAGATCATGTAGAAATTTGCCTGGATAGAGAAGAGATCACTGAAAGTGATAGGATGTTATTAGATAGATTAGGGTTAAATATGGCAGATGCAGTAATCGAATCTTATCAGGATTTGTTGAAAGGAACGGTGGAATTATGAAGCGGGCGCCGGTGGGGGTAAAAATTCATCATATAAATATTCGTCAGAGTATTTCGATCATTTTGCTTAAGCTGGTATTGCTGGAGCTGATTGCTTCTTCAGGGTTTTTGTTTGTGTATTTTAGTTTTGATAGTGAGCTTATCAGAATGAGTATGCTTAATTTGTTTGAGACTTTTTTCGGTTGGATATTTTTGGTACTGATGCTGGTTAAGATTTTTATTACGGTCTATATAATTCTGGACTGGCTGAATATGTATTACGAAGTTAATGGTGAATATATTTATATAAGAAAAGGAGTGATTTGGACGACCGAGCAGAAGTTTGCGATCGAAAATTTTGGTGATGTTACGCTTGAACAAAGCTTGATGGGGAGGATATTTAATTTCGGAAATATTAGGATCTTTGATAAGGAGCTGAAAAGAGACTTTTTGCTTTATCTGATTCATAATCCGAATAAATATTACGAAATATTAAGCTCGATTAATCCTGCCGGGGACAAAGAAAAGAGAGTGATTCGCCAACATTTCAGTTCGGATATTGATCTGTAAGATATTGACACCGAATTAGCACTGTTGTATATTGAGTGCTAATAGATAACTAAATTGCAAAGGAGGTGAAAGATATGGCGATTGTTAAGTGGAATCCATGGAATTTGTCCTCAATATTGGATGATGATTGGGATATGCCGACACTGCCTGCACGAGTGGGTCAGGGGTTAAATGTTTATGAAACTGAAGATTCGATTGTGGCCGAGGCGGCTATGCCGGGCGTAAGTGAAAAAGACATCGAAGTCAGTGTTGACGATGGTGTTGTGCACGTAACCGGATCCTCTTCTTCGACTAAAGAAAATAAAGAAGGTCGAAGATACTTCATGTCCAGTATGGCTTCGACATTTAATTATTCTTTCAGACTGCCTGAAGGTGTGGCTGGGAATAAGGAGCCAAAGGCTGAGGTAGAACACGGCGTACTTTACTTGAATTTTCCTAAAGCTGCTAAGACAGAACCGAAGAAGATCAAAGTAGGTGTTCGTGGAGAAAAGAAGGCTTAAAGGTAAAATTAAGTTAGGTTAGCTAAAAACAAAACCGATGCAGTTTATTATTGACTGTGTCGGTTTTTGTAAGTAAACGGTACCGGACAAAATAATCCGTTGAAATAATATAAGTATTAAGGTTATATGGAGGTATATGGAAAACAAAACACCAACTGATCAGTTAATTAACTTAAAGGGTAAAACTGCAATCGTTACCGGTGGGGCGGTAGGTATTGGCTTGGGTATCGTGACTAGACTGGCGGAAGCCGGAGCAAATGTGATGATCGCTGATGTTAATCAAGAAAAAGCTGATAAGTCGGCAAATGATCTATCGCAAACTGGATTGAGTGTTAAATCCAAACTTTGCAATGTAGCGGATGAGTCGGCTGTAGAGGCGTTGGTTGCTGAAACGGTTGAAGTTTTTGGTTCGGTAGATATTTTGGTTAATAATGCCGGAATTTATCCAAATATTCCGCTTTCGAAGATGACGACTGAGGATTTTATGATGGTAATTGAAATTAATTTGAAAAGTGTTTATTTGACTACAAAGCATGTTTCTGAGCAGATGATTAAACAGGGTGGTGGAGGAAAGATCATTAATGTGACCTCGATCGATGCGCTTCACCCATCGATGATTGGTTTGGCTCACTATGATGCTTCGAAGCATGGTGTTTGGGGTTTTACAAAAAATTCCGCACTTGAGCTTGCTCAGCACAAAATTTGGGTCAATGCGATTGCGCCTGGTGGCATTGCCACTCCTGGTGTTCAAGCGGGGACTGGTGGTTCGGTACCGCCAGAGGAAATGGCTAAAATAATCGAGGCATTTATGGCAAATATTCCAATGCGTAGAATGGGCGATCCGGATGAGATCGGCAAAGTGGCGCTATTTTTGGCTTCAGAGATGTCTTCGTATATGACTGGTTCGCAAGTGGTGGTTGATGGCGGAGCATTGTTAAGCTAAGAGTGGATCGATAGAGATTTTTTACTAATTAGGCTATTGAATAAGAGTTTGTGGATTATTTTGCCTGTTGGCTTTTATAATGGCGCGATATGAATCTATCAGTTGGACTTGTCGGATTTCCGAATGTAGGTAAATCAACATTGTTTAATGCGCTTTTGGGGCGGGTCGTTGCTGATGCCAGTAATTATCCATTCTGTACGATTGAACCAAATGTCGGAATTGTTGAAGTTAATGATAGGCGATTAGACGAGCTGAAAAAAATAACTGAAGAAACTGAAGGTTTGGATAATGGTTTTAAGTTGATTCCGGCTGTGGTGGAATTTGTTGATATTGCAGGATTAGTTCAAGGCGCATCAACTGGTGAGGGATTGGGAAATAAGTTTTTGTCGCATATACGGGAAGTAGATGCTATTGCTTTGGTTTTAAGGGATTTTGCGGATAACAATGTGATTAGGTCTGGATCAACTACGCCAAAAGATGACAAGGAAATATTAATGGCAGAACTGGCGATTAAAGATTTGGAAACAGTGACTGAGGCGATGTCGAGACTTGCTGCAAAAACCAAGTCACCTGCTTTTGCTAAAGAAGAACGGGAAAAGCTGTCGATATTAGAAAAAGTTCAAGCCAATCTTAATCAGGGAAATTCGGGAATACTGGGATTAAGTGAGGAAGAAAAGTTAGCAATTAAAGAATTTAGCTTGTTAACTGCTAAGCCTGTTATTGAAGTAATTAATTGTGACGAGGCAGATTTGAAAAAACCGCTTGAAGCGAATCAAATTAGACTTTGTGCCAAAACAGAATTCGAATTAACTGAGCTTAGTGAGGAGGAGCGAGAAATATTTAGACAAGATTGGACTAATTTGGATGGAGTTGGGCTAGATGCTCTAATTGCCAAAGCTTACGAAGTGTTGGGCTTTATTTCGTTTTTTACAGCTGGACCAAAAGAGGTGAGGGCTTGGACAATTCCAAATGGAGCAACAGCTCCGCAGGCAGCTGGGGTTATTCATACGGATTTTGAAAAGAAATTTATCAGGGCTGATGTTGTTAGCTATGATAATTTTATGGAGTGTAATGGTTATGCTGGGGCTAAGGAAAAAGGTAAGTCGCGAATGGAAGGTCGCGATTATGTGGTTCGGGATGGTGATGTGATGATTTTTCATCATAGTTGAACTAGCCAAATATTCCTGATATGATGTGCGCCGTTTATATAAAGACAAAAATTAAATAAGAAATAATGTTATTTAACTACGAACTAACCTTAGTGACGCCTGGCGCGGTGTCTGAGGCTGATTCTAACAAGGTTATAGAAAAAGTTAAGAAACTTTTACCAAAGGATGTCAAAATTGTCCGTGAGGATGATTGGGGTGTTAAAGACTTGGCATATCATGTTCACAAAAACGATAAGGGTAGATTCGTACAGCTTGGTTTTGTGTGTGAATCGTCTCCAATTGGTGAATTGAACAAAGCGCTTAATATCGAAGAAGGTTTGTTAAGATATCTGTTGCTTAAGCATGATGCGGTTAAGGATTCGGCGCCTGAGGTTAAGCCTAATAAGAAAAAATAATTTTCAATTTTGATTAAAAGTGATAAAGTACACACAACTTATAAGTAACTAAAACATAAAACATATGGCAGCACGCGGTTCACTAAACAAAGTAATGTTAATCGGAAACTTAACCAGAGATCCGGAATTGAGATACACTCCTCAGGGAAATGCTGTTTGTAGTTTTACTGTTGCTACAAATCGAAGTTGGCAGCCGTCAGAAGGTGGCGAAAGGCGCGAAGAGACCGAATTTCATCGTGTAGTTGCCTGGAATAAATTGGGTGAATTGTGTTCACAGTTGCTTTCAAAGGGTAGAAAAGTTTATGTCGAGGGTCGTTTGCAGACCAGAAGCTGGCAGACTGCAGATGGTCAAACGCGTCAAACTACTGAGGTTGTAATTACTGATATGAATTTGCTTGATTCGCGAAAGAATTATGAGCAGAGTGGTGGTGGGATGGGTGAAGTCGAGGAATTCGTCGCTGACGAGTCTGTGGCTGGAATGGGAGATTACAGTCAACTGGAAGATGTAACCGCTGAGGATCTTGATGAGGTACCGGTAGAAACAATTGATGAAGGCGGAGTAGCACCAGAAAAGCCTGCTAAAGCTTCGAAGTCCAAAAAATCAGAAGAAACTGATGACGATTTACCTTTTTAAGTAAAAATAAATAAATGAGACCTAAACTAGAATTTAGAAAACCATCCAAGTCACCGATTACTGACGACAAAGAGATCGTGTGGAGTAATGTTGATCTTTTGAAGAAGTTTGTGTCCGATCGGGGTAAAATTTTCCCGGCAGCACGAACCGGTTTGACTGCCAAGCAGCAAAGGTTACTTACCAGGGCGATTAAAAATGCCCGATTCATGGCATTAATGAGCTACACGGAAAAGTAAGTTTGTTTTTGATACGTTTAGATAAAAATTTTTTTGTGCAAGGGTTATAATTTTTCTTTTGTTGATGTAGTATATTAGGATCTTGTAGTGATCTTTTGTAACTATAAAAAACATGCCCGAAAAAACTAAAAAACTGCCAGTTAAAACCCAGAATAGGCCTCAATTGAGGAGTTTTGGTTTGGTTAAGTACATTATTTTTATTTCCATTGTTTCGTTATTGTCTTTCGTTGCCGGCTATAAAGCGTCAGGTAAGGACTTGCCCGGAATAAGTGCTGTGGGTCAGGTCGCCTCGGGTCAGGTTTTGAATAAAGACCAGCGTGGGGATTTGGATTTTGCCAGGTTTTGGGAGGTTTGGGACAGGTTGAATACGACATATTATGATAAATCCAAAATCGATGGAGAAAAAATGCTGGAAGGGGCGATTTCTGGTATGGTACGGGCAGTAGGTGATCCTTATACGACCTATCTGCCAAAGGAGGATAATAAGGCGATTAACGAGGATCTGGATGGCAGTTTTGAGGGGGTGGGGATGGAGTTAGGTTATTCTGAAGATCAGCAGTTGATTGTCGTTTCGCCGATCGAGAATTCTCCGGCGATTCGGGCTGGTGTTAAGTCAAAGGATAGGATTTTAACAATCGATGGACAGGATACTAACGGGATTACCTTGCCTGAGGCAGTTAAGAAAATTCGCGGTAAGTCTGGTACAAAGGTGGTTTTGAAGATGCTAAGTGAGGGTGAGGTTCAGCCGAAAGATGTTGAGTTAACACGTGCGACAATTAATATTCCGTCGCTGGTTTTGAGTTACAGGGACGATTATGGAATTATCAAAATCAACAAATTCGGTGAGAAGACTAATAGCGAGTGGGATAAGGCTGTGACAGAGTTGCTTAGTAAGAAGGTTAAGGGGGTTGTAGTAGATGTTAGAAATAATCCCGGCGGTTATTTGAATAGTGCGGTCTATCTTGGTGCGGAATTTACTGGGGGTACGATCGTTATTCAGGAAGGGATTAATAATACACGTAAAGAATTTAAGGCAGAAAGAAAGGGACGTTTGATCGGTCTGCCGGTAGTTGTGTTGATCAACCAAGGCTCGGCTTCTGCGTCCGAGATATTGGCCGGAGCAATAAAAATTTCTGGTCAGGGTAGTTTGGTAGGGGAGAAATCGTTTGGCAAGGGAACAATTCAGGAAGTTGAAGATTTTGAAAATGGGGCTGGTTTGCATGTCACAATTGCCAAATGGTTGTTGCCAAACGCCGAATGGATAAACGGCAAGGGAATACTGCCTGATTATGAGGTTAAGATGACGGAAGATGATATAAAAGACAAAAAGGATCCGCAATTAGATAAGGCTATAGAAGTAATAAGGTCGAAGTAGATAAGATATATGATAATAAGTAGCGCACTTAACTAATATGTTAAAAAAAGCTGACATGTTTTCGAAACTTAAGAGTCCGAGTTTTGTATTGATCGTTGTTGCCTTGGCAATTGTCGGATTGGTTGTTTTTTTGCAGAATTCCGGCAGGGTGAATTTTAGGTCCATTCAGTCTGAACAGTCTGGAAATACAAAGAACGAAGTTAAGGAGAAGGTTAAGGTTTTGCCTGAGGAGTCTTTGGTTATTGATGTCGTTAAGAAGACCAGTCCGTCTATCGTTTCGATCGTTGTACAAAGAACAGGTGCTTCTTCATTTTTCTCACCATTTGGGGGTAGTAGTTTGCCGACGGAATCGGGGATTGGTACAGGGTTTGCAGTTGATAAAAATTTGATTTTGACCAATAAACACGTTGTGGCTAATGGTGGTAAATTTACGGCAGTGGCTAAGGATAAGGATGGGCAGGAAAAGGAATACAAGGTTACGGAAATAAATATGGATCCGTTTAACGATTTGGCAATTTTAAAAATCGAGGAGAATGATCTGTTGCCTTTGGAGTTAGGTGATTCTGATGGTTTGCAGGTCGGACAGCTGGTAATTGCGGTTGGAAATGCTTTAGGTCAGTTCGATAATACGGTAACGACGGGTGTGGTTTCCGGCTTAGGTCGAGGAATTACTGCTTCGGATCCGTTGGAGTCAGTTGCTGAACGATTGGACAATCTGATTCAGACCGATGCAGCGATTAATCCCGGTAATTCCGGCGGTCCGTTATTGAATTCAAGCGGTGAAGTGATTGGTATTAATACAGCGGTGGCCGGTGCACAAAATATTGGGTTTGCAATCCCGATTAAGGTTGCTAGCGAATTGTTGGATGGGTTCAGGCGAGAAGGTGGACGAATTGTCCGTCCGTTTTTGGGAGTTAGCTACAGTGTGATCACCAGAGAAGTGGCAATATTAAATGAATTGCCTGAGGGTGTTTATATTGAGGCGATAACTCCAGACAGTGCTGCAGAAAAGTCAGGTCTTAAGGAGGGTGATATTATTACAGCAATCGACGGGCAAAAATTGGATAAGGATAGTCAATTATCAGAGATCGTAAGAACAAAAAAAGTTGGAGATGTGATTACTTTGAGTCTGTACAGAGATGATCAACGATCTGAGATAAAGGTTACGCTCGAAGCGGCACCTGAGGAAGTTACGAGATCGAATTAGATCTTTTTCAATTCTTTGCGTGTTAATTTGAGTAATATTAGTTCGATCTTTTCTAAGGTTTTTTCGGCTTTTAGTCCTAAAATTCCACAAATAATTATTGTACCTCCGACCGTAAACAGAACGGATTGTACGCCAAAAATATCCGACAGTGCCCCGGCAGCAAAAACCGGTACGGCTGCAACGATTCCCATGACCATGATTTGTGTAGAAAAAACACGTCCACGTAAGTGATTGGGTGTGAATTCTTGTAGTAGAGTTTGGGTGGGGATTATGACAAATGATCCGCCAAAACCAAGGATTAATGAGAACATTGAGATGAAATATGAGAGTTTAACGGCGTTTAAAAAGTGCACAGGTTTGGAGAAATTGATATCGTGTCCAACCATAAATCCGGCAATTATCGGTGCCAGAACAATCCCTATGATCCCAATTCCACTGATAAAAAAACCTGCGGCAATCAGTGTTCTTCTGGGTAGTAATTGACCAAATCTGCCGACTGACAGTGCTCCGGTTACCATACCAAGACCTAAGGGAAGAAGTAGTACAATACTGGCTCCTTCGGCGCGAATTTTCAGTACCTGCTCCATTAGTCCAGGTCCGACCGTTACTACTAGGTTTGCAAGTGCGTTGGCGATAGCCATGGTCAGAATCGTTGCCCAAACATAACGATTGCTGGTAATGAATTTCAGTCCTTCGGCGATATGCTGGTTAGTGAGTTTGACTAGTCCGGTTAGGCTGTTTGATTTTTGTTTTTTGGATTTTTCATTTGGAAGCGGAGGTAAAAATCGTCTGAGGGCGAAGCTGACAAGTAAGCTGGTTGAGCCGAAAATAAATATGACGTTGTTACCAAATCGGTCAATTACTGGTCCGGCGATTGCGTAACCGCCGATCATGGCTCCAAAGAGTGTCATCTGAAAAAGAGAGTTAGCTGCGAGCAGATGTTTTTTGTCTACCAACATCGGAATCGTTGCGGATTCGGTTGGTTGAAAAAATTGCAGGATCGAGTTGAGTAAAAATGTCATTAAAATTATTTGGATCGGCAGATCGATAAAAAGATAGCTAAACATACAGATTCCCACTCCGATATCAGTGATTAATAAAATCTTGCGCCGGTCGAATTTGTCGGCGACGACACCGGCGAACATCGCCAGCAAAGTGGAGGGGATTAAATTGGTTAGCAAAAACAATGCAGAAATGGTGTTGGAGTTGGTGAGGCGGAATAGTGTCACGAGCAGGGTAAAGGAGAGCATGTTATAAGAAAGCTGAAGCAGAATTTGGTTCGACCAGATGACCAAGAATGATTTGTTGTTGAGGACAGCGATTATCGAGCTTTGATTTGAGGTTTGCATACCAATTGTAAATAGATTATCGGCGTTAGCTTGTGAGTATGCAAGCGAAAAAAGAGTGGAGGGGTTATAGGTTGTCGGAGAGAATCTGAACGATTGGGTCAAGGTTACCCTCCAGAATCAATGGAAGATTGTGCCAGTTTTTTTTGATTCTGTGATCAGTTAGCCGGTCTTGAGGGAAATTATAAGTCCGGATCTTTTCACTGCGATCACCGGTACCTATTTGCTCGGATCGGGATTTGGCTGCTTCGGCGGCTTGTTTTTCTAGTTCGCGCTGGTAAAGTCGGGATCTTAGTATTTGTAATGCGATTTCTTTGTTTTGAGCTTGTTTTCGCTCTGCTTGAGAGGCAACTACTTCTCCGGTGGGGATGTGCCTGACACGGACGGCGGTTGACACTTTGTTAACATTCTGCCCTCCGGCACCGCCGCTGCGAAACGTTTCGAATTCCAGGTCTTTGGGGTCGAGGTGAAAATCAATATCAGAAACTTCTGGCATGACCGCTACGGTTGCGGTGGAGGTATGAATTCTGCCGGAACTTTCTGTTGCAGGAACTCGTTGAACCCGGTGGACTCCTGATTCAAAACGGAATAGAGAGTAAACTTTTGGTCCTGTGATTTTAATGACAGCGTGTTTAATGTTGCCAATGGCACCTTCATTTGTTTCAATCTCTTCAACAGTTAGGTTGTGGAGTTGAGCAAAGCGCGTGTACATCTTGATCAGGTCATTACCAAAAATGCCTGCTTCGTCGCCGCCGGCAGCGGCACGAACTTCCAAAATAATTGAAGGTGAGGAAAAGAGGGCTTTGTCGGGCGAAGTTTCGAAGTTTAGTTTGGCTTTGGTTTGGGATAATTCTAATTCGAGCAATTGTATTTCATCTTTAGCCATTTTGATGATCTCTTCGTCTTTTTCAGACTCGATCATTTTATTGGTGGAGTCGATGTTTTTGGTGATACGGTCAATGTTTTCTGCCAATTCAGCGATTGTTCTGAGTCTGGCGATAATTGATGAATATTCCTTGACCTGTTCCGGGTTGCTTGCGATGTCAGGATCTAGGAGTGCTTGTTGAGCTTGATAATATTTTTCCAGCAGTTCGGAGATGTTTTGTGAAAGCATAGTGAGGTTATTTTAGCGCACTATTTTAAAATAGTTGCGTTTGCTGCGTGGTTAGTTAGCCACAGAAATAGAGTGAAAGTGGTTATTTCTTGGATTGTGCAAGCATTTCGCGCAGTGACATTGGCGCATTTTGCCGTCTGATCTCTTGTTCTTTTTTCTTGACAACCTCTTTTTGTCGAAGTTTGGCTTTTTCTTGAAGGGCTTGGAATTTTTCAACCTTACCCTGAGTATCGACAAATTTCATTTGACCGGTAAAGAATGGGTGGCATTTTGAGCAGATTTCGAGATGGATCTCCTCTTTGGTCGATCCAGTATTCCAACTATTGCCACAAACGCAGGTAACTTTTGCGTCGGAGTGGTATTTAGGGTGTCCAGTAGGTTTCATAATGTGGCTTATCTAGGAATGGAATTCTATCAGAATGTGGCTTATTCTGGCAACAGCTGAGTTATAAACTCAGTGACGCAGGTGGATTTTCCTTAATAAGTGAATGTGTGTGGGGAGTGGAAAATCGGCAATCGTAACGCCCACTAGAATAAAGACCGAACCGAGGTAGAAGATCGCGTCAGGCTGTTCATTAAGAATAATGATCGACGCGATAACAGCAACGACCGGCTGGATATATCCAAAAACTGATTCAAAAGAAGCGTTTAGATATTTAAGTGATCTTTCGTAGAGGATGTAGGCGAGTATTCCGCCGATTAACGAATCGTAGAGAATAAACAGAGTAATTTTTGTGTTCAATTTGGATACCCAATCCACCCCGTTTGCCATATCTAGCATGACAAAAGGTAGGCTGGTTAGACTTGCCATAAAAAACGAAAAGACGATTAAGGTTTGGTAATTATATTCCTTGATGTATTTTTTAATGAAGATCGTATAGAGGGCAATTGTGACATTGCTAGCAAATAATAAAAATTGTCCAAATATTTCCTGAATACTAATATTTTTGGGGTCAAGAAAAATAATTACTGTACCGACTAGTGCAACAAGTGACCCGAAGATCGTTACTCTGCGGACTTTTTCTTTTGTAATGAAGATGGAAAGAATGATGGTAATGATTGGAAATAATGCAAAAATCACAGCTGCGGTGGAGGCTTCAGTTCGTTGAAGTCCAGAATAGGTAAGGAGGTTTGAAGCAGCTGGACCAAGGAAGGTGATGATCAGGATTTTTGGCAGGTGTTTATTATCGACGGTTTTGAGATCACCCATCAGATAATAGATCGGAGTAATCAGAAGCAGTGCTAGAGAGAAGCGTAGGAAGATGAAGGTCGAAGGGGGGATTGTTTCAACTACTGTCTTGGCAATTGGGGTGCCAAAACCAAAAAAAACAAAACTGGTAATTACACTGATTACAGCAATTTTGGGCAGGTGTTTGTGCATTTTTAACGTGAAAGTCGTTTTATTTGTTTAAGTATCTCAATTTTTCTGTCAGTTGTCTGGTGGTTACGGTCTAGGTCTTTGAGGGTGTAGGTTTTTTCGGCGAGTTCTTTATCGCCGATTACGAGAAGAAAGTTGAAGTGACTAGTGTTGGCGTATGTGAGAACATCACGCATTTGGATGACGTTTGGAAAAAAGCTGGTATTAAGTTTGGAATTAGATTGACGTAGCTTGTGGCTTATTTCTAGCGATTTTTCAATTGCATTTTCTGATAATGCTGCCACCAAAAGCCGTTTATTACCTCTGAGTTTGGAGGGGTAAAGGTCGAATTTTTCTAGTAAGTTGTTTATAACAACGTCGCCCATGCCAAAACCAACACCAGGTAAGGTTCGGTTCGAGAATTGTCCAATTAGGTTGTCGTACCGACCGCCTCCAGCAACCGCACGGGAGTTGAGGTCGGTAGGGAAAACTTCGAAGACGGTTGAGGTGTAGTAATCTAGACCGCGGACGATCCTCCTGTCAATTTTGAGGTACCGATCGAACCCTAAGATCGATAGCTTTTCTAAAATCATGGAAATATTGCCGGACGTGCTCTCAATTGGTGAGTTGAGTTGAGTAATGAATTCCTGTATTTTTTGTGTGTCAAGCTTGGGGTAGGTTATTTTGAGATCGCGGATGGTGTTTTCCGGTCCAATTTTTGGAAGTTTGTCAATCGATTTGAGTATCGGTGATTGTTTGTCTGGGGGCAAATCCAGGAATTGAGAAATAAAATCCTGAAGTATTTTTTTGTCGTTAATGTGGATTTTTATTTTATCGGGGCCGAGGCCGATTTTTTGTAGAAATCGACATAAAACTGCCAAAATATCGGTGTCTTGAAGTTCCGGATATTGGCTTGGTCCGATGATATCGACGTTCCATTGAAAATGTTCTCTTAAGCGACCTGATTGTGGTTTTTCATAACGCCAAAGGACCGGGATAGAGAACCATTTGACTGGGAATGCCAGGTGGTCTTGATTGGCAGAAACCATGCGGGCTAGTACCGGGGTCATTTCCGGGCGTAAGGTGACTTCCCGGCCGCCGCGATCGGTAAAACGGTACGATTGTTCATCAACTAGTTCCGAAGATGATTTGGTTTTGTAAGTTTCTAAACTTTCGAGAACGGGGGAGTCGTATTGTTCAAACCCGAATTCTTTGGCAGATTCGATCATTTGTTCGAAAAGCCATTGTCTTTTTAAAAAGTCGTTTGGAATAAAATCCCTGGCACCTTTGACTGGTTGAAGATCAGTTTTTTTCATTGGTTTGTGTTTGAGTGTTGTTTAGGATATCTCTGACGACAAGATTACCATAGCTGTTGGTGGTAGCGGTGAAAAGCAGTGATTGACCTTTTTTAGGAGCGGTGAAATTTTGATTGTTGATCGAGGTGTTTTTGTCCCAATAATATTTGGTTTTGTCGTTTTCGAGGGTAAATAATTCACGTTTGGTGTCAACGGATGACACGATACCTGATTTGAGATCGGCAGATATTGTCTCAAAAGGGTTTTTGTTGGAGTAAGAAATTAATTTTTGCGTGTTTTGCACTGTGTCTTTGATTTGGCCAAAACCGATAATAATGTCGTCAACTTCGAGTTTTTCAACGCCTTTTAATCCCTGGTTTTGATTACCATCGTTTTCTTCTCTGGGATTAACGAATTCAAATTCGGTTTTGGATTCGTCGGTTTCGAATGTGTAGGTATTTCCACTAATGAGGCTTTTTAGTTCGATATTGCCACCTAAAGTCGATAATACCTTGCCATAAATACCGATGCCGACGATTGGTGTTTGTGGTTGCGGGTTGCGGTAATAGATAAATGGAATTTCTTTGGTCGTTGAAAAGTCGTTTGGATCGAGTTGTGTTAAGCGAAAAAGGTTAATTCCGGGGTTAAGGGTTAGAGTGGTTTTGATGACAGAGTTGGAGCTGGTCAGGAGTTGTGGCGGGGATTCTTTGGATGAGATAAAGCTAATTTGATTATCAGCCAGGTTCTTGAATTCGATTTCGATTGTTTCTTGGTCGGTAATATATCCGCTGTCCGGATTAAGATCTTCAATTTCTTTGGTTGGTGCAAAAATGTTTACGGTTGACTGGATGATCTTTTGGGATAAGTCCGAAATTTTTTGATTGCGGATATAGAAGCCGGTAATAATGATCGTGATCAGTAAAAATAACAGGATAAAGAAAATTATCGGAAGTAGTCGGATCAAGATTTTCATTATTTAATTCTACCAAAGCTAAATATGTTATTATTGTTTTCGTTAATCGTAAGATTAGTTGGTTTGAAGGAAAAATAGTATTATCAGTAAACAAAATAAGGAATATGGCAGATATAACTTTTAATGGTCACTCGTGTTTTACGATCAAGTCAGCAGGTGGACAGACTATTGTTATTGACCCGTTCGACCCCGAGTCGACAGGAATTAAGTTACAGAAAATCAGTGCCAATCTTTTGTTAATTACTCATAGCCACGCTGATCATAATTATTCTGCCGGAGTTAGTCCGGATGGGGAGATGTTTACGCTGACAGGGCCTGGTGAGTATGAGATCGGCGGTTCGTTGATCCGGGGTGTGAACAGTTATCATGACGAATCAAAAGGATCTGAGCGTGGCCGAAACACGATCTATGTAATAAATGTGGACGGTGTGAATATTTGCCACCTTGGGGATTTGGGTCAAAAGAAATTAACAGAAGCTCAGATGGAAGACATTGGAGACGTGGACGTGTTATTAGTGCCGGTTGGCGGAGTGTTTACGATTGATGCTAAAGACGCGACCGAAATTATTGCCCAGATCGAGCCAAAGATCGTCGTTCCAATGCACTATAAAGAAGATGGGTTGAAGTATGAGCTGGCAACGCTGGATGAATTCGTGAAACAAATGGGACTGACTACGGTTGAGCCAGCGAAGAAGTTGACGGTGAAGAAAGATAGATTACCTGAGGAGCTTCAGGTTGTGGTTATTGAGAAATAGCCATAAAAAGTTGTGCTATTTACAAAAATAGTCAAAAACTTAATAATACTTTTCCTAGATAATATTGGTTATTTTTATGCCAAAAGTCGATGATTTGAGACTACCCCCCCATAATTTGGACGCTGAAAAAAGTGTGCTTGGTGCATTGCTTATAGATAAGGATGCGATAACAGAAGTTGCGGAGTTTTTACGTCCAGAACATTTTTATAAGGAGGGACATGGTGATATTTACGAGGCAATTTTGGATCTTTTTGAGAAACGCGAGCCGGTCGATCTGATCACATTGACAGAGGAGTTAAAAAAGAAGAAGAACTTTGAGAAGATCGGTGCAGCTTATTTGGCAGAGTTGGCTAGTTTCGTACCAACTTCAGTCCATGTTGTGAAATATGCGCAGATCGTTAAACATCATGCGATTAAACGACAGCTTATTGGGACAGCGAACAAACTGTCGGAGTTGAGTTTTTCTGAGACGGGTGATGTCAATGATATTTTGGATGCGGCTGAGCAGGAGATATTTGGGATTTCTCAGGCACATTTAAAACAGAATTTTGTACATGTCAAAAGTGTTTTGACGGAAAGTTTTGACAGATTAGAGGAGTTATCGAGAAGTAAGGGTGTTTTTCGAGGTGTTCCGACCGGTTTTGGTGATCTGGATAAGATACTTTCTGGTATGCAGAAATCCAATCTGTTGATCTTGGCGGCTCGTCCGGGTATCGGAAAAACTTCTTTTGCACTAAATATCGCCCAGTTTGCTGCAGTTAAGAAAAATGTTCCTGTTGGAATATTTAGCCTTGAAATGAGCAAAGAAGAGCTTATGGATAGGGTTTTGGCACACGAATCCGGGGTTAATGCGTCGAGAATAAAAAATGGCGATTTGGATGATGCGGCCTACGAAAGTTTGAGTATGGCGATGGGGAGATTGGCTGAAGCGCCACTTTATATTGATGATACCCCTGCGCTTTCGATCATGGAGATGCGCACTAAAGCCAGGCGTTTGCAGATCGAAAATGGATTACAATTGCTGGTTGTTGATTATTTACAATTGGCTAAAGGAAGGAATCTTGAGAATAGGGTTCAGGAAATTTCTGAAATATCGCAAGGATTGAAAAACTTAGCCAGAGAATTAAATATTCCAGTTTTGGCTTTGTCGCAGTTGTCGCGTGCGGTGGAGCAGCGTGGTAGTAAACAGCCTCAATTATCAGACCTAAGAGAGTCGGGAGCGATCGAACAGGATGCTGATGTCGTAATGTTTATTTATCGTGACGATCATGAAGAGAATGAAGGAGAGAAGGTAAAAAAAGAGATTTTGGCAAAATTGACAATCGCCAAACACCGAAACGGACCAACGGGAGAAATTGATCTGGTCTTTGTTGGAGAAAAGGTGGCTTTTTTCCCGCGTGATTCTAGACACTCTCATTAGGATTTTTTTGATTTTTTTGGTTATAATTCTTCAGCCTCGATATGGGATCAGTTTGAGGTTTATGCCGGGGTGGCGGAATTGGTAGACGCGCACGTCTCAAACACGTGTGAAAGCAATTTCATGAGGGTTCAAGTCCCTCCTCCGGCACTTGATGGATTTGGTAAGTTGAAGGTTTGTGAGTGATAACTTGAAAATGCAACATTATATTAATGGTAATTGGGTTGGAGAGGATGGGTTGGTGGTCCCTGTGAGGGATTTGGGTTTTTTGAGAGGTTTTGCGGTTTTTGATTTTTTGAGAACTTACAATGGTAGACCTTTTAAGTTAGTCGAGCATGTTGATCGTTTGTATAATTCTGCTGGTCTGATCGGCTTGCGAATAAAGCAATCAAAAAAGGAGGTCGTAGAGTTGGTAGGTGAGGCTTTGGAGAGGAATGCGAATGGGCAGGAAAAGTTTATTAAAATAATTGTTTCCGGTGGGGTATCTAATTCTATGATCGCAAGTGGTGAATCGACGATCGTGATCATGATCGACAATTGTGTTGTTTATCCAGTAGACAATTATGAAAATGGGGTTGGAGTCATTACGGTTAAGTTTGAACGATATATTCCCGAGGCAAAGACTAATAATTACATTGAGGGTGTTCATCAGTCGCAAATTGCCAAAGAGTCTGGCGCTGTCGAGCCCGTGTATTATAACGATCAGCAGGTTTTTGAAGGGTCGAATAGTAATATTTTTGCTTTGATCGAAGGTAAATTACTTACCCCCAAGAGTAATATCCTTAAAGGAATTACTCGCCAGGTATTGTTGGAAATTCTAAACTTGGACGTAGATGTGGTAGAAAAAGATTTTGATATTGAACAATTAAGGTCGGCGAGTGAAGTATTTTTTACCGGCAGCGGAAAAGAAGTTACACCAATTACCAAGATAGATTTGGGGTTTGTCGGAGACGGTATGGTAGGGTCATTGACTCGAGAGGTGGTTAAGCAGTTTCGAGAATATACCCAAAGTAGAAGGTGGTAATGTTCTGAGAATAGACAGTTATAGGCTGTTGTAGTAGTATTTCCTGCAGCACATTAACGGGAAGGTGGTAGAAAGAAAGGTCATGACGGTAACTCCCTGGGACGCGAAAAGCCGTATCGTTGTCGCGCTCGACACACAAAGGATCGAGGAGGTGACAGCAATCGTCACCGAGCTCGCTTCCTACGTCGGTTTGTTTAAAGCCGGATTCGAGTTGACGAATGCGGTTGGAACCGAACGGGCTCATCGAGCCATCAGAACTGCCGGGGGCGAGGTCTTTGCAGATCTTAAGCTTCACGATATTCCCAACACGGTGTCAAAAGCCGTGCAGGCTGTTGTGGGCTTCGGTCCGCGGATGACCAACATGCACATCCAGTCCGGCGATGAAGCGATGCAGAAGGCGGTATCCGAGCGTGGTGAAAGTCAACTGCTTGGGGTATCCGTTCTGACGTCGTTGACACCACTCGAAGTTTTAGAGATGTTCGTCAGACCGTTCGTCCAGGCTATCGGCGGTGACGAGTCAGCGTTCGATCTTGCAGTTTACGGCAGTCTTGTCGACGAAGACAGGACAGTAAAACCTGTTGGGTCGACACTTCAGTCAGAGTACATGCAGAGGTTGGTGCTTGGTTTTGCCGAAAAGGCGGCCAAAGCTGGCCTTGACGGACTGATCTGCTCTCCAAAAGAGCTATCATACCTGAAGTCGCACGGATCACCTGCAGTACAGCGTTTGGTCAAGGTGGTACCGGGTATCCGTATGGTTGACGGTCAGGTTGATGATCAGAACCGTGTCGGTACGCCATATCAGGCAATCGTCGACGGGGCGGATTATCTCGTGATCGGCCGTCCGATTTTGCAAGCATCCGACAAGGTGGCTGCGGCTCAGGCGTTTGCTCGCGAGATCGAGTCGGCGCTCAAAGACATGGAGACGGGACAAGATTAAGCGAAGAAAGGTAGAGAGGAGTGGCAGATGACAAGTGATGAACGGGTACTGCGCCAGCTTTTGACCGAGACGGGTGCGTTGGTTGTCAACACACACGTCAAATTGGCCTCGGGCAGACACAGTGACCGATACATCGAAAAAACAGCCCTTTTGAGAAGGGCGGATCATTGCCAGGTCATCGCTGACATGATCGTTCAAAACTTCATTAACAAAGGGGTCGAAGTGGTCATCGGGCCCGCCATTGGCGCGGTTGGACTAGCCGCTATTGTCGCCCTGAGAATGAGTCAGGGGCGGATTGGTTCGGCTAACGTCGAATGGGGGTTTGCAGAGCCGGTTCGTGATTCCGGTGGCCAGCTGGTCCTCTACGAGCTGAAGCGCGGATTCGCGCAGATGGTTGAAGACAAACGTGTGCTGGTGGTCGAGGATATCGTAACCTCGGGCATATCGAGCAATCTGGTTGTCAAAGCCGTGCGAGCAAATCGTGGCAAGGTTGTAGGCTTGGGTGTCATTATCAACCGTGGGAGAGTAACTTCTGCGGATGTTGGACATCCGGGCAGTTTTCGGCCGCTGATGACGGTTGATATGCCAAGCTATGATTCCGAGGACTGCCCTCTGTGCCTCAGAGGTCTGCCGATCAGTACGCAGTATGGTCACGGCGGCAAAGCCGTGCTGCCGGCCTCGATCTGAAAAAGCAGCCCATAAAAACCACTCTTGCCAATATGGTGAGATGTGGAAAGAATTCGTGTCGGGTAAAAAGAGAGCACCTGTGTCGGTTACGTGCCGATTAACGCTCTCTTATTTTTTAAATTTGTAAATTAAACCTAAATTTGTTATTTTGACGGTCGAATATGATTAAACCAGTCACAGATCTTAAAAAAGGCG
The DNA here is from genome assembly GCA_964445355.1 of uncultured Gammaproteobacteria bacterium. Lineage (GTDB taxonomy): Bacteria > Patescibacteriota > Microgenomatia > CAYQLK01 > CAYQLK01 > CAYQLK01. The sequence goes on from CAYUKQ010000003.1 coordinate 32,961, forward strand.
TCGTTTTCAGAGAAGACGGGGAGCTTTGGATTGTTGAAAATTACGAACATATTAAAGTTGCAAGAGGATCCGGAACCATTAAGGTCAAGGCTCAGAGTATGCGTACTGGGGCAATAACCGAAAAATCGTTTATGACCGGAGCCAGAGTTGATATTGTTGATGTTTTCAAGCGAAAGGCGACATATCTTTATCAGGATGGGAACAAATATTATTTTATGGATACCGAGAGCTTTGAAAATTATGAAGTCGACCAGGTAATGATTAGTGGCGTAAAGTTTCTCAAAGACGGAATGGAAGTGCGGGTACTGATCGATGATTTAGGTAAATTGGTGGGTTTGGAGATGCCGAAGAATGAAACGTATGTTATTACTGAAACAGCAGTTGGAGTGAAAGGTAATACGGTTTCTAATACGAACAAAAAAGCAATTTTGGAGAATGGTTTTGAGGTTAGTGTGCCGTTGTTTGTTAATACCGGCGATACGGTTAAAATTGATACCAGAACAGGGGCATATCTTGAGCGCGTTCAGTAAGCTTTGGAGTAGAATTAAAGAAATCAATTAAGTTATTTATGCATCCGATATTTTATTCATTTGGAGATTTTTCGATCTATACCTGGGGAGTAATGCTGGCGATTGCGGTTTTGGGGGGCGTGTTTATTTTTTGGAAATCAGCGGTTAAAGATGATAATGACGCTGAGGAGGCAATTGATATTGCGGTAGCGAGTTTGTTGGGTGGAATATTGGGTGCAAGATTGGTGTGGATCCTGATCCATTTTAATGATTTTGGAACGAATTTTATTAAATGGGTTTTGGTAAATAGATTCTCCGGATTGGATTTTTGGGGAGGGATTTTTGGGGCAATTATCTTGGGAGGTTTTGTAGCGAGGAGAAAGAAATGGAAGTTACTTAGAACTTTGGATTTGGCTGCTGTGCCATTGTTGTTCGGTTCAATTTGGGTCTGGTTGGGGCATTTTTTTAACGGTTCGGCTTATGGAGCGCAAACTGATTGGTTTGTCGGAGTGCTAGCGCCGGGATTGGTTGGTAAGCGTCATCCGGTGCAATTGTATATTGTATTTTTGCTGATCTTGGCATTTCTTGCTTTCAAAGCCTTTGTGCGCAAGAGAAGGTTTGCTGGCGCAAAGGTATTGTTTAGTTTGGTATGGGTGGGTCTAATTATTTTTGGAACGGATTATTTCAGAGCCGAGCGGGATATGACTTTAAAGGTGATAAGTTTTACTCAGTTGGAAGCTCTGGGGTCAGTAACGATTTTGGTGGTTTGGGGATATTGGATATCTGGGCGCAATATTATTAAAGATTTTGTTTCTGTTTTGAAATTCTTTAGAGGGATTATTGTCGGTACTGGTAATTTCTTTTTGTCGACAAGATATAGGAAGAAGATTTCTAAGAAATTTTTTAGGTCACCGGCCAAGATCGGGCAGCGAGCTATTAATGACAGTTTTGAATTGAAAAGCAGGTTAGTGTGGAAACTTACGCATTTGAAAAGTCAGAAAAAATACAGACGTAAAAGGAAAAAGTGAAGATAAATAAGTTGCGGGATAAGGGGTTTCTGTTGGTGCTTTTTTTTATGGTTGTGATTATAGCGGTCGATCGGGTCAGCAAAGAGATCGCGTGGCGTAATTATCGTGATTTGGTAGTTTGGAATTCCGGAATTACTTTGGGTTTTCTGACTCCTGGTGGAATTTTTGGTAAGGTATTTTTACAATCAATAATTGTTTTGGCCATTATTAGTTTTGTGTTTTGGTTGAGCGGGGAATTCAAGAAGAAGTCCAGAAATTATTTCATTATTTTGCCGTTAGGAGTGGTTGTTGCGGGTGGAGTGAGTAATTTATTTGATCGGGTATTTTGGGGAAGTGTATTGGATTTTATTCCGTTTTTAAACCTTTGGACATTTAATATCGCGGATCTTTCTATAAGTTCTGGGATCATAGCGCTTATTTTGGGTAAGCTTTTTTATGGATCAAAAAACGCTTAAGGTTTTGTTTGAAGACGAAAGTATGATGGTAGTTGATAAGCCGTACGGTGTGGTGGTTAATCGGGCTGATACGACAACTAGTTTTACCTTACAAGAGATGCTTGAGAAGTATTTTGGATATGCAGGTTTGGGCGGGCCGGGTGATCGGGCGGGGATTGTTCACAGGTTAGATAAGGATACGAGTGGGGTGATGTTGGTTGCAAAGACCGATGAGGCGATGATGGAGCTACAGAGCCAATTCAAACAAAGAGTAGTGAAAAAAACGTACATTGCTTTGGCTCATGGTTTTACTAAGCCATTGTTTAAAGTTGAATTACCACTGATCAGATCTCGGGCGAATAGATTGAGATACACGATTGACCGCAGTGTGGGAAGGTCTGCTGAAACTGACTTTAAAACGCTCAAGACCTTAGTTATTGGTGGTGAAGTCGAGGGTGAAATTAAGAAAAAGCTGTCTAGGGATTTTTGGGTTAGTTATAATAAGTTTAGCCTTGTTGAGGCATATCCCAAAACAGGCAGAACTCACCAGATCAGGGTACATTTGCATAGTATTTTTTCGCCAATCGTGGCAGATGAAATATATGGAGGCAGAAAGTCATTGAGGATCGACAGGATTTGGGCTACGAGAATGTTTTTACACGCTAAAAGAATCGAATTCTATCATCCGAGAACAAAAGAGCTAGTCGCTTTTGAAAGTGAATTGCCGGAGGCGCTAAATGATATCTTGGACAAAATGGTCGAGGTTGAAGTTTAGATTGCTTCAAACTAATAATAGAAACAGGTCGTAAGTTTTGCGGTTATTAGTTTTTTATGCAAAAAATCGGTAAATCTAAGATAAGAAAAGCCTCTCCAGTTATAAAGAAACGTAAACGGAATAGAATGGTGTTTTTTGCGGTTCTGATTCTGGTGAGTTTGGCGACGGCGAATGGGATTTTTAAATTTGTGAAATTTAATGACTATGTAACCAAACCGATCGATGGGACGGAGAAGAAAATGTCTAGTAGTAGTTGGAAGGGTGACAGGATTATTACAGTAGCGGTTGATTCTAATCCGGTGGTTTTGGTCGTTTTTGATCCTTCGACGCGCAAGGTTGGAATTATATCGATGCCTCGAGATACATATAGTGTAGTGCCGGCAGATTTGGGATTGTACCCGGTCTACTCAGTCAGGGAGTTGGGCGAGCTTAAGGGGGTGCATGGTGGTGAATTATTTGAAAATACTTTGTCAAATTTTATTAATGCTCCAGTTGAAAGGTACCTGTTTTTTCCTAAGAATGAAATGGTTTTAGGTGACAATAAAGATCAGATTTTGGCACGCGTGCAAACTGCATTCTCCATCAAGAATTTAATCCAGGCACCATTTAAGGTGAACGAGAAAGAGATGGTTAGTAATCTAAGTTGGTCGGAGTCGCTTAAGCTGTGGTGGTTTGCTAGGGGGGTAAGAAGTGATAGGTTTGAATATTACGATCTAAGCAAGAACGGGGTTATTTCGCCAATTATCTTGGCGGATGGTACACCGGCTTTTGGTGCGGATGATGTGGGAGTAGCTGATTTTACGCGCAAGGTGTTTACCGAGGAAGAGATATTATCAGAAAAGCTGAAGATCGAGATACTTAACGGTACAGACTCGCCCGGAAGGGGTAATAAGATCGCTAATATTTTGGATAACATCGGTTGTGATGTTGTTAGGGTCGGTAATTATACCGGAGAGGAATTTGAGGAGACAAAAATTACGATCGGTCAGGATACGACGGAAACCTTGACGGTTAAGCGGTTAGAGGAGATTTTGGATTCGAAAGCTGAGATCGGTGATTTTGAGGCGCGTGATGTTGACATCACAATTATTCTGGGGCAAGATATCCTGAAGAGATTTTAGTGGGAATTTAAAAAATATGTTTACGATTTGGATAATTGCTGCAATTGTTGTTTTTGCTGTTTCGTTAGTCATCGCAGTAATCAGTGTCGAGAAAGATAAAAAGTTAGAGGCACTACAGGAGGATGTTTCTGAGCGTGGTGATGCGATGTTTCTTGATAAAGAAGAGGAAGCTCCGAAGCTCGGCCATGGAGCAACCAGGCAGGAGATCGAGCCCGGTGAAAGCAGAGAGCTTTTAGATGATACACAACATAGTCATGCTACGATCGTAGGCTCTGATACAGTAGGAGCTGGTCATGTCAGTACAAATCAGCCGGCTGTTCATTCTGGTCCCGCGGTTGCCGGGGGTTTTGAGTCTGCAGCCGCAGTTAAGAGTGAGGATGAAGAGGATGAAATAATTCCAAGATATTTGGAAGAAGAAATGAATGACAAGGAGCAGTCTAAGAAGTTAGCCGGGGAGATCGATCTCTAGGCTTAAGCTAAGAGTTTAAATGTAATTATTTTTGAGCAGGGTTTATTTATTCCGTAAAAGAAGGTTGATGAGAGAGAGATTTGCTGCGAGAAAGCTCAAACAAAATTACCTGAACTGTTTTCTGTGTAACAGACTTAATACAACAGTCGTAAGTGTTACCTGCAGCGATTAATTTAAGAAGTCGAAAAGATAGGTCGTCTGGTAGATTACCAACGTGTTTGTTCTCGTATGTAGCTAATTCAATAGTATGTTTTTTAGGACAAATTTTTAGTTTGTCGCCTGATGCTAATTTGGAAAGTAGAATCGGATCACCAATTTTTACCAGCTCGACAACTTTGGTTTTTCCGGGTTCAGAAGCGAGTTTTTGGAATAATTCACGAAAGTTCTGCTTATCCCCATCCAAAGTCGGAGTTTTTTGATCAGAGGCTAAGCGGTTGAGCCGGTTAAGGTTTTTTTTGGCGATTACATTAAATCCATCAAGATCTGTGACAGTTTTGTATGTTTGTCTAGATTTGGTGATATTGCCAGTTTCGAAATAAGCCCTGGCTAGGCGATTAAGGGTTTCGATGTCGTCCGGGTTATCTTTGAGAATTTTTTTGTTTAGCTCAATTGCCAGTTCCCAATTGTAATCAAGTGCCGCTGAGACTGCTTGTCCTTCAAGCATTTTGTTCTCGTTTGTCATTAAGTTCTAAAGTATATTGAATAAAAAACAAATGTCAATTTGATTATTGAAACCCGCAGATTTGAAGGGTGGAATTGCGAAGATAAATCTGACAGTTTTGACAAAAGTGTTTGAATCGACTTTAATTTAGCTTTGATTAAACAATAATATTTGAAGAATGTCAGGACATAGTAAATGGTCGACGATCAAACGCCAAAAAGGGGCAAATGACGCAAAAAAAGGTGCGGTCTTTACACGGCTGGCAAACGCGATTATGATCGCCGTAAAGGAAGGTGGTTCTGGTGATCCGGATACTAATTTTAAGCTGAGGCTGGTTCTGGATCAGGCTAAGGCAGTTAATTTTCCGAAGGAAAATATTTCCAGAGCAATCGATAAAGCTTTGGGTAAGGGTGGTGGTCCGGCGATGGAGGCGGTGATTTATGAAGGGTTTGCACCACATGGTGTGGCAATTGTGGTAGAAGCGATCACCGATAATCGCAACCGAACAGCTTCAGAGGTAAAGAGTACGATTGAGAAGTCGGGTGGAAGTCTGGGTGGTCCTGGTTCAACTCAGTGGATGTTTGAAAAGAAGGGGTTAATTGAAGTGGAGGTTGGTAGTGAGGGCTCGGACGAGTTTTTTTTGAAAGTTGCAGATTTTGGAGCCGATGATGTTGAGGTGGTCGATGGGGCGACGGTTGAGGTTGTGACAAAACAAACTGAATTAAAAAAAGTTGAAGATCAGTTAAGGGAGGCAGGTTATAATGTGAAGTCAGCCGATTTTGATTTTGTGGCAAAGAATGGAGTTAGTCTTGATGATTCGGATAAGATCAATTCAGTGCTTGGATTGATCGAAAGACTTGAGGATCTAGGTGATGTAGTTAAGGTTAGTTCGAATCTTGAACTGCGGGAAGATTTTGGTTGATATTTTTTACAATTAGAAATAAAAAAAGGATTAAATGCAGGATTTGATTATTGGAATTGACCCCGGTACTGCAACAACCGGATTTGGGGTGTTGGATGTGGCCGGTATTAAGCCTGTTTTGGTTGAGTATGGTTGTATTTCGACTCCAAAGAATATTTTTATGCCGGATCGGTTGTTAATGCTGATGATGGGGTTGGATAACTTGTTTAGCAAATATATGCCTCAGGCTGTCGTGATCGAAAACTTGTTTTTTGGAGTTAACGCTAAAACTGCGATCACCGTTGGTCAGGGTCGTGGGGTTGTTATGGTAACAGCGGCAAAATATGGATTGCCTTGTTTTGAATATCAGGGTTTGAGTATTAAAAAAGAAATTACCGGAAGCGGTAAGGCGGATAAATTGATGATCCAGGATGCAGTAGCGAAAATACTTGGAGTTGATGAGTGGACTAAGCCTAAGGAAGGTTATTTGGATGATGCCGTAGATGCATTGGCGATAGGGCTTTTTCATTACCGTCAAGTGACCGGAACAATAAATAAAAGTTTAGAGTCAGATAAAAAACCAAAACAAAAGGGGAGAGGAAAATGAAATTTTTGATCAAGAAGAAAATCAGACGAGCGAAAAATCCGATGGCGGTAAGGACAAGCAAAATTAGGGTGTCTGAGAAGTTGGGAATTTCTAAAAGGCAGATTTTGGTCTTTTTTTCAATATTAATGACTGGTGGTTTAACGGTTTCGTTACTGTCAGAAGGCAGAAGTCTGTATCTGCTGTCTTTTTTGCTGGCAGTGGCGGCAAGTTTGGTAACAATATGGGTGTTAAGAAGAGATCTGGCCGGAATTAAATATTTTGTATTGCCGATCTTGCCGTTTTTCTTCACGTTTGCAATGGCGTTGTTTTTTCAGTTACTACCGGAAAGATGGTTGACCAGATTGCCGTTTATGGCAGTGTATGGGGTGTCGATATATTTAATATTTCTTAACCAGAATGTCTACAATATTGCGGCTATCAGGACGATTGCGTTACTGCGTGCAGCTCATTCTGTGGGGCTATTATTTACACTTATTTCGGTTTTTATTATTGCCAACGTCACATTCTCTTTAAGATTTAATTTTGTATTTCTAACGCTGATTTTGACGACAATTTGCGGATTGATGATTTTTCAGACCCTCTGGTCATTCGAGTTGGAGGATTTGCTAACTAAGCGACTGCTTAAGATGACGTTGGTTTTGACATTGATCGTTTCACAAGTCGTGCTGACTTTGTCCTTTTGGCCAGCTGAGCCAACGGTTCAGGCTATAGCAGTCACAACGGCGGTGTATATGTTACTGGGTTTAAGTCAGGCTTATTATTCGGAACGTTTGTTTCGACGAACGGCGATTGAATATATTTTGTTGGGAGCAGGGGTTTTTGTTCTGCTATTTCTGACGACCAGCTGGATCAGCTAACGCCCGTTTAGCTTTCTGTATATCCTATAGTAATTAAATAAAATTAATTCTCATTGATCGTAATGGGTCTTGCGGATTGAGAGAAATTTCTATTGAGATCAAGACAATTAGAAAAGATAAGAGAAGGGGTGAAAAGAGAAAAATTGGATACCGATATTGAGATAGGGAAGTAAGGCGATTTAGCTTTAATGTTTGAATTTTTGATATAGTTTGATATACTTGTGAAAAATAGCGTGAAAACAAGTGTGAAAACTGATGACAGTTAAAGGCGGGGAGTGACAAACGTGTGTTTGTGGATAACTTATTTTGATCGTAGCTGGTCTTCGTCTGTTTAAGTAGGTGGTCATCTTGCCCTGTGTGATGCTTACAAGTATTGTTCTCTGTCAATTAGGTTGGAGTATGAAAATAGCTTTAAAATTGAGTGTTTATCCTATTGTAACAATCTAAATTATTAACATAAGACTCGAATATTATAGGGTCTATTTAGCCTTGAATGCAGAGGTGTGTTGGTATCAGGTAGTAAGGGTGTAGGGACTAATAGCATTAATCAAGAACAAGGTAAAAGGATAGATTGATTGAGCTTGTTATCTAGATCTGCACTGCTCCCAAGATAAGTGAGTCAGAAGTAAAAAATGATATGTCGTACAATATAACTTTTGCGACGTAAAATAAAAAAAATGGAGTGGGGTTGAAAACCAATAAAAATTAGAAAAAACTTAAAAAAATGTTTTTTGAAAATTTTTTTTCTTTGATATATTTTGATTCTGCTTTCTTTTTTTCTGGGCCTATGATGATTAATTTGATATAGTTTTATACAATTGTGTAAATTTATATATTTTTTGCGGGATTTATGAGGTAAATGGCTGTAAAAATTAAAATTTATCCGATAGACTACCCTGCCCGACTAATAAAAAGCCGTTTTAGGCCCAATCAGGGGCTTTTAGCCTCAAATACTCGGTATTTTACAGCTGAGGTGGTATAAATCTTACTTGATTCCTGGACATTAAATATTCGGAGGCCAAATACTTGTTTGTTAAAAGGATTGTTTCGGAGATTATCGGTTTCTTGGCAAAATTATCCATAATCAGGCGGATTGTCTTGCTGAGTCTAGTCGTTGCAGTGCTTGCAAGCGCGACCGCTTGGATTGTGACTCAGGATGTGTCGTGGGCTTATGTAACGTTGTTCCTTGGAGCTTTTGCTTGGGCGGCTTTTGGTACCTCTGTTACACAAATCTCTCGGCTTGATTAAGGTTTTCGTCGCCTTGTACCGGTTTTTTAAATCTTAACCCACTATTTTTTGATGGGTTTAAGAATTGACTGACCGGTTTTTCTTAAAAAGTGATATGTCGCACAATGTGATAGAGTGGATATATGGAGACTCCCAAAAACTCGTTAAAAGAAAAAACTGATAAGTTTGAGAAAGAGATTAGGGAGTTTTTGGAGTATTTGGAGGTTGAGCGTAATGTCTCTCCCCTAACGATTAGGGACTATAAACATTATTTGGAAGTATTTGCCAGCTGGGCAAACGAAAATAATATTAGTGACATCGAAAGTGTTGATATTAAACAGATAAGGTCGTTTCGATTGTTTTTATCAAGAAAATTAACGCAGGACGGCGAGCCTATTAAAAAAATAACCCAGAATTATTATGTGATTGCCCTAAGGGCAATGTTAAGGTTTTTGGTCAAGAATGATCGGGAGGTCTTGTCTCCAGACAAGATCGAGCTCGGTAAGCAGGAGGGTCGACAGGTAAAGTTCTTGACTCAGGATCATTTGAATCGGTTGTTGAACAGTCCGAATATTAATAGTTTAAGCGGGTTAAGGGATAAGGCTATTTTGGAGATGCTTTTTTCGACCGGATTGCGTGTTTCTGAGATGGTTAGTTTGGACCGTGATTCGATAGATTTAAATTCGGGTGAATTTGGAGTTATGGGAAAGGGCCGCAGGGTTCGAGTGGTGTTTTTGTCGCCAGATTCTGCCACTTGGATTGCAAGATACCTCAATGCTCGGGATGATCATTACGAGCCGTTATTTGTTAGATTTAAGGGTAAAAAGTCGATTGTGGATGATGATGAGAGCCACAGGTTAACCTCTAGGAGCATTCAAAGAATCGTTGAAAGTTATGTTAAAAAAGCACAGCTACCAATAAAAGCAACTCCGCACACTTTAAGGCATTCTTTTGCGACGGATCTATTGAATAATGGTGCTGATATTCGAAGTGTACAGGAGATGTTGGGACATAAAAATATTGCGACCACTCAAATATATACCCACGTAACGAATCGTCAGCTTAGGGAGGTGCATCAGGCTTTTCATTCAAGAAAAAAGAATGCGGACGAATAGAAATAAAGATTATGGTCTGTGAAAACCCCACCTTACCAGGCCAAGTGCCCAGGGTAAGGTGGGAGTATAAAATGATTTCTTTCAGCACCAGAGTGATGTTTGGCAGACCAGAATGGTTGGCATAAACAAGAGGTCGTCGAGGTGCCATCGAGGCTGGGCATGCCTGACGCTTTTTGCAGCGCCAGTCAGCAGTTCGTAAGCCAGTTCGGGGGCCATGGTCAGGTCCTTGCCGGGTTCGCGCTTGGACACGATTGGGATCTGATCCAGGTCGAAATTGATTTGTGCAAGGCGATAGGTGGGTTTGTCCGGGCTTGGCTGGACTGGTTGGCCGTTAAAGTCGGTAAATATCGGGCGATGACGGAAAAGAACCAGACTCAGTCCGCGGCGGTTGGTACTGTTTTCAAAAAACACCAACCTTGCAGCTGTCGGGTACTGTGTGAGGAGTGATTCAACTAGCCCGTCGAGTTGGGGGTGGCGCTTAAAAACTTTCGCGAACAGAGTCTTTCTCCCCTTTCCCTTCGGCGGTTTTTTGGTATACCACCGAATTTGTTTTTTTGGATTAAGGTGCTTAATCTAAGATATTATCAAATCGGGAAGGTATTTATTAGAGTGTTTTGTATGTTAGGGTTACCTCAAGCTTGATCTCTCCCCCACCGGGATTAATTTCGGTATTTTTATTAACTGTTTGTTCACTGCCACCTATTCCCTGTTTAGAGAAGCCCGTGTCGTAATACGGTTCCGGGTATGATGTGCCTGGTTCATATTCGTTGTAGTAGGTTATTTTGCCTAATGAAATTCCGGCAGTATCTGCTGCGGTTTGAGCCTTGCGTTTCGCGTCAGCGACAGCAAGTTTGCGAGCTTCATCGAGGGCTTTTTGGCGGTCAGTAAGACTAAATTCCAGACTGTTAACCGTATTAAGACCACCGGCAGTTGCTGTGTCGATCACGGTACCAACCTTGCTCAGGTCTTTGACTTTGATACCAAGGGTGATGTTGACCGTGTAGTCTTTGATCGCTCTTGTCGGTAGTGTGAAGTCATAGTTGGGGTTGATATTGTAGTTATTTGTTTTGATATCTTCGGATTTAATTCCCATTTTGATCAAATCTTGCTTGACTAAGTTAATGCGTTCGTTAGCTTTGGTCTGGGCAGATTTGACACTAAGGTCGTTGATTAGGATACCAAGAGATATTTCGGCTTGATCAGGTACGACGGCGACGGATCCTTCGCCTGTTACCGAAAAGTCGTTACTGATTGACTGGGTGGTGTGAAAAACGGGCGCAAGCTTTGTTTGAAAAACTGCAACAATCGATCCGACAGTGATAAGTATCAAAAGAACTGGTTTGGCACAACTGACAATAAATGTTCTCATATATTTTGATTGTAGCACGCATAAGTTATGTAAAAAAAAATTGGGATAAGGATCTCAGGTGAAGACGACCGACTCGCATCTTTTGCTTCGAGCTAGCGCACTCTGAAGCTATAAAAATGCTAACGCCTATTGTTGAGCCGTCTTCACCTGATGTGACACCTTCACTCGCTGTATATCCATAAGGTTGCGTGACTGGAGAGGTTTTTCCGTGAACGCTTTTTATGGGGACGCAGTTTGTGAAGGATAATCACCTTAAGGATGGGGACTTTCTGCTCTTGTTTCGCTGTTGAGACTCAAGCAGAGAAAAGCTCTGGTGATTAGTGAGCTGGATTGTAGCAAATTGTGGTTAATAGTCAATGAATAAGAAAAAGGCCCTGGTGCGTTTTGCACCAAGGCCCAGAGTTGTGGTCGGGGCGCAGTCCGTCAGGACCGAGCCCCGTCTATTTGCGGGTGGCATTTTCCGCTGCCGGCTTTGGCTCGCGATTGAGCCGGTGCCCACAGTCGGGGTTCATGCCCCCATGGTTTTACCTCGCGATCGAGGCCGCTGCCTTGTGCGTCACGGCAGAAACGGTGGCGGCTGTTTTAAGGCGGCCACTTTTGGTCAATCGCAACGAGACTTTGTATCTCGGTGCGGGCCGGCCATATTCGCGGGCGGCCTTCGCTAGTGCCAGAGGATGACGGCACATTTTTGACATCTCCGGGGAGCGCGGACGGGCTGTCCGCGCTCCTTGCGGTCCCGAAAGCCCTCGGGACAACAGGTGAAAAAGGACAGGCACGGATAAGCCATAACCACTTTTTGCGCAGGTGGGTACCCGAGTCTCATGCGTAGAGACGCGAAGCCTGAACACCAGTGCTTGGTTGGTTTTGGCAGAGAGACACCAATTCTCTTCGTCCCCCCCCCAGAATAGGGAGTTCAGAGGAGTTATTAGTGTCAGCAAATCGTTCTCCTTGTCGATTCCGTGACGCATCCTGCCCCGCGCCCCTTTTCCCGACTAATCGGTAGGATCCCAGTGTGGGTAGTCCAGGGGGAAGCGCTTAGAGATATCAGTGTAAAAAACTGGATATTCCTAAGTGTTTCTCCCTGGATGGCTTTTGAAGCAGGAGTGCAAAGTCCTGATGATTTTTATATGTGCACAGCTAAAACAAATTAACTGCGGGAGCCATTATATATTATAGATGATTAATTGTCAAATACTATAGGGTTCTCCAGATTACGCTGTAATCTTCGTGTCTTCTCTTCGAGCAGGCGTTGCTTTAGTTATGCGAATTATTCTCTGGGTTTAAGCTTGGGTTTTTCAGCTACGGGGCTGGATTTGGGTTTTGTGATCTTAGTTTTAGCTACTTTGGCAGTTTTTGTCTCTGAAGCTGGAAGGGGGGGGCTGATTTTTCCTCTTGCTCTTCTTTGGCGATAGTTGCTGTTGCTGAGACGGTATCGCCAGCTTTGCTAAAACGCATTAAGGTAACGCCTTGAGTGTCTCTACCGAGCCGGGGAATGTTTTTGATCGGCAGGCGGATGATCTGACCTTTTTTGGAAGTTAAGACCAGAGACTCATCGGACGAATTAATTAGTTCTGCAGAGACAATTTTACCAGTTTTGCTGGTAATATTGGCAGCTTTTACTCCTTTGCCTCCCCTACCCTGCATTGTCCAGACCGATGAGAAAGATTTTTTACCAAATCCGTTCTCAGTGACAATCAGTAGTTCGTCTTTATCATTATCGATGTGGCCTACTGTTAGTCCGATGACTGAGCCGTCGTTTTTGAGGTTGATTCCCCTAACCCCCCGAGTGTCCCGGGCGGTTGGGCGGATGTTTTTTTCATTGAACTTAATTGATTGTCCGTTATCAGCAACGATAAGAATGTAGTCTGAGCCGCTGGTTAATTTGGCCCAACGGAGTTCGTCGCCGTTGTCGAGATTGATAGCGATAATACCAGTACGGCGGATATTGCTGAACTTAGAGATGGTCGTTTTTTTGACAATACCTTTTTTGGTTACCAGTAAAATATTGGCATCAGGCGATGTGGTCTTGGCGATCGGTAGTATAGATAATATTTCTTCCCGTTGCTCAATATCGATAAGATTAATGATCGCTTGACCTTTGGCGGTTCGTGAGCTTTCCGGTACTTCGTGCGTTTTAAGCTGGAAAACCCGGCCGCGATTAGTAAAGAACATCAATGAATCGTGGGTTTGGCAGCGGATTAAGTGTGAGACGACGTCTTCTTCTTTGGTGGTAATACCGGAGATACCCTTGCCGCCACGGCGCTGAGTTTTGAAAGTATTGGGTAATTGGCGCTTGATGTAGCCTGTTTTGGTGATGGTTACGATGGTTGGTTCGTTAGCAATGAGGTCTTCTTCAGAAAATTCACCAATCTTGTTTTTGATGATCTTGGTGCGACGGGCATCACCATATTTTTCTTTGATCTCGATCAGTTCGGTCTTGGCGAGTTGAAGGATTTTTTCTGGATGCGCAAGTAGGTCTTCTAAATAAGCAATCAATTCACGAACCTGCTTAAGCTCTTCTTCGATCTTGAGCCTTTCCAGTGCAGCTAAACGTCTTAGTTGCATATCCAAAATCGCCACAGCTTGAAGTTCTGAAAGTTTGAATTTGGACATTAATTGGGTTTTGGCTGTTTCGACATCAGCAGCGGCTCGAATAATACGGATCACTTCGTCAATGTTGTCGACGGCAATTTTTAGCCCCTCGAGGATATGTTCTCTGGCTTTGGCCGCTTTGAGATCGAATTCACTGCGTTTGGTAATTACATTCTGACGGTGCTTAATAAACTCGTGAAGCATGATGTTAAGAGTCATAGTTTGGGGAATTCCGTCGATCAGTCCAACCGCATTGACCGAAAAACTCTGTTGCATACTGGTGAGTTTGAAGAGATTGTTTAGGGTGGATTGTGGTTTGGCATCGCGTCGGAGTTCGATCGTAATACGCATACCCTTGCGATCGGAGTCGTCACGCAGATCGGCGATACCCTGAATCTTTTTGTTGCGTACGAGATCAGCGATTTTTTGGATCAAGACTGATTTGTTGACCTGGTACGGAAGTTCGGTAACTACAATTTGGAATTTGCCGTTTTTCCGCTCTTCAATATCGGCTTTGGCTCGGGTAATTATTCGGCCACGACCGGTAGCGTAAGCAGCGGTGATCTCTGTTTGGTCGTAGACGATTCCTCCGGTTGGAAAATCGGGTCCTTTGATAAATTGCAGCAGATCTTCGACTGAAGCTTCCGGGTTGTCGATTAGGTGCGTGGTCGCGTCAATGACTTCGCTTAAGTTGTGAGGAGGAATACTGGTGGCCATACCGACGGCAATACCATTCACCCCATTAAGTAAGAGATTCGGAATAACGGCCGGAAGCAGATCCGGTTCTTTGAGTGTACCGTCGAAGTTGTCGGTCCAGGTGACAGTGTCTTTGTCGATATCGCGTAAAAGTTCGTTGGAGATTGCAGCCATACGGCATTCTGTATAACGCATTGCAGCTGCAGGATCCCCGTCGATTGAGCCGAAGTTGCCTTGGCCATCGATCAATGGATAGCGGAGTGAAAAATCCTGAGCCATTCTAACTAGGGCTTCGTAAACCGGACTATCGCCGTGGGGGTGATATTTACCCAGTACCTCGCCGACAACCTTGGCACATTTTGAGTAGTGAGCTGAATGTGTTAAGCCAATCTTATACATGGCGTAGATGATGCGGCGTTGCACTGGTTTGAGACCGTCGCGTACGTCAGGAAGTGCACGTGCGACAATAACACTCATGGCGTAGTCGAGATATGAGCGTTTCATCTCGGCGACAATGCCACTTTCGATGACTTTGCCGATATAATCGATGTTGGTTACAGTATTTTCTGCCATAGTTTAGATATCAAGTGTAGCCATTTTAGCGTGGCTCTGGATGAATCTTTTGCGGGGAGGAACTTCGTCACCCATTAACATATTAAAGACTTCATCTGCTTCGGCCGCATCTTCGACGGTTACTTTTTTGACGACACGGTGCTCAGGGTTGAGAGTGGTTTCCCATAGCTGTTCGGCATTCATTTCGCCGAGACCTTTGTAGCGTTGAATTGAAGGATTTTTGCCTTGTTCGCGAAGTTTTTCAACTTGTTTGTCCTTTTCTTCATCATTGTAAGCATATTCGAATTTTTGCCCGACACTGACTTTATATAGTGGCGGTTGTGCGATGTACACATAACCGCTTTCGACAATCTGTGGTAGGTAGCGGTAAAAAAATGTCAGTAATAATGTGTTGATGTGGTCACCATCGACATCCGCGTCGGTCATCAACATAATGCGATGATAACGTAGCTTGTCAAGATTGAAAGTATCTCCTATTCCTGTGCCAAGTGCGATGATGAGGTTTTTGATCTCTTCGAACTCGAGAACCTTATCAAGGCGGGCTCTTTCGGTATTTAGGATCTTACCCCTGAGCGGAAGGATTGCTTGGAATCTTCGGTCGCGTCCGCCTTTGGCGGTACCGCCAGCGGAATCCCCTTCGACCAAATAAAGTTCACATTTGGCCGGGTCTTTTTCTTGGCAATCAGTGAGTTTGCCGGGCAAAGTCATTCCTTCAAGAGCGCCTTTTCTGAGAACGGCTTCTTTGGCGGCGCGGGCAGCCATTCTGGCTTTGGCGGCGAGAATAACCTTGTTCATGATATTGGTGGCCTCGCGAGGATTCTCTTCAAGGTATTCTTCAAGGCCGGATTTGACGATGTTCTGAACTATTGGTTGAACTTCAGAGTTGCCAAGCTTGCTTTTGGTTTGACCTTCGAACTGGAGCCCTTCGGAACTCATGCGGATCGCAATGACGGCAGTAAGTCCTTCCTTCATATCATCACCGGTTAGGGCGAGATCTTTTTCTTTTAGAAAGCCTTTTGATCTGGCGTAGTCATTAATTGCCCTGGTTAGAGCCATTCTGAATCCGGTTACATGTGTGCCTCCTTCAGGTGTGCGGATGACGTTGACAAAACTCTCGATTGTTTCGGCATAACTTTGATTGTATTGGATCACAACGTCGACGCTTACTCCGTCGACTTCTTTAGAAACATAAAAACTTGGATCGTTGACTATTTGCTTGTTGCGGTTAAGTGATCGGATCAGTGATTTGATACCACCATCGAAGAAATAATGATACTCGGCTCCATTGCGTTCGTCATAGAGGTGAAAGTAAATATTCGGAACGAGATATGCTCTTTCGCGAATTTGATCTTTGACGCGTTTGAAGGAGATTTCGGTGACCGGAAAAATTTGAGGATCTGGCTTGAAGGTTGTTTTGGTGCCTGTTTGGCGCGGAAAAAGTTTGGCAGAAGTTTCGATGTTTTCATTTCCAATTTCTACGGCTTTTTTGGGTTTGCCTCTGGAATATTCTTGCACATAAACCTTGTTGTCGCGTTTGACTTCTACACGCACGTATTCACTTAGGGCGTTGACGACGGATGCACCGACACCATGCAGGCCACCGGAAACTTTGTACGCTCCTTCAGTGAATTTACCTCCGGCGTGCAGTACAGTCATGACCACCTCAAGGGTGGATTTTTTCATCTTGGGGTGAATATCGACCGGAATTCCTCTTCCATTGTCTGCGACTGTTACTGAGGAGTCTTGATGGACAACGACGGTAATTTCTGAGGCAAAGCCGGCAAGGGCTTCGTCGATACTATTGTCGACGACCTCAACAATCATGTGGTGAAGGCCACGTTCATCGGTAGAGCCAATGTACATTCCCGGTCTTTTGCGAACCGGTTCCAGTCCTTCTAGAACTTGAATATCTTTTGCTTCGTATGTGGAATTATCTGCCATTTAATCTGGTTGTTTAGTATTGATTAGATCAATTTAAGGGTGTAATTTAGCCTCGAATGAGACTAAAAGATTCTAGCATAGGCCTAAGCTTTAAGGCAAATTGACAATAAAAAAAGACCCGAATTTACCGTTTATAGATAAATGCGGGTCGGTGGTCGGGTTCTGTTTCGGCGTTGTTACTTCATCCGCCTGGTTTTTGCAATCACTGTTTGCCGGATGAAGACCGCCTGTTCTTGGATGATGTCTTCGGGCAGTCTGCTTACCGGGAAAAACTGTCCGACTGTGGGTGTGCTTTGAGCCAGTGCCGTGTGAATGATCGAGAGACCAACGCCGCGGGTAACTCCATGGAAGTACATACCGGTGTGTGTCGGACGGCTGATGGACATGCCACCGAGCTCTTCGCTGACGATTCGGTTGATGGCCAGATCGAAGCGGTCGCCCGGCTTGTCGAGGTCTGTTGCACGCAGGAGCGTGCCCGGTACGTGCCATAGTCCCGGGAAGTAGGGGTCGTCCTCTTCCCTTTTGGTTAGGAGGACTTCCGACTGCTTCGCTGTCGGGTGGAAGATTACCAGTTCGATGTACGGCAGGGCCATTGTTTCTGCAATCGCGTAGAAAACTTGCGGTGGCAGAAGTTGGCCGTGAAAGCTGCGCAGGTACTCTGCGACAGCATCATCAGACGGCTTGTGGTCTGTTCCCAAAACTCCTCCGATTTAATGAGCTATGGGTCTTATTGTACGATATTTTGGCTCAAAAATCAAATACTATAGGATTATGGATGAATTTGTTGGTCGAGTGCGATGATTAGATTGTCCAGAGCCAGTCGCAAGCGAATATTGATCTTGGTTAGATTGTTAATATCAAGTAGGGATTTCGCCAGAAAGATCTCATTTTTGGTAAGGTCAGTTCGGTTGAGTGCTAGCAGCATAAATTTGAGTAGAAATCTCAGTTCCGCTTCTTTATATGGGGTGATTAGATTAAGTTTTTGACCCAGATCAAGTTTGGGTGAAACCAGTTGACTGATAAGCGTTGATGCTTGTTGAATCTGAGCCTGGTCAGCAACCGCGGACTTTGCAGGTGATCGGGTGACGGTGATTACACGGGAAAGAATTGTTGGCAGAATGTTGTTTTTGGTTTCTGAGCGAATAATGATCAAAGTGGAGGCTGGTGGCTCTTCGAGTATTTTGAGCAGGCTATTTTGAGCTTCGATCGAGGCGTTGGTGAAGTTTTCGATCAAAATTACTTTGTGGCTGGCAAAAAGCGGACTAAGTGAGGCCTTTTTGATGACGAGGCGTGCGTCTTCGATTGAGAACTCCTTGGCTGGCGTGATTTTAATGACATCAGGGCTGGAGAGATTAAGGTCAATATTGAGTGTACGAAAAATATTAAGTATGACCCCATCGTCTAATTGGTTGACTAGAAGACGTGGTTGAAAGAGGTTGGTATCAGAATTCGACATATTACCCTTTATATTGTTGACAGCTATAACAGTGATGAAGGATATTATATGTTAAGAGGTTTAGCAAAAAGTGATGAAGTTACCCTTAGATAAGGCCAATATATAAGTTTGCTTCTTCCATAGACTTTGTTTGCTAACCAAAAAATTTATGCCTGCTACTGCCCCCAATTTGGTTGGAGCGATGCAATCCGCTCCGGCTAAGACGCTTACGACAATCGAAGACATTCTGCTTAGTCAGAATATTCTCAAGAAAAAAGATTACGACCAGCTAAAGCTAGAGGTTGTTTCGACCGGTAAGAAGGTTGACGATCTTTTGAAAGAAAAAGAGCTGGCGACAGATCAACAAATAGCCGAGGCGAAATCGATCCTTTTTGGTGTCCCATATGTGCAGATCGCCGGTAAGACGATCTCGCCGGATGTTTTGACCCTGGTTCCTGAGCAGGTTGCCAGGCAGTACGGAATGATTCCATTTGAGAGACATTTGAATGATCTTTGGGTTGCGCTGGACGACCCGCTTAATCTTCAGGTTGTGAAATTCCTTGAGCAGCGGACAAATATGGGTATTAAGGTCTTTTTGTCCGGTGAGAATGAGATCAAGGATGCGATTGCGCTTGCCTACTCCCAAAGTTTGACTGGTGATATTGGCGAGGTCTTGAAAGAGGCAAATACAAGTGTAGTCGCAAGTGAAGCTGGGGTTAATAAGGTCAAGGCTGAAACGCTTTATAATGCTCCAATTGCTAAGGTTGTTTCACAGCTTTTGGAATATGGAATCAAAATCAAGGCTTCAGATATTCATATTGAACCAATGGAAGATAAAGTTCGCGTGCGATACCGAATTGATGGAATTTTGCATGAGAAATTGATTCTTCCGAAAAAGGTTCATGAAGCGATCACAACACGTATCAAAATTCTGGCAAAACTAAAAATTGACGAAAAGCGTCTGCCACAAGATGGAAGATTTGATTTTGAATCGGGACAGGAGGCAATTGATTTGCGTGTATCGAGTTTGCCGACGACTTGGGGAGAGAAAGTGGTTATGAGACTTCTTAAAAAGTCCGGAGGTATACCGACTTTGTCCGATTTGGGATTGAGAGGTTCGGCATTAAAAAACGTTGAAACGCAATTGACACGTCCGCACGGCGTTATGCTTATTACCGGACCAACCGGGAGCGGTAAAACGACCACACTCTACTCTGCTTTGGCACGACTGAATACAGCAAAAGTCAACATTCTTACGCTTGAAGATCCGGTCGAGTACCAGATCGCCGGGGTTAATCAGGTACAAATCAATACCTTAGCCGGTCTTACTTTTGCTTCCGGACTGAGGTCTTTTTTGAGACAAGATCCCAACATTATTATGGTTGGTGAAATTCGAGACGAGGAAACCGCCGATTTGGCTGTGCAGGCGGCGCTGACTGGGCATATGGTTTTTTCGACTGTTCATACAAATAATGCCGCAGGGGCATTACCGAGACTGTTGGATATGAAAATTGAGCCTTATTTGATCGCCAGTTCGATTACAGCCGTTATCGGTCAGAGGGTTGTACGTAAGATCTGTGTAAGTTGCCGGGAACAGTATATGCCGGTTCCGGAGGTGGCGACGGATATCAGAAATGTTTTAGGTAAGCTTTTGGATATCAAATTAAGTCAGGGACAGATGATTCTCTATCGGGGAAAGGGCTGCGAGGAATGTAACGGCACCGGTTATTTAGGGCGAATCGGTATTTATGAAGTATTAATTCTTAATGAAAAAGTCGGCAGATTGATTCTCGAACGGGAAACCAGCGAGTCGATCGAGCGACAAGCAATTGAGGATGGAATGGTGACGATGAAGCAGGATGGGTATTTGAAGGTTGTCGAGGGTATTACGACGATCGAAGAAGTATTAAGGGTGGCCCAAGAATAAATAGATATGCAAGAATTGAATTACAAGTTAAAAACAAAAATATGATGTCGATACAGCAACTATTAGAGACGGTAATTAAAAAAGATGCAAGTGATCTGCACCTGGTAGTTGGTCAGCCTCCGATGTATCGGGTCGATGGTGATTTGACGGCAATTCCAGGTGAGGATATTTTGACATTAGAAGCGGCTCAGGTGTTGATATTTGATCTGTTGACTAGCGAGCAAAAGGAGTTGATCTTGGTAAATAAGGAGTTAGATTTTTCTTTTGGATTGGGTGATGTAGCGAGATTTAGGGTGAATGCCTATTATCAAAAAGGTTATCTATCGGCTTCTTTGAGGTTGATTCCGTCTAATATTAAGACGATCGAAGAGTTACAGCTACCGAAGAGTTTGCATAATTTTGCCAAGATGAGGCAGGGTTTTGTGCTGGTAACTGGTCCAACCGGCCATGGAAAATCGACAACTTTGGCTTCGATCATTAATGAGATTAATCTTGACAATCCGATGCATATTTTGACGATCGAGGATCCGATCGAGTATGTCTATCCCCGAGGAAGGGCACTGGTTTCACAGCGTGAATTGCATTTGGACACGCATTCCTGGGATATTGCCTTGCGTTCTGCTCTGCGTGAGGATCCTAATGTAGTTTTGGTTGGTGAGATGCGAGACTATGAAACGATTGCGGCGGCATTGACAATTGCCGAGACCGGACATTTAGTGTTTGCGACGTTACACACTAATTCTGCTTCACAGACTATCGATAGAATTGTGGACGTTTTTCCCGAGAACCAGCAGGAGCAGGTCAGGATTCAACTTAGCAATACCCTAGCCGGAATTGTTTCGCAGCGATTGATGCCGGCAATGGGCGGAGGGCGAGTTCCGGCGGTTGAAATATTAATCGGAACGCCGGCGATCAGGAATCTGATTCGCGAGGGTAAAACTCACCAAATTGATTCAGCACTTCAAACGTCGAGTGAGCAAGGCATGGTTACGCTTGATGCTTCACTTGCAACTCTTATTAAGGCTGGCAGGATTTCTGAAGAGGTTGGACTTTCCTACTCGACCAGGCCAGATCAGTTAATGAGATTAGTTAGAGGCGTATAAAAATAATTAATGGCAAATTTTTTATATACAGCTAAGGCGGTCAACGGAGATACCGTTAAGGGTTCGGTCGAGGCGAGTAATGTCGACCAGGCACTTAACGTCATTCGTCAGAATAATCTAACCCCGATTACGATCACGGAGAATAAAAAAGGCGGACTGAGCAACCTGTCGTTTGGCAGTTTGTTCGGGAAGGTAAGCGAGGGTGATGTGGCGGTATTTACCAGACAGCTTTCAAGTATGGTTAATGCAGGCCTGCCTTTTGCTGAGAGCATGAATATTCTCAAAAAACAGACTAAGAATGCGCATTTTTCTGCGGTTTTGGATCAAGTCGGAAAGGATGTTGAGGGTGGAATGAGTTTGGGGGGTGCGATGGGTAAGCATCCAGATGTATTCAGCCGTGTTTATGTAAATTTGGTTAAGGCTGGTGAGGCCGGTGGTGTGATTGATAAAATCTTTGCCAGACTGGCAGACTCTTTGGAAAAATCGCGAAGCTTCCATAGTAAAGTAAGAGGAGCTCTACTCTATCCGGCTATTTTGTTAGTACTGATGTTTGTAGTTATATTTGTGATGATGGTTTTTGTGATTCCTAAGCTAGCAGATCTTTACAAGGACATTGGTGCGGATCTGCCGCTGCCGACATTGATACTGATCGGAGTGTCTGAGTTTTTTGTTAATTTTTGGTATCTGATTATTGGTGGTGTGGTGGGGTTGGTATTTTTTTATCAATATTGGGGTAAGACCGAATCGGGACGGGCGTTCTTTGATGATTTGAAGCTGAAAATTCCGGTATTTGGAAGAATAAATCGGGGAATAATCTTAGTGGAATTTACCAGAACTTTAGGATTATTGCTTGAGGCCGGAGTGCCGATAATTGAGTCATTAAGAATCAGCACAGGCATTGTAAACAATGTTAATTATGAGAAGGAGCTCTATTTGTCGATCGACAAGATCGAAAAGGGAGCACAATTGTATGATCAGATCGATCAGTCCGATATTTTCCCTCCGATCGTTTCGCAGATGGTAAAAGTGGGTGAAGAAACCGGTAAGCTGGATGACGTATTGAATCGTTTGGCGAATTATTTTGAAGCCGAGGCTGATCAGCTGGTGAAAAATGTCACTACGGCTCTGGAGCCGTTTATTTTGGTTATCTTAGGATTAGGGGTGGGGTTATTGGTTATTTCGATTATTCTGCCAATCTACAATCTTACAAGCAAATTTTAGAAAAATTCTTGAAAGGAGGTGAAATATTATTAATAAGCAAATAAAAAGAGGTTTTACCTTAATTGAACTTCTGGTTACTATCGCGATTATTGGTGTGTTAGCTGGTGTCGTTTTGATTGCAATCGACCCTGCAAAGCAGATCCAGCGCGCTGGTGATGCCGGACGTAAATCTGATATTTCACAGATTGCCGGAGCCTTAGAGGCGTATGGTGTTTCACACAATGCGATCTATATTCAAGGTGTAACCGGTTCGTTGTCCGGTGCGGTTGAAGGCGCGGCAAGCGCGGGTACCTGGGATTCTACCTTAGTTACTTCGGGTGAGATCAAAAACGTGCGTGATCAAACGGTTGTTTATGATTCAACAGCCGCAGGTACGACATTTAGGGTCTATCGTCAGTTAGCAGCGACCCAATTGGCCTGGGAAGAAGGCGCTAATGACCAAGCAGGTGGTGGAGCAACTACGACTTGTTCAGCTGCTTACCCTGGTGGTTCAGCTGCGGTGTTCTATGTCTATGACACCACGGCCGGAAAGCCATACTGGCACTGTCATGCGTCTGGTACGGCTCCAACTGCCCTGTAAAGGTATGTATAGAAAAACTGCCCGTTTTCTATGGGTTCTAGGTATTGAGTTGTTCATAGGATAGACACTTACTTAGAATCCATGGCTTGGGGCGGAAGTAATAATAGAATGCATAAGGGTTTTACATTAATTGAATTATTAATAACCATATCCTTGGTTGGGGTTTTGTCTGGGATCGCCTTTAGTTTGGTCGATCCGGCTTCACAAATTGCCAAAGCAAAAGATACTTCGATAAAGGCTGAAATAAGTCAGATCGCTGGCGCGATGGAGGCTTACGGAGCGGAAAATAACGGGAAATATATTCTGGGTGTCACGACTGCGCCGGCAAACCCAGGTACACTTTCGGCTCCAAACGAGGGATGTGCGGGTACTTCGACCATGTGTCCAGGAGGTGTAAGCGGAGATCGGGGTTGGGACGAAATATTGGTCGCAAGCAAAATCGTTAAAGAGGTAAGAAATAAGGGGCTAGTTTATGATTCGGATAGTAGCGGATCAAGATTCAGGATTTATGCTCTGCTTAATGCGACAAAGATCGAAGGCGAAAAAGGTCGTGAGGACACAACATTTTCGCCAAGCTGTTCGTCTGCTACATATACTTACGGAAATAATTCCGAAGTATATTTTGTATACGATTCGTTGATTCGTAAAACCTACTGGTGGTGTACTTCAGCCGGTCCAGTTTGGCCGAGACCAAGTTTATAAAATACTTCAAAAAGTTATAATCGCATTTAATATGGAAATTGGTTTTTTGATCTGGTTTATGTCTTTTGCTTTTGTATTTGGGGTGGTAATGGCGAGTTTTTTTGGATCGTTATCCTATCGGCTTGAGACAAATAAGAAGTTTTTGCTAAAAAAAAGATCATTTTGTCCGAAATGTGAACATGATCTTAATTATCGGGATTTGGTGCCGATACTAAGTTTTTTGTTTACAAAAGGTAGATGCAGGTATTGCAGTGTAAGGATCGATCGGAGCTATTTTGTCAGCGAGTTAAGTGTTGGGTTATTATGGGTGATTTTTGCATGGGGAATTTGGACTAGATTGGAATTTTTCGAGATATCAAATCTTATTCTGTTAGTTTTTTTACTTTTGATTATGAGTTTTTTGATGGTGATTGATATTTTTTATTACATACTTCCCCATCAACTTAATGCTTTAGGCTTATTTGTTTTATTAGTAATAACGGGTTTTGATCTTTCAGCTAGCAGATTGTTGGGTATGCTGGTCGCGGTTGGATTTTTTGTAATTTTGTGGCTGATAACGAAGTTCAAAGGGATAGGATTAGGTGATGTGGGTTTGGCTTTCTGGATGGGATATGGTTTGGGGGCTCCAGTTGTTATTTTGGGGTTAATGCTCTCGTTTATTTTTGGTGCGGTTTTTGGGGTCGGATTAATGAGTGTTAATAAGAAAGGTTTGAAACAAGCAGTGCCCTTTGGTCCATTTTTGATTTTTGGTTTTGTAATTGCATGGTTCTGGGGTAAGGAGATTTTGAGTTGGTATGTCGCAAGACTATAGTTGCATAAGTTGGTGTTTGGACAAAAGCAGAAGTAAAAACTAATATTAAGTTAATTATGCAACGATATCTGCCCAGAAATAAAAAAGGTTATTCCATAATTGAATTACTGGTTGTGGTAGTGATCATGGGGTTTTTGGCGGCATTGGTTATTCCTTCGTTTACGAGTTTTCAACAAAATCAGGATCTTAAGCTGTCGGCGGAGGAGTTAAAAAGTGATATTAGGTTAGCTCAAAGCCGGTCCTTGTCGGGATCGAAAGGTGCGACCTGTGCGGTGACGGACACGCTTTTTGGTTGGTATTTTTCAATGCAGGCTGGTGCTGGTCAGAATACTTACAGTATTTCCGGTGCCTGTAAAAACGCTGTAAATAATATCGTTGCATTTAATACCGAGAGCAAGGCAACGAAAAATAGTCGAGTTGAAATAAGCAGTATTCGTATCGATGGGGTGTCACAGCCAAGTTTGATTTTTGGACTTTTTGCTCCGGTTAATGGCAGAATTAGTTACTATCCGATTTCGTTTGCTTCAATTCCGGTGATCGCGACCCAGCAGGTGGAGATTACTTTAACCAATACTAGCATTAGTGATCCTAGCGATAATACGTATCGGGTTATTATCACTAGATCAGGAGAGGTTTATGCGACCAAGTAGATTAACGAAAATTAATGATCGTGGACAAACGCTTATAGAAGTTTTGATCGCCTCTGCGATTGTTGTCTTGATATCCGTGTCGTTGATTTCGGCATCACTGATTTCGGTAAAAGATTCAAGATTTTCTCAGAATCAGTCGATCGCTTCGGAGTTGAGTCAAAAAATGATTGAGGAAGTTCGGGCGGAACGTGACCGAAGAATCACGGCTGATGACTGGACAGGTTTTAATGCACTGGCTGGAGCATGCTATGGTTTTTCGGGAACACCGGCAGATTTTAATTTGACGGTTGCTGTTTCGTGTGCTTCATTACCGGTGGCAGTAAATATTGATAATACTGATTTTTATCCAAAGGCCAGAATTGAGAGGATCAATACTAATTTAGGGCAGTATGCAGTTTGTGTCTACGCAACGGTTAGGTTTGATGACGCCACCGGGGCGAGATACTCAAAAAAGAAGACGATTTTAACTGACTGGACTCAGGGTAGTTTGACTTATACCGCGGCTGATGTGAATAGTTGTAATACAGGAGATTTTAGTTTTTAGGTATGAGCAATTCACTTAAAAGTGCCGGTTTTACGATCGTTGAAGTTTTGGTGGTGATGGCGATCTTGGGTATTGTGCTTACGGCGGGAACTTCAGTATTTATTTCAACGGTTTCGACCAGTAACAAGACTCAGGCACAGATCAACGTTAAAGAGGCAGGCAGAAACGCGTCTGAGCAGATTACAAGGAAGATCCAGTCCGCGAGGGATCTAGTTTTGGTCAGTGCGACTCAAGTGACGATTATTGACGCTGACGGTGTCAGTTCCCTGTTGAGTTGTGTCAACGGTACTTCATCGACAAACGGTCGTTTGGAAATAACAAACAGCGGTGTAACGACCGGTCTTACTTTTTATAGCGCGAGTGATAATACCATTGGGGTCAATGTGACCGGTTGTGATTTTGAAGTGGTAAACGGTGCAAGTGGCAAAGAACCACCTGCTTTGAAATATTCATTTAATATCAGTCAGCCAGTCGGTTCACCTAATCGGCCGGAGTATCAGGCTAGTATAAAAATCGAATCAGCTGTGGTGTCTAGAACTTATGAATTTTAAGGATTTGACATTGATACACATTTGACTCTATGCTGAGGATGTAACTAATAAACATGCCCAAACGATCGAATTCTCAAGGACAAATTTTGATTGTGATTTTGCTGATAATGGTAGTGGCGTTGGCAATCGGTTTGTCTGTAGCAACAAGGTCCCTAACTAATTTAAGAGTATCTACCCAGTCAGAGTTTTCTCAACGAGCTTTCAGTGCGGCTGAGGCTGGTATTGAAAAGGCGCTAGGTAGTGGAAATGCGAGTTTTGCGGAAAGTTTTAATGTTGATGTAGGTGGTAGCTCGGTAGCTGTGGATGTAACCAGTCAAAGTTTGAGTTATGTTGAAACAGTGTTGAGCAGTGGCGGGGTTCAGGAAATTAAGGTTGATACTGCCCAAGGTAGAACTGCCAGCAGTATTATTTTGTATTGGGGTAATAGTGCGTCGGGTTCCGATGAGCTGACCAATCCCCCTTCGGTTGAGTTTACGTTAATTGATGTCGACGCCTCAAGTAATGTGATCATTCCGCCGAATGCAGGTTCGGTCCGTGGTAAGGCGGCACTAAATCCTCCGGGTTCATCCAGGGCAAATGGTTTTGCATCGGCTTCTGCACCGGCTGCAGGGTTTACTTCTCCTGGCGGTAAGTCATTCCAGGCAAGAACTGAGATATTTTTGAACCCGAATACTAAACTGGTAAGAATCAGGGCAATTTATAATACAGCGACGATTTATGTTGAAAGCGGTACCACTTCTATAAATGCTAGCCCGGCTATAATTCCCCAACAGGTTGATGTAACCGTGTCCGAAGCCCGTGTACCAATTGGTGAACAGGGCGGTCAAAGTAATTTGACCCGTGCTGTTCAGGTGGTTAAAAGTAAGCCGGCTTTGCCTGCAATATTTGATTATGTATTGTTTGGGGCGAACGGAATAATTAAACAGTAGGTTTGGGGAAATTTTTAGAGGAAAGTTTTTTTCATAACAGTTATAGTAAATGTAATGAGCGCGAATATTTGTGTTGGTCTTGATATCTCTTCTACGACGGTTAAAGTAATTGCTCTGACCGATGACAAACCTAGGAAGCTATCTGGTTGGGGTAAAGTAGATTTGCCTCTGGGTATCAATCCTCTATCAGAAGCCCCAGAGCATACTGCGCCGGTTATTGATGCGCTTAAAAAGCTTTTTTCTGCATCAAAAGTTCAAAAAGACAATATCTATCTGTCTCTGCCTGAGTCTCAAGTTTTTAGCCGTATTATTGAGATGCCAAATTTGACCGAGCGTGAATTATCTTCCGCGATCAAGTGGGAAGCAGAGCAGTATCTGCCATTTCCGATCAAGGATGTGTCGATAACCTGGGAAATTGTTTCACGCCCAGAGAATCCGGCGGAAAAAATGAAGGTTTTTTTGGTAGCTGCCCCGCTAAAAATAGTTAATCATTTTTTTGAACTTTGTACCCATGCGGGTTTAAAAATAACTTCGATGGAAAGCGAAGGTACGGCTTCAGCCAGAATAGTTGCTCCGCCGGGGTCGCCGGTGACTTTGGGGGTTTCACTTAAAGAGGATGGGGCCGATTTTTTTGTTTTTCGTGACGGTAAAACGACGTATTCAAGATCGATAACTACTGGAGCAAAAGCGTTAAGTCGGGCTCTGGTGGCCGAGCTGGGTTTGTCTGAGTTGCAAGCAAAAGAATATCGTGACGCTTACGGGTTACTGAAAGATCAGATGGAGGGTAAAATTGCCGCAACAATTGCTCCGGTTTTTGAATTAGTTGTCGCAGAAATTGGCCGAACAGTCGCACTTGCTTCGGCGACGGAACCGCTTTTTCCCGTCAAAAGAATTAGTGTTTTTGGACCGGGTGCTAACTTGCCCGGTTTGACCCAGTATTTGACCGAACGTTTAGGACTTGAGGCTGAATTGACCGATCCGTTTATCCAAATTGATCCCAGCAATATTCCTTCGGACCTGGCCGCGATCAAGAGTATATTCGTTACGCCGGCGGGGCTTGCTCTACGAAGCTGAAAATGTATATGATTAGTTTATTAATATTAACTGAATAAGATGTCCGACATTAACTTGCTGCCCCAGGATGTATTGGCGGCACAGTCCAGAAAAGCGTCCCCTCTACAGAAATTAGTGATTGGTTTATTGATTTTGTTTGCGATCTTTATTGCGCTTATTTTTGGTGCAAGCTTTTGGGTAAATGGTCAGCTTGCTAGCTTGGCGGCCAAGACCAAAACTTTGGAGGATCAAATTGTTTCCAAACAGACCACAGAATCGAAGTTGCTAGTTAGGAATGAAAAAGCAGTTGGTGTAAAGAATATTCTCAATCAAAGGATTGATTACATAGGCATGTTTAGGACACTAAAAAGTATCCTGCCGGATGGCGTTCGTTTTACTGATTTTAATTTTAAGGAAGGAAATTCGATCACCATCAATGGTAAGGCTTTGTCTGCTCAAGACCTGTCTACATTCACATCTTTACTGCTTGATCCGTCTAAAGGTGGCAAGATGTTCAGTGAGGTTAATCTGAGCTCTCTACAGGGCCGTGAAGACGGTAGTTTTGATTTTACGGTTAGTGCCATAGTAGCGACATTAGGAGGGAAATAAATATGGATTTTACGCCCGCAATTAACAATAATCCGATCATTAAAAAAGAGGCAAAAAGGGCCAAGGGGGTGTTAATTCCCGCGTTGGCGCTGTTGGTGATGGTTGTAGTGTTGTTTACTGTAGGTTTTCCGAAACTGAACGAGACTATAGATTTGTATAAAAGTATTAGTACAACCAATCAGGATCTGAAAAATCTTGAAGAGAAAAATAAGCTTTTGACCTCGGAAAATTCTTCTCAGTTGTCGAGCGAAATAACATTATTAAACTCAGCCGTTCCCTCTTCTAAGGATGCGATTGGTCTGGTGGCAGGAATGCAAAGATTGGCCGCTGAAAATGGGTTATTGATGCAGACTATTCAAGTTGCTCCTGGAAAACTTAGATATGTTCAGAAAGAATCCTCAGGCTCGGCTACGATTCAGCCTGTTTCTCAAGAAACAGCGGCTCAGATATCCGCTGATGAAGCAAGTGTGCCGAATGGATCGAAGTATGTCGATGGAGTGGAAACCTTTGATTTTCAATCAACAATGACCGGGCCTTATGCTCAAGTCGAGCAATTTTTAGCATCATTTCCTTTGACATTAAGACTAATTGATCTTAATCAAATAAATATTTCTACCGAAGGTGACGCTGCGTTAGGTATTGTAAGAGTGTTGGTTTCTGGTGTGGCCTATTACAAGAGCTTGCCGGCGACGTTACCTGATCCGAAAACACCGTTAGTCAAGCTGACAAAAGACGAGACTGATGCGATTGCTAAGATCAAAGGTTATCGCGTGGTTTCTACTCTGCCGGATCTCAAATCAACAGGTTCTGTTGAAAATCCGTTTTAATTTTTCCTAAATTTTGTCGGAATTTTATATTAGTTTTACTGTTTAGATAGTGTGTTAATAATTAAGGATTATATCATCCTATAGTATTTGAATTAATGTCTAAATAATGATATAATCAAGGGAGTTAGCTTAAGGAGAAGCATCTTTTTGGTTGATGAAGAGTTGGTTTGGGTAGGTCGAGGTTTTCATCGAGATCTTCGGAGAATCCGATTCCCCTGCCGCTCTGATCGCAGAGCCGGATGCTGAGTTCGTGAGGTTCGTTCTGGCTCAGCGTGCCAGCGAATTACCGAAAGAGCTTGTCTCTGCATTGCAGAAGATCGCGTCAAGCCACGGTGTTACGCTGTAGCTGGGCACAAGGGCTCTCATTAATTCCCCGTTTCAGGTTTTACCTGGCGGGGATTTTTTTGCGATTTTTTTGGCGAAATTCCTTAATGATTTTGTGATGGCCTGTAAGAAGTACCTCAGGCACTTTTTGGTTTTTGAAATTAACAGGTTCGGTATAAAGTGGTGCTTCAGTCAAATCATCCTGAAAGGTTTCGTCAATTAATGAGTCCGGGTTAAGTACTTCCGGCTGAAGTCGTGTCACTGAGTCAAGGATTGCGAGTGCGGCTATTTCACCACCGGTAGTGATATAGTCGCCTATTGAGATTGTTTGGTCAGCCAAACCGTAAACGCGTTGGTCGTAGCCCTGGTAGTGGCCGCAAATTAAGGTAATCGACTTAATCTTGGAGAATTTTGTCGCTGTTTCTTGGTTATATGTTTCTCCAGTTGGACAAAGAAGAATTATTTTGGTTTTTGGGTCTGACTGGCGAATATGCCGGATGGCGGAGTCGATCACGTCTACCCTAAGAACCATTCCTCCGCCGCCTCCGTATGGTTTGCCGTCAACCATTTTTCTTTGTTTTATACCAAAATCACGCAAATTAAATACATTAATGTTGATTTTATTGTCTTTGATCGCTCGACCAATAATCGAGGTTTGGGTATAGGTATTAATTATTTCTGGAAAAAGTGTAAGAACGTTGATCGTCATAGTGGTTTTTTACTTATACAAAAATCCGAATATAGAGATTGTGTAGTCTGTAAGGAGGTAGTATTTACTGCGTAAAAAATTACTCGGCGATTTCAACACGGCAGTATGTACCCTGCTGAGTAGCTAGAATACCTACCAGTGACCTGATCGAGCGGATAATGCGGCCGTTTTTCCCGATCACCTGGCCAATATCGTCCTGATGGACGGTGATTGTGAGCTTGGTTTCGCTATCGGTCGTTTCTTCGTTGACATTGACTGATTCTGGATGGTCGACAATTGATTCTAAAATAAACAGGACGAAATCTTTCATTATTTTGCCATTAGTGAGCGTACAGTAGGAGAAAGTTGAGCGCCGTTTTTGACCCAATTTTCAATTCGTTCCTTATTAAGTTCGATAGATGCCGGTTGGGTTTTGGGATTGTAAGTGCCAAGGATCTCAAGGAATTTTCCGTCTCTTGGGCCACGAGAATCCACCGCAATTACTCGGTATGTTGGATTGCCTCTTTTGCCGGTTCTAGTAAGTCTAATTTTTACCATAATTAAGTTAGTATTTATGCTTAAGCGATTATACTGGCAATTGAAGCTGTGTCAAGCTTGGCTTTTTGTATTATTACTTAGGTTTTGAAGCGCAGCTTTAGCTGCTTCCTGCTGGGCTTCTTGTTTACTGTTGCCGGTTCCTGTACCTGATACGACTCGATTGATCGAAACTTCAACTGTGAATGTTTTGGCGTGATCAGGACCGCTTTCGGATACGGTTTTGTAAAAAGGTGAACTTTTGAAGCGTTTTTGTACGGTTTCTTGTAGCCGGCTTTTAGGGTCGAGCAGTGAATTTTCTAAATCTTCGGACGGTTTTTTGAGTAAGGTTCGGAAAACGAATTTTTTGGCTGTGGAGATGCCGGAATCGAGAAAAATTGCTCCAAGTACCGCTTCGTATGTGTTGGCCAGAATCGATTTTGTCTTTACTCCGCCCCGTTCATGCTCTCCTTTAGAGAGGAATAGGAATTTGGCTAAATCCAGTTGAGTCGTCATGTCGGCCAGACTTTCGGTGCGGACTAGAACTGAGCGGTAGTGAGTGAGTATTCCCTCTTTTTGGTCCGGGTAAGTTAAATATAGCTGTTCAGAGACAATTAGTGACAGGACACTGTCGCCGAGGAATTCTAGTCGTTCGTTGTCGTGAGTAAAAACCGTATCCGGTGCCGATACTTCGTTAAGGTAAGATCGATGTACAAATGCATTAGCAAGAAGTTTTGGATTTTTAAACTTAACTCCGATTGCCTTTTCTGCTTCAGCGACTGGGAAATTGTCGTAAAGAAGTTCGGTATTGGTTTTTTTGGTCACAATAAAATTTTTGTAATTTAAAGTTTGTCCTCAACTTCCGATGCCAAATCGTGAACGGTATTGATCTCCTCAATGTCAGAGTGGGTTAAGTCGATGTCAAACTCTTCCTCCAGAGCGGTAAGGATATCTTTTATTTCGAGTTCTGATAGATTAAGGTCAATTCTGAGGTCGGAGGTTTCGTTAACATCCTCAATGAGATTGCCTGTTACTTCTGCAACGATTTTGATAACTTGGTTTAGTGTTTCCATAGCTAAACTGTATCTTACAGGAAAAAAATATCAAAAAACAACCCTTTATTTTTCTACTTTATCAACTTCTGTTTGTTCCTTTGGTTGGCTTTCAGGCTGAGGAATTTCCTTGACGACCGATCCAAGTACACCATTAACGAATGAGCTGGTATGTTCATTGCCAAATTCTTTGCCAAGTTCGATCGCTTCATCAATAACAACCTTTTGCGGTTGGGTCTTGTCGAGTGTTAATTCATAGACAGCCAGACGTAAAACAGCTAGGTCGATTTTGGAGATTTGGTCAATCGGCCAGGCGGGTGCATTTTTTGCGATTAGTTCGTCAATTTGGTCGAGATGTTTAGTAATCGGGATAATTTCGGAAAAATCTGCCTGAGTATTGTCAAATTCGTAAGCAAAGAGCATGCGTACAAGTCTGATTCTGTGCTTGTGGCGCGGATCGGTTTTTGATTTCATCGCTTAGCTTGTTTGGCTTATCTTAATTACGATTATACCTGAATTAGACAAAATAAATCCTATTGCCGAAGTGATTATTTAAGTGATTTTGGGAAAAACTGATAACAAAGGTTAATAGCTGCGTGTTTTGTACGTATTGCAGCTTGGGCAAATACGGTGAGGAAGTTTGGGTGAGTTACAATTTTTGCACAGGACGGTTTTGACGCCTGCAACTGATAATGTTGCTCGTCTTTTGCCTTGTCTGACGTTCGATAAATGTTTTTTTGGTACTGGTGCCATTTATTTTGTTAGTTTGTTTGCTGGGGAATTATATACAAGGCTAATTTTTAAGTCAAACATAAAAAATCCCCGCGAACTAATAAAAGTTGCGGGGAGGATTGTGTTTTATACACAAAGGCGGGTGAGGACTTGGACAACCTCGTGAAGGTGTTGACGGTTGGTCTCGCCGAGCTGGCTGCGGCGAAGGATTGGGTTCAAGTGCTCTTCAACTAAATGCTGAGAGAGCAGTCGAACGCATTCGGGGTCGCGACGGTCAGGTTGGGCCAGACAATGCTGCAGTTCACGCTCATAGTTCCTGACGTTGGGATCGGGATTGACCAGTGAGTTCAGATCAAGCGCTGGGGTTTTTGGTGGGGTGTAGGTATGTTTTGGCTGTTCTGCTGTTGGGGTAACCGTAGCAGCGACTGGGAGGCGCTTTGTTTTTTTGACTCTTTTTTTGTCTTTCTTAGACACGAATCTTATTTCCTTTGCAAGGTGCTGGTTTGTCAGTCCGGAATTTTAGACTCTTTATGAGGTATTTTCAATACTAGAGGATATATTGTTAATCAATCGGGTCTGTGGTAGCGAATGAGCGCAGGTATTCTTTGATATACGGATTGGATAATTTTGGATCGTTTTGGAGAATTTTATCGGCGATGTTCGTAGCAAGATTAATGTTGTTAACTGATGACAGGTCGGCAATTTTGAAGTTGCCCTTGCCGTGTTGAAGGTAGCCGTATGTTTCACCAGCCCCGCGAAGCTTAAGATCAAGCAGGGCAAGTTTGGCACCATCGTGTTCTGTGACAAAATGCTTAAGTCTTTGATTTTCTACCTTGTCTTCGGTGTGGAATAAAAAGCAGTAAGCCCGTTGACCTTTTCTGCCGATACGGCCACGAAGTTGATGAAGTTGTGAAAGACCAAATCTTTCAGCTGAACTGATAACGACAATCGAAAGATCTGGAATATCGATTCCAACTTCGACAACAGGGGTCGAGACCAGAATTGAACCTGGATTTTTGCTGAAATCTCTTAGAATCTGATCTTTCTCGTTCCCCTTTTGCTTACCATGTAACAAATATACTTTTGTACCAGCGAAGGCCTTTTCTATTTCGGAGTGAAGTTTTTTGACGGAGACGATCGGATTATTAATTGTTTCAGATTCTTCGATGATCGGGGCGATAAAAAGTGCACTATTGCCAAGAGCAAGCTGAGTTTTAATGAATTTATAAGTTTGAGGTTTTTGTGTTGAATTAAGAATATGGCTGGAAACTTCGCGGTGCCCTTTTGGGAAGCTTTTGATCTGACTGAGATTGACATCTCCATAGATCGTCAAGGCAATGGTTCTTGGTATTGGTGTTGCAGTTAACGAAATAAAGTGGGGATATATGAAGTTTTTGGCTCCTAGACTGAATATTTTGGCACGTTGATTGACGCCAAAACGGTGTTGTTCGTCTACAATGACCAGGCCGGTTTTTGGTCTGAAATATTTGGCGGCTGATTTTTCTAGCATAGCATGGGTGCCGACGGTAAGGTTTTTGCCCCATTTTTTGTTTTGGGATGTAAAAATTCCGATATCAAGATCTGGAAAAAAATTCTGGAGAGTGTGATAGTGCTGGTTGGCAAGTATTTCAGTTGGAACCAAAAAGACGGTTTGCAGATTATTAGCGGCGGTGATGGCGGCAGCAACTCCGGCGACAATTGTTTTACCTGATCCAACATCGCCTTGGATTACCCGGTTAGCAGGTTCTTTTTTGCCAAAGTCGTCAAGTATATCTTTGACAGCTGATTTCTGGTCGGAGGTCAATTCGATCGGTAGTTTTTGGATTATGGTGTTTGAATTAAGTGATTTGTACGGGTAAGTCTGAAGTTTTTTTTGCCATTTTTTACGCCTTAAGTTATTGGCGAGTTTGATTAGTACGATTTCGTCGATTCCAAGTCTTTCTTTGGCAATGTTAGGTTCGGTTAAATTGGATGGGTTGTGGATCATTCTGAGTGCAGCATAAAGATCCGGATATTGTTTATTAAGATAGGGTTTAATGAAATCCAAGTTGGCAAAATCCAGATTTGATCCAAGCACATTGTGGATAGTTCGAGTAAAAAACTTATTTGTAATTCCGGAGGTTAACGGGTAGATCGTAGAAAATTTATTTGATCGGTCCTCTATTGGGCTAAATGCGGGATTGGTCAAAGACACCTGGTTGCGGTAAGCACTCAAACGGCCGTAAAAATAAAATGAACGGTTTTTTTTGAGATCAGCGGTGAGATACGGAGGCCCAAAAAACATAAAAGTTTTGCGTACTTGGCCGTCGCTGACCGTTACGGCGGTTAAATTCCGTCCAGTTCTGGCTCGCAGAAAAACTTTGTTAATAACCGTGGCCTTGGTCGTGATCTCCTCATTTAAGTGGGAATCGAATTCGTGAAGAGAGATCGACTTACTGAAGTCATTGTATTTACGAGGGAGATGAAATAGTAAGTCTCTAATTGAAAAGATTTTTAGTCTCGCTAATTTTTCGGCGGCTTTTGGACCAATGCCGTTAATTGTTGAGACCGGATCAGAAAACTGCATAAATATGCGATGGTTTTACAAAAAGAACCGGTAGAAATTTATAATTTTTTTGGTTGTTAAGAGTAAGCCAGAGGTAGTAGGATCGAAGAAAGGACGATGATGATGCCTGCTATGAGTGCAAGGATTTTTAGCAATAATTTGAGGTGTTTTTTCTTAGGTAAAAGCTTGCTGGGTTTTAGTGTTACTGGTTTCATTTGACTAAGACCTTGTTTTTTTTACCGAAGAATATTTCTCTCTCGCTTTCGGTGGGTTGATAATTGTAATCCGTAATCTTTTTTTGGTCTATCGTTACGCCTTCTGAGATACGGTTTTTGGCTTCGGAGTTACTGGAAAACAGTTTGGAGTTTAGGGCGATTTCGAGTAAAGTTTGACCTTTTTCAAAACTTACTGTTGCGACTGATTCCGAGGCGAGATCTGTTGAATTTTGTCCGTGAATTTTCTCGACGAAATAGTTTGCTAATTCGGTAACTGCTTCGTTTATTTTAGAGCTGTCGGATAAGTTGGTAGTTAGTTTTTTGATCTTGTCTGAGTCAAAATCTGTTGCTTCTTCCATGTAGGGAATAATTAGATTGCGAGGCAATTGCATTATTTTGTCCCAGATATTTTTAGGGGAGTCAGAGATCGCGATCATATTGCCGGTAGTTTTGCCGGCTTTTTCGCCTTTCTCGTCGACGAGCAGTCGATTGGTCAGAACAAATTTTTCCTTGTTGTTTTTCTTACGCATTAATTCTTTGCCGATTAGCATGTTGAAGGTTTGGTCTGCTCCGCCAAGTTCCAGGTCGATATTCAGTTTGTCGCTGTCGATAGCCTGCATGATTGGATACATTAATTCAGACATCGCCAGCGACGAACCTTTTTTAAGTCTTTCCTGGAACAAGTCGCGTTCGATTATTTGTGCGTGAGTAAAGTAGCTGAGATATTCGAGCATTTCTGACAGATCCATTTTGTCTAGCCACTCTGAATTGTATTTGATGTGTTCGTCGTCGACTTCGGGGAAAAACAATCTGATCTGACGGACATAATCAGAGGCGTTTTCTTTGACTTGCTCGATGGTTAGCTTGCTGCGGGTCTCGGCCTTGTCAGGATCACCGATGCGAGCAGTGAAAGATCCGATAACAACATAGACGTCATGTCCGAGTAAATGAAAACTTCTTAGTTTGAGCAGATTGACGACATGGCCAAGGTGGAGTGATTTGCCGGTAGGGTCAAATCCGCAATAGATCCGCAGTTTTTTGTCAGTGAGGGCTTTTTTTAATGATTGTGTGTCGGGATAGATTTTTTCGACTCCCCGTGTCAGGACTTCGTCTAAAGATTGCATGAACATATTTTTGCACAAATTAAAACTGATGCCAAATGAACATTGATTAATTGTCGGTGACGATTTGTTTTTAGTTGTGATTGATTGCTAGAATAAAGGGAATGTTAAAGGTACCAAAAACGACTGGTCATAAAAGGCCGGTCTATTTTTCCGGAACAACAAAGAGACTACTTTTTAGCCGAAGAAGTAAAAAGGCCAAACTTGTGGCGTTTGCGACTACTGCTCTGATTGCTGGATTGATCATAATGATTGTTTTTATTGGAATATTGTTCGCGGTTGTTTCTCGATCGTTACCTTCCCCTACTAAACTAACCGATCGTGATCAGGAATTGTCGACGAAAATACTCGACCGTAACGGTAAGTTACTTTACGATGTTTACGGTAATCAAAATCGATCTCTAGTAGAGCTTAAGACATTGCCTCCGTATGTTGCACAGGCGTCGATCGCAATTGAGGATCAAAATTTTTATAAGCACG
>CAYUKQ010000004.1:0-65696 GCA_964445355.1 uncultured Gammaproteobacteria bacterium
CAAGAAATTCTTCATAAATTTCAGACAAGATTATCTGAGAGGAATTTTTCGAATTTGTCCGGAGTAGTCGCTCCAAGTGTTCGGGCAACTTCTTTGTCGTCTTTTAGGATAATATATGTGGGGATTGAAGCAACTTGATATTTGATCGACTCTTCGGGATTCTCGTCGACATTTATCTCTACAAATTCGATCCGGTCAGCGTATTTTTGCTTCATATCTTCGATGACGGGATGCATTAGTTTGCATGGTCCGCACCACTCTGCCCAAAAATCAAGGAGTTTAATCATAGTTTTAAAAAACTTAGAATACTTTTAATGGATAATACTGAAATTTTAGCAGGTCTCAATAAAGAGCAACAAGAAGCGGTTAAAAAAACTCAAGGGCCGGTACTCGTTATGGCCGGAGCTGGCAGTGGAAAAACAAAGGTTCTAACACAAAAACTGGGGTATATATTGGCCAACAAACTGGCTTATCCGTCAGAAATTTTGATGGTAACTTTTACCAACAAGGCCGCTGCTGAAATGAAAGAGCGGGTAGTGCAGTTGCTGGGCAGTGAGACAGAAATGCCTTTTATGGGAACATTTCATTCTTATGGCGCGAGATTTTTGAGAATTGAAGGACAGCATGTGGGACTGGGAAATAATTTTGTGATCTATGATGAAAAAGACAGCACGGATATTATTGCTACGGTTATGGATCAGCTAAATATAAACACTAAGACAACTAAACCGCAGGCCGTCAAGTACAACATTAGTAGTGCAAAAAACGAAATGGTTTCGGCGAAAGAATACTCCGGCTACGCGAGGGGGTATTTTCAGGAAACCGTAGCAAAAGTTTATCTTGGTTATGAAGCAAAAATGCGGGAGGCAAACGCGGTTGATTTTGATGATCTACTTAAGAAAGTCGTGGATATTTTACGGGAAAATAGTTTGGTAAAAGAGAAATATGCACAAAGATATAAATATGTTTTGGTTGATGAATACCAGGATGTAAATGCAGCGCAATATCAACTGACAAAAATATTATCGAGTATTCATGGTAATTTGACAGTGGTTGGTGATGCGTCTCAAGCGATTTATGCATTTCGGGGTGCAGATTTTAGGAATATTGTTAATTTTGAAAGAGATTTTAAGGATGTTGAAGTAATCAACCTGGAAGAAAATTACCGTTCGACTAATACTATTTTGTCAGCTGCTAATAGTGTAATCGCACAAAACCGAAGTCACCCGGTCCTAAATCTTTGGACAAAAAACGGCGAGGGAGAATTAATAGGAATAATTCAAGCTCCGGATGAACAAGCGGAAGGAAATATTATTGCTTCAGTCATTATTAATTCCGGCAGAGACTATAAAGATTTTGCAATATTGTACAGAACTAACGCGCAATCCAGATCG
Organism: uncultured Gammaproteobacteria bacterium; assembly: GCA_964445355.1. GTDB lineage: Bacteria > Patescibacteriota > Microgenomatia > CAYQLK01 > CAYQLK01 > CAYQLK01. The sequence continues at coordinate 1,395 of CAYUKQ010000004.1, forward strand.
ATCGAAGAGTCTTTGATCAAGAACGGTGTGCCTTATAACTTGGTCGGCGGAGTGAGATTCTATGATCGAAAAGAGATCAAAGATGTATTGTCGTATATGAGGATTGTGGCCAACCAGAAAGATCTGGTGGCGAATACGAGAATAATAAAATTGGGTAAGCGTAAATATCAACTGTTTGTTGCAAGGTTGGGTGAAATTAATGTTGAACTGCCCCCAGCCGAGATACTTTCTTTGGTTTTGGAAATTAGCGGTTATACCGATAGATTCGACGAAAAAGATCCTGAAGATGCTGGACGGGTTGAAAATATTCGAGAACTGGCTTCGGTAGCTGAAAAGTTTGGGAACTTGGATGAGTTTTTGGAAAATGTAGCATTGATGGAATCCGGGTCAGAATCTGACAGGAAAAACCGCAGCGGATCTGAGGTAACATTGATGACAATACATTCTGCTAAGGGGCTGGAGTTTCCAGTAGTTTTCTTGTCAGGCATGGAGGAAGGGCTATTCCCTCATTCAAGATCACTAATTGATCCGGCGCAACTTGAGGAAGAAAGACGTCTTTGTTATGTAGGCATGACCAGAGCCAAAGAGTTACTGTTTTTGACCTATACTACGAATCGTTTATACTTTGGCGTAAGAAATAGTAGTGTACCCTCAAGATTTTTAGGCGACCTTCCGGAAGAATTGGTTAAAAATTTTGGCTAAACTTAAATTAGTAGAATTAAATAATGGTAAGACTTGCAACCAACAAGGATAAGACGAAGTTTGATAAATTCGCCGGTCACGTGATGCAGTCATGGCAATGGGGTGAATTCAGACAAGAAACTGGTAATCGGGTAATAAGGATTGTTGAAGAAGTTAAGAACGAGACTAATGTATTTACATTAACGGTTCATTCAATCCCTAAAACAAAATATTTGATCGGGTATATGCCAAAATCAACCTGGCCAAGTGACGATGTATTGAAATTCCTGCAGGACTTAGCAATGAAAGAAAATATTGCTTTTATTAAGATTGAGCCGGATGTAGAAAAAGATAAATTTGAATTAAAAAAAACTAAAGTAAGAATCATCAAAAGCAGAAAGGATATTTTTGCAAAAAGTACATTCATCGTCGACCTTGGCAAGCCGGAAGAAGAATTATTCAGATCGCTTAATCCAAAGACCAGATACAATGTTCGGCTCGCGCAAAAAAATGCAATCAAGATAATAGTTAACGATGATATTGATGGCTTTGTAAAACTTCAAAAATTGACCGCCAAAAGGAATGGTTTTTATTTACACCCGGATAGCTATTATAAAAAAGTTTATGCCATGCTAAGTCGTCAAAATATGGCAAAAATAATTAGCGCTAAATACCAAGGGAAGTTGTTAACTTCTTGGGTTATTTTTCGATTCAAAGATACCTGGTACTACCCTTACGGCGGGTCAAGCTCGGAGTATCGTAATTTGATGCACTCCAATTTGGTCGCTTGGGAAGCAATTAAGCTGGCGAAGAATGAGGGCGGTAAATATTTTGATATGTGGGGAGCATTAGGCAAGAATCCAAACGAAAAAGACCCTTGGTATGGTTTTCATCGATTCAAGGCTGGCTACGGTGGTCGCCTGGTCGAGTATCCCGGTGCTTATGATCTGGTGGTTAACACAAAACTGTACACAATTTTAATAGCATTAGATCAGTTTCGTTGGGTATTACTTAGGTTAAAAAAAAGGGTGAGATAAACTTCTCACCCTGTAGGTATTTGCAACTTAGAACATCTCAGCCTACCCGCTTCGGGAGATTTCGGCGACGAGGTTTTGGCTCTACCCGGTATTTCTGCAGGATCCGATCGACCCCTTCAACCAGTGCGCGCTTTTGGAGCGGTGGCAGGTCGGAAAAGCCGGGAGTGACCAGGGTTTGGTTTGGACGGATCTGTTGAGCGTCACTGTGCCAACCCGGGTAGTTGTCCAGCTCGTAAGCAAAGACGTCTTCGATCGCTGCGGCGATCTCGTTAATCTTGCTGTCCGGCAGGAGCTTGCGGCGTTCGTAAACAGGCACAGGGCGGAAGGTGTTGATACGGCCTTGTGCCATTAGCCTCCAAACGCTCTGAAGCCAGTCAGTGACTTCATCGACGGCTTGTTGACGAGCAGATTGCTCACTGGTTACTTTCATGGCAGCAGCGGCTCCACGGTGCGGATGATCTTGTCCTTCTGATCGGGACAGATGCGATCCGGACGCATCGGCATGGGCTGTCGCGGTGATGTAGGCGCGGTTGATGGTGTGGTTCGGGTCGGTGTTTGCGGTGCAGGCATACGGTTTTTCAACTCTCCTTTTTGGGCTTGTCTTCGATGCCGTCGCCATCACTGAGAAGCTCCCAGGTAGCAGGATCTTTGAGGTGTCTCCCGTCCGAGGCGGTGAACGGACGGTCGTGACTCGGTTTCAGCCAGGGCTGTACGTCGCGACTATCAGGTATCCCCAAATCGGGGAATTGAAAATCGCGAAGAAGTCTAAAGACTTTTTTGAGTAGCCCGACTCCGATATTGACCGTAGCATCCATGCTCATGTCGCCGGTTTTGACCCTGCTCTTGATAAGCCAGAGATCGCGCTCACTGACGAGGAGTTCACGGTATTCGGATTCACATCCTTCGTAGAAGTCCCCGTTCGGCGGGACAAGCTCGTCGTACAGAAACCCCAGACGATAGAGAAGCGATTGCCATGATGATTCGTCGTCGAGATAGGTGGTCGTGCCACGTTGTGGCTCGATGTGATGAGAAACCGGGTCAGGTGGGTCGATGTTGTCCACAAGGTGGACTACTTCATAGACGTTGAGAAAAAGTCCTCGGACTTCTTCATTGCTAGACACAGCAGGTCCTCCTTGAAAATATTAGCTTTGATGTTTTGGTTTAAGGTGCCAGAAAAGCGTGAAGCTTATACTGTTGGTCGGAATTATATACCTAATATGCAATTTAGGCTAATGAGGCGGGACAAATCTTATTAAATGGACAGTTAGTGCAACTGAATTTGTCGGGTTTTGGTGTAAAGTTTTCTGACTCTACCCCAGCTTTCACACTATTGATATCTTTGATTGCCGCCTGATAAAGTTTCTCGTCCGGTTTGCGCGAAGCATAAATATTATTTTCGACAAAATACAGCCCGATCTCATCAGCGCTGCGATGGAATTTCTCACGATATGCCAAGGCATAAATTCTTAATTGAATCGAGCTATTCACACGCTCTTTTGCTTTTTTGAGATCAATATTTTCTGAAGTTTTGAAATCCATAATGGTGGTCTTACCACCCTGAGTAGTGATCAGATCAAATCGACCGGAAATAACCACGTTTTCGTGAACGAGCGTAAATTTATCTTCGATAATTAGATTGTCATAAGTAGTGAATTGGTGTTGATCGTAGAAGTTTGAAATTATTGTGTTACCTTTATTGAATATCTCAGACCGATTTTGGCTATTGAAAAATCCAACATCTGAAAAATTGTCTTGATAAACTTTTTGCATTTCTTCGAGCGAAATTTGCTTACGTGATTTTTTTGATCGATAGAATGCTTCTAGTGATTTGTGAACAGCAGTCCCTAATACCATTGCCCCGGTCTGGCTTTTGGGGAGATTCAAAACATAATTGTACTTATATTGAAGAGGGCATGTTAAATAACTATTGATCGAATCTTGGTTGAGTTTAATTAGCCTACCTAAAGACGACTTCGCTGATTTTGTCTGATTAGGGATCAAAGTCAATTGTTCATTTGAAGCAAATCGGTTGATCTTTTCAATGGCGTTTAGTTTTGCTGGTACGATCTCTAAATCCTGCTTTCCAAAAGATTCAAGTAAAAATTGTGACGGCTTCTTGGATCTTGCACCACCATAGTCTTCGGCCCAAGTCAGAAAGAGATGTTTTTTGGCTCTAGTAACCGCAACATAGAAAAGTCTTCTTTCTTCTTGTAGATCCGCGAGTCTCGACGATGACTGTGCCTGATTCAGTAATGCTTCAGGAATAATAATTGGCTGGGATTTAGATCTGGTAGGAAAGCGGTCTGAAACTAAATTGACAATAAAAACCGCATCAAATTCTAAACCTTTTGAGGAGTGAATGGTTAAGACATTAACCGCTTCAATCGACTGATCAAGAATGGCAGTAGTGGAAATATCACCAGATTCTTCGAGTAGTAGCAGAGTGGTAATGTAGTTAATAACTGAGGGATCAAGAGTTGAGGAAATGAATTCAGAAAGTTTGTCGAAGAATTTTGAAATGTTTTCAATTCTGCGAATATCTTCAACCTGGTCGGATTTTTGATATTTTTGGAAAATCTTGTGATCAACGATATATATATAGAGTAGTTCAGCAACATTTTTTGTTGTTGAAAGGTTTGAATATTTATTAAGATCGTCAATTAATTTTTTAATTTTTTCGAGATTTTTATTGTCGATTTCAAAATCCTTAACTGTGTCTAATTGGTTTAATAGTGAAAATAATCCAATGTGCCGATTGCGTGAATACGCTGAGATTCTAATCATCAGACTCGCATCGAGGTGATAATAGTCGGAAACAGCCAGGTGGTAGATACTTAAATCGTCTTCAAAATTAGCTAGGGATTTGAGAAAAAATATTAGATCCTGTACTTCAGAAGTTTGATATAGCGATGTTGTGCCGAAGGATTGCACGGGAACTCCAACTGCTTCGAGTGCCCTAATAAAAGGAATGGCGTGATTTGCTGCACGGGACAAAATTGCAATTTGTGAAAAATTAGTCCCCTGCTTATTAAGTTCCAGAGTTTTTTCAACCACAAGATCTACTTCGTCGGTTAGTGTGGTACCCCGAAGAACTTGAGGTTTATCTGTTGAGATATTAGCCGTTGCAACTAATTTTTTGTTTATCCGATTAACATATTCTAGGCGGTCTGGATTGTTGTTTTGAATAACATTGTAGGCCAGGTCAAGTATTTTTTGATTTGAGCGATAATTTTTGATTAAGACAAATTCTTTGGCTTGGGGATATTTTTTTTTGAAAGATAAAATATTCGAAATTGATGCACCCCTAAATCTATATATTGACTGGTCATCGTCTCCAACCACCGTGAGGTTTTGGTGTTTTGAGCTTAGTAAGTTGACCAGGTCGTTTTGTGCACTATTGGTGTCTTGAAACTCATCGACAAGAATATATTTGTACATTCTCTGATACCGACTGAGAATTGAAGGGTAATTGTTAAATACTGTTCTGACTATGTAAAGTAAGTCAGAAAAATCAACGTAATTACCAAGTCTTTTGAGTTCTTCGTATTTAATAAAACTATTGGCGAGCTCCAAATACTTTAAAGACTCGTCAGAATCTTCGATGGTGTGTGCAAAATCCAGAAACTGTTGCGGGTTGATATTTTCTTCTTTGAGATTACTAAAAAGGGAGGTTAAATCTTTCAGAAATTTGAGGGGGTTATTCACAGGTCGGAAATAATTAAGATTCAGATCGTAGATCCTCGAACGCAGAAATAATATTTGTTGGTTTTGAGTTAATATCCGGTAATCAGGCGATAAACCGACGTCGTAAGCAATGTCGCGCAAAACAGAATCAGCAAATGCATGAAATGTGTATATGGAAATAGAAGAAAAAACATCAGGCAAAAGATCATAAACCCTAAAGTCCATTTCTTCTGATGCTTTTTCTGTAAAGGTTAGAGCAAGTATCTCCTCGGGAAGAGCGAGTTTTTGATCAATCAGATAGGCAATTTTTCTGGTAATTACTGCAGTCTTGCCCGTTCCGGCTCCAGCAACGATAAGAATTGGTCCTTGAGTCGTTGTAACTGCTTTTTTTTGCTCAATATTGAGTCCTTTTAGTAAGTCGCGCTTCATGTGCTACAATCATAACACTAAGAGGAAAAATACAAATGTTACCCGAAACATTAATTGTAATTATTACCAGTTTTGTACTTGTTGTTGCAGTATTACTTTTGTTTTTTTGGTTGTTTAAGAAATACTTTCAGCAGAATTTTGAAGTGATTAGCGACAAGGCGATGAATAAAAACGTTAAAAATATTATCGAACTTGCCAAAAGCGAACTATCAAGTGAAAAAGAGGCAATAAATATTGACTTAAAAAATAAGCAGGACTCAATTGAGAAACTTGTTAAGGGATTACAGCAAGAAATTAATGATCGACAAAAAGAAATTCAGCAAATGGAACAAAGCCGCAACAAAAGCTATGGAGATATCACTCGGGCGATCGCTGAGCATCAAAAAATTACTGAGGACTTAAAAGTCACTACACAAAATTTGGGCAGAGTTTTGTCAAATAATCAATCTAGAGGACAATGGGGTGAGCATATTATTGAAGGACTGCTTGAACAAGCCGGTTTAATTGAAAATATTCACTTCCTTAGACAATCACCTCTTCCAAACTCTGAGGTTAAGCCGGATATTACTTTACTGCTTCCAGGCAAAAAAGTATTAGCTGTTGATGTCAAATTTCCATATCAGGCAATACAACGTATGGTTGATGCAGAAGATCAGATTACCAGAGATACTGAGAAAAAAACTTTTAAAAGCGATGTTTCTGCAAAACTAAAACAGGTTGAAAAATATATCGACACAGAGAAAGGCACACTCGACTATGCAGTGATGTTCGTGCCTAACGAGGCGTTGTTTAGTTTTATTACCAAAGAATTCGCAGAAGTAATTAATGAGGCATTCAAAAAAAAGATCTTAATCGTTTCCCCATTCTCTTTTATCCCGATCACAAAAACTGTTTTGGAAATGCATAAAAGTTTTACTATGGAGAATAGTTTGAGGAATTTGATGGTAATGTTTGCTGATTTTTCCAAACAATGGGGTATGTTCAAAAATGAGTTTGATAAGTTTGATAAATCAATTAAGTCGCTTCGTGATAATTATGACCAAATAAGTACGACCCGTTTTAAGGAAATGGATCGAAGAGTAAAAAAGATCGAAAGCCACAGTGTCGGACAGATTGAAAAGGAAGAAATAAAATTAATTGAGTAAAATAAAATTAATTCCTTTGTTAAATTAATAAATGAAAAAACCAATTGTTATTATTTGGCTAATAATATTGTTCAGCTGGTCCGGCGTGATTTGGGTGGCAAACCTTCGTAATGTTGAGGACGAAAAAAACCAAATGCTTCTGTTTGGACTGCTATTGCCGGCCATGGTTTTTTCTATATCGTTTTTGGTTTTTCTAGTAAGAATTATTCTTAGTCGGGGTCAGGATGAGAGAGTTGTTTATAAATCCAGCTTTTGGTGGACTTTATTACCAGTAAGTGCAGTATTGATTGGAATGTTTTTAAAAACAAGGCAAATGCTTGATATTGTTTACTTATTTTTACTTACGGGAATTGTGATATCTGGCGGAATGTTTTTAAAATTCAGCCTGAAAAGGGGCCGTTAATTTAGCTTACCTTTATTGGATGGCACAATGACAATATCCTCCTGCCATCCATCGCTATTGGTGTTTAAAATATTGCCAGCATTGTCTGTTACGTGAATATCTAAGGTTATAGATTTGACATCCAATCCTGAAACATCCCATTTATAAACATATGGTGACTCGGTTAAGGTTGCAAGTTTTTCCCACTGACCTTTCGACTTGTAGAATAATTCAACATTTTTTACCCCACTTTGATCATCTGATGCTTCGACGGTAATGTTGACAGAGTTGCTATTAATGACGGATCCAGTGATTGGTGTGATTATGCGCCCCTTGGGTGCAGTGACATCTGATTCGGGTGATTTTTGGTTTTTGTTTATAGCTTGAAAGGTTAAAAATACCGCGAAGGAGAAAATTAGGACCAATACGACCAAACCGGTCAAATTAATATTTCTTTTGTTAACTTTTTGGTTCACGGATTCGGGTGTAAGTGATGTTTTTTGTTCACTTGATTTCATATTAGTGGAATTATAGTGTGTATTTTATCATTACTTGCAGACATAATTAGTAATGCTATAGCAAAATAAAAAATGTGTGTATCTTTTGCTATAATTTGACTTCGAAAAAGCCTAATGAACAAAATTGGATCTCCACAAAAAAAAACTCAACAAAAGCAAAGGAGACTACACAAAAGTGTTTCTGAAAAAGTCGGATTTGGAATCTTGTGGATTTTTTTTCCCCCTAAAGACAGAGTACTAAGAGGAACACTGTTTAGGATATCAACATTTGTTTTTTTGGTTCTGGTAGGGGTGTTTTGGTTCATTACAAAAGACTTACCTACAAAAAATCTTGGTGATAGAGATATTGACTTGACTACAAAAATTTACGACCGTAACGGCAAGCTTCTTTATAATATATATGCGGACAAAAATAGAACTTTGCTTCCGTTCGATCAAATCCCGCAATATATTAAAGATGCTTCAATTGCCATTGAGGATAAAGATTTTTATAAACACAAGGGATTTGATATTTTGGGAGTAATTAGAGCTTCGATGGCGATTGCTTTTAAACAAGAACTTCAGGGTGGTTCGACGATTACTCAACAACTCGTTAAAACTGCGTTTCTTACACCAGAAAGAAATCTGACAAGAAAAATTAAGGAGTTGTATTTAGCCTATCAGGTGGAAAGTAAGTTCAGCAAAAACCAAATCTTAGAAATGTATCTTAATGAAGTGCCGTATGGAGGAACCGCATATGGCATTGAAGCGGCGAGTCAAACATATTTTGGCAAAAGGGTAACCGAGTTAAACCTTGCCGAGTCGGCACTGATCGCTGGGTTGCCGCAAAGTCCGACAACCTACTCACCTTTTGGAAATAATCCTAAGCTAGCAAAACAAAGACAATCCGAAGTCTTAAGGAGAATGCTTGAAGAAAAATTTATCACTCAACAGGAACACGACCAAGCCATATCAGAGGTGCTTGTCTTTGCCCAGCCAAATATAGATATTAAGGCTCCACATTTTGTCCTCTTCATCAAGGATCAATTGGCACAAAAGTATGGAGAAAAATTGGTTGAACAGGGTGGATTAAAAGTTACTACCACTCTTGATTTGGATATACAGGAAATGGCTCAGAATACCGTTACTACTGAAGTTGCCAAACTAAAAAACTACAATGTTGGTAATGGTGCGGCAATGGTAACCGATCCAAAAACAGGAGAAATTCTTGCTATGGTTGGATCGAGAGATTATTTTGACACCGCAAATGATGGAAATGTTAATGTTACAACCTCACTGCGACAACCCGGGTCATCAATTAAACCAATAAATTATGCTGGTGGATTAATGAACGGCCTAACGGCGGGGACAATTATTGTTGATGGACCTGTTACTTTTAAAGGCAGCCCCCCTTATACACCAAAAAACTACGATGGAAAATTTCATGGAGCAGTTACCTTAAGAAAATCATTAGCTAATTCTTATAATATTCCTGCTGTTAAGGTACTCGCTTATAATACTGTGCCATTTATGTTGGAACTGGCACAAAAAATGGGTATTTCAACTTTTGGAGACCCGTCTAGATATGGTTTGTCTTTAACCCTTGGGGGCGGTGAAGTAAAAATGATTGACATGACGACAGCATTTAGCGCCTTTGCTAATAAAGGTATTACCCACGAAGCGTATGGAATAATCAAAGTTGAAGATAAGGACGGAAAAGTACTAGAAGAACATAAAAATGATGAGGGAAAGCGAGCAATTCCTGAAGAAATTGCCTTTATTATTTCTCATATTTTGGCTGATAATCAGGCCCGAGCGGATGCATTTGGCACAAATAGTCAGCTTTATATACCAGGCAAGGTTGTCTCAGTCAAAACAGGGACGACAGATGATATTAGAGATAACTGGACGATTGGATATACACCATCATATTTGACGGCAGTGTGGGTTGGAAATAACGACAATAAACCATTAAACAGATCACTAACTTCCGGAGTTACAGGAGCCGCACCAATTTGGAATAAGATAATGAAAAATCTTTTGAAGAACAAAGAAATTGAAAATCTTGTTGCGCCCGATAATGTGGTATCAAGAGCGACATGCGTGGGTCCAGGTGAGAAAAAAGATGATGGTACTGTGAGCTGTAAATCACAAATAGAATTTTATGTAAAAGGAACAGAGCCGAAAAACGAAGATTCCAAATTTGTAAAGGGCGATGTGTGGTTCGACCCAAAAACGAGAAAAATTGTTGCACCAGGAACAGCTGAGGCAGTTGAAAAAAAGGACGCAGTTGTTGTTACCGACTTTTATCAGCCTGGAGAAGGATATTGTGTAAACTGTATTGAAGAGGAAAAACCTGAAGATCAGGTTCAAAACTAAGAATGAATAAAAAATATTATCTGACTACGGCGATTTCTTATGCGAATGGATCGCCACATATTGGCCATATAACTGAGGCTGTAATAGCTGATGTTATTACACGTTTTCGAACCAAATATCTTGATCAAAAAGTTTACTTTTTAACGGGAACTGATGAACATGGAGTAAAAATTAAGGAGGCCGCTGAAAAGTCTGGGGAAAAATATAAAGACTTTGTTGATCGGATTTCTGGTGAATTTAAGGTTGCTTGGGATAGCATGGATATTGATTATTCAAGATTTATCCGGACAACAGATGAGGATCACGAAGCTAGAGTCATTGATTTTTACAATAAGCTTTATGGAAATAATTACATCGACAAAAGGCAGTATTCTGGACTTTATTGTGTGGGATGTGAGAAGTTTTATTCTGAAGACGAATTAGTCGAAGGATTGTGTCCTGATCACCAAAAACCTCCGATAAACTACAAAGAAGAAAATTATTTTTTCAAACTGAGTAATTTTGAAAAAAAATTAATTACAGAAATAGAGTCGGACAAAATTAGAATTTTGCCGGAAACGAAAAAAAATGAGATCTTGGGAAAATTACGGAAAGGATTAGAAGACATATCCGTCTCAAGAAATCTTGATTGGGGAATCAAACTTCCATTTGATGACAGTCAAGTTGCTTATGTTTGGGTTGATGCTCTCGTTAACTACCTTACTTATGGTGAAGCTGAAAATATTTGGCCGGCTGATCTGCATATTATTGGCAAGGATATTTTATGGTTTCATACAGTTATTTGGCCGTCCTTACTGTGGGCAGCAGGATACGAAGCACCTAGAGGGGTCTATGCTCACGGGTTTTTTACGATTGACGGCAAAAAAATATCAAAATCAATTGGAAATGTAATTACTCCATCAGAAATGATCGAAAAACTTGGATCTAGTGACGCTGCCAGGTTTATTTTACTTTCTTCGTTTAGCTTAAAAAATGATGGAGACTTCTCTTGGGAGAAAATTTATGACAAATATAACAAGGTTCTGGCTAACGGATTAGGTAATTTTGCTTCAAGACTCGCAAAGCTTGCTTCGGATGCGGAGATTGATTCAATTGAAGAGCAGAGGCCGGATGAAATTTCAATCAAGAGACTAACGAAACTGATCGAGGATCAGGATATATTTGCGTATTGTGAATATTTAGAACAATTGGTGACAGAAATTAATATCGAATTTGATCAAAAATCCCCGTGGAAAAAACAAGGTGAAGAAAAAAAAGAGATACTGACTGAAATAATTAAGAAGTATTTACAAATTGTTGATTTGTTCAGTCCACTATTGCCGAATAAGGCAGAAATAATCAAAAGGGCTTTTGTTCAAACGAAAATTAAACCGATTTCTGAGCCCGTTTTTTTAAGAATTCAATAATAGGAAGTGTTAATCGATACTCACGCACACCCCGAACAAGCCGATTTTGATAATGATAGAGACAAGGTTATAAAAGATTGTTTTGATAATAATCTAGAGGCCATTATTGCGGTTGGAACAACGATCGAAGATTCGGAAAAGACAATTGAATTATCAAACAAATACACCAGAATTTTTCCGACTGTGGGAATGCACCCGAACGACGCGGAAATAGAATTAAAGTCAGACTATCAGGAGCGCTTTGAAAGTTTGGTAAGTAAAAACCGAAATAAAATTGTTGCAATTGGCGAGTGCGGGTTGGATATTTATATAACTAATGACAAAAAAACGGACCCTAACAGTATTAAGGCACAGATAGAGTTATTTGAGTTCCAACTAGCGATTGCGGAAAAACACCAGCTCCCGGTAATAATTCATTGTCGTAATGGCTGGAGTGAAATATTTAAGATACTAGATAAATATCGTTTGGTTGGTGGCGTTTTTCATTGCTGGACTGGTGGAGTCAATGAGCTGAATGAGGCACAAAAAAGAGGGTTTTTTGTTGCGTTTGGTGGAATATTGACATTTAAAAACGCGGGGGAGGTTTTGGAATCTGCGAAAATTGCCAATCTTGAACAGGTGGTTTTGGAAACTGATAGCCCATTTTTAGCTCCGGAGGGATTGAGAGGAAGCAGAAATGAACCTAAAAATGTTAGAATTGTGGCCGAGTTCTTGGCTAAAGTAAGAGGGCTCGAAATAGGTTATATTGAAGATGTAACCAGTCGAAACGCAAAAAGGTTGTTTGGATTAAATATATGATTGGAGAATTAATTGCGAATTTTGTCAAAAAGAACGACAAGGCAGTACACAGATCACTGGAGATTTTGCCCGGGGCTTTTAGCTGGACATTAATTTTATTTCCACTTTGGGGATCATTTTGGGTTCCCCATTATGTTGCCTATTTTGTAATATTGTTCGATATTTTTTGGTTTTATAAATCAGGCACTCTAGCAGTGACAGTGGTACTTTCGCATATAAAAATTCGTGCAGCCGAGCGATATTCTTGGATGACTGATTTGAAAAAACTTCCGGATTGGAAAAAAATTCATCACGTAGTAATTATTCCAACATACAAAGAGCCTGAATACACTCTTGAAAGAGGGCTAGATTCAATAGCCGAACAAGACTTGGGACCAAAACATATTACTATTGTGCTTGCGATGGAAGATCGGGAAAAGGGTGCTTACGAAAAAGGAAATAAGCTCAAGAAAAAATATCAGGGTGTGTTTGCTAATTTTTTTATAACCATACACCCAGACATTGACGGTGAGGTAAAAGGAAAATCATCTAATGAGGCGTGGGCAGGAAGATGGGTTAAAAAAGAATTAGTCGACAGGCAGGGTATGGACATCGAATATATTACGGTAACAAGTAAAGATGCGGATGCAATCATGCATAAAAAATACTACTCGTGTTTAAGCTATAAATTCTTGACTAATAAAGATAGACATTATCGATTCTGGCAAGCAGCGATAATGTTTTATTCGAATATTTGGAGAATTCCTGCACCAATTAGAGTGGTTAATACTTTTTGTACTCTGTGGCAGACAGCGCAATTAATGAGGAAAGATCGAATAATAAATTATTCAACCTATTCTCTTTCGATGAAAATGCTTGATGAGGTTGATTACTGGGATGTTGATGTAATTCCAGAGGACTACAGACTGTTTTTTAAGGCTTATTTTAGTTTGAATGGAAAAGTAGAAGTCGAACCAATTTTTTTGGGAGTCCACGCAGATGCGGCTGAAGCTAGTGGATATGTAAGCACAATGGTGAATCAATACGAACAAATGAAGCGCTGGGCATGGGGTGCATCTGATGATGCATATATTATTAAAAACTGGCTGATTAACCACCAAATTCCATTCTGGACCAGAACAATGAGGGTAATAAAGGTGCTCGAGGACCATTTTTTGTGGCCTGTTAATTGGTTCGTAATTACACTGGGCGCAAATATTCCACTACTTTTAAACCCAGAATTTTCTCAAACTGTTTTAGGAACAAACTTGCCAAAAATTACGTTCGGATTACTAACACTTGCCTGGGTATTTCTCTTTGTTATGATTGCCGTTGATTTGAGACAAAGACCAAAATCTGATAGACCGATTTCGCCAATAAAAAGGATATTGATGCCTTTGGAATTTATTTTAATGCCAGTAACCGGTTTGTTTTTTTCGGCGCTTCCTGGACTTGATGCACACACCAGGCTTATGCTTGGTAAATATATAGAATATAGAGTCACAGAGAAAGTCTAGTTTTTAGGTGTTATATTTAATTAAGAACCTAAAATTCTGTCCGTTTTAGTCAAATGATTAAGCAAAAAAGTTTAACACTTAAGATTGAAATTATCCTAGTATTTGCCTTGGCGTTAGTGTTTATATTGCGAATTCCTTCATTATTTGAGCCGTTCTGGTACGGTGATGAGGGAATTTTTGCGGCTGTGGGTCATGGAATGAATAAGGGTCAGATGCTTTATTCACAAACTTGGGATAACAAACCTCCAATGATCTATATTTATTACAGTTTGATCTTTAGGCTTTTTGGAGAATCGATGTTTTGGTTGAGACTGGTTACTGCCGTCTGGGTAACACTAACATCGCTTGTTGTCTTTGACATAGTCAGAAGGTTGTGGAGTGACAGAAGGGGTATTTTGGCGGTATTAGTTTTCGGGATTCTTGCTTCTTTACCAGTAATTGAGGGTAATCTCGCGCTTACAGAAATATTGATGCTACTCCCAACATCAATCGCATTTTGGTTGATACTTTTGAAGAATAAAGGGTTATTTAAGAATTTTGACGATGTATTTGTTTATTTAACAGCCGGGGCGTTGTTGTGCATTGCGTTTCTTTTTAAACAAATGGCTGTGTTTGATGCGGTGGCAGCGGGAATAATAGTTTTGACCATGCAAGAGAAACCAATAAAGCGCGCAACGAGCTTAGTTGTCGGATTCTTGGGTGTATTTATTGTGGTTGGGTCATATTTTCTGCTAAGAGGAACGTTGGGAGATTTTATTTTTGCCGCCTACACTTATTATTTTATTTATTTGTCTGAAGGCCCGGGATTGCCGAAGTATTTTATTGTATTTAAAATTCTTCCTGCAGCAATTGCTACCGGTTTTGTCTTCTATCAATTTTTCAAACATAGAAAAATTACGCTTACCTTGGCAATGTTGATGTGGATATGTTTTGCACTGCTTGGGAGTATTTTTTCCGGAAGGCCCTACGGACATTATCTGGTACAAATGATCCTTCCAATTACTCTTTTTTTAGTGTCGCTTACTCGCTGGCAGAAGATGAAAATTTTTGACTTGAGTGTTTCTCTAATAATACTTGCCTCTGGGTTGTATGTGTTAAACAAAGCTTTTGGGTTGAACAATTTTCAGGGGGATGTATTAAGAACTAGCTATTATCGTAATTTTATTGATTTTGCTTTAGGTGAAAAGAATTATCGGCAATATAGTGATAGTTTTGACCATAATGCGTATAAGCTTAAGAGTGTCTCAGAATATTTGATCGCAAAAGGATCTGCTGACCAATACATATATATTTGGGGGGATTATTCTTGGGCTTATGTTCTATCGGATGCAAAGGAATCAAGTAGATATATTACGTCATTCCATGTGCGCGGACTACCAAACGGTGCAGATGAAGTTATTAATAGTCTGACAAAAAATAAACCGAAATTTATTGTAAAAACTCCAAACGCTATAGGTGATTTTACTGAACTTGATGAATTCATTGATAAATATAATTACCGCTTAATAAACACAGTTGAAGGTTCGGAAATATTTGCTATTTAAGGTTTTTGCTTTAGAATCTATAGGACTATATTTAAATGAAAAAGAAAGAAAAGTTTGTTCCCAAAAAAAAACACTTCCGACTTAGGGACGTTAGACAGGAATGGGACGAGGTCGATGCGGATAAAATAACTAAGATGGTTTTTATGCTATCGGCTGCTATATATATAGTGACTTTAGGTTATTTCTTATACAACCGTAAACTACTTCCTCCAGAATTACCGATTTTTTATTCAAAACCATGGGGACAAGAGAGGCTTGCGCCCTCCGATGCAATATGGATTCCAGTACTGATTGGAATGGCGCTACTGATAATTAATGGTTTTTTGTCTTTAAAAATATTTAGTAAAGAAAAATTTTTGCAAAAGATATTAGCATGGACCAACCTGGCTACCACGACACTGATTTCTGTAACATTAATTAAAATCATGAGGCTATTTGTATAAAAATGTTTGATTTTATATATTCACCGGTATTCCTAGGCTTTTTATTTGCTTTTTCTATCACACTTGTGACTACACCACTGATAATTAAACTGGCTTTAAGATATGGGTTTGTTGATGACCCTAAAAAACATAAACATCCTGCAATTCTTCATAAAAAAATTATTCCTAGAGCTGGCGGGCTAGCTATTGGGGTTGGAATAATCCTTTCAATACTATTGTTTGTACCAATAAACAAGCAGGTTGTTGGAATAATTATCGGAAGTGTAGTTGCTGTGATTGTCGGGGTATTAGACGATAAGTACGATCTAAACCCTTACTTAAGATTTTTTAGTAATTTCTTAATTGCCGCGGTGGTTGTACTATCAGGAATTGGAATTTCGTTTGTAACCAACCCATTTGGCGGAGTCATACGTTTGGATGAATTTATTATTAGATTTAATTTTTTTGGTCCTCACTCGATTGTATTGCTAGCTGATATATTTGCTGTATTTTGGATTGTTTGGGTGATGAATATGTTGAACTGGTCAAAAGGAGTAGACGGACAGTTGGCTGGAATTGCTGCGGTTGGGTTTGTGGTTTTGGGAATCGTTAGCCTTAGGTTTGCAGAAAATGACCAATCACAAATTATTGTGGCTGGGTTGGCATTTGTGGCAGCAGGAGCATCGCTGGGATTTTTGCCGTTTAATTGGCACCCAGCGAAAATATTTCCTGGATATTCCTCGACCATACTCGGTTTTTTGATTGCTGTCTTGTCGATTATGTCAGGTGCCAAGGTTGCAATCGCGATACTGGCCATGGCAGTTCCACTGCTTGACGGACTGTTTACTATATTTAGGCGACTACTTATTAAAAAATCTCCATTTTGGGGTGATAAAAAACATTTACATCACCACTTAATGAGACTAGGATGGGGGCATAGGAAAATTTCTTTGTTTTACTGGTCGGTTTGTGCTATTTTAGGCATAGTAGCGCTGACCACTAGCGGGACCGGAAAGTTGTTTGCTGGATTATTAGTGTTTTGCATAATAATGGCATCGATTTTGTGGATTAATTTGATTATTTGGTCAAAAGATGATTTGTAATTAATTTATGTTGTTGGCAATTTTTAAATCAGTAAGACCGAGACAGTGGTTAAAAAATTTAGCTCTTTTTGCTCCGATATTATTTGAGGGAACTTTGTTTTCAGAAGGAAACATATTACGACTAATTTACGCTTTTGTTGTATTTTGTGTTTTAACATCATCCATTTACTTACTCAATGATATTGTTGATGTTGAGCACGACAGACAGCACCCATTTAAGAAATTCCGTCCGATTGCCAGTGGCAAACTTTCAGTACTAAACGCCTGGATTATTTTAACTTTAGGAATAATTTTTGTGTTGGTTTTTGGGTATATTTTGTCTCCTTATTTTTTGATAGCTTGTTTACTTTATCTTGCTTTGCAGTTTGCCTATACATTTTATTTGAAACACGTAATTTTATTGGATGTAATGGCAATAGCAGCTGGTTTTTTACTAAGAGTTTATGCCGGGGCGTTAACAGTAGAGTCACATGTGACGGTATGGTTTTTGTTGGCAGTTCTTTGTTTGTCTTTATTTTTAGCAATTGGTAAACGAAGATCGGAAAGAACTTTGCTTCTGGGTTCTAAAAAAATAGAGGACGTAAGAAAAACCTTAAAAGGATATCCAAATAGTTTATTGGATGGACTTACTATTATGTTTGCCACGGCTACATGGCTATCGTATGCAATGTTTACTTTTTTACAACCACCAGTTTCCGGAGAAGCTAAAGCGACTTTACTTTTTTTGGGTAACTATTTACCAGAGACACTTACTAATACTTCAAAATGGTTAATGATCACTATTCCGTTTGTTATTTATGGAGTTATGAGATATTTGTATATTATTTATGAAAAAAAGGAGGGTGAATCCCCGGAGCGCGTAATTCTGTCGGATAAGCCTATTTTAGCGACTGTGGTAATGTGGATTTTGACTTTGCTAGTGATAATTTACGCGATCTAAAGACCTTGGACGTACTCGCTCGAAACCCAACCAGTAGTAAGCTCATCGATTTTAATCTGAACAAAGTTGTTATTTAGGTCTAATACTTCAAACTGCTGTCCAGGTGATACTTGAGATATTTCTGGTGAGTTAATGTCTGGATTTAATCGTACTCTCAAAAAACCAGTCGGACTATCTTTGATAATGATTTTAGGTAATTCAACTTTTTTTACGTCGTCAACTACTGATAATTGAAAGTTGGCTACAACAGTGTAATTTTGTTGGACATGTACCCTAACTGAGCGCTCGATAAAACCATCCTTTTTGACGGAAATCCGATGATCACCCAAAGACAGATTGTCAACGTTTAGCGGACTGTTACCTTTAAAATCTCCATCTACAAAAACATGAGCCCCTGAAGGTAATGTAATAACCTTTAATCCGTTTTTTCCACTAATTAGACTAACAGTTTCACCTTGAGTTTTTTGTTCAATAGACGAAAGCTGACGATTAATAACCGTAAGGGTGTTTGGTAATAATCTTATTTCTTCTGAATATGCACCAGAGTTGGATTGTATTTTGATTTGATATGTCTGATTCGAATCAAGCTGATCAGAAAAAAATGGGGTTTGGCCAAAATCGGTTCCATTAATAATTATCTTGGCCTGAGGGTCGCTGGTAATTTGGAGCGACGATTTACTACCAGCTACCGAGTTACAACCAGTGATAAGCAAAAAAAATGGTAATAGAAAAAAACTGAAATTAATTTTGTAACGCATGGAAAGTTCGGAATGATTTTACCTAAAAATTAATAATTTTGTCAGTCTTAGAATTGACATTTTCTCATTATTGTGATATTATAGGTCACTTAAATCTCCATTTTTAGGAGGTTTTATTATGAAGAAAATAACAAATAAAAGGCCCAAAAAGCCTCATTTATCTTTGCCTTGCGAAAGCAGGAGAGCTTTCCAAGGCTTCAAACTACTCCCATTAGTTTTTATTGGTCTGAAAATCGCTAAAAAGATCAGACTTACTTTGCCTATAATTATTATGGGTTTTATTAATGTGATATTTAAATACTATAAACAGTTTTTGAAATTCAAATACAAGTTCAAAACCTTAAAGTATGGGGTGATTGCGATAGTCTTTACCTTAGTATTTGCATTAATTTCTGTAGATCATAGCCAAACCAAAAAACAGGAGACGGTTGAAACAATTATTGCTACCAGTGAAGAGAGTCATAATTTTGGGCAGATTTCTAGTGAAATTGGATGGGAATCTTGGGATGAAGATTTTGTATTGCCTGTCTCAGGTTACAAGAGTCAAGGATACCACCGTGGACATAACGGAATAGATTACGCAACTGAAATATACTCCCCTGTTCACCCTATTACTGCCGGTGAGGTTATCCATGCCGGATGGGAACAAGGGGGATACGGCATTTCTGTAATTGTGGATCATGGTCATGATTTAGTTGCCAGATATGCACACCTAGCTAATACTAAAGTAAAAGTTGGCGACAAGATCAGAACCGACGATATTGTTGGTGAAGTTGGATTAACCGGAAGAACGAGTGGTCCTCACGTACACGTGGAAATTTATGATCAAAGCATCAATATTAACCCAGAAAACTTTATACCTCTGGTAAAGTAAAAACTCAGTATACTTAACGAGGTCTGAGTTTTGGAATTTTGGTCGGATTTTCGGATTTTTTGACTTTTTTTTTCTCAACAGGAGTATGTTGTGAGAGCTCCTCGTAAAGAACTTTTAGCTTGATAGGATTTGCAACTTTTTCCATAATGATTGCGTGTTTGTCGTATCCTGCTGTAACAATATCTAAATCTCCTGAATTATATATAAACCTTTCTAAAAACGACTGTTCAACGGTAACATGTGTAATTCGATTGATTGGCGCTGATGTAATTTTTTTTGAAAAAAGACCTTCAATAATTATGAATCTACGATCAGTAATTGCATAACTAATTTCGTGATTTTTTCTAAGAACCCTGAGTAATTTAGGCAATCCAACCAATAAAAAGGCAAGCGGGAGCCAAAAAGCGATTTGAATATATAAGTATCTTTGGCTGATACCGCTAAAATACAACACTTCC
The DNA here is from genome assembly GCA_964445355.1 of uncultured Gammaproteobacteria bacterium. Lineage (GTDB taxonomy): Bacteria > Patescibacteriota > Microgenomatia > CAYQLK01 > CAYQLK01 > CAYQLK01. The sequence continues at coordinate 21,428 of CAYUKQ010000004.1, forward strand.
TCGTGGGGTGTAAGGTATTTTTTTATTTTTTTTAACTTTTTGCTGCTTGGTTTTTGCAGACCGTACTCTGATAAATTCATTATTCTTCATTATAGTATCTAGCGGTATTTATAAAAAAATTTGGGAGAGAATTAAATTAAACCCGACAGTATAATCGGACCAGGACGAGGATCATTTTCAGTCGTATCTTGACTTAATGATTCAAGCGTAACTATGACTGAATCAAAGCCGTAAAAATCTGAATTTGGCAGTGAAAAAGTGAGCGTATAAACACCTAATTCATTTTTTAATACACCAAGCGGCTGTACAAAAGGGCTTAAATCAATGTTACGCTTGTAAGATAAATTGCCGAAGAATAATCCGTACCTCTCATCAGATTCAGAACTACTTGTTTTCCCCGGACCACCATTGATACCAGCATCAACCAAATACGCATGAAGCCTAGTATGCTCTGGTAAAACTAAATTTTTAAGATCGACATTAAGCTTGATCTCCCCACCAACAACATCAACGACCGCTGTTCCAGTAATTCCATCCAGTTTCGTGCTGATTGCCAACGGGGTTTGTGAAAGTATTAGCTCCTTGCCACTGACCGTGTCTTTGATTGTAATATTTTCTTCTACTGAGATATCAGGTATGCGTGTTTGTGTCAACACATAGCCTGAGGCTATACCGATGCAAAAGAGAACAAAATAAATTAATATTTGTGTGGGCGTAATTAGTTTTTGAGATTTTTTCTTAGCCATCTACTTGTCTTGGTTAAATTTTAGGGCGTTTATTGTGTAAAGAACTGTTTGCCAAACAATAATGAATGCAATAAAGGTCACTAACAAAAATATTTGAGTTCGCTAAAAACTAAAGCGCACAGAATCAGTTTATGGCGAAAACTACATTCCCATGTCGCCCATGCCACCCATTCCAGCCATTGGGTTTTTGGACTCATCGACTGGTTTTTCTGTAACCAAAGCTTCCGTAGTAATCACCATTGTTGCTACAGAGGTGGCATTCTCAACGGCTGATCTGGTGACCTTTGCCGGGTCAACAATTCCAGAAGTAAGCATTGATTCAAACTGTCCTGACATAACATTGAAGCCAGTGTCATCACTTTTTGACTCAATCTCTTTAATCACCCATCCGGCCTCAACACCGGCATTGAGGGCAATCCAACGCAATGGCTCGACAAGAGCAGCTTTGATGATGTTAATTCCGATCAACTCGTCGTCGTTTGCTGGTTTAAGTTTGCTAAGCGCCTTAGCGGCTCTAACCAGAGTAACACCGCCACCAGGAACAATACCCTCTTCAAGAGCAGCTTTTGTAGCTTCAACAGCATCCTTGACACGCTCTAGTCGTTCTTTCATTTCGACTTCTGTGGCTGCTCCAACATTAATTACAGCCACACCGCCGCTAAGTTTGGCAAGTCGCTCTTTGAGTTTTTCTTTATCGAAGTCGTTAGTTGCTCCATCAATCTCTTTTTGAATCGAAGCAATACGTGATTTGACCGCTGATTTAGCCTGATCAGCCACGATAATTGTAGACTCTTTATCAGATTGAACTTTTTTGGCAAAGCCTAAGTCTTCAGTAGTTGCCGAATCGAGTTTTCGGCCGAGTTCTTCTGAAATGACTGTTCCGCCGGTGAGGATTGCAATATCTTCAAGCATTGCTTTACGCCTGTCGCCGAATCCTGGGGCTTTGACCGCCAGAACATTGAAGGTACCACGAAGCTTGTTGAGAACCAACGTTGCTAAGGCCTCCCCTTCTATTTCATCGGCAATGATCACCAGATTTTTGGTGGTTTTGATTAAATTTTCAAGCATCGGCAGAAGATCGTTAATGGAACTGATCTTATAGTCGGTAATTAATACTGCGGCATCATTGATCTCCGCAAGCATTCTTTCCTGATCAGTAACAAAGTACGGCGATGCGTACCCTTTGTCGAATTCCATACCCTCTTTGTATTCAATACCTGTTTCAAGCCCCTTGCTTTCTTCGACAGTCACAACACCATTATTACCTACTTTTTCTAAGGCTTCGGCTACAATATCTCCGATGAAAGGATCGGCGGCGGAAACAGTCGCAACCTGAGCAATCCCCTCTTTACCAACTACCGGCTTGGCCATAGATTTGATTTGCTTAATTACAGCATCACGAGCTTTTTCGAGGCCGGATCTGATAGCCATCGGATTACTCCCGGCAGTAACAACTTTAAGACCTTCTTTGATGATAGCTTCTGCAAGAACAGTGGCGGTGGTTGTCCCGTCGCCTGCTACATCATTAGTTCGACTGGCTGCTTCCTTGATCAACTGGGCCCCCATATTTTCAAAAGGATCGGATAATTCAATTTCCTTTGCCACACTAACACCATCATGAATAACAGAAGGGCCGCCCCATTTCTTATCAAGAGCAACGTTTCGTCCTTTGGGCCCAAGAGTAGTTTTCACTGCCTTGGCTAATGTTTCTGCACCTTTTAATAGTTTTTCTCTGGCTTCTGCGCCAAAAATGATTTCTTTTGCTGCCATATAGTTATTTGTTTATTTTTGCCATTAAATCTTCGAACTTGAGTAATGAATACTCTACACCGTCAATTTTTATTTCATTTCCAGCCCATTTTTTATAAAGCACCATGTCTTTTACATTGACTGGGGATTTTTTTTCTTGCCCATCTTCAAATACAGAATCACCAACTGCCAAGACTTCTCCTTCTGATGGTTTTTCTGTGTTAGCGGTGTCGGGCAAAATAATACCAGATGTGGTTTTGGTTTGAGATTCTTTTGGTTTGATAAGAATGTAACCGGCAAGCGGTTTAATTTTTGTTATTTCCATAATGTTTTTGAGATTTTAGCATTGATATTGTAAAAGTGCTAATTTTTTTTGTCAATATTTCGACCAAAGAGTAATTTACGCTCAGATTCTGTGATTTTTATGTTATGTGCATTTAAAACCTGCTTGAACTTGCGAAGTGTAATTGAATGATAATCGATAGGATGAAAACGTATTTGAGAAGCGCTCACTTTTTCAATTGTGAGATGTTGCAACATATACAAGTATTGCAAACGAAAAAATAACCAGTCGGTTAATTTTAATAATAGGAAGGTTTTTGGTGGAATTACTGATTCTAAATCGACACTCATACAAGCATTAGGAAAAATTTTGGATGTCCATTGATTGTTTTTAAGAAATTTTTCATAAGTCTGATTACGATTAAGCAGGGGGATTATTTGTAATATCTCTCTAGCGTAATAAATGTTTTTGGGCTGAATTAGCGTGTTTGCTTCGTCAATATACATATTCAAGCAAATCTTATTATTCACGACTTGTGAGCGACGATTGCGTTTTTGCTTAAAAAACAGTAGGAATAGATTACAAAACAGTCTGGTGATCCAAACAGAGTCTTTTTGGCAAATAATAAAAAAATCTATATCTGATTTTTTATCTGGACGTGAGGCTGCTACTGAACCAGAAACCGCGATAAGTCTAATTGTGGGAATAAATTTTAAAACACCGGTTGCTTGCGTAGCGAAGCTAAGTTTGGAATTTAAAATTTGTTTGTGACTATTAAAATCCGATTTTCGGCTTAATGAATAACGACCGTTTTGCTGATAAATCTTACCCGATTTGACTAAGATCTGTAATTTTTTTTCGATTAAGGGCTTGGTGGTTTTTTGGAATATTAACCAGCGATAAACTTCATTAATGGTAAGCGAGTCGTTAAAAATCTGGGCATAACTGAGAGTAATTAAGATGCATTTGTTTAACATTAAACACAATAATAACTTTTTTTGAGAAATAATTAAGACAAAAAAACTTACTTACTTCCGAACTGTTCCGACACCTGCTTAAAGCCTTTTGCAAGAGTAATGATCGCTTTGTCAATAGCGGTTCGCGACAAATTACTTGAAATTGCCTCATCAACAGTTTGAGCCAGGTATGTAATATTCTGATCGTTAATGCCGTTATCAAAAGTGTTTGAGGCGATCGGATAGGATGTAGCCTTAACCATATCCTGAAGCACTGCACCAACAACCGGGTTGGAAATTACTGATTGTGCCAGATCAACCCTTGAATATGGTTCGCCAAAATCTCTAGATTGTGATTGATATCCAAAAAGCTTCTGTTGACTTTCGAATGACGAAATAAATTTGAGGAATTTCCAAGCAGCAACCTGTTTGTTTGCGGGAATCAAAGAACTGACACCTTCTGCCCAATATGATGCCCAGGTTACTTTGCGTTTGGAGTCGCTAGTTAGTTGAGGTACGGTTGTCGATTTGAAGTTCAGTGTGGGATTGGCGGCTTTGATATCAAAATATTTCCAAGACGGCGCAAAATAAAAAGCTAAATTACCCTGAGTAAACATAACGCTTGATTTTGGCAGAGTTTCGTTCCAAATATTATTCTGACTGAAGCTTGAATAAAAAATTACCGCGTCTGTGGCTAAGTTTTTCCCGTCAACTGAAAGACTTTTTTCCAGATCGTTGAATTTGACCTGATTCTGGGCCATAAGCAAACCAAGAATATCGGAAAAATGATCAACATTACCACTGGTGCCGAGTGCTACTCCAGAGGTGCGAATCTTCCCTTCTTCATCTATGACAGTAATTTGATTTGCCATTGACCTGAGTTCTTCCCACGTCTGTGGAGGCGAAGCGAATCCTGCGGCTTTGAGAAGGTCTTCATTATAAAAAAGAGTTAAGCCGTCAACTTCAAGCGGTATACCCACGATACGATTGTTTATAGTTAAATCTTTTGAGGTGATAGGGTAAAATGTTTCCTGAAATTCTTTGGGCGAATAAACATCTGCGGGGATTGATGCTAGTTTTTGATTGAACATTGACACCCATGTGTTGTGAAAACGAAAAATGTCTGGACCATTTTCAGTCCCAAGTGATGATGATAATCTTTCGCGGTAATTGGTTATGTTCTGTCTTGAATAATTAACAGTAATATTCGGATTTGTAGCGTTGAATTCGTCGATCAGCGGCTGGATAACCTGATCATCTTCCCATAACCCCCAATAATTCAGGGTGACTGGTTCATTCTGAGACTGAGAAGAACCAAATGGAAGCTTGGAACATCCAGCAAGAAAAACGAGAACCAATAGTGAGGCGAAAATTCTAGTAATGGACAGCATAAAAAATATTCGAAATGATTAGCTTTATGTTAGCATAATTTGAGTTGAAATTTAGGCAAGGAATTACATAAAGTACAGCTTTTGAAATACAATTAAGCTACGACAGTATGCTGGTGGAAAATACTAATCAGAGAGTGAAAAAAATAAATAAAAATTTAAAGCAAAAAAATCTAAGACTTCAGAAACTTTTGGGTGTTGCGGGCATTGTAGTGTTTTTGAGCCTATTAACAGCTGGTTATTATCTTTTTTTTACTTCGCGGGTGAATTATGGGGTGAGTTTCATGGGCGAAGATCTGAGTTTTAGGACAAAACGAGAAGTAAAAAATATTATTGGAACAAAATTTGCAGAAATTGAGAATAAAAATATTCGAGTGGTTTCACAAAAATCATATTTATTTACCCCAAGGCAATTAGGTATTAGTCTAGATGAAAATACAACAACTGAAAAAGCGCTTGATACATTCAAAAAGGGAAATATTGTCGATAATATATTGTTACAAATTGCATCAATTCGAAACAAATACAATCTGACGCCGGAACTTAACTGGGATGAGGCCGTTTTCGGAAGATTGATTGCTGATTTAGAGAAGGATGATACTTCTGACAAATCTAAACAGGCTGAATACAAAGTTGATAATAGTGTTGTAACGGTAATTCCAAGTGTGACCGGATCAGAAATTGATACTAATGATTTTAAAAATCAACTGAAAAGAGCGATTGAAATATCTGGCGATGTAAATCTAGTAAGAAAGACAAAACAGGTTGATTTTGATACGGAAATGGCAGAAAAATTCCTTTCGACCGCAGAAAAAATATCCGGTATTGATATTCAGTTCAAATATGATCTGTATGTCTATAAACTTTCGGGTGAGGACTTAATTGAATGGATTGTAATCAGAGAGGGTGAAAATAATGATTTTAAGCTGGAATTAAATGAAAATAAGAAATATCAAGAATTTTTTGAAAAAATTGCCAAATCAACAGACAGGATGGTTAAAAACCCTGTATTAAAAATTGAGGGCGATCGGGTGGTGGAGTTTGTGCCACCACAAGACGGAAGAGCGCTTGATACCCAAGAAACGATTGCAAAAGTTTTCAAGCAAATTGAAAAGGTTGGTTCTGATACCAATACAATAAGCGCTGATCTGGTAGTGCGAACAACAAAGCCAGAGGATTTTGAAAATAACCAATACGGAATCCGCGAGTTTTTGTCTAGAGGAATATCGGATTTTAGCGGATCTGCTGCTGGAAGAATTCACAACATTAAACTTGCCGCGTCAAGAATAAACGGGTCTTTAATTGCACCTGGTGAGGAATTTTCGTTCAATAGACAACTTGGGGACGTGTCGGCTTCAACAGGTTATCAAAGTGCTTATGTGATAGAGAACGGTAAAACAGTTCTGGGTGATGGTGGCGGAGTGTGCCAAGTATCAACAACGACATTTAGGGCAGCATTAAATGCGGGATTAAAAATTACCACCCGATCTCCACATGCTTATAGGGTGGGCTACTATGAAAAATTAGGTTTTAAACCGGGATTAGATGCGGCAATTTATTATCCCAGTCTCGACTTAAGGTTTGTTAACAATACACCTAAATATATCTTGATTAGTGCTTATGTTTCGGGAACAAGACTGATATTCGATCTCTATGGCACTTCCGACGGTCGTGATGTAAAAATTTCGGAGCCGGTGGTTAGTAATTTACGCCCGGCACCGGAACCAAAATACCAGGATGACCCTACCCTACCCCGAGGAACAGTAAAACAGGTGGATTTTGCGGCAAGTGGTGCAATTGCTAAATTTACACAAACTGTTCGGCTAAATGGTAGTGAAATAATTAATGACTCTTTTTCTTCAAATTACAGGCCATGGCAGGCAGTTTATCTGGTCGGCACAAAGGACAATTAGGTTTGACTTATAGGATTATAATTACTGGAACATGAAAAAGGACTTGAGCATTGTTTTTGGATTATTTGCAATCGTGGCGGCGGTTATTATTTATCAAGGTGCTTCTGGTGGAGCATTACTCCCAGGCAGCAAGAAAACAGCCACTAGTGAGGCAACAATGAATCCTACCGGGTCACAAGCAGACACCCCGATCAACACAAACCTGGCTACGACACAGGTAAAGATATTGCGATTAAAAGTGGAGGCAGAAGTCGCTGACACAATGGAAACAAGAGCAATTGGTCTCGGGGGTCGGGAAAGCTTAAGTGATGGACAGGGAATGTTGTTTGTTTTTGATTCGGAAGCGAAACACAGTTTTTGGATGAAAAATGTGAAGTTTGGGCTGGATATTATTTGGATGGATGGTAACAAAAAGGTTGTACATTTTGTAAAAAATACTTTGCCGGACCATGGAGGCAATCTTGAAATCTACACTCCCCCACAAAAGGCAAAGTATGTTTTGGAGGTAAATGGAGGTTCGATAGATAAATTTGGAGTAGAATTGGGCAATAAAGCATCTTTTGATCTGAAAAAATAAATACTCCGGAATAAATCTAATCTATAATCAGTCATAAAAATGAGATTACTTGGCATCGAGACCAGTTGCGACGAAACAAGCGCCGCTATTGTTGAAAACGGTAAAAAAGTTTTATCAATCGCGACATTGAGTTCACTAAAAAAACAGATCAAATGGGGAGGGATTGTTCCAGAAGTTGCAGCAAGGGAGCAAGTTGAAGCAATAATTCCCGTGATCGAATTTTGTTTATCAGAATCAAAACTAACTATTGAAGATATTGATGGAGTTGCGGTTACTAACGGACCCGGCCTTCTTGGCTCTTTGTTGGTGGGTGTAGAAACAGCAAAAACGATCGCAATGGCACACAATAAACCAATCATGGGAGTAGATCACATGAAGGGGCATACTTACGCAGTTTATTTGGAAAACAACACACCTCCACCGTTTCCATTTATGGGATTATTGGTTTCCGGAGGCCACACTCAAATTGTCAGCTGTAGAAATCATGATGATATAAAAATAATCGGAGAAACCAGAGACGATTCGATCGGTGAGGCGTTTGATAAGGTTGCAAGACTGATCGGATTACCATATCCGGGTGGACCAGAAATATCAAAACTGGCAAAAACCGTTAGTCAGACGAGGCTGAAATTACCAAGGCCAATGTTAAACAGTGGTGATTTTGATTTTTCTTTCTCAGGCATTAAAACCGAAGTGTCAAAAATAGTTGAATCAAACCAATATTCGAGTGCTGAAATTGCGTATGAATTCCAAGAAGCAGTGACTGATGTGGTGGTTAAAAAATTAAAAAAAGCTAGTGGAATGTTCGCAATTAACAATATTGTGACTGGTGGCGGAGTTGCAGCAAACGAAAGATTGAGGGAAAAAATAAAAAGTGAATTTACGAACATATTCGAAACGCCACCAGTCTATTGCACGGATAACGGAGCTATGATAGCGGCTTATGCATATTACAATTGGAAGCCCGTGTCCTATCTTCAAATTAAGGCCGATCCGGGATTGAACTTGGAATATGAACAGTATTAATTGTTTTATCTTGCGTCGCTTAAGCTAAATAGAACGAATTAATGTAAAATTCGGTTAAATTATTTGTTGATTGCCATTTTATAGCTTGTATCGACAAAAATAAGTTTTTTTATATGGAAAAAATTTACGAGCATAAGGAAATTGAAAGTAAAATATATCAGGAGTGGGAAAATTCGGGGTATTTTAAACCTGAAATAAATAGCGGGGATCCTTTTGTAATTATTATGCCTCCGCCGAATGCAAATGGTTTTATTCATATTGGACATGCACGCGGCAATGTGATTCAGGATATTATGGTGCGCTTTGAAAGAATGCGCGGTAAGAGGGCTTTTATTCTTCCCGGAGCTGATCATGCCGGTATCCAAACGCAGGTTGTTTATGAAAGAGAGTTGGCAAAAAAAGACTTGAGTCGGTACAAGCTGGGTAGAGAAGAGTTTTTTCGGCAGGTTTATGAATTTAGTATTAATAATCGCGACAATATGGAAAACCAAATCAGACACTTGGGTGTTAGTTGCGACTGGAGTCGAAAAAAGTTTACTTTGGAGCCGGATGTAACTCGTGTTGTTTATCAAACTTTTGTCGAAATGTATGAAGATGATTTGATCTATCAAGGCGAAAGGTTGATCAATTGGTGCTTTAGATGTTCAACGGCATTATCGGATCTTGAGGTTGAGCACGAGGATAAGACTGACAAGTTGTATTTTGTACGTTATGAAATAGTTGATCCTGGCCTTAATGATCCGAAGTATTTGGTTGTTGCGACAGTCAGACCAGAACCAATCATGATCGATACTCATCTGGCAATTAATCCTAAGGATAAGTTAAGAAAAAAATGGATCGGAAAAAAAGTAAAAAATCCCCTAACCGGAAAGGAGATGGAAATAATTGCTGATGAATTTGTTGATATTAAATTTGGTACTGGAATCGTCAAATTAACCCCTGGTCATGATAAAAACGATTACGAGGCCGCAATTAAACATAAACTACCGATTGTGACCGTGATCGGACAAGACGGAAAGTTAAATGACAATGGCGGAAAATATGCAGGAATGAAGATTGCTGAAGCTAGACGCGAAGTAGTTGAGAATTTAACTGCGAATGGCCTGATAGAAAAAGTTGATGAAAAATATATACACAGTGTTGGAGTCTGCGAAAGATGTAAATCGACTGTAGAGCAGCTGATCTCGACCCAGTGGTTTGTGGCGGTTAATAAGCCTGGTAAAAAATCTGGCAAGATCTTTGCGGAGGATGCAATAAAGGCGGTAAATGATGGCAAAATTAAGTTTGTACAAGCGCGACAAGAAAAAATCTTTAAACACTGGATGAATAATATTCACGACTGGTGTATCAGCAGACAGATATGGTGGGGTCATCAAATTCCGGTATGGTATTGTCAGGACTGCAACGACCAATCCCCTATTGTGTCAATTGAAACTCCAAAGACGTGTAACAAGTGTAAATCAAAAAATCTTATTCAAGACTCAGACACGCTCGACACATGGTTCTCTTCCGGACAATGGCCGTATTCGACTTTGGGATATCCTGATTCAAAGGATTATGAAAATTTTTATCCGACTAGTGTAATGGAAACTGCATATGACATTATTTTCTTTTGGGTAGCCAGAATGATTATGTTTGGTATTTACAAAACAGGACTTCCACCATTTAGCGAGGTTTATTTCCATGGAATAGTTAGAGACGACAAAGGTCAAAAAATGAGTAAATCAAAAGGAAATGTAATTAGTCCGATTGAAGTAGCTGAGCAGTACGGTGCGGATGCGGTAAGAATGTCGTTAATTTACGGCTCTAACGCGGATAACGATCTGAATTTGGGAATGGATAAAATTCGTGGAATGAGAAATTTCACTAATAAAATATGGAATGCTTCCAGATTTGTTTTAGATTTTTACGATGGAGAAAACCACAGTGATGGCAAGAGTCCAAAAACAGAAGGATTCAATGAGGAAATATTAGAAAAAATTGAGGGTTTGCATGTAAAAATTACTAATAATTTTGAAAATAGAAATTTTACTGCCGCCGCGAACGAGTTGTATGAATTTTTTTGGCATTACTTTTGTGATGAGTATTTGGAAGAGGCAAAATCTGACAGAGAAAAATTCCAACCGACTTTGGAGTATGTGCTTGGACGACTACTTAAACTTCTCCACCCTATTACTCCGTATATTACTGAGGAAATTTGGGGGAAGCTCCCCTACTCTGACTCTAAAATTATTATAGAACCATGGCAAAACGTAAAATAAAATATTCCCCGCATTTATTCCCGCATATTCCCCGCATTTATTCCCGCATAATTTTGGTGCTCGTTTTTTTGTTTATAGCTTCACTTTTAATTGAAAAAGGTAAAGCGTATGGAACAGTAAGTGAGGAAAATATTGAAGGAATTTATGAAAAATTAAAAGAACGCCCAAACTCCGAAATATTACACTATAAGTTAGCGAAGGCATTGCAAAAAAATGGCAACTTTGAAGAAGCTGTTAGAGAGTTTTTGATCGCGAAAGAGTTAGGGATTCCTGTTAATCTGGTTAATGATGCACTGATTCAGATTCAGGATTCAAAGGTAACACACTTGAAAATATCTACCGATTTGGAGCGCTGGAAAAAAATTGTTAGTGAAAAGCCCGATTACCGCGACGGATGGTATCAGATCGCTTTACTTGAGTGGAGATTATCGAACAACATTGAGGCTAAGAATGCACTTATTAAAGCTTTGGAGTTGGACCCAAATTATGCACCCGCGAGGGACTTCTATGCTTATTTGGAATCTTAGAGATAGGCTTATTTAAGCAAATTAGTTTTGGTCTGCGGATTCGGAAGTATCCGAGGATTGTTCTTCAACACCCTCCCCTTCCTCTGCCTTCGATGATTCCTCGGCCGCTTCAGCTTCTGCCTCAGCCTCTGCTTCGACCTCTTCCATTTCTTTGGTTACAAATTCTCCAATTGAAGCAACAACTAATTCGGCGTCAGATAGAATCTCTATCTTGTCGTTAATCTTAAGGTCTCCAATTGTGATAGTGTCACCAACCTCTTTGAGTGATTCTATGTTGACTTCAATTTTTTCTGGAAGATCTGCAGGTAAGGCTTCGACCTCAACTTCAGATACCGGAGTAAGCAATAAACCAATTTTGGTTTCTACGGCTGGGGATTCGCCGATTACTTCTAATGGGACCTGAACTTTGACCTTTTCCGACAAATTAACTTTATAAAAATCAACATGAAGCATTTTTAAGGTAACTGGGTCTAAATGCATACCCTTAACCAACACAGGATAATCTTTTGAACCAATTTTTAGATTGATAATGCCTGTTTCTCCACTTTTATGAAAGATGTTTTTAAATTCTTTTTCATCGACAGAAATATTCTCTGAATCAATTTTGTGTCCGAAAACGTGTGCAGGAATAATGCCTTGGGAGCGTAGTTTTTTGACTTTTTTGCCAGTTATTTCACGTGACTGGGCGGTCAGATTTAATTTGTCCATGATTGTTTATTATTATCGGATTGATAATACTAGATTAATTATAGTTGACGCGGAAGTATAATGCTAAGCTGGGTTCGATGTCAAGAAAACTCTATTCTTAATGATTAAGAGTAAGCTCGATTTTTTCAGAAGTGTTGGTGTTTTTAATAAATTCGATTTTTTGTTCTGAAAATAGAATGTCGCTATTTTGAGAGCTGGTGTGAAAAAAGTTTGGGTAATTAAATTCAAAATTCAAATCGATATTATATGTTCCGGCTTGTTTTTGATAATAAAAGGAGTAATTGGATGTTTTTTGCGTTATGTCGATACCTTTAGGTTGTGTATAAAGAACATTAAGCGACTTTTCTGAACTAACTGGAATCAGTATATTACCTGCAAAAAATGTTAAGACACCATCATCAAACGATTGAAATTGCCCGGTAATATCCTGACTATCCAGAGTAACTTTTTCAAGCTTTGAGCCGCGTGGAACAAAGATTCTTAAGTAATTTTTATACTCCCCTGCCGGCCAGCTATTACTTGGCGAATTATTAAGGTAATTAATTTTGAGATCAGAAAGAATATTGCCGTTTTTATCAAGATTAATTTGATAATTAAGCTTTTTTTTAAGATAAGCGTTGGATTTGTTGGCTCCAAGATTAGCATCAACAACCATTAAATAATCTTGAGTGCCTTGAGCGTCCGGCAAATAATTTTTGCCAGGTATTTTGTTAGCTAAACCTAAAGCGTCGAGCCCATACTCGACTTTTTGGTTAGAAAACGCAACCTGCATACTTTGAGTTAATAGTGAGCGATCAATAATTGATAAGAACTCGGGTGTGAGGTATTTGCGGTCAGTCAATAACTGATCAACAAGTTTGCGTGATAATAACGAGAAGAAATTTTTCTTTTGTCTTGAACCGGCAAAAAAATTGACTTCTGAGTATTTTTGTCCAAGCTCGACGATATTTTCAGATGTAACTGTTTCAGAGTAATCCTCTAATGTCACAGGGCCAACATATTCGAGAATTGATTTAATGAATTCCAGATCAATCGCAATTACCCCATCAATATTTTCGCCGGTTTCTTTGAGATAAAATTCTTTGATCACCGGGTAGTTGTTTTTAAAATCCGGATCCCAGTTAGCATCGCGCAAATACCAACCATCAACACCTAAATGGTCAACCAGCGGTGCCGGGGCGGGAATCTTTTGCTTTAACTGTCCGTCAATATCATATATGTCTCCAACTTTTAATGAACTGAATTTGCCGTAATTAAAATCCAGTGTGGAATATGAACCAATAAATCCCCCGCCCGGCCTCAACTCATTGTTATTCAAATTCAGTACAAGATACTTACGCCCTCCATCTGTTCCAATAATTTCAGGAATTAGCGGTGTTATGATCGAGGCTCTTTGAGAAATCTCATACAAATCTTTGATTTTGTCTTGATAAAGCTGAATTTGATCGCCAGCCGCAAATCTACTTAATTTTTGCGATTCTAAATATGATAACTGTAAGTTGTTAGATATTACGTTGATTTTGACAGACATTTCGGAGACAAGAGCATCTAATTCACCACCACCTTTACCCTCTTGGATTGTCTGACTTAGCGAGTTAGTGTTTCTAGCAATATCAACTCCTGAACTAAAAGCTCGTGCAAGATAAACACCACTTAGACTGAAGTGGTTTATGTCCCCTACTAAGCTAATTTTGTCTGAGATACCGGGAAAAAAATTAATTAATGAATATGCAACCAGATTACGGTTAAATTTTGCCTCAGAGAATTTGATTCTTTGCAGAGCCTCATCATATTTTGATTCAATGACTTTGTTTTTGGCGATTTGCAGATCATAGATTGCTGAAAAGGAGTTAAGAACGACAAAAATTATTGGGCTAAGTAAAATAATTATTAGACCTATAGCGATGTTAATATAATATTTTTTTTGTGATTTTCGATTATTTATCTTGACTGTTTTTTTGATCGATTTTCTTGATTTGCCAGAAATTTCAATCGAACCAATTAGTTGTGCAATTGAGGTTTTGGTATTCCAGTTTATTTTTTGCGAACTTTTTTCAATATTTGCTTGATTTAGCTTGATGGTTGGATTGAAATAGTTATTGTTAACGAATATCTGAATTCGACGTTTAAATTGTTTGTAAAAGATTTCACGAATTAGTTTGGCAATAGAATCAAGCGAAATTGGGGTGTGATTTAGTAATAAAATATTTCGCTTGTTTTTAAAGTCAATTAATGACCTTACTATTCCATAGCTGGCATCGTCAATGCTAGTTGGAAAGATATGCTCTTTATGGTTGTTTGGTAGGGTAATTTTGCCGGTTTCGACCGCTTGTAGCAACAAATAATCTAAGATGCTTTTATAGTTCTGGTAGTTTTGTGAGTACAAAAACCCGACACGAATAATGCTTGCTTTAATTTTTTTTAATTTGATCAGACTATTTGTTCTCTCAATGGGATAGATAGGGTCGTAAGCATTTTCGGTTACGTAACGAAAATTTTTGGGATAAATAACTTTGCTGTTACTTATTTTTAAATCAAGAAACGGGTCGATATTTACCACTACTAATATTGGCACTTGCAATAAAAGAGCAAGCTCAATGAACTCTTCAAATTGAATTTTCACGCGATTTTGCTGTTTATTTTTGCCGTCTAAATGATAAATAAACAGCAAATGTGAAGGAGTAAATGAGGTTGAACTTGTTAATGATTGAAAATCGTATCCATCGTATCCAGCATCAGCGAGCTTAGTTAAAACATTGGATTTTAATTCGGAGTTTGGACCCGAAACAAGGATTTTGTGGTAATTCAAAAGATTTTCTTGAGGCATTGAAGCAAAGTTTAAAAGAATCTTGACTAAGAAGCAATTATGTAGTTATCAACAGAAGTAGATTTGAATTATAACGATGTGAAAACAAAAAATAATGAACAAAACTAACTTCTAAAGTGGGTTTGTGAGGAAATTTAACGGATGTACCTTAGTGAGAATATTGAAAGAAGACTTAAAACAGTAAAGGAAAATAACGAAACAAAAAATATTTTTAGATAATTCGGCTCGACGAGTAATGTTACTGAATCGCTTGCTGCCGGAAGTAGTTCAATATTTGAATTTATTTTTCTTAATTGAGTCATAACTTTGGGTTCTAAGTTTTGAAATTTGCTTTTTGATTCTTGGATGTCTGGGCTGCTGGTTTTGAGTTCGATCACATTGACTGTTTTGTCAGCGGCAATAATTACCGGCTTATCAAGCCCTATATCTTGATTAAAGTCGGGGGAGTTAATGATTACAGTTAGTGTTTTTTCTAAATTATCAACATTAGATTTTTGCTGTGAAATTGAGTAGGTTTTGGAGGTTAGATAGTGTTTTGGATTCTGATAGACATATCCGAGTGCAGAGATAATGATAATTATGAAAATAACTGAGATTGTTATTTTTTCGCTATTGAGTAATTTCACGGTGTTTGATTGTCGAGTACAAGATTTGCTTGAGTGTCAGCCTCGTGATTCAGTTCACGTGGAATGTGTTGATAAGTAACGCGAGCAAACATGTTTTCTAATTGTTTAATTTTAATAAAGAAATCTCGAAGATTTGTGTTTTTAATTTTATACCTTCCGGATAGTTGTTCGACTGCAAGTTTGGAGTCAAGTTTAAAATTGAGAGTGGTCTGATTACAGTTACTGTCGAGCATAACGACTTTTTCAAACGCTTCAATAATTGCAGAATACTCAGCTGTGTTATTGGTTGCGACACCGAGAAAACTGCCTCCTGAAAATATGGTTTCGTGAGAATTTTTAATTACAAACCCTGTTGATGCCGGTCCGGGATTTCCCCGACTTGCACCGTCAGTAAAAATTGTTAGCTCTGTCATTTTTTTAATTGTTTGAAAAGTATAAGCGAACTGAGTAAAAGTATCATCATTTCACTAATTACCGTAATGTAGGCAGACGAAACGGCGCCGAATTGGGGAATAAAAATTAGGTTGGCCAGAAAATTTAACAATCCAACTATTAAGTAAATAATACTAAGTATTTTTTGCCTGTTAAAGGTTACCAAAAGCCACATAACAATAGCTGATAAAAAGAAGAATGGATAACCGAAAGAAAGAATTTTTAGTAATTTAATTGACGGATCAAAATTACTACCAGAGATAATCGTAATAATGATATTTGAAGTGAAAATAAAAAATATTGAAATAAAAATTGAAATTGTTCCGAGTAACAACGCAGATTTGTTAAATATTCGTTTTAGGTTGTTTTGGTTATCAAGATTTTTGAGAAAAACAGGGAAGAGCGAGTTTGAAAAAAATATTGGAATGACTAATACTGTTTCAAAGATCCGGTAAGCTAACCCGTAATATCCAACTTCTTCGGGTGAACGTAGCAGTCCGAGAAGAATTGTGTCGATACGAAAGTAAATTAAATTTATGACCAGGGTTATTCCTAGAGATACTGAACTAACTGATAGTTTTTTGGAATAAGTTTGGTCGAACTTTGGCGATGGTTGAAATCCAATCCGGTTTAATAATCGATATGCAATTAAAAAGAGTACGGCGTTTGAAAATGTGTAGGCCAAGACTAATAAATAAAGATTTTTGAATGGAATAACAACCACAATTAGAATTAAGCTGGCAAGGCTGGAAATAATTGTGGCAACTGAAGACAGGTCGTATCTTAATTCTTTTTGAAAAACCGCGTT
The DNA here is from genome assembly GCA_964445355.1 of uncultured Gammaproteobacteria bacterium. Lineage (GTDB taxonomy): Bacteria > Patescibacteriota > Microgenomatia > CAYQLK01 > CAYQLK01 > CAYQLK01. Next base: position 38,255 of record CAYUKQ010000004.1, read on the forward strand.
GAGTGTATTAAATAAACCTTGGAAAAATATAGTAAAAGAAGCCAGAAAAATTCCAAATTTGACTCCCTGACTAAATCCGCTTCCATCATTTCCATTGTAAGGGAGGGGGAGGGCTAAAAGAATACAAAAACCAGTTAGAAGCCCGGAAGTAACAATTCTTAGGGCGAAGAATTTATTGAAGTCTCTTTTAAAATTTTCTTGCGCGGTCTGTTTTAAAAAAGTTGCGTTAAATCCAAAATCTGCGATTAAGTAAAAAACCGAAACAAAGGACATTATTTTGACAAATTCACCATACTCAAAGACAGATAATTGCCGGGTAATTAACGCGGTAACAAATAAAGATACGGACACAGTAGCCGTCTTGGCAATTATTTGATAAATCGTATTTTTTGAAACTTCTTTGAGATTAGACATTAATCCAAGTCTAGCATTTTATTTAAGGCCAAAATCAATCCGATTAATACTCCGAACAGATATATTGCCTGAAAACTAGTCATAAAATAATGATCAACCATTAATCCGTAACTATAAATAACCACTAAGGGGAGAATTAGTTCTCTTCCTGTATGAGACTTAAATATTGCCGGCAGGCGCGTAATTAATGGCAGAGTCAGATAAAGAATGAAGATAAAAAATATAATTCCATATTCTGCAAGGAAAAGTATAAAAAAGTTATGAGGAGGCTGAAAAAGGCGTAAATTAAACCCTTTAAAAAAATATTCTTGAGCAGAAAGAAGATAATTGCCGGGACCTACTCCAAAGAAAAAATGGTCGATAAATACTTTTATACCAATAAGGTTAAGCTCAATTCGTTCGGTAATTGATTTTGATTCGGGTGTGAGATTAGTAAAAATGTAGAAGGGTATTACTACAGCTAGAGCTAGAAAGATCAATATTATTGTCTGTGATTTAAGTTTTAGTTTTATGAACCTAAGAACCAAAACAGACAAAAACATTAGAATTCCTGCTCTGGAAAAAGCTGTGAACATGGCAATAAGCAAAAGAAGAAGTGTGAATAAATAAAATAACTTTGTTAAATGATTTTTGACTGAGCGAAAGATAAAAAGTAAATAGACAATTGAACTTATTAAGACCAAACTGAAAATGTTGGGATGGGGGGATGTGCCGTAAGCTCTAAGGAAACTAAAATTCCCTATCTGGCCGAGTGCAATATTTGGAGTAAGGGAGTTAAAAAAGTACGATCCAATTATCGAAATATTAGGGGATACGCCGGAGAAAAATTGAATTAGGCCGATAATACTCGAAATAACTGAGCCGGATATTAATCCAAGGGAAAATAATTTAACTAGGTTGCTAAAGTTTTTGGGGGATGTTGATGACAAACGAAACACAACCGTAATCAGGGTTATGAAAAAAAATAGTCGAATCAGGCTAAAAAAATATAAAGTCTTGTTTAAAGATTCAAGATACCAGATCAAAATAAAGGCAATCAGAATAATTGACCTTGCGATGATTTTCCCGGTGGGATAGGGAATAAACAATTTATATTCACGTGTAAATATTATGATTAAAAAAATAGCTAGAAGTAGATCTGAGGCTCGAATATAAAAAATGAAATAGTCTGTCAAAAAACCAAAAATGTAAGCTTGTGACAAGTCAAGCTTATACCCGGTTTGAAAACTGAGACTGAGTCCAAAAAGAAATAAGGTCAGTGAGTATAAAAGGCTGAAAAAATTATGCCTTGGGAGAGACAATAAGTTTGCGGAAACGGCCTTCACCTTCGGATTTTGTTTCAACATCGGGATTGTTTTCTAGGGTAAGGTGAATTACTCTGCGTTCAAACGGCTTAAGATTGGAGAGACTTTGTGGTTTGTTGGAAAATTTTACTTTTTGGACAACTTTGGCCGCTAACTCTTTTAGTTCTGATTCGCGGTTGGTTTTCCAATTGTCAACATCAACAACAATATCCGGCAACTCTTCGCCCGGAAAAAGTTTGAAGATTGTTGTGTGAAGGATTGTTTGTAGAGAGTCTAAATTCTCACCGTGTCGTCCAATAAGCAAACTAGAGTCTGAACTATCAATATTAAATCTCAAAGATCCATCTTCTTGAGCGACAGAGGATATTTCTGCGGTAATGTTTAATCTAGATAAGATTTTTTCAAGCTGATCAAGGACCTTGTCCTCAAGATTATTTTTTGTCATTGTTGTTTTTTTCTAAGAAGGGTAGCCAGTCTACCAAAGATCCCCACCCAGATACAAGATACTGCTGAATAATACCAACAACAGAGAAAGTGTTCCAATAAAGAGATAGGCCGATGGGAAGAGTATAGGAGAAGTAACCAATTAGTAGTGGAAGGATAAAAATCATCTGGCTTTGGGTTTGAGCTAATGTGTCAGCAAAATCCTCTTTGCTGTTCTTATCTTTTTTGACAGCTTTTTTATCGGTTTTTGCTAATGCCATTTTCGACTGTAACATTTGAAATAAGGCGGTCAATACTGGGACAAGAAGCAATAGCACTCCAGCGGTTTGCCACTCGGACGGCTTGGTGTTGAGATGGATATTAAAAAATGAAGTGTCAAGCGGTGAAGTTAGGTGAAGGAATTTAAAATATAGAACTTGGTTAAGCTTGTTAATAATTTCTCCGCTACCATCAGAGGACACCAACTGATTAAGTACTTGATACAGAGCGAAGAATATTGGGATTTGAACCAACAAGGTAAGGCACCCGGTTGCCGGATTAACTCCATGAGCTTTGTAAAGTTCGGACTGTTTTTGAGCGTGCAGAGTTTTGTCTTTGCCGTGTTTTTTCTTGAGATCATCGAGGTGCGGTTTGAGCTCGGCCATTTTTTTGGTTTGGTGAAGTTGTTTGCCGGTGAGCGGCCAAACCAGCATGCGAATAAGTAATGTTAGGGCAAGAATAGCAAAGGCAAGAGGGTAAGGAAAATTCGCAGCCTCAAACAATTTGTAAAAGAAAACCGCGATATTTAGGATCGGATGTATGAGGATTTGGTTAATAATGTCCATTATTTATTTGGCTTTAATAATTTGTATGGCGAATATGATAACTGATGTTTGTTTTTTTTGCTTATTTTGATTGCAGGATCATAACCACCAGCAGAGAAGGGGTTACAAGATAACACACGTTTAGTGATCGCCGGAATAGATCGCAGACCGTTAATTTCTAACGATTCGATCGCATAATCTGAACAGGTAGGAGTGTATCGGCAAACACGATGTGTAAAAAAAATTTTAAAGAAAGAGTGATCGGGCGAAATACTAAGCTGATAGATACGAATGATTGATATTAGTATTTTTTTTGAATACTTTGAGCGCATGGGTGTTTAAAAATTTAGAAGTATTTTAGAAATCTCTGGTTTGATATCGTTTTGACTAAACTTGGAAAGGTTTGACTTTACTAAGATCGCAATTTCTTTTGGGGAACTAATCGTTTGATTCAGCTCCATAAAACATGAAGCGACCAGCCTTCTCGTCCGGTTACGGTCAACAGCGAGCGGACATGTTTTTTTGGAGATAGTAATGATTATTTTTGTTTTGTCTGCAGGACGATAATTAACAATGAAATTTGCAGTGGAGAGTGAGTGGGGGTAATTACGGGAAAATTTCTTTATGCTCAAAGAGCGAGGGATCATTATTTGTGATTAATAACCTTAACAGTTAATGATTTGCGTCCTTTTCTGCGACGTGCCGAAAGAACCGCACGACCCGCGCGTGTAAGAGAACGCTTAAGAAATCCGTGCTTTCTGGCTCGTTTCTTCTTTTTTGGTTGATATGTTCTTTTGGTTGCCATAGTTTTGCGTGGGGAATTATATGCGCTAAATACTACCTAATGCAAGCACAAAAAAATGGTTTTCCACATGCAACCAAATGCTTGACGATGTGTGGATAAATGCAATATATTCATATGGCGTTTAAGTGGAAATCAAAACTGTTTGCCCAGTTATTCACGAAAACAAAACACCTCCAAACAAACTATTGGTTGTAGACAAAAAGATTAAATCAATGGAGATTGATTCAAAAAAACTTTGGAGCGATGTATTAAAGGATATTAGATCAGAGTTGTCGCCGGCAAACTTCCGGACGTGGTTTAGTGCAACAAAACTTGAAGTGGTCGATTCTGGGGATGACAAATTCGATTTTAAGGTTTTGGTTTTAAATAATTTTGTTCGCGAGCAAATACAAGCCAGATATTCCGATCAGATAAAAGACAGAATAGCGAGCAGGTTGAATGATGATGCTTTTAGTTTAACTGTAGAGGTGGGAAGTGATATTAAGGTAAACAAAGGTGAAGAAAAAAAGGTATCTGAGGAGGTATTTATTCATGAGAATGTAATACAAGAGATAAAGGTCGGTTGGGGTACGGTTAATAATCTGAATCCGAATTTCACGTTTGAAAAGTTTGTGGTCGGTAACTCGAACAATCTGGCGTTTGCGGCCGCTCAGGCCGTTTCGCAGAGCCCAGGAAGTGTCTATAACCCATTCTTTATTTATGGCGGAGTTGGGGTTGGGAAAACACACTTAATGCAAGCGGTGGCGAATAGAATATTAGAGAGTAATCCCGGAGTGAGGGTTATTTATACAACTTGCGAAAAATTTACAAACGAATTCATTGAATCTATTTCGTCTAAAAACGCGAAAAGTTTTAGGGAAAAGTTCAGACGCAACGATGTCTTAATGATCGACGATATACAATTCTTGAGCGGTAAAGAGTCAACCCAAGAGGAATTTTTTCACACCTTTAACGAATTATACGGTGGAGGAAAACAGATCATCCTTACTTCCGACAGACACCCGTCTTCACTTGGAAAAATTGAGGATAGATTAGTATCAAGGTTTTTGGGTGGTCTAACAGTAGATATTGGTAACCCCGATTTTGAAATGAGGGTAGCGATCATTAATCAAAAAATAAAAGCTAAAAGCCTAAATTTGTCTCCTGAAATTGTGGATATCATCGCCTCAAAAGTGGATAAAAACACCAGAGAGCTCGAAGGAGTGTTGACAGGTATCATTTCCCTGGCTTCACTCAAAGGTCAGGATATAGATGTGGATATCGTTAAAAAATTCTTTGGAATCCAAAACGAAACAAGGAGAACGAAGCCGATTACCCCAAGAAGAGTAATATCGGTCGTGGGTAGTAAAACCAAAATTTCTACAGGTGATATTTTAGGTAAGAACAGGCAGAAGGATCTAGTTATGGCCAGGCAGATAGTAATGTATTTACTCAGGGAGGAATTTAAGTTTTCTCTGGTATCAATAGGTGAGTCGCTTGGAGGAAGGGACCATACAACAATCATGCATGGAGTAGAGAAGATAAAATCAGATATTAAGTCGGATGTTAATTTAAGAGAATTGGTTTTAGATATAAATAACACCTTATGAGTTGTACACAACTATCTATGGATTATCCACAATTTTATCCACATAAGTTAATTGTTTTTACAGACAAAATAAACCCAAAAATAAGAATAAACTTATGGGGTATAATTTAATATTAGATTATTGTAATAGTACGATGTTAATTTTCGACAGTTATTTTATGCCTGATTTACACGTGAAATTACACATATCTACAGAGTATATTACTAACGATTACTGTTTAAATAAATAAAAAATAATTAAAACATATGACACAAACAAAGATAGGTTTTTCAGTTAAACAGGAAAATTTCGTTCAAGCTCTACAATTAGTTCTGAGGGTTGTTACTTCAAAAATAACCTTACCGATACTTAATAATTTTTTGATCGAAGTTGAGTCAGGGAAAATTATTGTGTCATCAACGAATCTTGATGTAGCAATATCAGTTACAGTTACTGCAACAAATACCCAAATTGGGAAAATTGCCGTACCAGGGAAGATATTAAATGATCTTGTTTCAACACTTAACCCAGGTGATCTTGAACTCGAGGTGGTTGACGGAATCGGATCTTTAGTTTCGGGAAAATTTGCCGCAAAAATTAATACCGCCCCCGTTGATGATTATCCAGTGATCCCTTCAGAATCAGGTGAAGCTAGGGTGGAAATTCCATCAAAATTATTATCTTCGACGATAAACCGGGTTGAGTTTGCGGCTGCGCTTGATGAATCCAGACCGATTTTGGCAGGGGTATTGTTTGATTTGTCGGAAAAAGGGATTGAATTGGTAGCGACGGACGGATACAGATTATCTCACGCAAAATTCGAAGGTGATTTTGAAAGCAGTCCGATTAGAGTTGTTATTCCAGCAAGAACGCTTCAGGAGGTATCAAAGATCTCTGTGTTGGGTGATATGGTTGGTGTTTGGTTGTCGGAGAATGATAAACAGGTGGTTTTTAAGGTTGGTAATGTAAAAGTTGTTTCTAGGATAATCGAGGGTGAATATCCGAACTGGAGAAAGATCGTTCCTGAGTCATTTACTACAAAGATGTTGGTTGATAGAGATGATTTTGCAAAAGCACTTACTCAAGCTGCGGTTTTTGCTAAGGAATCGGGTAATGTTGTGAAAATAAGTCTTGGTGAAGGATTAGGTATGGTGGTCTCTTCTGTTTCGAGAGAGTTGGGAGAAGAGAAAAACGAGATCGAGGGAGAGATGACTGGTCCGGCAGGTGAAATAGCATTTAATTGGCGGTATTTGAATGATTTTTTGAGTGTTTGTTCATCGGAAAAGTTTAATCTGGAGATGTTGGAAAGTTTGAAGCCTGGAAAATTTACTTTTGATAAAGACGAATCTGGTATTGAATTTATGCATATCATTATGCCTGTTAGACTACAGGAGTAAAAATAGATTTTTTGGGTCGTATGGCGGGTTTTGAAAAAGTAGATAGTCTGATTAAGCAGTTTCGTTTTAATAGCACCGAAAAACGGGCATTGGGGGCCTTACAGGTGGTTTCTAAATCTCAACCGGTGGTTGATAAATGGGTAAAAAATAAATACGGAGAAAAAATCGTGGTTAGAGTGTCGCAGTTTAATGACGGAAAATTAGTGTTACTGGTAGGTAATGTTGTGGAGTTGGTTGAAATAAGAAAAAATGCTGAAGGGTTAAGAAGAAGGTTGAATCGAGTTTTATCAAGTAATTTGATCAAATCGATCACGGTGCGAGTGGAAAGATAAAGTTTAGTTTGTTGCTTCTACGTTCAGAGTGATAAGGTATTCCTGATTATCTTTAGAGATTGCTGTGCCTGAGAATGTAAAGAAAGGGTAAATAGTTTGAGGGTTTTTGGTGGTTGGAAAAAAGTAGCTTGTTTGGACAGAAGTGATATTGATGTTTTTGTAGTTACTTGTGTAATAAGCTTCCTCCTCGTCTTTTGTTCCAGATAATTTACGGATCTGTGTAATTGTGGATTGGTTTTTAGCTAGTTTGCTTACGGCTTGTTCCAGAGAAATTAACTGGACAGTGGTAGTGGGATTGTAGGTGAATACAACAAGCGAAAAGCTGGTAATTGATCCTGATTTGTCGAAAGTAATTGAACCAACCGATGTGTTTGGGGTACGGTCTGTGGCCAAAAAAACCGTTTCGTGTTTGGTGGTAATGTCAAAACTGATCGTGTCAGCCAGATCAAAACTATCGACTGTTTGATCATTAAGATTGGTCGAGCGATAAAATTGCGGCGCAGAAAGTTGTAAGTTGGAATTATTACCCACTTTATTTAAGGTGTTTTGAGCTTGATCGGTAATTAGTTCTAGGGTAGAGATTTGCTGGTTGGTTTGGGGGTTGCGGTAAGTAATAGTAAGATCGTCGATCGTTAATGTTCTGTTTTGGTTAATGTAAACTTTTCGAGTGCCAAGGTCTGTTTGGAGTTCGCGAAAATCTGCTGGGTCGAAGTTGAACATATTTGCAATATTGTCGGAAGCGATTGGGGTTTTGGTAATCGATAATATTCCTAATGATTTCGGTGGAGTGTAACTGTAGACATCTGGGTCGATTTGGTATTTTTGTGGTTTATTTGCAAAGGGATCATTAACTGGTTTCGATGATTCAGGAATTGAACTGGTTTTGGTTGGTTCGGGCTTAGTTGGTTGAGTGTTTGGGTTGAATATTAAATAAAGAAAAATAAAGATTATTAGAAAGACACCAAAAAAGATAAATATCCAAAAATTCTTTAGTTTAGCCCTAAGTTGTGTAAGCGTCATATATTTTTAGTTTACTGCAGCGCAACTGCCTGAACACCCCCGGACATCGACAGGAATGTATGGCGGCTCCATTCGGAGGCCTCGAAATTCATAGTGAAGATGTGTGCCTCTAACATCAGGAGGAAGTATATATCCCGTGAATCCCTCATAACCAACTATTTGACCTTTAGTTATTACGGCTCCGACTTCGATGCCTGGGCCAAACGAATCCATATGACCATAGATTGCTCTGAAGGATGTGCCGTTGCAGGTACCGCTTAGGATGACTGTTAAGCCGGTTCGGCCGGTGATCGGATGGTTACCAGCCGGATCTGTGTATTTATACTCAACAACTCCATTAAACGTGGCCAGTAAGCTATCGGTGTAGAAAGTAGCAACATCTATGGCTTCGAGAGATGAGTGTGAAACCAACCCTCCCGGTCCTTGTGTGACATTGCCTGATCCAGCCGCGGGCCAGCCCGACGGACAGTCTCCGGCGGGTGTGCCAATAAAGACTGATGAAAGGTCGTTTGCAGAGGAAGAAACCGAGTTGGTAAATCCTCCTCCAGGTGCCGGGATGGGGATTATGTTGGGGTCAAATGATTTAAAACTGATTGAAAATTTATTACTAATACTTGAGTCCTGAAAAATTGTCTCGTTCGGAATTGGAAGATCGTATGAAATACTGGCTGTTTGATTTGGATTGAGAGTGGTTGGACAGTTGATGGTTGGGCTGGTTAGGTTGCGAATATTTCCGGATTTAGTTACGTGGGTGATTGTATCAGTGCAGACAATATCGTAGATGGGTTGGTTTTGGGCACTAATATTGACAGTGTAGGTGACGGTTTGGGGAAGATCCGAATTTTCTAGTTTGATGGTTTTAGCGGGTCCGAGAGATTTAGCGTTAACGCTGGCAAGCTTTTGAATTTGTATGTAAGTGTTTGATGTTTCACCTTCTGTAGCGTCACCAGGTAAAACGATTTGTTCCGGAAGGCTTGGGTTGGTAAATAAAGCAGAAGAGACTGTGCTGTAGCTTAATATGGAAAATGTGGTAATACTCCCAACTGTGGCGGTCGGGATCAGGACAGCAGGGTTGGTTGCTACACCTACAAGTGCGTTAGTGCCACTGCTAACAAGTCCACCAATTGCTGATGCACCAGGAATTCCGCTAATAAAACCACCGACGGCCCCCGCAGCAGACCAGGTAAACGATGCAGCTGCTGCACCCGCCGACCAAATCGCTGAGGCTGCACCAGTGGCCCACCCTGAAACTGCCCCCCAAATCTTGGGAAGGTAAAACATAAGATTATTAACAACTGTGGCGTAACCGGGGAAGTGGTTATAAAGCCAGACAGATGCTGTTCCACCAAGGAAACCGCCGATTAATGCACCTACTGGCCCACCGAGCGCGAACCCGATCGCTGCACCAACAGCGAATCCAACCGCAAAAGCGACGATGTTGGCAAGTATCCAAAGAAGGAACATGTAAGCGAGGAAAGCGAGGGTTGCGAGAATATAGGCGATCTGTTTTTTGTATTTTGCTGCCAGCATTAACCCGGCCTGCACAAGCAGCGAAATACCTCCGGTGCCAGCGCCGACGGCTGCAGAAATACCCAGTTTTGCTCCAACTTTTAGTGCGCCTTTTTTAGCAAATCCTTTGAGTTTGCCTTTGGCCCGACCGGCTGAAAATTTTTGTGAGAAGGAGAAAAATGATTTTTTTGGTATAAAATTGGCCGATCGAGTGATGGTTTGTCCGGCGGGGCTTTGAGAATAGTATGAACGGGAAAAATTACCCATTCTCCATACAGAATGTTTTTTGGGGGCATTAAACTCTGGAATCTGTTCATATAATTCCAGTTCGTCAGAGTAGTTTTTTAGGAGAATGGATTGACCAACGCTTATAGATTCCTGCTCATTTATTTCCCGAATCGATCTGGACAAAAAGGATCTTCTCTCTGGATTAGGGTTAAGACTTGCGGACAAAAACTCTTCATAACTTTGCTGTTGTCTTTTAGGATTATCCATGAGCGAGGCAAATGCGTGATTTTCGGCGGCGGTGATTTCTGAAGATTCAGCCTGATATTGTCCTTGAGAGTAAATATTGACAGGCTGAAGAATTTCGTGACTGACGACATCGGTAACGAAGCGGGGGGCTGCTAAGGTAAGAAGTGTTTTGTCGTCAAGTTTTGAGTCGAGGTGTTTGAGGTAATTCTGGTAGCTGTTTTCTTCTGCGGAGCGAAGATTCTGAAGGAGACTTTGTGGGTTAAGAGGGATGTTCTTATCAAAATCTTCCTGTGTGTTTTGAATGATTTGATTGGCAATGTTGGGTAGGTATATTTGGTGAATTGCTTCAGAGATAATTTGTTTGTTTTTTGCTGTAGCTGTTTCCGGGTTGATTTTTAATCCAGTGTCGATTGCTTTGTCGATGATTTGTGAGTGTGTTGATGGAGATGATTGGGGATCGGCTAGTGTGGAGATTAGGAGAATTTGTGATGCGGTATTGGCTTGGGTTACCGCTGGATGATTGGTTTCAGATACTTGGTCGACTGCGACTAAAAAGTCATCAGACTTGGTCAATTTTTTGGCGCCGTCTGTGGTCTCGGGTTCTTTGAGCGAATGTTCGTAGATTTCCGACGCCAAAACGGGCGACAATTCCTGGTAGTCGGCTGTGTGAGTGGAATAAATGATCTGGGTCGCGACATTGTTGGCGATTTTTCCAGCGATACGTTGTTGGTTGGCTGCGTCGATTTTGGCCTTGAACAGCGTGGCTGAGATGGCTGGTGATTGGATAAGTTGAGTGATGGCGTTGGTGAGTTCGGTGTGTGTGAGTGTGACTGTATCCTCGAGTTTTTTAGTTGTGGATCTGGTCGAACTTGATGAAGGTTTTGGATTAGCTGGCTCACCAGATTGTTTTGAGGGTGATTTGGAGCTATTGTTGGGCAGGGTAATAATTCGAGTGGTCGTTTGGGGTAAGGTAATGGGTTGCTGGATCGGTAGGGGGGCGGTTGGGTTTACTGATTGAGGTGTTTGGGTCGTGGGGATTGGATTAGTAATCTTAATTGTTTTTGGTAGTTCGATAGGGGTGGGAGGGGTTTGGTTATTTTGTCGAATTTGTTTAATAGCGTTGTCGACTTCTTCAATAACCCCAGCGCTGCTAAGTGTGCGTGTTTGGGTTGGAGAATCCGGGTTTTGGAGTTTGTGAATAATAGGAATGACAGATTGGTTGGTTAGTTCAAACTCTTTTAGATTGGCTTGAATTAGGGTGGTAAAGATTTGTTTAAGGACAAGGATGTTTTGGCCGATGTTTATAATTTCGTATTTGTCGGCAATATTCTGGATAGTGATTAGCGTTTGTTCATAGCTTGCGTCTGGGAATAAATCTTTGAATTGTTCGTTAAACTCTTTCTCGCTTGGGAAGCGGGGTGGTTGACCGTCTTTGGGTGATTTTTCAAAAAAATCTAAAACCCAATCAGCTAAACGAAATTGGAGTAATTGGTCAATGGCGGTTTTGGGTTTGGATGGTTCAACCTGACTTGTTGACATTATTAACTAATAATAAACCTTGTTAGGCGAAATATTCCGAGGCTGTTTAACATAAGCGAGTTACTGAATTATTTCCTGTGTGGCAGAAATTGGTTGCGAGTTGGTCTGATCTGTATCGGTTTGTGTAGTGCCGTCTATTTGGTTGGCAAGAATATCCTTAGGATTGGACGTGACAAGCTTGTCTTCGTTTGGTGAGGCAATAACGCGCATTGCCACGTGTGAGCTACCGGCGAAAAACAATCCTTCACCAACGTCGGCACCGAGCAATAGGTGTTTTTCCCCATCAGTTAGGTAAAAGACTTCTGCAAGCTTGTCGATTGCCGCCGCAGACTGTTTGAGTAGTATTTGAATACTTGAGTTGGTAACAATCGCCTTTCCGTATTCAGTACTGAGGAAGTCTTCGACATCCTGAGTAATGGTTGTTAATCCAAGGTAGTATTTGCGTGCACGCTTGGCGATCGAATACATAAAACTCGCGGAATCCGGATATTGCATCATGTACCAAGCCTCGTCGACGATGAGAATGCGTCGTTTTAGGTCTCTTTTTACTCTGGTCCAGATAAAATCAAGAATAATGTACATGGCGATTGGGCGAAGTTCGGCTTCGAGGTTTTTGATCCCAAATACAGTAAAAGTATTACGTAGGTCCATATTAGAATATTGGTCAAAAATTCCAACCAAAGATCCTTTGACAAATTTTTCAATTCTTTCTGCAAGTGTTTTGGCTTGTGGTTCTTCCATGCCGATTAATACTTTGTATAAGTCTTCCATTAGCGGAGGTTGAAGTGTTTGTGTTTGAGGACTGTCAGCAACGATACCTTTGTTTTTGTAGGTTTGGACAAGTGCCCGATCCAGGATTGCGTCTTCGGTGGCGGATAGCTGTCCCATAATGACGCGGAATAAGCCGTGCAGTGAGAGGATTTTGAGTCCTAGTTCGTTTTCTTCTTCGTACGTTCCTGAGAGGTCGAAGGGGTTGATCTTGGTGTCGGACTTGAAATCGAAACTGATATATTCTCCGCCGATGGCGTTGCAGAGATTTTTGTACTCTTCTTCAGGGTCAATAATGATGATTTCTGTGCCGAACATTAAATATCTTAAAGCTTCGAGTTTGGTCATGTAGGATTTTCCACCTCCGGATTTGGCAAAAACGACGGTGTTAGCGTTTTCTAGACTGAAACGATCAAAGATGATGAGTGAACCGTTGTGTTCATTAAGTCCATACATGATCCCCTCGTTGCTGGTTAAAGAGCTTGAAGTGAAAGGAAAGGTTGTTGCCAGTGAGGTGGTATCCATGTTGCGAGTAACAAGTAGTTTGTCGTGACCGTAAGGCAGGGTTGTTTTGAAGCCATCTTCCTGTTGTAGTGTGGCGTGTTTGGAGATAACTAAAATAGAACCTAACAGACTCTCAACCTGTTTAGTAATATTTACCAATTCCTCTTTGGTTTCTGCAGGGATGGTGATGTAGAGTCCAAATTGGAAGAATTTTTCTGCACCTTTGGCGATATTCTGCTGGAAGGTTCGAGCGTCATCAAGTGTAACCTCAAGGTTTGGGTCAATGATCTTGCCGCGCTGGACGTCCGTGGAGATCGTGGCTTCCATTTCGCCGATTTTGCGCTTCATGTCCTGAAGAACGGCTTGTGCGTCAACCGGATAGTGAAACATTGATATTTCGAGTGTGTGGTTGAAATTGATTAATGGAGAGAGCCAGTTGGCGCCGACATAGCGCGGATAGCCAATTATAAAGAGTGTTTTGAAGTATGTTTCACCAATTTTGATGAAGTCAAAGTCGACTTCAATGGCTGGTGGTGCAATGATATCGCGAACAGAAACCGTACCTTGCGCGACAGCTTTGGCTTGTGCTGAGACTAATTCGGGAGCATTTTGAGGTGATTGGTTGGGATTTTTTTTGCCGAATAGTTTCATAGTTTGTTTAGCTTGTCGGAGATTTTAAGGCGTCTAAGGCTTTTAGAATATCAGGATCGATTGTTTCATTAGAGCTGGATGTGGGTGGTGTCTGACTAATAGCTGTGTTGCTGGTCGGTACTTGTTGGGGTGCCAAGTTGAAGGTTGATTGGTTGGCTATTGGTGAGTAGATTGTTTGGGTCGGTTCGGTTGGAGCCTGGTTGATTTGGGTAGTTTGAGGTTGTACTGGGGGGATATTTTGTATTGCCGGTTGTGGCTGATCAACAATTGGTTGTGCTGGGATGGTTGGGTTTTGGGTAATGGCAGCAGGTTGTGTAGGAAGTTCTTCGATCGGAGCTGAGACTGCAGGCGTGACGATTGGTGTGGTGTAAGAGCCGGCCGCCTCGGTAATTTTTTGCAGACCGACCTCGCTAGGATTATAAATGTCGAAATACAATTCGATAAGCTCTTGGGTGGTAAGCTGAAGTGTTTTGATGCCGAGTCTGCCAAATTGTTGGAATAAATGATCGCGTTTGGGATAGAGGTTGGTTTTGACGGTTTCGATATAAGTTTGCATATGGTTGCTGTCACGCTGGATGTTGCCGAGTGCGGCTCCTTTTACTCCGAGTTCAAGCGGATTAAATGGGATAATGACATAAAATTTTTTTTCCAAAACGTTGTTTTGTTTAACAATTCCCTGGATGAACTGTAAGTATTCGTAAATTTGGCGTTTAATGTCTGGGTTGGCCTGGTGCGCTTCGGCTTGAGTAATAAGTTGGATGTAGGCGCTAAGATCGATTTTTTTGCTACGAATAACAATTTGTGTGGTGAAGTTTAGCGAGTTAAGCAGTCCCGCGTAAGAATAAATAATCGAGTCCTGCTCATCGACCGAGAGTAGTTGAAAGTTGACGGCTGCGGTTTGGATGACGATGGCTGCTGAATTGTCCTTCAGAATTACAACATCATCGCGAATATCAACAATCTCTAGATGTTCCTGGGTTGATGATTTAATCGGGGCAGATTTCATGATTAGGATGGTAAGTTTTTAGCTTTTATGGCAAACGGATCGAGAAGTTTACCATGTGTTTCGAAGGCAATTGTATCAAAGTTTAGGCCTTCGAAATCGGTCTGAATTGTGTAGGTACCGTTGGGGAGCGGGGTGACAGAGATAAATTGACCCAGGCCGTTGGTCTTGAATGCCCGAACAGGTTTGCCGGTGTGATCATAAACAGAAATCAGTGCGCCTTCGACCAGTCCGCCGTGATTGTCGTAGACAACACCATTGGGGGTGTTGGGGTGTTCGGAAAGATTGATTTTGACTTCGGCTTTGGGTGCTTGCTGGGCTTGGTTTTTTTGGTAGTTAAAAGGCTGAACGATACTGGCGTGCTTAGGGGCGGGATTGGAATCGGTTTGTACAGGAGCGGTTTGGGGTTGATCTTTGGGTTTTTCGACTAAATTTGGACTTGGGGGGGCGATGAAATCCTTTGATGATTTTTGTTCAACCCGACCGGCTTTTAAGGGTTCAAAATCTTTAACTTTTTTGATTTGTTCAATAGCTATTCCCCCAGCGACCTTGATCGGTTGAATTGAAGGTGCAGTTTGGGGTTCGGTTTGCTCGAAGCGTTTTTTTAGTTCGCTGCTTACGTCGAATTGTCTCTCTCCTAGGATCGGTAGACGCGGTTTGGAGAAGTCGGGTGGACGATTTTTTAGTTTGCGAATCCTGGTATCGCCAATTCCTTGAAGGAATTGGAGCTCTCGACCAGGAATCATAATGACATTGTCACCAAAGTTAATATCGGAGGCGATTTGAGCTGAGATCGAAATTTGGCTATTAAGAGCAGAAAAATTGCTGGAGGGGTGCGGAGAAACGGTTGTTTTTTTGCCGAGGTTGGGGAGTAGGTGTTTTTGAAAAAGATCGGGAGTTGAGGTGTTGATACTTGATTCGGAGAGGTCTTTGTTTTTTTTGAATTCTTCCCAAGCTTGGGAAAATTTCTGCTGTTCTTGCTCGATACTGGCTTGTTGTTTAAGTATTTCAGCTTCTTTGGTTTTGATTTCTTCCTCAATTTTTTTCTGAGCTTGTAGAACTTGGTCTAGTTCAGCAAGTTTTTGTTTGGAATCTTCGATCGTTTTGGCCCCATGCTGATTCGGGGCAGTGTTAGCGTGTTGGCTGTAGGGTAAGATTTTGGTATCAATATTAGGATTTTGCTGTGGTGACACACTGACGGTTGTGTTTTCGGGTCTTTTACTGATTATGATTTGAGGAGGAGTGGTCGGGTTTTTGTCAGATAATTGCTTGCTGAGCAGATCTAATTTTTTCTGTTTTTCTTCTTCGAGTTTTATCTTGGTTGTTTCAAGCTCTTTTTGTTTTTGGATCAAGGCTAATTCTTGCGCCTTAATCTCTTCAGCTTTGGCTTGAAGCTGAGACGATTTTGGTGCAGCTTGAATCGTGGCGTGTTTCTCCTTGATAGGGGCTTGGTAGGGGGAATAGGGGTTGAGTTGGTTGGCAAGTTGGTTTTGGGGCGGGATAGAAGACAATGGTGCGATAGTGGAGGCAAGATTACTGATTTCGGTTAGGTATTGGTTCTCTTGTTGGTCGAGAGAGTTGGTCGATTGAGTATGCGATTGTTTCGATAACAGTGTTTGTAAATCAGCGCGACTGAGTCGATTACCGGATAGTGTTTGTATGGCCGGATTAACAGGCGCGGGTTTTAGGAAATTAGCTTCAAGAAAGTAAGGAACGTGATTATCCTTGATCCAAATTCTCTGTGTAGGTCTGCTGATTGATCGGATAAAAGCTACGATCCATTTGTCTAGCGGTCTGCCCTGCAGTGGTACGGCGGCAAAAGTTATTCCGCCGATTACAAAGATAGCGGCTATTGGGTAAGCGACGGTTTTTGGAAGAGGTGAAAAGTAGAAAATTGCAGCAATAATTCCTCCAAAAGCAACATAAATGAATTGGCGAATGGTAAATGGCCCAAAAAGTTTGAACTCAAAAGTGGTTATATTTTGCGGTACGGCATGCTCTTCCATGGTTATGGATTTTTAAGATTTTGCCTGCAAAATTGTATGTTTGAGGTATTAAAAGTAGGGCAGGCTTATCTGGTTTTGGATTGTAGCAGAAAAAAATATAGGTTGCAGTGAAAAAAAGTGCGTGAAATTTTTGAGGCTAAATTAAATTGAATTTATTCGGCTAAATACTAATTTTTTGTGTCATGATAACGAAGCTAAATAAAATAACTATGGGATTACTAATTAAGGCTAATAATGATATAATGGGGTATAGTTAATTTATGCCAGACACAGAGCGACATACAATTAGTCTAGAAGACCAGGCGAGGGTTGAAAATCAACCCTTGGCGAGTACGCAAGCCGAGGCTCAATTGTTTGAAATTATCGATAGAACCATGGGGGTTGAGCCGCAGAATTCGGCGCAAACTGAGTACATAGAACAGGTTGGTTATATACGAGAATTGAACGCGCTTGAGTCAGAACTGGCTGGTGTACCTCAAGAACAAGTGGAATTGCGAAGGCAACTTGAGGCCAGGAGAAATGAATTGCGGACAAATCTTGAGGTAATGGTTAGGACGGAAAAGGACAAGGAAAGATATGTTGATGTGAGTTTGAGGCTGTTTACGAGGCTTCAAACACAAAAAGAAACAGCTTTGCTTACTGTTAAAACATTTACCGGATTGAGACCTAATGCTAATGAAATTATGGGGCCGATCAATGGTTTTCGAGACAGGATTGAGTCCTTAAGAAAAGAAGGTGATCCAGGTTCTCAAGAACGAAAAGATGCGGAACTAAAAGCTGCAGCTTTGGAGTATGAGTTCAGTAAAGTCAGAGCGGAGGTTGAAGAGGCAATTAAGAATTATAATCCCGTAAGGTCGTTGAGGTTGAATGCTTTGACGGAATTAGAATTAGCGGAAGATCAGCGTGTGGCTAGGGACAATCCGCAGATCAGAGAATTGTTAAAAATTCTTAACGATCCTGAGCTGAGCCAGAGATTTGGTAAAGAAGTGGAAGATTTTAGAGATGAATATAACGCTTTGGTGCGAATTCACAATTTTGCGGTTGCGGGGAGAGGTAAGGGGGCGGTTGAAATTACTACTGCTTTGGGTGAGTTAGATCAGGCTGCGCTGGTAGAGCTATTTGGGGCAGATGAATTGAGACAGGATATTATTGGTGCGTATATTGTTGATCGGAATGTTTTTTCAAGATTAGACGGTTTGATTTTGAATCAAGATGAGGCAGAAGCTGTTCTTGAGGAGACTACAGTGTTAGGGAACAACAAGCGAACTTTTGTGCGGACTAGTGTGCCTGATCCGAATAATCCCGACAGAGAGATTGATTTGGAGACACTGTATCGAACCACAAGCTCGGAAGCTGAAAAGAAAGCATTAATAGATAGATACGCAGATAAACTAACAGGTGGATATAAGACAAAAAAGGCCTGGGAAAAGAAGTATGTTGATGATGTGTTGAGTGCGGAATTTTTTACAGAGGAACAGAAGAGTGATTTTAGAAGGCGTGAGGGTATCGATGAGAGTGTGGCTGATGCTGGATTAATTGCAATGATTGAGGCTAGTTATGAGTACAAGTCCAGAAAAATAATTTTAGGACAGCATTTGGATAATATGGTTGGTTTTTTAGAAACGACCGTCGCTCCAATGGCTATTAAGCCGATTAAAGTTAAAACGCTCGAACCCTTGAAGAATGGGGGTACAGAGGCTTATATATTCGCCGGCAAGTATAAGGATAATCCTTTGGTTAAAGCCAGATATCCGCAGGATGTGCTTGAGTCGGGCGGTAAGGTGAATTCGAGAATTATCGATATAACAAACCCAATATTTGATAAAGGGTTTTATAAATACACCGATCCAGGATTTAAGTTGATGACGGAGATTTTTAAAATGGAAGAACCAACTGTTGACCAGGGGCAGGATAAGGTTGTGGCTTGGCTGGACGGTTTTAAGTCTGCCGATGTGTTGAGTAGGATTCGAGAGAATCCTGAAATAGTGAATAAATTAAAAGACGATGTTTATAAAGATGCGGTTACGGTGCAATCGTCGGAGATGTATGACAAGTTCGAAGCTTTTCAGAGAGAACCCAGTGAAGAGTCGGCAAAGGCGCTGATGGCGAGTTATTTTTCTAAAACCCCTGAGGATCGGCGCAGTTTTAATATGGATGTAATTGAGGCACTACTGAAGTACAAAATGAAGATTAATGGTATTTATGCCTTTAAGGATTTCAATGAGCGAGGAAATTGGGGAGCAAGAAGGGCCGAAGATTATATTAAGAAAGCCAGGGAAGCGGGGCTAATCGGGTTAAGGGAAGAAAATGAGTTGATGCGACGAATTTTTACGGGAGCTTCACTGCCAATTGGTTTTGGTAGGAGAATTCAGATTACTCCAGGAGGGCGGTTCGGTAAGGAAGTTTTTAGTAAACCTTTGGAGTTTGCTGGGGCATATACGAAGGAAGTTTTTGGGATTAAAAATATTATGAGTACAGGAAAGAGTTGGCTCAAGACTTTGTTTAATGAAAGTGTGTCCCAGATCAAGTCTGATTTGAAATAACTCCAAAAAGATTAAATTATTTCCTTATCTTCGATTTTCGTATGGGTTAGCGGTACGGTTGTTTTGCTGGGCGGCTCTTTGTGGGGTCGTGGTTGGTCCGGCTGGCCCCGGCCTACCTGGAGTGATCGGACTTGAAGCTCCTTCCTGACGGGACAGTCGGTCATATCTGCGCTGAGCACTCCATGGGTTGAAGGTATTGTTGAGTTTTTCCTGTCCAAAATCATTTACTCTGGTTTTGGCGCGACTAGCAGCACCATTGAAAGGTTGTCTGGCCATTCCCCATCCTGCGCCAGCGACGGCGCCAGCAGCACCGCCAATTGTTCCGCCAAGTCCACCGCCTTTGACTTTGAAGGCGTCTTGAGCGATCTTGGCTGCTGAAGGGATACCTAAGAGGATGCCAATACCAATAAGCGACTTAAGTGCGTTAGCGCCGTCTTCGTCAGTGAAGCCGCCCAGAAGTGGGGCATTCCAACCGTCGCCTTCAGTAATTGTGGCTTCACCGGAGGTAATGCGGTCTTTGCCAACACCCATAAAATATGCAGCAAAAATAATCATCAGAATTGTAATAACAAAGGTAGCAAGTTGAGCGGCGATGTTGCGGATCCATGGACCAAAACCCGGCATGTTTGGCAGTACGCCGATACCGATCATGAGTGGACCAAAGATGGTGTAGAAAAAGACTTTTACGTAAGCGATCAGAAGCATGAAGAAGATACGGAAGGTTGCAACCAGCATCATAATGCCGATGACGGCGACGGCGAGCGCAGAAAGAATTTTGGAACTGAATTTTTCGATCAAGTCTGGCAAGCCGAATTGATCGATCGCTCCGCTGATAATGTCATCATTACTATTAAATATCCCGGAAATGTTTTTCAAAAAGAGATCTTTGAGCATAAAAGTAAAGACATTTCCTTCGTAATAAATATGATTAGAGTCGGCTTTGGCTACATTTTCGCTAGAGAGGATTTGGATCATGATGGCGATAAAAAAATTCATAAGATCGATCATTAGACCGACGATGGCATAGCTGAAGGTAATTAGAATTAAGCTAATAATGATTTTCGGAAGGACGGCTTGGATCGAAGCAACGGAATTTGAGTTAAGGCGTTGTCTAAAAATGATCATGAAACCAATAATGATGAAAAAGATGACGTATAGAAGTAGGGTAAGGTTGCGAAAAGTGGTCCAAAGCGCTTGAGTTGGTTTCAGTCCGTCGTAGCCGCTTTGGGCGGCTAAAGTTTCTCCGGTGATTTTGGATTTGATATCCGCAATATATTGAACCCCAGAGGCTGGTTCTTCGGTATAAAGCAGAGAAATACTTTTCATTAAAAACGGTATTGCGGCGGCAGGTTGACAGTCGGTGGCGCCTGAGTTGATACATTCAAGTTCTTCATCGGTAGCCGGCAAGCCAGTGATTTGGCGGTTAATGCCGTAAGCGAGGTTATCCATTAGTCCGAGATTGAATTTTTGAAGGTTTACATCCTCTTCATCAAGGGCATTTTTGTACTGACAGATAGATTGTTGGTAGGGCTGGACGGTTTTACCTACGCCCTGTTGGGGGTTTGAGATCGCGGAGCTGTCTGGACCGGCTGGAGCTGCGGATCCGGAGTCGGTTTCACATTCAAAAGGATCTTCTACTTGGGCTTGGGCGTTTTTGAGGCTGAAAAAGACGGTAAAAAGGGTGAATATTGCAATGGTGGACAGGACAAGCTTAAGTCGCATTAGTTTAGGCAAGTATAGTTAGTATTTTATGCTTAATTAGTACTGATTTGCAAAACTATTCCTTGCGAACCTCAATATCTCGTGGGGTGATTGTGCGCAGAATAATTTCTTTGGCTGTTTGAACACCACCTAGATATCCGGCCCAAACCTGATTGCTGGAGCCAAAACCTTTAAGTCTGGTTGAGGCAGTGTCGGAAAATTCGCCTGAATTATGCTGGTTCCAGAAGTCCCCAGGACCAAATAATCTTAGACCGCCTGATTTTTTGCGAACAAGCGACTTCCATACAACATCAACGTAAGGAATTCGTGAGGAAATAAGTGAGCCGTTTTTGGTGAACTGTACAGATTCAGCAGCAGAGCCGGAGGCAGTGTAGAGGATAATATATTCCTCTCCCGGACCTTCACGACCTTCAGGTTTGGCAGGATCGGGGTTGAAATCTTTGGATTCTTTGACCAGGTCGTTAGGTGTAGTGACTTGCTGTAGTATCTGTGAAAGTGCAGCAAGTCTCGCAACTGAAGGTACGCCAATCAATAGATCCCTGCCTGGCTGACAAGACTCCGATTTGTCTTGATTGTCCGAGGTTGAAGAGATACAACCACGAGATGTCCAGTTGGTGACCAGAGGAAATTTTGCCCAGTACCTTCCCCATGTTTGATTCCAGGTTTCGTTTGATACTCCACCCTCAAGTCCCGGAGGTTGGGGTTTGCCCCAGGCGTCATAAAGATCTTTGATCGTTCGATAGTGTTGTCCGCAGTAGTCACCGTATTCAGCAGCAGCTTCTTCGAGTTTGGTTGTGCCGTTTTTGGAAAGCTGATAAATAGTTTCAACGTATTTTTGTCTTAATAGATCGATGTTATTTTTGGGAAGGACTTTGATGAGTGGGCCGTTAAAATTGTTAAGCTCGTTGTTGGTGAGTTTTGAGAGGTCGGTTTTGCGATGTGAGTCGGTTTGAAACTTGCCTTCTAGATAATTAGCCATTGAGCGCGCAAAAGGCAGAACAGGCTTATTGACTACAGCAGATACCCCCGAGGCGTTGACGACTGCACGTGGAGGCTGGTAGTCGTTTTCTGATTTGTTTTCGAGCTCATTCCAGCTAGGTATTTGATAAGTTGGGTTAGTACTATCCGGTGGCGCAGGTTGAGTACAAATTTTTGGTGGTGCCGCAAAAGTGTTTTTTGGAAGGAAAAAGAGTGTACTAGTTAAGCTTAGACAAAGACTTAGGCAGAAAAGTTTTTTCATTAAAATTCGTCACAAGGTTTTAGATGTTGCATAGGGTACCTGCCGGAGTGTAGTTGAGCAGGTTGATGCCTGTTACTAATTCAAGCGATTTGAAGATGGCATATACAAGCAAGAGGACCACGACTCCGATGAGTGCGGTTGTGATTGCGCCGCGAGCTTGGCCGGCGCCACCTGGATTACCGAAGGAGAAAATATATTTGTACCCAGCGTAAATGAGCATCAGGAAAAAAGCGATCCCTGCGGCCGGGGCAATGATCTTGATCGTTTTGGCGACGATCCCGAGCAAATCACAAAGCTGCGATGGGGTTTCGCTATCGCTACCGCCTCCTCCGGGTGGACCGCCACCTCCGGTACTGGCGGCGAAGGCTGTTTGACTAACTAAAAGCAGTAAGAGGACATAAACAATTGTGATTGAGAGCGCTCGATATTTCATAAAAACTAACTCTTATTAAGAATGATACCAATAACTAATGACTTAAATCCAAAACAATACCGGTCGGGAACGAAATCCGTCCAGACCGATATGTTTTTTGGGAGTAAAACAATTACTAATTTCCAAGAGTAGGAATAGTAAAGTTGTCTCCAGTAATAATGCTGACTCCGAGAATAGCTTGGACAAGCATAATTAAGGCTAAGGCCAAAACTACAACCACCAAACCTACGAGTGCGTGGATTACTTGCTGTCTGGCGGCGTTGACTTTTCCTGGATCACCACTTGAGAGGATCCACTTGATACCACCAATGAGTAACCAAATAAAAGCAATAAGGAATGCGGCAAAAATAATAGCTTTAATGACGAAACTTAGGATCGCGCCAGGTTCGGCGACGTTAACGCTGTATGGGTTGAGGTTGATTTCGTCTGCTAAGACGTTGCTTGTCGCGGCAATTGTGCCAGCGACTGACGAGGCTGCGGCAATTAACTTTTTTATAACGACTCACCCCCTTTCAAGGTTTTAAAACGGAAGCGTTGGGTTTGTAATTGATCCCGCGTCGAGAGTGAAGACCTTTTCGACCAGGGTCAGGATCGAGAATGCGAGAATGATAACTACCAGTCCGACGATTGCGTAAACGATCTTTTTTTGAGCGGCGGCGGTTTTGTTTGGCTCGCCGTTACTGGTAATGTAGTTGATTCCGCCGATTAACAGCCAGATAAAAGCCATAAGGAATCCGGCAAAAATCAGAATCTTAATGAAAAAAGTAATTAGCGTCCCGACTTGGGATGCCTCTGTGGGAATACCGGCAGGCGGACAAATCTCACCGAGCGGGTTGTCGCTCGATCCTTGTGATCCGGTCGTGCATGCAGCGATCACGTTGACACTCGAAATAATTAACATTGCGATTAAGCCTGGGAAGATAATAGCTAAGTGTTTGAGATTGTGTTGTAGTGATCTGAGCTGTTTCATTTTAAAGGTTGGGGTTATTGATAAATAGTGCCTGTACTGTATACATTATCACAAAGGTCAGGATCATCACGACCATACCAACCACAGCAAAAGTAATGTTTTTGCGTGCGTCAGCGGCTTTGTTTGGGTCACCACCTGAGGTGATGAATTTGATACCGCCGATCACAATATAGACTAGGGTAAAAATCGCACCGAGACTAAAAATAATACCCAGAGCGACCGTGCCAATATCACCAACTGATTGAAAAGTTTCGGCTGGCTGGAATTCTTCGTTGATGTCCAGCCCCATAAGGCTAAGCGCTGAAGTGGGGATAATGGCGGTGGTCAAGATTTTTTTAAGTAACATAAACGTTAAGCACTGATTGGGAAATAAATGCTGTGATTGCCCAAGCAATGCAGATAATAATAAGACCGATAACTGCATTGATAATCATGGATTTTCCTCCAGAAACACTGTTGGGGTTGCCGCCGCTAATAATGATGCGAAAAGCACCGATCGCAATCAGAATAATTGACACCAGAAAGGCAAATGGGAATAAAAAATAGACCATCGCGTTACTGATAAAACCGCCAATTGAGTTAACAGCCCCGGTTTCGTCAGAAGTAATAGGGTTGCCTACTCCAGAGTTGCCGAGTTGGATGGCGATGTGTTTGAGTTCGTTGATCATAGACAGTTATGGGGTTGGGTCATAAATATCTGACTGACTTTCGATACCGGGCAGATTAAGGATGTTGGCACCGATTATTTCGAGGATAGATACAGCGAAGACAATAAACAATAGTCCTGAGATGGCAGAGATGATCATTTCACGGCCCTGGTTGATTTTGGTAGGGTTGCCTGCAGAGGCGACGATTTGGACTGCACCAAAGCCAGCGAGAATAAAAGCAATAACTGCGGCGATCGAGATTGAGACTAGGAGAATTGTGGTAACGGTTTGCCCGCCACTATCACTAACGTCGAACTCTAAGATTCCTCCAATAGAACAGGTTGGTTTGCAGGGAATCGAGGAGTCTCCGCCAGACCCACCGCCAGTGGTTTCTCCGCTTCCTACACCTGCACCGCCAGCAAGGGCAGTTTCGCATGAAGCTTGTGAGCTGTAGTGAGGAAGATCACCTCCGAACGAGGCAGAAATACATTGAACTGTGCCGCCGACGTTACGAATAAACCAATAGGTGGCTGCATTGACCTCATTTGGTTTTTGATTAAGAGAGGAAAACAATAAATTAGCAAGGACAAATATTGCCAGGATGAATGTTTTTCTGAACAGTTTAGTTTTGGGCATAGAAGGTATAATTTAACAATGACAAAGTTCCCTGCCTGCAGTCAAGTTTTATTCAAACACTCAAAGCTATTCTTGATAAGTATTGTAATTACCGCGCAGATTTTTAGTCTGGTGTCAGTGAAAGTTGTATGGGGTTTGGATTTAAATAATAGTGATGAAATCGCCAAGGAAATAGAGAAGCTGAGCAAAGATCTTAAAGCGAGTCAGGACGCAACAGTGCCTTTGGAGCAGAAGCTTAAGAGTTTGAATACCCAGATCACATCGATCCAGGGGAAAATTAATAAGTTCACGGCGGATATCAATAATGCGGAGAAACAAATTAAACAAAAAGAGGCTGATTTGGAAAAGCAAAAGGCGATTTTGGCTGCAACCGTGAGAAGTTATTACATTAAGACTTTTGTGGATACACCTTTATTAACATTGCTTTCTTCTAATAATGCGACGGATGTAACAAGAGAGCTGACATTTAGAAGTAAGACGACAGATAGAGATAAAAATTTGATTGTAACGATCACTGGAGATATTAATGGTCTGAAAAAAGATAAAGAGGATTTGGCAAAGGAAAAAACCAAGCTGGCCGGATTGCAGGTGTCTTTGAATAAAGAGGCTGATTTTTATGCCAAAGAGGTGGCAGGAGCAAAGAAATATCAAACCGATCTATCAAATCAAATCGCTTCATTGACCGCCAGACAGAACGAAATTATTGCCAGTAAGAGTGGTACATTCACTACCGGTGTTGGTGATGTGCCACTAGCAGATGATCCAAATGCAAGTGTGAACTTTAACCCCGGATTCTCAAAAGCATTTGCGGCATTTTCATTCGGCGCTTACACACATCGCAAAGGAATGAGTCAATATGGAGCTAAAGGCAGAGCTGATGCCGGTCAAAATTTTAAGACGATTTTAAGTAAATATTACGGCAAGGAGCCGAATGGTAAGGATACCGGGGGAAACATTAAAGTATCTGGATATGGTGAGATGGATTTTGAAACAAAGTATTTGTATGGAATTGCGGAAATGCCCTCGAGTTTTCCAGAAGAGGCGTTAAAGGCGCAAGCGGTGGCAGCTAGAACTTATGCTTACCGGTATAAGAAGGATGGTTTGGAAATCTGCACGACCGAAGCTTGTCAGGTGTTTAATAAATCCAAGTCTGATAGTCCGCCGGATAAGTGGAAGAAGGCGGTGGATGATACTAAAGGACAAGTTATTGAAGATGTGGTGACGTATTACTCTTCAACAACTGGTGGTTATTTGACGACCTCAGGCTGGGATACCGGTTGTGGTTCAAAAGATTGTTGGACAGGTGATGCTTTTGAAAAAAAAGCTAACAGTCCGTGGTTTTATAAAGCTTGGTATACGCAAAGTTATTCGGTTAGCTCAGATAAGTGCGGTAAGAGTAACCCTTGGCTGAATAACGAGGAGTTCTCGGATATTTTGAATGGGTATTTGCTGATCAATAATAATCACCCGGATTCCGGTAGAGTGACACCCGTGTCTTCCTGCTGGGGCGGATCACCTTTGTCGATGTCAGAGATGAGGGAGAGGGCCGGTCAGTATGGAGGAGCGTTCACTGCAGTTAATTCGGTGTCGGTAAGTTATTCAAATGACGGTTCTACGGCTAGTGTTACGATCAATAGTAACCGAGGAACTGATACGATTTCAGGGTCAAAGTTCAAAGAGGCGTTTAATCTTAGGGCCCCGGGTTGGATTTCGATAAAATCTCCATTGTTTAATATCGAAGTAAAGTAAAGAGCCTGTTGGAGGTTGGATGATTTTGGGTATAGAATAGGCTCTAAGGAAAAATGTTTAATTCTTATTTTGAAAATCCGTCAGGTATATCCTTCGAAGGGCAGGAGCCCGGAGAAAAAGTGATCCTTTTTCTTAGGCAGCATTTTGTGGTCTTGATCGCGCCGTTCGTGACATTACTGGTGATGGCCTTGGTGCCGTTTTTGTTTTTTGGAGGAGTGGCGCTATTAGAGGCGGATATTACCTCGATAATTGGTCCAGGATATTGGGTGGTGGCAACGTTGTTGTGGTACTTGATTACCTTCGGAGTTTTGCTGGAGAAATTGGTTAGTTGGTTTAATAATACTTATTTGCTGACAAACGAACGAATAATCGATGTCGATTTTCATAATCTGTTGTCAAAGAAGGTTTCTTATGCACACCTTGATAATATCGAGGATGTGTCTCAGCAGGTCGGAGGTATTGCAAGATTGTTTTTTGATTATGGGCACGTACATATTCAAACAGCGGCTGAGCAGCGGGAGTTTGATTTTCTTTCGGTACCAAAACCGGCCAAAGTATCGTTGGCAATCCAAAAAGAGGCTAGATTAGAGAAAGCTGAACCGGAAGGGGTGATCGCTTAGGTATGGATTTATTATTCAGTGAGGGTTTGTTTAGTTTTGAGACTATTTTTAAGGCATTTTTGGTTCTGGGTAGTATTTTTTATCTGGTATTTTCTTTGTTGGTGCTTAAGCAGGTAAATGTCACAAATCGCACAGTGCAGAATAATGAGGGTGGGGTTTTTAAGTTCATTTCGATATTAAATATCGGGGCTTCTGTCGCGGTTTTGGTGCTGATACTTGGACTGATTGTTACGGGCGCGTAAGCTATTCTGAAAATTCGTATTTTACGGCTAAATATGGTATAATTCGCTCCATTGGGGATGTATTGCCTCGACGAAGTAGCTCGTTAAAAACTGCAAGCC
>CAYUKQ010000005.1:0-45557 GCA_964445355.1 uncultured Gammaproteobacteria bacterium
CATATCAGTGCAAGATCCAGCGAACCAGACTTGCGGTGAATGAGTATACCAAAGCGGCGGCTAAAATGGTAAGGAAAAAGCTTAGGGATATCTCCGGGATGATATAACCGTTGATGTTGGTGGCCGGTGAATAAAATGGTGATACTTTGAATACTGGATACAGCATTGATAAAAAATAAAAATATACCGAAGTCAGTATAAAGCTCAATAGACCAAAAAAAATAAAATTAATTGGCAGTAAAATTGTTTTCGCGATCGGACGGACAAAATAATGAGTAATAAATAACCCAATACATATAATGATAAATGTACGGGTTTCATCATCAAGTTTGATGGAATTGATGATAGTTAGCGTAATCCAGAAAGAGACAGCGACTGTAATTAGACTTCGAATGATTTTTTTCATCGTTGTTTTAACTATGACACAATATTACGAATGCGTTCAAATTGTTGTTTTTTTCTTAGCTTGCGATGGTAGGTAATTGCAAAACGGTGTGATTCATCCCTAATTTGTCTAAGCAGAAGTATGGCGGGTGAATTTTTTTCCAAAATGATTGAATTAAGTTGATTGGGAATAAAAATTTCTTCTAGTCTTTTGGCTAGGCCAATAATTGGAATGTCAATATTGTTCTCTTTTAGGACGGCATTTGCGGTCGAAACCTGCCCTTTTCCGCCGTCTATGACAAATAAATCAGGGAGCGGCCAGTCGTTTTTCAGCCTGCGGGTAAGCATTTCTTTGTGCATGGCAAAATCATCTGGAGTTGATTTCGTTTTGATTCGGAATCTGCGGTACTGCGATTTGTCTGGCGCACCGTTGGTTAGGACAACCATAGAACCCGTCGCATTTGTACCCTGAAAATTACTAATGTCGTAACACTCAATCCTTTTTGGGGTACGAGTTAAATTCAAAACCTTCTTTAAGGTATATATTTTTTGCAGATTAAGGTCTGACAATAGGTTGGGTGATCGTAAATATTCGTCCGGATATCTGACCTTCTGTGTAACGTAAGTTAAACCTTCAATTTGTTTTTTTAGTAATAGCGCGGTTTCGAAGGCTTGATTTTTTGAAGCGGTCGTCATTTGCTTATTTAGATCGGTAATTATTTTTTGATATTTTCCCGATAAAAATTTAACTAGTATTTTAAGATCACGTCGGTATTTAAGTCGATTTTTTTCACTGCGATAAGGATCTGGACAAAGCCCGAGATGTACATACAGACACGGCCGTTTATCGGCGGAGTGGGTGCAAAACGGAATAACCTTCCGTATATTTTTCAGAAAGTATGTAACTGTTTTACTTGATGGGTACGGTCCGAATATATAATCGCCTCTTTTGATCTTTGATTTGGGCTTGCGAACAGCCAGAACTTTGGGAACTGGGGAAGAATAGTCTATTTTTATGTATAAAGGACTCTTGTCATCTTTGACAATAATGTTGTATTTGGGTAAATATTTTTTGATCAAATTCGCTTCCAGAAGCAACGATTCGACTTCTGTTTCGACTACGATATATTCAATTTTGGCGATTTCAGCGACTAATTTGGCGGTTTTGGGAAGCAGCTTATCAGGTGGGCGAAAATAACTACTTACGCGAGAGCGAAGATTGACCGATTTTCCGACATAAATTACTTTACCGGAGTCATCCCGATATATATAAACTCCAGGTGTTTGAGGTAACAATAAAAACTTGGTTCGGTCAATAATAACTCCGCCAATCATATGACAATAATTGTAATTAATTATCTAAGTGTGCGAGTTTAGCGTGTGATCGAATCCTTTTCAAGCTGATGGTAAATATGATCAATCCAAGAATCGATACTCCAAGATAGATAATTATTGGTGATAAAAATAGCGGTCTGATAGTAATTTCACTATTAATTACCTGGTCCTGATAAATAATTTGGATCGGATATGTTTTGTTGGTAAATAAATTATTGTTAGACAAAGAAAACTTGAGTGTGTTGGTCGAGTACGCTGGAAGTGACAAAATGTCGATCGATTTTTCGCCTGAAATAGGTGCATCGGTTTGGATTTTGATCTTTTGATTAATTACGGATTTATGACCTAAATTAGTAAGAACAATTGCCCCTTCACCTCCGGTGCCGGCGACATAATGTTGTGGTAAATTAAGTTTAAGATTAATTTTAAGTTCTTGAGTTGGAATTTCACTGGCAAATTCGACTTTGACATCTTTTTGGTCTGAGGCGGTTTTGTAACTTCCAGCTGGAAGAGGGAATTCCGATGAATACCCTTTTTGTACAAATGTAATATGGTTAAAATCCAGCTTGGTAAAAAAATCCAAACCGCCAGTTGTTGATCCCCAAGTCGGATCGATCTGTATCCAACCTTTTTCTTCATCGTAATATTCCGGCCAGGCGTGAAGAATGTCAGTTGTGCTGGAAGCCAGTGAAAGTGGTCGAAGTCTTGAATTCTGTGTGTTAGCATACCCATTAACTTCGCGTGCTGGAATTCCAATCATTCTTGCAAAAGTAATAAACAGGTCGGTAAATTCCATGCAAACACTATTTTCTGGATTATCGTATGCGGCTCTTGAGCCTTGGCGAGTAATCGTTGCATCGTCTAACCGTTTTTCGTTGTAAGTTAGATAGGTTGTGACGAAATCATATATATCCTTGGCTGATTTAAATGAAGAGACTTTTTCCCGAAGTTGGGGGTCGGTAACATCCCAAAACTTGTCATTTTGAGTGTATTTTTGTTTTTGTTCATCAGTTAATGGAATTATTGGATAGTCTTTGGGTTGATGTGTTACCTCAGCATAGCCACTGTAGGTTACTGTTACTTCTTCTGCGGGTGGAAGCTTGAATCGTGCAATATAATTACCATCAGCATCTACTGTAACTGTTTCTGGTTGTGGTTCGATTTTGGTCGTGAATATTCGCTGGTAAGCATTGTCTGTTGGTAATGCAACTTCGGAATAAACACTGCGAAGATTATCGTTCTTAAGATGGTAAGTAAGATTAAGTTTATAAATTTGTTTTTCACCAAAGGAGCTTGAAACGCCTTTTTCAGATATTTGAGTAATATTGAATGAATAGATTGTTTTTGAAATTCCTCCAATTGTAGATTTTTGGATATTAATGGGGGTTGGATTAATAAAGGCGGCTGGACCAAAAGCATCAGGCACCGCCATGTGTACATTGTATGTTCGAACTTCGTCAGTTTTGCTAAGTTTTGGGATCGAAATTTCCCAGATTATGCCGTTTTTGACAGTTAGTTCGTTTGCATCGTAGCTTAGTTTCCAATTAAGTTTTTTTCCAAGGCCGACAACACGATCATTAAAATTAACTGTAAGTTGAGTTTTATTATTGTTGAAGTTTTGTTCAACATTAAGAGGCCCAGAACCATCTGAGGCTTGAATATTTTCTGGTTTTGTTTGACCAAGGCTGAGGTTGAATTTTGTGGCGTAAAAACGGCTGGTATTGTTTTCGAGCGAGATGGTTTGGCTGACTTTTGTTTTACCGTTGAGGTCAATATCGTAAGTAATGTTATAGTCAGCGGCAAATTCCCCTTCAGCTTTTGCTGGCGAATTGAATACTAGAAGAGATATCCAAACGAAGAAAAGAGTAAGAAACGATTTTTTAATAAATTTCACGGCAGGTATTTAGACTTAATGATAGCTAAAATCGTATAAAAAATGTATTCACCAACACTAAACCAGCTCTGAGAGAAATTTGGCCGTGTGTGATTTTGTAACCTTAGCCACTTCGACGGGCATGCCTTGAGCGACTATTTCACCACCACCATCGCCACCTTCGGGTCCCAGGTCGATTATCCAGTCAGCATTTTTAATAACATCAAGATTATGCTCAATTACTACAACCGTGTTCCCCTGCTCAACAAGCCGAGAAAGAATATTGAGAAGTTTTTCAATGTCAGCAAAATGTAATCCTGTGGTAGGTTCGTCGAGAATATAAAGTGTTTTACCGGTAGAGCGCTTGGATAATTCCGAGGCTAACTTGACTCGCTGTGCTTCACCGCCAGATAGCGTCGGAGCTGGTTGTCCTAATTTGATATAACCGAGACCGACGTCAACGACAGTGGCAAGCTTGTTTTTGATTACTGGAATATTGCTAAAAAAATCTAACGCTTCTTCGACAGTCATATCTAAAACTTCAAAAATATTTTTGTCTTTAAAATGGACTTCGAGTGCTTCTTGGTTGTACCGCTTGCCGTTACAAACCTCACAGTCAACATAAACATCGGGCAAAAACTGCATTTCTATTTTTACCTGCCCTTCGCCTTCACAAGCTTCGCAGCGGCCACCTTTAACATTAAAAGAAAATCTGCCGGATTTGTATCCTCTGATTTTCGCTTCTGTAGTTTGAGCAAAAAGTTCGCGTATTGGAGTAAAAATCCCGGTGTATGTTGCTGGGTTAGACCGAGGAGTTCGACCAATTGGCGACTGGTCAATCATAATAACTTTATCCAGGTGATCGGTTCCCATAACAGTAGTGTGCCCTCCAGGTCGCTCTTTGGCGTGATAGAATTTTTGAGCTAGACTTTTGTAAAGAATATCGTGAACTAATGTTGATTTTCCTGATCCAGATACACCAGTAAAACACACGAATTTACCGAGAGGAATTGATACATCGATATTTTTTAGGTTGTGCTCACTTGCGCCAATAATTGATAATTCTTTCCCATCATGAGGATTAATGAAGGGTTTAGTTTTAACTTTGATTTTCTTTTTGTCGGATAGGTATTTACCGGTTAATGATTTAGGGTCGCGGATTATTTCGCTTGGGGTTCCACAAGAAACTATGCTTCCACCATGCTCCCCTGCTCCGGGGCCAAAATCAAAAATATAATCCGACTCCAGCATCATATCCCGATCATGTTCAACGACTAATACAGAGTTGCCCAAATCGCGAAGTTTTTGCAGTGTGCCGATCAGTCGTACATTATCCCTCTGATGCAGTCCAATGGAAGGTTCATCAAGGACATACAATACCCCAGACAAACCAGAGCCAATCTGGCTCGCTAAACGTATCCTTTGTGCTTCACCGCCAGCTAAGGTTGAGGCTGTTCTTGATAAAGACAGGTAGTCTAACCCGACGTCGATCAAGAATTGCAATCTTGAGGTAATTTCTTTAAGAATGGGAGCGGAAACCTGAGCATCACGGTGATTATGTGCGAAAATTTTTGATAGTGTCTTAAGCCATTCCAACGTATCGCGAATTGATTTTTGCGCAACGTTGTGAATATTGAGCCCTTCAATGGTAACCGACATAGCTTCAGCCTTAAGCCTTGTGCCGTGACAAGTAGGACATGGCAATATCCGCATGAATTTCTCGATTTCCCCCCTGATATAGCCTGATTCGGTTTCTTTGTGGCGCCTTTCCAAGTTGGGAATAACACCCTCAAAGGTTGTTTGCCATCTGGCTGATTTGCCAAATCTGTTCTCTCCCTGTACATCAAAAACTTGATCAGAACCATACAATAGAAACTTACGATCTTCTTCAGAGAGCTCTTTGATTGGGGTATGAATTGAAAAGTGAATTTGTTTCGAGGCCTCATCAAGTAGTCGTGAGAACCAGGTTTCGTGCGTTGAAAGCCTAGACCAGGGTAAAATTCCACCTTGAGCGATCGTCAGATTGGGGTTAAAAACTAATTCAGGTTCAACCTCAAGCTTGGTACCGATACCAGTACAGGTGGGGCATGCACCATGGGGCGAGTTGAAAGAAAATGTTCTTGGTTCGATCTCAGGCAGAGAAATATTATCAAACGGACAGGCAAATTTTTCACTGAAAAGATGATCCTCCATTTCTGTTGGGAATTCAGGTATTTCAAAAGCACTGTCTAAAATCTTTGCAATAATTAAACTCCCCTCCGCCATCTTGAGTGCAGTTTCAACCGATTCTGATAAACGCTGTCTATCGCTGGCTGGTAAAATAAGGCGATCGATTACTGCATCTATTGAGTGCTTGTTGGTCTTGATTAAAGTAAAATCGTCCTCAATGTCCTTGATCTGGCCATCAACTCTGACCTTAGTAATTCCACGCTTTCTTAAATCAGTAAATAATTGAGAGAACTCGCCTTTTCGATCCTTAACGATTGGCGATAGTATCAACACTCTGGTTGGAGGTTTGATTTTGGGATCGCCAAGTTTTTGAATCTCTTCAACAATTTGCGCCGCTGATTGATGTTTAACCTCTCGTCCACAACTCGGGCAGTGTGGATGCCCAACTCTGGCAAAAAGCAGTCTTAAATAGTCGTAAACTTCTGTAATCGTACCGACTGTGGAGCGCGGATTACGTGAGGTGGATTTTTGATCGATTGAAATCGCTGGCGATAACCCGTCGATCTGATCTACGTCTGGTTTGTCCATAACTCCCAAAAATTGCCTTGCATAGCTAGATAATGATTCAACGTAACGTCTTTGTCCTTCTGCATAAATAGTGTCAAAAGCAAGTGATGATTTACCAGAACCTGATAGTCCTGTAAATACGACTAACTGGTTACGAGGAATTTGCAGTGTAAGATTTTTAAGATTGTGTTCCCGTGCACCGGACACATTGATATATTGCTGAAGTTGTTGAGTTTTTTTCGGGTTATCTTTGGTGCTGCTCATGACGAAATATTTTAGTACATCACACCAACTATTTCAAGGCTACAACAGGTGATTGATTAGGTATGTAAACTAACCTATAATATTCCGCTATGATAAATCGTCGAGAATCCAGTGATACGGAGTCAGTCGTCAAAGCATTTGAGCAAAGGTATGGGAGAGTTTTTAGGCTGCCTGATTCAGATCGAGAATCTTTGTCTGCTTATAACGACTTATTGATGGAATATAGACCACAGGCAACAACCTCCTTTCAAGCGTTGGGTCGACTAAATAAACACACCGGCCAACGTGTCGACAAGCTTCGCGCCGCAAAAAGTGATCTATCTATTGAGTATGACCAGATCGCAATGATTCAAAATACCAGCTTTTTGTATATAAGCTTATACGAAATTGGTCAAAAAAACGGGTGGAGCAAAGAGCAAATCGCTGAGGCGTTTGAGGCACAACTTAAATTTTATAACGAAATCTCTGTTGCAGCAAAAGAATTAGTCAGGCGGCGAATTAAGGGTTTTTCAATAAGTAATAATCGTCAGGCCGTGGCAGCAAGGGATCGTTTGGCTAAAAGAAAACCTGATTGGTATCAAAATGATTTGAAAAGTTGGTTGAATTTTATGCATGATGAATTTTCTATCCAGTCAGATATTCGATCACGCCTAGTGGCCGATATTTGCCCTACTAGTATAGGTCAATCTGATCGTACTTACCGTGTTACGGCTGAAAATCTGGTACCGGAGTGGTTATCAGACACTCGCAGAGATGATCAAGGAGAAATGCCGACACTAGAGACAGTCGAAAATGACGTGGTTGAAGATGAATATGCAAAAAAGCGATTAGTCGATGAGTTTTTGTATCTTGAGTCCAAGTGCGAACATCTTGCCCAGCTAGCCGCGGATCGAGGCAGAAAAACAATTGAAAGAAATACGAGAAGAATGCGCGATTTGCTTCCTGTACCATCAAACTTGCCGCAGTTGTTAATGTTTATGGCTGACACTGACGGTGTCGTATATTACAATCTTGATCCGGATCAAATATCAGCAATGACTCCAGCGGAAATTAACTCCACGGCCCTTGCCGGTGAATCAAAAGAGGAATGGCTAATTAGACGGTTTGCCCAAAATGCGGAAATGTCGGAAGAGTTGCTGAGAGTTTATCTCAAGAAAAAATTTGATGAACTTAAAATATTTGAAATTTCTACTGAGCAGAGAATAAGACTGGTTGGTGCATTGCTAGCTGGCGTGGACAAAACCGAATTAATGGCTCTACGAAACGAAGATAAAAAAGCCTTTCAAACCATAAATTTTGACCTCAGACCAATGCTTGGCTCGGTACCCGATGAAGTCATGCAAGATTTACAATCCCGGCTTGTTGATAATCCGTTTGTTAGTCAAGATCAACTAATTGGTCAATTATCGAGTACTATAGTTGATTACTTTTGGAGTACTTCACAAAGCCGTGAGGTTATAAAGTTAAAAGAGGAATATAGAAAATTTTCTATAAATTGGTTGAAAAATAATTGGCGGGAAACATATGCTGCCCTATATGTGCATCTGCATAGCAAAGCTGCATTTCAATCTGAGACTGAGGAGAATGAGGAAGGAAAATCTTTGTCGGTCGAAGTTGTGAGTCAGACGGCCGAAATAGAAACTGAAATCAGAGAAGCTAAAATTGGCGGACTGGCAGGCTGGCAGATCTTATTTGATGTTAATAAAAATGGTAATCCTCATATGGAGGAGTTATCAGGTGAAAGCTTGGATGATATTGAAGCCCAGTTGGAAGATGTACTACTCAAACACCGAATTTCCTGCTCAATCAAACTTTCAAGTGTTGTAAATACACTTGAATGGATCACAACTTTACCGAAGGAAGTAGTTCAGGTAATGATACGTGAAACAATCAACGGACTAGACTATCTTAAGATTAAACGGGGAAATGTCCGCTTATTTTTTCAAATCGATAATGAAAAAAAACAGTTACGATTTTTTGTATATCAAAAGCAATCACTTGAGTATCATTTTTAGGTAATAATTATTCTAAGTTTTCAAAATATTTTGTAACTTCATCCTATAGTTTGATATTTTACTTTTTAGGAGTAGAATATTGTCAGACGCAAAGTATGGTTTCTTAGCGAACAGGCCACGTCCGCAAAAGACGGCATACAAACCCCGTTGCGTTGATCACGAGGCATATAGGAAGTGGCAAGTAAGTCTGGCTCAGGACATAATCGTAGGCGTGCTGCCCAGAGCATTGCCAGCCTGACACGCATAGGCGGTGAGGATTTTGAATGTGACCCCGAGGGATTCGGCGGTACCGCTTTCAGAGTCTATGGCGCTGATGGTCGACCGGCTGATTTGTTCGTCGGACAAGGTCGAGCAAGGATGGAAAGTACGAGACCAGACTCGCTCGAGTTCGATTAGGTGTAGCCAACCTACTCAGGAAGGCTACCAACTAAGGTAGGCGTAAAAACGCCTACCTATTTTTTTGTTTGATGAAATCGATTTGATTACGAAGTTCAATCGCCTTCTCAAAATCAAGATTCGAGGCCGATTCATGCATTTCTCGAGTAAGGAATTTGATTATTTTCGTCTTTTCATCCGGAAGAATAACGCCCGAAGTTGCTTTTTTGATCGCACTTACGACTACGTCATCTAGTTTGGGTGCAGGTTCAGACTGTTCTTCGCGGTCAGCAAGTTTTTCTCGAAGTTTTTTAGTAATTCCGACCGGAACGATATTGTGTTGATTATTGTATTCGATCTGAATTTTACGTCGACGGCTAACTTCGTCAATTGCAGCCTGCATGGAATCGGTAATTTTGTCCGCGTACATAATTACCTTGCCTTCTAAATGTCGAGCGGCACGCCCCATTGTTTGGATGAGAGAGGTGCGTGATCGCAAAAAACCTTCTTTGTCAGCATCCAAAATTGCAACGAGCGAGACTTCAGGTAGATCTAAACCTTCCCTTAGCAAGTTGATACCGACGATACAGTCATATTTACCTAAACGCAGATCATCAAGAATATCAGTACGATCTAGGGTTGTAATATCAGAATGGAGATAATGTACGTTAATACTTTGCTCCTCTAAATATTTTGCCAGATCCTCAGCCATCCTTTTGGTGAGCGTGGTAATCAAAGCTCTTTGCCCCTTGGTAACCCGTTGTTTAACCTCCATGATCAGATTATCAATTTGGCCTTCAGTTTGGCGTATATTGATTTCCGGGTCGATCAAACCTGTAGGGCGAATAATTTGCTCGACAACCTTATTGCCTGAAAGCGAAATCTCATATTCGTTCGGGGTGGCTGATACATAGATGGCCTGATTGATCTTTCGACTAAATTCGTCGAATTTTAAGGGGCGATTATCAAGTGCAGACGGCAAACGAAATCCAAAGTCGATCAATGTTTGTTTGCGCGCCTGGTCACCGTTATACATACCGCGAATTTGTGGCAAAGTAATATGTGACTCATCAACGATAAGCAGGTAATCATCGGGGAAGTAATCCAAGAGTGAATAAGGCGGATCACCCGGTTGCCTCCCGTCAAAATATCGTGAGTAGTTCTCAATTCCGTTACAGTATCCAAGTTCTTGAATGATTTCGAGATCGTAATTTGTTTTTTGACTTATACGATGCGCTTCAAGCTCTTTGCCTTGTTTTTTGAGTTCTCTGACTCGTAAATCCAGATCATTAAGAATTTGAGCCTTTGCAGCTTCAAAGGTGTCCATTGAGGCTTGGTAATGTTTGGCGGGGTATAAAATTGCCCGCTGGAGTTCTCGAATGGTCGTGGCGTTTAGCGGGTCGGTTACGGCAATTTTTGAAATCGTATCGCCATTGAAATACAGTCTGAGCGGATTCTCTTCATAGGCCGGAAATATTTCAATAACTTCCCCTCTTACCCTGTATGTTCCGCGACGGAAATCAACCTCATTTCTCTCATACTGGATCCGATCAAAAGATCTTAAAAGATCCGGCCGTGAAATTGTTTGACCGACGCCCATCTCTGCAATATAACGATTATATTCGACCGGTGAGCCTAGGTTGTAAATACACGAAACAGACGACACGACAATTACATCCTTTCGAGTCATAAGATTGGTGGTCGCTGCTAGCCTTAGCTTATCGATCTCTTGGTTAACATCAGTTTCTTTCTCAATATATGTGTCTGTTTGAGGAATATAGGCTTCTGGACGGTAGTAATCATAGTAGCTGACAAAATAGCTTACGGCATTATCCGGGAAAAAGTCGCGGAATTCCTGGTAAAGTTGAGCGGCGAGTGTTTTGTTGTGTGAAATAATTAATGTAGGCCTTTGCGTGGCAGCGATCACGTTGGCCATAGTAAATGTTTTACCAGATCCAGTAACACCTAGCAGCGTCTGGTGTTTGGTGTCAGAGTTCAGTCCACTGATTAATGAATTGATTGCCTGAGGTTGATCACCCGAAGGTTTGTAGTCAGATTTTAGCTTGAACGCTGACATTATTGATTGGTGTGTGTAAATTCAACCACACCCTCGAGTGGACTGTTTCGATCTGCTGAGGTTTCTGCTCGAATAAATACTTTGTCGATCGATTTTGCAATTTTATCAAACAACTTGAGTTGAGCGCGGTTGTCTTGCTGCTTGAGACTGGCCATTAATTCGGCTAGATGTGATCGAATTAGTTGAATTTCTCTAATTGATAGCTGTGTTTGTCCGGGAAAACGTTCGGCTAGTTGATTAAGGGTGTCGAATTTGGCCGATAAAGTAGCGGTTATACCCTCTTGCATATTAGCGGGTACGTCGCCAGCTTCTTCTTTAGGGATTTGGTTCAATTCCGAATCAGCTTGTGATTGTTCAGAAAAAATTGATGATAAAAATTCAACCATTTCTGGGGTTAGCCCGACATCGAGCATTCGAGACTCCGGAGCGGGAGCATTAATTATTGCTTCGGCGGCGGCAACTACATTTTCTTCATTAAACACACTGGCATCGTGAAGAATTTGTTCAGCCGCATCGACCGCTGTTTTTTTGGGGTCCGATTCTAGATGGAACATCGCGTAATTTTGGTTTGAGCCTCATTTTACCATACTTACCCCGAAACTACTCAAAATAAGTACTCTTGTTATTTTGTGCAATTGCCTATGTAATAATAAAACTTGTACATGAAAGATCTACAGGAAGCCTTACCAGTTAGTACAACCGATATCTTGGGTCTGCATGAGAATCCGGCCAGGTTAATGCAATTTGACCTCAGCGCCAGAAATCCATCAGAACAATTATCTGCCAAAACACAAGCTTTGTTAGCTGAGGTGAAAGCTAAATTCCCGAAACTCAGTCCAGACCAAAGACAATTTGCTGTCGATGTTGTTTATGGGCCATTGAGCCTGAATGTTGACCAATTTTCTCAAGAAAGGAAAGATGATATTGCAGAAAGAAACGCAGTTAATCGCGAAAAAACTCACTCTGCCAGAGTACAACATACTTTTGTTGATGCAATAATTCATGCCTCGAATCCTAATAGTGACCCTGCTCTCGCCAAAAAAATTTACATGCAACTTGCAAGATTCCAGCAACTCTCGACCACCGCATTTGGGCAGAAAATGGAAATTCCAAGCTTTTTAAACGGTATTCGAGCAGAACGAGGTGTTGTGGACGCGCTTAGAGTGGGTGGTTATGAGGTGTATCTGCCTGATTATCAGCCTCAAGGTTGGGATGAGGACTATAGTCAAAGTGAGGTTTACAAATGGGATGTCCAAAACGGTATTGATCTGGTTGCAAGAAAGGGTAATAGTGTTTTTTTAATTGATGCCAAGGGACGGAAAAAAGTTATGGATCCGGCAACCGGACGGGAAATGATCAGAAACAGGGTTGAAGTAGTCTCCGGACAACCTTATGAAATTAGCCGTGCGGGACTAAGGCACGTAGATGGTCTGGAAGAAATTTTTGCAATGTGTGATGATCCGAGTATATATCGGTTAAAAATTATCGTTCCCACTGAGCCGACCGAATTAGGCCCACTGTACAAAGTAAATGACGAAGGTCAAGTCAAACAAGCATTAAAACTTTTTGGCAGATTAAAAAAGGAACATATCGTCGATACAGTTACAGAACTTTCTAAAATTACAACTCAAACTCAAACACTAAAAGGAGGAAAAAATGGAAGACAGGTCGCCTAAGACTAAAATTGTTTCGATCAACGACTCTGAAAATTCTCAAGTGCCGGTATTACCTGCGGATTTTTTTGATGCCGTGGACTACGTAATTGATCAGGCTGAAATTGATTATTCTGGCTCCCAAGCCATCCATGAATCTGACCCGAGTCGAAATAAGTTAATACAATCGAGCGTTTTGAATGAAAAGACTAAAAATACTTCCCAATCTAATTAATAAATATTTACGGATTGATTTTCGGGTTTTATTTGCTTATAATCATCGTGATACTGAATGAACTTGTATAACAGTACAAGTGTTAAATATAAGATTAAAAAATATGCCAGTCACTCTATACAAAAGACAAAAACAAATTTTGGATTTTATTAACCAATACGTGTCTGTTAATGGCCACTCCCCAACACTTCAGGAGATAGCTGATGCTCTTTCTCTTCGTTCGCTTGCCACTGTTCACGAACATCTTCAGGCTTTGAGTCGTAAAGGGATAATTCGCAGGTTCGAAGGATCGGTCAGAGGAATTGAGGTATTAGATAAAAGAATTGGTGACAGCCTGCAGGGTATTGAGTTACCGCTACTTGGATTTATCGCTGCTGGTGCGCCGATCGAGCCTTACACTGATCCGAATGCCACATTTTCTGTATCACCCGC
Organism: uncultured Gammaproteobacteria bacterium; assembly: GCA_964445355.1. GTDB lineage: Bacteria > Patescibacteriota > Microgenomatia > CAYQLK01 > CAYQLK01 > CAYQLK01. The sequence continues at coordinate 13,379 of CAYUKQ010000005.1, forward strand.
ACTAGTTTCGGCAAAAAAAAGAAGTTATGTTCTCCAAGTTAAGGGTGATTCTATGATCGATGATGGTATTTTGGATGGGGATTTTGTGGTTATTGAGGAACAAAATGTTGCTAATAATGGGGATATTGTTGTTGCGTTATTGGATAACGGAGTTGCGACTTTAAAACGATTTTTTAAAGAAAAGGACCGTATTAGATTACAGCCTGCAAATAGCACAATGAAGCCTATTTTTGCTAAGAGAGTTACCGTTCAGGGTAAGGTCGTTGGTGTAATTAGGAAATTTTAATATTTCAATCAGCCTTAAGACATTAAAAATTGTTTTGTTTTGATATCCTGTGCTACAGTTAAAGTATGGATATAAACAATACAAACCCCCAGGACCCGGGATTGGGTTCTACACCATCTACAAGTGATGATAATAACGGATCTGTGGTTTCTACTCCTGATCTAGGCAGTCCTGTCGGCACAACTGCGGATTCTCAGGTTCCACCTATGCCGTCTGTGCCAACACCCGCTGTTGACTTGCCTGAAATGCCAACCGACGATAACGGTCAAGCATCAAATGTTGACGTTCCTGTGGCACCGAGTGCTGATCCAGTGATTAACCCCGCTCCGGCCCCAGAACCAGTTTCAATGCCAATAGAGACACCGACTAATGAGACTGGATCTCAGGAAAGCGGTTCAGGTTTTGATCCCGCAATGCCGATTCCGGGTACGGAAGAGGTTACTCCAAGTGCCCCTGTAATGCCATCAGAACCAGCCTCAACGCCTGCAACTGAAGCGCCAACTGTAGCACAACTCCCCGTGTCCCAGGCTGATAGCGCGGCCGAAAGTTCCACACCTGCACCAACGACAGAGAATTCTTGAGCAAAACTCAAGATATTTCGTTTGAGTAATGTACTCTGATAAAAATTATCAGAGTCGTGATTAGGTAGCGTTGGTATTACCGGTAATCAGATTATCAAGCAAATTATGTGGTGTACTTACCGATCTGGTGGTTAATGCGCCATTATCTAGCTGGCGTAATTCCGATTCGTAGGTTGATTTTAAAGTTTTGAAAATTATACCTGTGGCGATGGATTCTTTTTCAAGCGCAATTTTAAGAGCAGCTTCAATATTTTCAAAGTCGTGACCAAGATCTTGTAGTTTGGTAATTCTTTCTCGATACCATTGATATGTATTTACTTTATTAAAGGTTACACATGGCTGTAGTGCATCAATTAGCGCAAATCCTTTGTGATTAATCCCTTCGACGATTAAGTCGGTCAATTGCGCGATATCACCAGCAAACCCTCTGGAAACCAAAGTTGCGCCAGAGATAATAGCGAGTGCAAGCGGGTTTAGTGCTACTTCTATTGCCCCATCCGGTGTTGATTTTGACTGATATCCTTTGAGTGCAGTTGGTGATTTTTGACCAGTGGTCAAACCATAAACACCATTATTGTGAATGATTACGGTAATGTCGTGATTACCGCGCATTGCAGCGAGTAAGTGATTAAGGCCTTCACCGTAGGTATCACCATCACCAGCTACAACAATAACGTGCTGAGTGTGATTTGCAATCTTTGCTCCAATTGCTACTGGAACCGGCCTACCGTGTAAACCTTCGAAGCCGTATGCATGCATAAAGTTGACCATGTGTCCGTGACATCCGACACCATAAACAAGAGTAACCTCGTGTGGGGCAATGTTTAATTTCGCCAATGCGTTCTTAAGTGATGCCCAGATACCGAAATCACCACAACCGGCGCACCAGTTAGGAAAACATCCTGAATCAAAGTCTTGTGGAATACTCATATTTTTTTAATAGTTTTTTCAAAAATTTTTGCCAGATCTCGGGCTAAAAACGGCCGACCGTCGAATCTTCTAATCCTGTATTTAGGCTGAACCCCTGTTAGTTTTGTTAAATAACTCTCCAATTGCCCAGTATAGTTGTTTTCAACGACGATCGTATTTTTGCCATCTTTTAGGTAATTAGTGAGTGATTTGATATTAATTGGATTAAGTTTGTCCATCGATAAAAAGGAGTAATTTGATTTGTCCCCCACTAATTCCAGAGCATCCAAAATTGCACCTTTGTTTGAACCGAAAGAAATAATTTTTAACTTTCCTTTTTGCGGGTTAATTGGACGGAACGGCTGGGTTTTGGAAGTAAGCAGGGATAATTTTTTGAATCTTTTTTGAGTCATTTGAATGCGGAGTTTGCCGTCTTCGGTTGATTGACCTGCTTCGTCATGTTCATCAGAGTTGGCGGCAAAAACATGGCCACGCATACCAGGAATCGCGCGCGGTGAAATACCGCTGGCGGTTAACTGATAGCGGTGATAAGTTTTAACCTCCTTACCAGGGTTAGTGATCAATTTACCCCGATCAATGGGTATTTTTGTCAAATCAAAAATCTCAACGGTTGAATGCGACTCTAGAACCATTTTATCTGCGAGAATGATTACGGGAGTTTGATAAATATCCGCCAAATTAAAGGCTTCGACAGTAAGCCAGAAACATTCACTAATATCACCGGGGGACAAAATAATACGCGGAAATTCGCCGTGACCAGCTGAGAGTACAAACTCCAAATCTTCTTGCGCGGTCCAGGTCGGCATACCAGTTGCCGGTCCCGGCCGTTGTCCCTCAACAACAACCAATGGTGTTTCGGTAATGCCGGCTAGAGACACACCCTCGGACATTAGCGCGAATCCGCCTCCGCTAGTAGCCGTCATTGATCTAACACCGGTAAAAGAAGCTCCAATTGCCATATTAACTGCTGAAATTTCGTCTTCAGTGTGTTTGACGACCATGTCGTGTTTTGGACCATTCTTGGCTAAAAAATGCATTAGAGCCGAAGTGGGAGTCATTGGATATCCTGAGAAGAACTTGCATCCTGCGGCGAGAGCTCCTAACGCGATTGCTTCGTTACCGCTAATTAAAAGTTGATTTTTGCGTGAAATTTTTGGAGATTGAGTAATTTGGGGAAATTTTGTGATTACAAAATCAAAGCCATCTTTGGCGACTTTTACATTCTGAACGATAATGTTTGTACCTTTTGATGCAAACGATCGGGAAATTACGTTTTCCAATTCAACAAAGGGCAGGCCGAGTGCGGCTACAGCAGCGCCGAGTGCGGCATTATTAGCAAGCAAAGAGTCAGCATTGTTATCTGTAGCAATCTTTCGCATTGGCAAATCGATTCGCTTAATTCTCGTGGGAAGATCAAGTTCGTCTTCACTAAACATCGTCGAGTCGTAAATCACTGTTGACTTAGCCGTCAGTTCGTTAAGATGTAGCTTAATTCCATTCAAGTTAAGCGCGACAAGCACATCTATCGTATCTTTTGGAGAACGAACAGTCTCTTTTGAAAATGTAACTTGATAAGTATTGTGACCTCCGCGGATTAATGATGGGTACTCAGCATATCCGAAGACGCTGTATCCTAAATTACTGACAAGTGTAGCCAAAGATTGACCGGTGGTCATTACGCCTGCGCCCGCTTCACCGGCTATTTTAAAACTAATTGACTGCAACATTTTACTTTTTTTGTTTAGAACTAAGTTAACTATGATAACATCATTTGTATGAACGAAGTGACGGTACCATCTTTGTATATTATTTCGACCCCGATCGGTAATTTGTCTGATATTACTTTTCGAGCGATCGATTCTCTAAAAAAGGTGAACACCCTGCTTTGTGAAGATACCAGGCGAACCGCTAAACTACTAAATCATTATGAGATTAGGGCCTCGATGATGACCTTTGCAGATTTTAATGAAAATAAAATCATTCATCAACTGTTAGACAGAATGGAGCAGGGTGAGGTTTTTGGTTTGGTTTCGGATGCCGGCACCCCTTTGGTTTCTGATCCTGGTTATAAGCTAGTTCGTGAGGCAATAAATCGCGGTATCAAAATTGAAGTGATACCAGGTGCATCGGCTGTTCTAACGGCACTAGTCGGCTCAGGTATGACACCGGATAAATTTTTGTTTTTAGGATTTTTAACAAAAAAACATACTAAAAGAGTGAAATTATTAGAAACGGCAAGTAAACTGCGGAATGAAACAGGGACAACAATTATTTTTTATGAAGCGCCTCAGAGAATAATAAGATTTTTAGAGGAGTTAAAAAATTATTTTTCAAGTGACTTACAAATTGTCGTGGCCAGAGAATTGACCAAGGAACATGAAGAATTTATCAGAGGAAATATCGATGAAGTAACTGAAAAGATCAGCCACAAGAAAGGTAAGATCAAAGGGGAATTTACGGTACTTGTTTAAATTCGTTTAGTGCTTCGTACACAATTTCTAGTGCAGGTGAGCAAGTAGTGATTGACCTGTCATATCGCTTGGGACAGGAATGTTCATAATTTGTAGGGTCGTTGGTGCAATATCAGCAAGTTTTCCGCTTGGAAGTTCTCTAACAACCCCCTGAAATTCAGGAACCACAAAGACCGCCGGTACCGGAGACGTGTTGTGTTCAGTATCTATTCCTCCATTGATCGGATCGAGCATCATCTCTGCATTACCATGATCAGCGGTAATAATTACTGCTCCGTTGAGACTGGTAACGGCCTGGACGATTGTTTTGACACACTGATCGATTAGAATAATACTTTCGATGGTTTTTTCAATGTTTCCTGTGTGTCCCAACATGTCCGGGTTAGCAAAATTAATGACCGCGAAATGATAGCGGGCCTGTGAAAGTGTTTTGATAAAAGTCTGGGTAATGGTCACGGCTGACATGGCAGGCGCCATATCATAAGTAGGAACCTGCACAGATGGGACTAAAATACGATCTTCACCAGTAAAAGCCTGTTCTCTGCCTCCGTTAAAAAAATAAGTTACATGGGCATATTTCTCGGTTTCGGCAATATGTAATTGTCGCAATTCCCTTTCGGAGATTACTCGGGCGATTGGATTTTTAATATTATTTTCTTCAAAAGCAATTCCTGAAACTTTAAGTTTTTTTTCATAATTCGTCATGGTCACAAAACAAAGATTTTTGGCAAAGTACCGACGATTGAAACCACGAACTGTTTTTTCAATAACTTCTGCCGTTCCGGCCTTGTGTTCATCGAGTGATTCATCATTAATCTGTTTAACGAACGGCACATTTTCCATGTCTGGCAAAACAAAGCTTTTGGTTATTTGTCTCGCACGGTCTGGCCGAAAATTAAATGAAATTATCGCGTCATTGTCTTTTACCTGACCAATCGGCTGATTACCTGAATCGGTAATGATCGTGGGGGTGATAAATTCGTCAGTGATGTTATTTTTGTATGAATTTTCTAGCAGAACAACAGGGTCAGTGGCGGTCGGTCCGTCGATTGCGGTAATTGCATTGTAAGCTTTTTCCGTCCGATCCCACCGATTATCACGATCCATGGCATAATATCGTCCTGATACAGAGGCGATCTCGCCGAGATGTTCGGATTTGAACTTAATTTGCAACTGTTGAATGATCGGTAAACAGCCAGTTTGCGGTGAATCTCTTCCGTCAGTATAAAGATGAATTTTGATGTTTTCCGGTTTGATATTTATTTGCTTTGCTAGATATAAAAGTGCTAACAGATGTTCTACTGAGCTGTGGACCTGCCCCTGTCCAACCAAGCCAATTAGGTGAAGATTGCTTTGGTGATCTTTGACATGGTTAAAGGCGGTATGAAAAGCTTCATTTGTGAAGAACATACCGTTTTCAATTGCTAGATTAATGCGTAGCAAGTCCTGATAAACGATTCGACCGGCACCCAAATTGATATGTCCGACCTCAGAGTTGCCAGCCTGTCCTGAAGGTAGTCCGACTGACTCACCAGAAGCCAGAAGCTGGGTATGGGGGTAGGTTGCATAGAGCGCATTCAAATAAGGCGTACCTGCAAGCGTAATGGCATTACCCGGACCAGGTGCTGAAATTCCGAATCCATCAAGAATTATCAACGTTACCGGCCCATCTAACTGGCGCATATTAAACGTGAATTAGTGGTGTGAATATAGTTCATATTCGATTGAAAGCAGGCGATTGTATTTTGCAACCCTTTCCCCTCTTGCAGGCGCACCTAACTTGGCATAATCAGCCCCAAGTCCGACTGCTAAGTCAGCGATAAATGAGTCATTGGTTTCGCCTGAGCGATGAGAAAATACAGTTTTCCAACTATGACTTTTGGCAAGCCTGACCACCTCGATTGTTTCTGTTAGTGTTCCAACTTGATTTGGTTTGATGAGAATTGAGTTGGCAGCTTTTTTATCGATAGCTGTTTTAAGCTTTTTAGGATTAGTCGAAAGCAAGTCATCTCCAACAACAAAAACCTGCGATCCTATTTTTTGCGTTAAAGTTGCCCACCCGTCCCAATCATCCTCTTCAAGAGGGTCTTCGAGAGATAAAAGTCGATATTGACTAACAAGATCGGCGTAATATTCCACAAATTCGTCGGAAGAAATATTGACCGGCTTATCTTTTATTTTGTACTGTCCGTTACCCCGATAAAAACTTGTTGCGGCCGCATCTAGGCTTAAAAATACATCAGTACCGAGTTGATAGCTGGTTTGACGAATAGCTTCGATCATGACGTCAAATGCCTCGGCGTTAACATAGAGGTCAGGCGCAAATCCACCTTCATCACCAAGCGAGTGAATGTAGTTCTTGGCAATTAGGATCTTTTTGAGGGCATGATAGATCTCGACACCGATCTGCAGAGCCTGCGAATAAGTCTTGTTACGTGAGGGAACAACCATGTATTCCTGAAAATCAAGGTTTCCGGCGCCGTGTTTTCCCCCGTTGAGAATATTAAACATTGGTGTGGGAATAAAAAGCCCAGATGTATCGTTTTTATCGAGCTTGGCGATGTAAGCATAAAGCGGGAGTCTAGCTTCAATCGAAGCGGCTCTTGCTACCGCCAGCGAAACCGCCAGGATCGTATTACCGCCCAGATTTTTCTTGTCTTCCGTGCCATCCATTTGTAGCATCAGCCGATCAATTTCTTCTTGACTAAAAACACTTTTGCCGACAATTTTTGGGGCAATAATTTGAGTAACGTTCGAAACAGCCTTAAGGACACCAAGGCCATTAAATCTTTTTGGGTCTCCATCGCGCATTTCGTAAGCCTCGTACTTACTTCTGGACGAACCGGAAGGAACAGAGGCTGTACCCCATACTCCACTGTCGAGTCCGACGCTTACCTCAATTGTGGGCGTGGCTCTTGAATCAAGGATTTCTCTAGCAAATATTTGACTAATGTTGGCCATATTTTTTCTTAAGTTTGTTATTAATAAAGTCTTTTTCCGCATCGGCAACTACCTGCCTTGTCAGATCGATAACATCAGGTGTGACGGAAACTGAAGTTACACCCCACTCAACCAGCATGCGCGTGAGCTGAGGATAAAAAGAGGGCGCCTGACCACAGATTCCGGCGGTGATCTTGTGCTTGTTTGCGGTTTTTATTAGTTTTTTAAGTGCCCAGAGCACGGCCGGATCAAGTTCTGAATAATCTTTAGCAACCGACTCATTGTCACGGTCAGTACCAAGAATCAACATTGTGAGGTCGTTTGACCCGATACTAATACCATCGATCCCAACCTTAATAAACTCCTCCAGAAGAATGACGTTCGAGGGAATTTCTGCCATCATAAAAAATTTAAAGGTCGGGTCGCGAAATAATCCTGCTTTAGCAACGACTTTTCTAACTTGTGACAGCTCAGGAACATTACGGACGAATGGAACCATTAGGTGGAGATTGTTGAGACCAAATTTTCTGATTTTTTTAATCGCTTCAAGTTCAAGACTAAAGACTTCAGGGTCGCTTATATAACGAAAACTACCACGGTAGCCGAGCATTGGGTTGCTTTCCAATGGTTCATAGGCTTCACCACCAATAAGATTACGATACTCATTAGTTTTAAAGTCGCTGGCACGATAAATCACTGGACGGGGATAAAATGATTTCGCAAAATTGAACAAACCATCGGCAAGCCTGTTACTGTAATCGAGGCTCTTTTTATCATGAATTGCTTTTTTGGGATGGATCCCGATGCCGCTCATCATAAATTCAGCCCTAAGCAGTCCAACGCCGTCACAGTTTTTAACCGCAATCTGTGAAGCCAGTTCCGGCTCAGCCAGATTGACATATACTTTTGTTGCAGTGATGATCTCTTCAGGTAATTTGTGTTTGACTGGACTGACGTTGATATGTTTGATGTGAGGTGCGCCTTTATAAACCACTCCGGCAGACCCATCGACCGTAATAACCTGGCCGGTTTTGAGAAATTTTGTTGCCTTTTCAGTTCCTACAACTGCCGGTATTCCAAGCTCGCGTGAGACTATTGCAGCATGACTGGTTCTGCCACCCTTATCGGTTACAACAGCTACAGCCTTTTTCATGCCGGGAACAAAATCCGGATTGGTCATGCTGGTAACCAGAACGTCGCCAGGATGAATTTTATTAATTTCTTTCGGTGATGAAATTATTTTGACCGGACCATAGGCAATACCCGGCGAGGCTGGTGCACCCTCCAGGATCAAGGGGAGTTTGGTACTGTGTACATCGTTAATAGTTGGCGCGTTAGCATCGGGTGTTTTTTGATTAATAGTCGTGATCGGTCTGGTTTGGGTAATAAAAATCTTACCCTTCGCATAAGCCCATTCAATATCCTGAGGGAAAAAGTAGTGGTCTTCAAGCATTTTACCGATTTTGGCGATCTGAACAATCATCTTATCCGGGATTTTTTGAATTGACTGACGTTTGAGTGGAACCGGGATCTTGGAAGTAATTGAGTTGTGTTTCGAAAGCTGATTCTTCTGTGTAGATATAATTTTGTCGAGCAGCTTGTAATCGGACTTGGCTATCTCATAATGATCGGGCGTTGCCTGACCTTGAACGATCATTTCTCCTAATCCCCAAACAGCTTCAACAATAATTTTGGTTTTATCACCTAAGACCGGATCGACAGTAAACATTACTCCTGAAACTTCGGACTCTACCATTAACTGAATCGGGACAGCGATCCCGACTTTAAGATGGTCAAACTTGTTTTCTTGGCGATAAAAAATCGCTCTGGTCTCAAATAGCGATGCCCAGCATTTTTTAACGTGATTTACAACTTCATCTGCTCCTTTAATATTTAAGTATGTCGCCTGCTGTCCAGCGAACGAAGCCTCGGGAAGATCTTCTGCGGTAGCTGACGAACGAATCGCAACGTAACGGTCTCTTAATCCTGAAAGCTTGCCGTAGTATTTGCGTATGTCGTGAGCCAGAGCTTCAGGCATATGAGACTGAAGAATAAGTTTTTTTATTTGTAGTGAAACCTGCTGAATTATTTCAATATTAGTCAGATCTGAGCCGTCGATTATCGATTTGATCTGCTTGCGAAGTCCGGTCTTATCCAGAAATTCAAAATAGGCGTCAGCTGTGACAATATAACCATTGGGAACCGGCGCTTTAGCTTTGAGCATCTCTCCTAAATTCGCGCCTTTGCCGCCAACAAGGGCGATATCGGATCTGGATACTTCTTTAAACCATACAATGTCTCGATTCATAGGGCAGTTAGCATAATCTTACAACATCCTAGCCTATGGTTGGTAATAGTTTTTAAGAAATTAATGCAAAGAAATCAGGTCAAGTGCGAAGTGGGAGGTGTAACTATCGGGGTTGGCTGAAGTTTTTTCCCGGATTTCTAAACTAAGTAAACGACGATAAAGCTTGATCAGATTATTCAAAGTAAAATTCTCGGCTTGTTTGAGCAATTGCTGTTTTTGCCATAACTGTCCGGAAAAACTGTCGGGTGACGATTTGAGAATTATTAGGTCTCTAATACGATTCTGAATCATCGTCATAATAACTGGCTCAGGTATTGTTTCAAGATTCCTTTCCAGTTGATCGATTAAGTAACTGATCTTGTTGGGACTGATCGCATTAAGTAAATCAAAGATTTCGGTTCTAGTATCGAAGGAGAAAACCGTCAGCCTTTTTTTGTATTCTGACGGAATCCGACCGACGTTTTTGCCAACGGCATTAAATATTGCAGAAGTATCACCTAGATTTTGAAACAGTCTGATCCAGGCGTCTTTAGAAATTAATGAGAAATTTTCGAAAATAAATACTGTTTGATTGAACATGTCTGTCAGTTGAAGTTTTTCAGTAAGTTCATTGAGGTCAACATTTGACAAATCAATCTCAACAAAGTTCGCATTACTAAATGTCTGCTTAAGACTAACTAGTTTGCTTCTGGCACTGACTGTGTCTGAACCGGACACGAGAAATAGTTGCCCCATTTATTTTAATGAAAAGGTTTCTAATAAATGCATAACTTTGATCAGGTCTTGAGCTCGATCTTGCGTTAGGAACCATATAGTAACCGGGGGTTTTTTGCCAAGGCCTGGTAAATTAAGCGTCAAAATCATTCCGCCGCCTTGAAGTTCGGTCTCGTTGGCGGAAATTTGTCGGTTATCAATACGTAAAATTTTGTTTTGCGTTTGAAAGGCTTTTGATTTTTGTTCCTCGGTCAATCTGTAGGTAAGATTCTGGTTGTAAAAAACCTGCATTGTTACACTGTCAGCGTTGATTTCGATGTAATTCTTGTTAGCAAAAGCATCATATGTAACTATCCAATCGTCAGGTCGGTAAAAAGAAAGATTTAATTGTTCAATGTTCTGTAAAGTAAAGCCCTGTGAGTCGATCGTAGGAGTAGTTTGCTTATTAATTACTACCGGGGTGGGAGTGTTTTTAACTGAAGTATCTACGATTGAGTCAGTAGGGGTTGATTTGTTACAACCTAAGAACAACAATGTCCCCGACAAGATAGAAATAAAAATTATGCTTAGATGTTGGACTGGCGAACTCATTAAGTTCTATTCTAAACCATTTTTAAACCATTCGGTTTTTGGCCAAATTAAAATCCTTGTGCATCTGTCTGATCATTTCTTTTTCGTTACCCATGATCGACACGCGACCATGGCCGGGGAAAACTTGGGTTTGATCCGGAAGATCAATCAGCTTCATTAAGCTATCAAACATTTTATCCGGCTGCGAAGTCTCAAGATCGATTCTGCCGATCAATCCTTGAAACAGTGTGTCACCGGTGAAAACGACTTTTAATTGCGGGGAGTAATAACAAATTGATCCCGGGGTGTGTCCAGAGACTGTGATGCAAATTATCTCAATGTCACCGATTTTGAATCTTTCACCGTCCTTTATTTTGACATCGGCCTTGCCAGCAATGATCGGGTAATCTAACTTTTGCGCAAATCTGGTGAAGTCTGTTTCTAATAATTGAGCATCCTCCTGTCCGATACAAATTTGAGCATTTGGAACAATATCTTTGATAATTCCATTGTGAGCGACATGATCCGGATGATAATGGGTATTAAAAATAAATTTGAGCTGAGCTTCAGCTTTGACAAATTCTTCAAGAATTGCATCTGAATCCCCACCAGGGTCAATAACACAGCCGATTTTTGCGTTGCGATCAATAATGACGTATGGATGGACGCGAATTGGCCCAGAGGTAAAAGATTTCACTAAATATTTTTCCATTTAATCTGAATAGGTAATTCTAGACAAAAACAGTTCTTTAGTCCAAGACGGAAACCTGATCAAAAGTTGCACTCGAGACCTGAGAACCGTTATGTGAGGTTACAAAAAGTCCTACAAAAATATTTTGACCAAAGTTAACAGTTTTAGTGCTGAAAACGGTCCAAGTTATACCATCAACGGAAGTATAACCCGCAATATTGTTACCTGACCGGACTAATTTGAGATAAATATTGGGGAATATATACGAAGAGCCATTAATATTGTGGTCAAAGTGGCTCTGAAAAGCTATGCCGTTTGCGGGAGTTACTGCCAGTAATGTGTAATCCGACCCACTCGTCAGTGAATCTTTGAACATGATTCCAGCTTTGGCCCAGTCATTAGTGTTGGTCTGCGAATTGACACGGGCAATTATTTCGCCATCACCGTCAAGTGACTGGTAGACAAAATGGAACTGATCAGCGTCTCCCCAGATGTCGTTACCCGCCCCACTAATGGAAAAAATATTATCTGCGTAAGTTGCGTTTCCGCTAAGTGAAGGTGTACCTATATCACTACTCGACCAAGGCGCCGGCAATATAGGTAGGGCCGTGTTTGAAACACTTACATTATCAAAGGTCACGGTGCTGATTTTTGACCCGTCGTGCGAGGTTACAAACAAACCGATCTTTACGGATGAGGATAGCGAAATCGGTCTAGTGCCAATTAATGTCCAGTTACTGCCGTCAACAGAATAATGCGAAGAGATATTATTGCCCGTTCTGACCATTTTCAGCCAAACATTGGGGAAGTTATACGAAGCCGGTCCGGCGATCTCGTTGTTGTAATTGTACTGCATAGTTATTCCGTTTGCGGGAGTTACTGCCAGTAAGGCATAGTTTGAAAGGCTGCTTAGTGAATCCTTAATTATCACTCCGGCTTTGGCCCAGTCATTAGTGTTGGTCTGCGAATTGACACGGGCAATTATTTCGCCATCGCCATTAAGGTCCTGATGAACCAAATACATTTGATCAGTATTCCCCCAGACATCGTCACCAGCGGCTTTGACTGTAAAGACCTGATTCTCATAGCTGGCTGAACCGAGCATCTTAGGACTACCGATGTCAGTACCAGTAAACGATGACGGGAGTGCTCCCTGCTGACCAGAAGCAGTCAGGTTGACATTGTCAAAAGTCGCTGTCGAAATCACAGAGGAGTTGTGCGAAGTTACAAAAAGTCCGACGGTTATTGTTGATTGTGCAAAATTAAGCGTGGTTGAACCAGCCTCAGCCCAGTCGACCCCATTGGATGAGTAGAAGGAAGTGATAAGGTTGTTATTGCGAACAAGTTTTACCCATGCGTTAGGAAAATTGTAAGGACCCCACTCTGATCCGGTATTAAAATTAGTTTGAAAAGCGTAACCGTGTTGCGGAGTTACACCAAAAAGAACATATGGAGACTGAGGCGTCAGACTCTCTTTGAACATAATTCCCGCTTTGGCCCATCCGTCCGTATTAATAGTTTGTGAAGTGATCCTGGCGGTAATTTCACCATTACCAGTCAGGCTTTGGTGTACATACTGAAATTGATCCGAATCGCCCCAGATATCACTCCCAGCACCGGAAATGGTAAAAGTATTATTGACGTATTGAGAACTTCCGGACAGATAAGGTGCGCCGATATCGGTATTTTGCCACAGACCTGTAAGTGATTTTTTGACAGAAACATTATCAAAAACTGAAGTATTTAGTTCGTTGTATTTGTGAGAAGTTACAAACATTCCGATCGTAACCTCCTCGCTCATAGCAATCTCGACTGTGTCTAACGTTTGCCAATTAATTCCATCGATCGACTTATAAGCCGTAAATGTATTATTGAACCTGACTAGTTTCAACCAAGCGTTTGGAAGCGAATACGCAAAGCTTCCCAAGTCAGAATTAAAACTGTGCTGAAAAGCAATCCCATTATTTGGGGTAACGGCCAGTAATATGTAAGGAGACAAAGGACTTGTAGATTGCTTGATCATAATGCCGGATTTTGCCCAGTCGTCGGTGTCTTCCTGTGCAGTTACTCTTGCAACAATCTCTCCATTACCCTGAAGAGTCTGGTAAACATACCTGAATTCGTCTTGTGTACCCCAAATATCACCACCGGCGCCATTGATGGTGTAAACGCCGTTGAGGTAGGAGGCATCGCCGGCAAAAAGCGGAGAGCCTACATCTGCGCTGACCCAAGGGTTTGGGGGAATTTCGTACTGATCAAAATTAACCGAATAATTAGTGTCTGTGGCGGGAGTGGTAATAGTATGTGATTGTTCGAGTCCGTCTGACCAACTGAGAAATTTATAATAGTAATTCTGAAAATACTGGGGGGTTGGTGCACTCAAAACCCTTTCAACACCAACGACCGCTGTTTCGGTATAGATGCTCGTATGAGGAATGCCATCAATTGCGTAGGCAGTGTTTGGCAAGTTACTCGAAAATGTCAGTTCTACCAGGTTGGGGTGGATCGCTCGGCTGGTTGAGCTGGTCAAACCTTGTGAATCTGTCGTAATCAAAATTATTTCGTACCAGGTACTTGAAACATTGTCCGCAGTACGAGGAATATTTATTTGACCTGAGCGCTGGTTATTAATTTGCTGACCAAAAGGGTGAATATGGTCGGCGTGATGAAAAACAAAACTCCAGCTAAATGCAGAGTCGGGTAGTTCCCCATCTTCGGGGTCGCTACCTGTAGCCGAAAAATTAATTGTATCGCCGGCGTTATATTTACTGTTAGCTAAGGGACTAACGATCATACCGTTGGGCAGATTATTCCCGACAGTGATAATTACGGTTTCCGTATCACTTTTTTCGCCGTCTGAAACCGTAAGTGTGGCGTTATATGTACCATTGACTGTGTAGATGTGTGTTGGCGACATCTGCGCGGAGGTATTACCATCGCCGAAATCCCAAAAATAGCTGAGTGACGTACCGTCTGGATCAGATGAACTACTGGAGTCAAATGTTACCGATAACGGTGCAAGGCCGGCAATTACTGATGGTGAAATTGCCGCAATTGGAGAACGATTACCGCCTGAAGGAGAAATTACCGACAATGTCCCTGGGTAAAAATCCAGTTTATAAATATTACCGTCGGGGCCCTGGCTTAATTGGACGACAGCGCCTGCGTTACTATCAAATGTGTTGTCAGAAACAACTGACTCAAAATTGGTGTCAAACTGGAGGTATTTGATAAACCCAAGCGTATAATCAGCGTAGAAAAAACTATTTTGATATTCAGATGGGAAATTCGATCCGGTATAGAGTAGTGTCGAGGTGATCGAACCAGCCTTGGCCGGAGGATCAGTGTGGTGATAGGTAAAGACCGGATTAATATACGGACAATTACCACAGTTACCTTCTACGTTGGGCCAGCCGTAATTACCGCCTTTGTTGATAATATTAAGCTCTTCCCAGGCATCGCCCCCAACATCTCCAGCAATAGGACGACCGTCAGGCAGGAAAGTAAAACGGAATGGGTTCCGGAGGCCATATGCCCAAATTGATTTGGCCGCTCCTGGGGTTGAATAGAATGGATTATCTTGTGGAATTGTGCCGTCTTTATTAATGCGGTGGATCTTGCCGTGTAGATTGGTAAGATTTTGCGAATTTAGGTTATTAGTATTCATCCCCATCGCCCAGTAGAGCTTGCCATCCGGACCGAATCTTACTTCACCGCCGTGATGGAATACATTACCCAACTGCTCGGATTCGAGCAGAATTAATTCTGACGCAGGATCAGCAGTACTACCTGTTACGGTAATTCTGGACAAACGATCGTGGTTTTGAGCTGTTGTGTATGCTACATACAAGTATCCATTACTGGCAAAATCAGGATCCGGCTCGATACCTAAAACTCCGCGTTCGTCAGCGAAGTCGGTCGGAAGAGTGACTAACGTAATTATAGGTTCCGGCTGAATTTGCCCGTTGGCAAATACTTTAATCGCGCCAGATTTTTCGGAGATAAAAATCCGACCATCGGACATGAATCGAAACGCAGTCGGCTCGGTAAGATCAGAAACCAGCTCAGTAAGATCAAACTCGGCCGGTGGCGCTGCCAGAAGAGGTTGGTCGATTAGTCTTGGCCAGATAATGACCCAGAGTAATGCAGCAAAAAATAATTTTAGACTAAATTTAATTAATTTTTCCAAAACTGACTAATATTTATTTTAATGATAAAGACTATATACAGATATTTATCGAAAATCAAGTTCATTTTGATTGTTATAAGATAAAAAAATGGGTGGAATCGGTATGCTTGAAGCGCCCGTGTTCCACCCTGTGGTGGTCTGTTTGTTGACAGACAGGAATCGAGAAACCCTTTCTAAGGTCTTGGATCTGGCCGGATACACTGTGGAAGTGCGTTCTCGGCCGGTTTACCCAAAGGGTTGAAGCCAAGATCGGACTTGGCGGGATCAGGCAGGGTCAGGTCAACCTGCCACCAGTAGATACCGGCAATTAGCGGGGTGAAAACCTGACAAGTCGCCTGGTAGTACCGAGCTTGACCTTCGTAGTCGGCAGCGCTTTCCAGCAGGTAATTCCATGGACGCTGGTGAGCGCCTTGTCGCGGTAACACCCCAACTTCGGTAAAGACAACCTTGGAAGGATCGTAGCCTTTTTGACTGAGATCGTCGACCCACGATTGCCAAGAAGTGGCGAGTGAGGCGACACTGGCTCCGATCGGCGCGTCCAAGGGGTAATAAGCGTCAACGGATGGGAAATCGAGCTCGGCAATAAATGCCGGAGCCAAAACGTCCCAGTTGGCTGAGTAGGTCACTTGACCTTGATAGATCACCCTGACAGAAGCAATTAACGTCCGCCAGCGATCCGTCTGAGGCTCCAGTGACACGAACTCCGTGCCGATGTTAAGAATGGCGACTTTTTCCTCTTGCGCTAACTTGGCGTATCCAAGCATCAGACTGGAGTAGCTGTTGAACCAACTATCCAGATTGCTCGGATTTAATTGCCCCCGCCATTTACCGTCAGCAACGAGCGAAGCTTCGTCGAGGATAGGCCTAAGCATGACGGTGAAGCCTCGCTTGTGCGCCTCTCGTACAAAAATACGAATGTTCTGATCGCTTGGTGTTTTGGCAGGGTCTTGCAAGACTTCGCTAGCCCGCCAGTTGGACTGAAAGACGGGAAATACCAAACTTACGCTGTTGACGTTGAGTTCAGCAAGCCTGTCCAGCAGTTTTGGGCTTTTGTCACGAAAATCTCCCCCGTCACTGTAGACCAGAACAGACACTCCGGCTTGATAGCTGGTAGGGCCTGATCTGGGACTCGTAACTTTGGAGATCTTGGGGGTCGGAGTGGCTGTCGGATTGACAGTTGTCGTTTGCTTTGCAATTTCTGCTGTCGGTACGAACTGGGTTGGCTGAGCGGTGTTGTTAGAAACAGGTGGCGCCGAAATTTCTTTGGCGCCACCGTCTTTGCCTCCAACAAACCAAATGGCGAAGCCGACTGCCAGACTAATTAGCAGTGCGGCTGACAGCTGAAGATCTCGCCGATTCCAGACCAAAAGGTTCAACCTCCTTCACCAGGCCATGTCTGGTCTTTTCCCAGAAGTGTGGTCGTGTGATGAGCTGCAATAGGGCTTTCCAAGTTGCAAAAC
Source organism: uncultured Gammaproteobacteria bacterium (assembly GCA_964445355.1). Taxonomy (GTDB): domain Bacteria; phylum Patescibacteriota; class Microgenomatia; order CAYQLK01; family CAYQLK01; genus CAYQLK01. The sequence goes on from CAYUKQ010000005.1 coordinate 30,519, forward strand.
TCAGAATTCCCCAATACAGTGGTGCCAACACCATCCACTTGATGTTTGGGTAGAGTCCTCTGATCTTGCACCCCATCATCACGTACAGGACAAACAGAACGTTGCCGAGCGCGATTGACAGGACGCCAAGATAGAAGATCGGGAGCGGATAGAGCTGTTCGATGAACGTGGCGTTGGTGGCCTCGTAAGCGAGCGTCATGATCCAGAAGATCGGATTGACCAGCAACACCAAAGGTGTTACAGCCACGATCACTACGAAGCAGAGGAAATTGACAAACCCCAGATCACGGTACAGGTCGATCTGGTTCCTGGTGTGTACCAGAAATGTGACCATTCCCCCTTTCTTCCACCGCGAACGCTGGCGAATCAGGTTGCCTAGGTGGCTGTTAGCCTCTTCCCAGGTAACACTATCCATTAGCCTCACTTGAAGACGTCGACGGGCGATGCGGATCCCCATATCGATGTCTTCTGTCACATTGTACGCATCCCAACCACCCAGCTTTACCACGGTATCGGTGCGGAAATGATTAGAAGTGCCACCCAGCGGGACTGGCATTCCCATTTTTCCTAACCCGGGCAGAATGAGGTTGAAGTAGGTTGCGTACTCAGCACTGAAGAATTTGGTGATCCAGTTAGTGTACGGGTTATAGTACTCAAGCTTGGCCTGAATACAAACAACCCGCCGGCTGGACTTGCGGAAGCATGCGACCGCTTTTTTGAGCTGATCTGGTTCCGGGCGGTCTTCGGCGTCGTAAATGACGACAAACTCGCCGGTTGCCCTCTTCAATCCTTCATTGCAAGCGCGCGGCTTGGTCTTGAGAATTGAGTCAGGCATGATCAGGATCTCAAAGCACGAAGGAAGCTCACAGCTTTCAATCTCCCGGATGGTTCGACGGTCTTTCTCTTCCAAGAGCAGAATGATCTGCAATCGGTCGATCGGATAGTCGAGTTTGCCGAGATTGTCGATAAGTTTGGCTGCGATGTTGTGCTCGTCGTAGAGTGGCACTAGAATGGTGTACCGAGGCAGAGTCGACCCTTGTATAAGGGATCGCAACTCAGCATCTGTGACCACCATCAAGGCGGACTCGAGCGATTTAGCTGTAAGCAGTCCCTTAAAAACGATGATGACGACGTAGATCAGAGTGATCGTGCCGGCCAACGTCAACAGAACTGGCATATAGCCGAACTTCAGGATAGCCGCTGCCATGATCCCAAGGATCAAGACAATGACTACGGTTTGTTTACCAGTCAGGATAACCTCTGCGGTTTCCTCTTTGGGGCGCGTCGCCAACTGGTGAAGTACACCGCGTCCATTGCGGACATCTTCAGGACTGATCAAGACAAAGGTTCCTCCGTCCAGATTGGTTTTATGGCTGATGATCGATTGCTTTTGTCTTTTGGAGACTACGGCAGTGCTGTGCGGCGGTAGATTTGGATCTGCTCGTTACTGAAAACCAGCAGAAAATGATCGTCGAGTGCAGGCGTACCATGCAGATGCTCGTATACCTTGTCGCGCTCGTTATCTGAACCCCGCATGACAATCCAATCGACAAAGTCGGCCGGATCAACAAGTGCGGGCTCCCACATTCGGTAACTACCTTCGTAAAGGATTTGACCGACGGGCAGCTTGGAAGCGACCTGAAGCTCTTCGTTGCCGTAACTTTCCATCAGAACCAGTCCGGTGTCATAGTTTCGGCTGAGCCAGTAAGCGGCATCTCTTTGCGTGACCGACAACGCCTTGTCCATATCGGCTTCCGGCTCATTAAGGGTAATGATATTACCCTGGCTGATCACCAGTGCCGAGAAGGCACAGACACCACCAACGATCACGGCACGACTAAGGACAAAGCCTTTGGTCAGATAGCCAGCGAAGATCGACAGTGGCAGAAGCATCGGCAGCGAAAACCGTACATTGTACAAGTCTCCGCTAATTTGTTCGACGTGCAAGGGGCGCTGACCAAAGTACAACGCGGCAACGAAGAACGGGAACGGAAACAGCAAGGCGTACACCGGTGCTTTACGGATGTTGATACGGTCGCTGACAATGAAGTAAGCGAGACCAGCAATCCCGATTACCAGCGTGACGACGCCTGCCGTTTCGTAGGTCGCGATCGAGTAGGTCTTGAGCGCAATCCAGATGTTGCCTACGGACTTTTCCGCCTCACCCACCCAAAGGGAAGGTTTGGCATACTCGCCGTATTGGAAGTAGAAGGGATTATCAAAGATCTGGTAATTCCAGACCAGCCATCCGACAATGCCGAGGCTGGCTAGGAAAGTCAGAAAAAAGACTTCCCCTTCGATCCGTTCGCGAGACATGCGCTGGTTGATACAGACGACACCCCAGAGCGGAACGAAAAGAGCCAAAAGAATCCAGCCCTCGTACCGTGTTAAGGTGGCGCAGATCAGCATTCCGGCAGTCATCAACCCGTTGACGATGTTGCCAACTGGCTGGTCGATCGCCAATGTCCACTTGATGAAGAAATAGACACTGCCCGACAAAAACATGCACAGTGGCAGCTCTGTCATGGCAGTGGACTGAAGGTAGGTGACGTTGGGATTGCTGATGAACACCAAACTGGCCACCACCCCTGCCCACCGTGATCCGGAAATGGTTTCGGTGATCTTGTACAGAAAGACCGAGGTCCCGACGAAAGAAAACATTGACGGAATGCTTCCCGCGATGCCTGTTTCGTAGAGATAGTCGTTCCAGATCAGTGACTGCATCAGGAGATGCGGCAAAGGTGGCCAAACACCACCGAGTTGAGCCAATCCCGGTGTGGGACTGTCAACAACTCGTTTGGCGATAAGAAGGTGTGATTGTGCGTCCTTGTAGACGAGGATCTGATCATTGCTGAAGTAGTAGGCAAAACTGCCTACTGACACCAACACACTGATCAGTACGACGCCGAGCAGATAGTAGTCGTGCTGCTTGGTAACTTTGACTGACGCCAGAGCAGCTTTTGGTCGAACCGACCTTGGCGGGGTGGTTCGCACAGCGATTGCTCCAGCGTTGACTTCTGTGGTTACCAGTTTGTAGCTGGTTCGCACAAAAAATCTTGCCACTACAAGCATGGCGTGGATCATGATTTCTATGTTCCTCCAACGGTTATGGTGCGCGGCCGTCTGTGTTTGAACACAAACTTGTGACTGGCAGCAAAAGTAAGCAGCAGTCCCGCGGCAGTGCCTGAGATCAACGCTAGCGGATGATTGGCAACCAGAATGATAAGTCCGAACACGATTGTGTTGGCACCCAAACTGGTAAGAGCCATCAGGTTAAACCTGAGGAGTGAGGAAACCTCGTAAGGACTCCAACTACCCGCGCTTTTCCGGTCATGCCAGGTGATATGGTAACTTAGCAGGTAGTTAACCTGCGTCGAAACCACAAAAGCGGTTGCGTTAACGACTGTTGCCTGCCACCACTGATCCAGACTAAAGGCCTGAATGATGGTGAAAAAGACGAGGTACTGCAGTACGGTACAGAATGCACCGACACAGAGGAATTTGGTGATGCGCAGGTAGTTAACCTGTGCACCAGATCCACTGAGGAACGGTCTGGTTATCTCGAAAGACACGTGGAGAATCTCCTATTATTTCTCGATTCGGTTTTTAAGGTTCGTCTGCAACCAACCTAGGGCCTATAGTTAATTCGATTTTTAGTTCGAAAGAACGATTTAGAACCGTCGGCGTGATTTTTGGATTGGTTAAAAGAGTTTGTGACAACGGGTGTTGTAATTTACTCTTATAACCTATAGTTGCAGAACAAGAATTATAGCGTGATTTACTGTGTCTGTCCAGACACAATCGGTATTAAAGTTTTTGGGAAAAATTAGTTGTTTGCAAAAATAAAAGCGGCATAAACACCGGCGATTCCGCCACAGCCTATCTGCCAATTAGGGTTTTGCAATGCCTCGCGGTGCCCAGTCAGTGAACGATCCCAGCCGAACTCTACAATATGCACCCCAGAAAGTGGTTGACCACCATAAAGCACTTCTCCAAGGTGTGAAAATTCATTTTGGTCTTCGCCATATTTATTGAACCCCGCGTGATTGTCCAAACCGCCATTTGCTACCTGTTCTTCGGCTCTTTTCTGAGCAATATCGCAAATTGTTGTGTTAGAGGTCAGAGTACTGAGTCCATGCGCACGCCTGTAGCTATTAACAGCCTCAAAAAGCTCTGATCTGGTTGACATAGGTTCAGAAATTGGCACTGAAAATTCGGTCTGATGCTCGTCAACCTTGCGAACCGTCCAGTCAGGTGTAGGCGAAGGAAAGGTTTTTTGCTTAAACTGCGTTTGGGTGGGAATTTCGGCAAGTGCAGAAGTTATCGACCTTAGCTCTGCCTCAGAAGTCGATTGATTAGTCACACGCAGCAGATTACGCCCGATCTGCTCGATCGAAGTCAGCTGCGCTGGAAGGCTGATGGCGTAAAATAATCCAGCTAGGATAAAAAAGATAACAGCTAAGATTGCAATTTTTATCATCAGGCTATTATCCTAACATAAGCACGCATAAATAATAGAAAAAATATGAAGGTATTGGTCACTGGAATTTCCGGATTTTTGGGTATTAATTTGACCAGGTATCTGCTTGCCAAAAAGGTAAAGGTAGTCGGGCTGGATATAGCTAAGTTTAACTATCCAGAAAGGGATTCAATAATTTTCGTCCACGGAGATATCCGTAACAAAAAGGATATTGCAAAGGCGATCAAAGACGTTGATATGGTCGTGCATTGTGCAGCCGCTCTTCCATTGTATTCAGACGAAGATATCTATTCGACTGATTTTACCGGTACAAAAAACATGCTTGAGATTTCGTGGAAACATAATGTGAAAAGATTTATACAAATCTCCTCGACGGCTGTTTATGGCATTCCAGACCATCATCCATTGCTGGAAAGCGATAAATTGGTGGGGGTGGGAATGTATGGCGAATGTAAGATCAAGGCGGAAAAGTTGTGTGAAAACTACCGTGAAAAAGGAATGATTATTCCTGTACTTAGACCAAAAAGTTTTGTTGGCCCTGAAAGATTAGGAGTTTTTGCTTTGCTGTTCGACTGGGCAAGATCTGGTAAAAATTTTCCGATGATCGGCAGTGGAGAAAATAAGTATCAATTGCTCGATGTCGAGGATCTGTGCGAGGCAATTTGGCTATCGATGAGCAAGCCTGGTAAGTTGGTAAACGAAACTTTTAATATCGGCGCAAAGGAATTTTCAACAATGAAAGAAGACTACCAGTCTGTTCTGACTGAGGCTGGATTCGGCAAAAGAATCATTGCCCTACCAGAAACTCCCGTAACTATTAGCCTTAAAGTGCTGGAAAGACTAAAACTATCCCCTCTTTATAAATGGGTATACGAGACGGCTGGTAAGGATAGTTATGTTTCGATCAACAAAGCAGAAAAAAAACTGGGTTTTAAGCCGAAATATAGTAACAGTGAGGCGCTGGTCAGGAATTACAAATGGTTTATTGATAATTACGAAAGCTTTAGTTCTTTGTCTGGTGTTTCTCACCGGGTTCCATGGAATCAGGGCGCGCTATCTATTGCAAAGATATTTTTCTAAAAAAAGCCGCCCTTTTTACGGAGCGGCAAGTCAACTTGATGTGTTTACACTTACCCCTGCGGGGTAAGCTGCGGCGGAGCGAGCAGGTAGCTCGGCACTTTGAGAGTGAAAGTTCTCGATTGCCATACGCACTTGTCGCCGTCGTGACCTAGAGAAAATGCGCTGCCGGCGATCTGAACCCGTTCTTCGGCAATCACTCGACGATGAGTATTGCCATTGGGTACCGGTCCTGCGATCAGGTCGACCTCACCGCAGGTACAGGAGAAAGAGGTGAATTCAATCTCCACTTCTGATCCTACCTTCTTTGTCCAGCCGATCGTAGGCCTTAGCGACCATTTCACGGGTGATGTGAGGATTCTCGATGTGCGTATTGCCGTAGACAAAACTGATCGCTTGTGCCCGGCGCTCTTGAGGTGTCATGACAATACCACGTGCAAGCACGATAAGTTTGTCGAGTGCGGGTGAGGACGCGTGATGTGTCAAACACATAAGTTCGGTTCAGCGTCCTATTCTCCGCCGACGAGGTGGCGGTTTTGGTCCGGCAAAGCACTGGCAAGCTCACTCCAGCTGGAAGGCCGAAGAGCTTCGACAGATCGGCGTTCGGCAACTTCAAGGAAAAACTCCAAGAAGTGTGCGATCTCGTCGCGGGCTGCACCATTGAAGAGATGCTTGACAAGCAGTCCGGCAACTTCGCGCCTGCCCTCCACGGCTTCAGCCTGATTTGGGGCGTGAATGTAGATTGCGGCGATGCGTGCTGCGTCCGGTGGGTACTTTCTGGCGAACTCCTGCATGGTCGCCAGAGCAGGGGGTGTTAGACCACCATCACTGCTCATTATCTTTTCCTCCTGTTTTTGGTTAAAGAACTATCAAATAGTTTACTCCAATAGGTTTTTTTTGCAAATTAAGGCATAAAAAAGCGGCCATATGGTTAATGACCGCTGAAAGTAGGTTTTTAGATGGCGATTTTTGGCTTGCGGACGCGGGCCTCCTCGCGGAAGCTGGAAACTTGCCCGTTGACCTTGAGCGCCACGTCGAACCCGTCGACATAGTTTTGGCAGCGAGTGAACAGCCAGGCGTTACGGATCAGTTCGCGGATAACCTGCTCGTACCCGTCGGCACTTTCGCTAGTCAGGATCGTCTGAAGATCAGCGACGATCATTTGACGAACGATGCTTCGTCCGAGTTCAAGTCGCACCGCATCATCGCGGCAGAGTACCAGTCGCAGCTGATGACCATCCGGCAGGATTTGGATGATCTCCAGCTTGCCTTGCGCCCGATCGGCAATGTGCGCCAACCGGCGGGCAAAGAACCAGAGCGCGTGTTCGTCGTTTTTGGGGATCCGGTTGATCTCCACCAAGAGTCGGCGAACGCTACGTGGTCTCCTGACTGTCATGACCTCTCCAAAAAGTTAAAGTTTTGCGATCTTATTAACCTTTTTAGGGGTTAAAAACCACAAGGCAGGTATTTTAATTCAAGTCTGGGATTTTGACAAGATTTATTTTACTGAAATTAATAACCTGTAATATGGGAGTTAAAAAAACATAAAAAAAGGGAAGAGATTGTTGTCTCTTCCCTGCTCGTTGACCCTTGTTCAGGATCTAGAGTGACTCAGGAGGCCCGCAATTGGGATCCTTCGCCGGCGCCTGGTGACCGTTATTCAAACGAAACAATCTTGTTCTGCAAACAGACCCCCTAGACGTTTTTTTGGTTTTTAACCGTAGTCATTGTATTATATCTTATAGTATTTGTCAAGGACAACTCTGGTTATAATAATATTTATAAAAGTAAAAAATGATCTTTGAGCAGAGTGGATTGTTTTATGTTTATTCATTAATCAGCGATGGAAATATGTCGCTGAATTGGGGTGAGGAAAATAAAGTGATGCAAAACCGAATGCGTTTTTTGCAGTCTTGCCAATTAGACACAAACTATGTTGTTCGGGCTAGTCTGGTTCACGGCACGGAGATCAAAGAAGTTGACGCCGATGACTGTGGCAAGGAATTTACGTGCGACTGTTTAATTACCAAGGATCCAAAGATCGTTTTGAGCATGGTGACTGCGGACTGTTTCCCGCTTGTTTTGTACGACCGTACTAAGCAAATCGTTTCGCTGACTCATCTTGGCCACCGCGGTGTTACGGCTAAGCTTGCGGAAAAAGTTGTGGAAAGGATGCAAAACCTGGGCGCAAGCCTAACTGAGACGATCGCGATAATCGGTCCGGGAATCACAAAAGAAAGTTATGTTTTTAAGCAAGTCGATCAGATCAATGATAGTGATTGGCAGCCTTTTTTAGCCAAAACAGAGGACAGCCAAATAGCAATCGATCTGCCTGGCTATATTGTCCACCAGCTGGAAAAAAGCGGGATAAAAAAAGAAAATATTACCGACTTAAAAATTAACACCGCTACAGATCTGCGCTTTTTTTCTCACTATCGAAGTATTAAAAACAACGAAATTGAAGGAAGATTTTTGTCGGCTGTACAGATGAGGAATTAGATCTATTTAGCCAGATCGGACAGTATCAGCCTGCAGAGCTTGTGAGAATTGCCAGACCCCATCACCACTACAGCATCACCCGGAGTAACCAGCTTTGCAATGCTATTTGATACGGATTGAAAGTCAGGTAAGAATTCAGCTCGTGAGCCAATATTATCCGCAATTGTTCGTCCTGTAAAAAGCGGGTCAGGTTGTTCTCGTGAGGTAAAAATCTCGGTAATAATTATATGATCAGCTAAACGGAGAGAGTCATTAAGCTGAGAAATTGTTGATCTTAAGCGACTAACAGTGTGAGGCTCAATCACGGCAATGATCTTGCCCCGAGGATGAGTAGACCTGATCGCCTCCAAAGTTGCTGCAAATGCGGTCGGATGATTAGCGTAATCGTCATAGACGCAGATATTGCGTGGTTTGCCGATCAGTTCAATACGGCGAGATAAGCCCATAAATCGTTTAAGTGAATCCAATGCAACCGACTGTGCTATTCCCAGCTCTTTTGCTAAGGTCAGCACACCTGTGGCATTAATTAGATTATGACGACCAGCAATCGATAGATGAGTGTTTGAAGTTGGGGCACAAAACGGAACAAGTTGGAATTTAACCTTACCGAGTCGCTCGATCAAGGTGCAAATATTGACGTCATCAGGATTGTAAATCAGTGCCCCTGAATCAGATATTTGACGGACAAATTGCAGAAAAGTATCGATCACTTTGTCCAGCGTGCCAAAGAACTCCGGATGATCGAGCTCAATATTATTGAGTATGACAAAGTCGGGGCTGTAGGAGGCAAAATTATTATGAAATTCGTCGGCCTCAGAAACAAAAAAGTCACCATTACCCAGTCGGATATTATTCCCCCATCCCAGATCTGTTGCACCAAGCTCAACGACCGGATCGAGTCCGGTATCTTCCAGAAGATGACCGACCATGGCGGTCGTAGTGCTTTTGCCGTGTGTACCTGCAACACAAATCAGTTTTTTATTTTGGTGCAGATAAAGACCTAAAAATTCCTGCCACTTCAGAAGTTTGTTGCTCGTTCTGGCGTACTCGATCTCAGGATGATTATCATTAAGGTAAAAAACAGCCGGTGAAACCGCAATGATGTCGGCCAAGTCAACATGATTCCTGTTGTGACCAGCATAGACTGGTATACCAGCAGATCGAACTTTGTCGAGATATGGGGTATCACTGCTTAGATCACAACCACTAACCTTAAAACCAAAATGCTTGGCGATCTGAGCAACCGCAGAAACCCCCGAACCTCCGATACCGACAAAATGTACTGATTTCATTTTTATATAAATGTATTTTAGCTAAAAAAATGGCGTCCCGATATTAACGAAACGCCAAAGTAGAAAAACGTGTGAATTATGCTGCCTAATTGTTTAGACGCGGGCGGCAGCGAGTGATGCTTCGACCAGTTTAGTGAAGTCGTCAGCCATGGTGGCACGGTTGTGCCAGCCGACACTGAACATTGCAACTTCGTCCCGATCGGACAGGTCACGGCCGGCGTTCATGATCATGTTGGCCATGTCGAGCCGCTTGGCGAGCTCATCGGCAGGCATATCCTGCCTGGAGGTCATGTTGGCGGTCAGATACTCGGGGTCGCCCTCGAGTATAAACCAGCGCACGATACGGACATCTCCAGCCTCAGGACGCTCGATCAGCTCCTGCGGGACAGCTGACTGATAAACCGGATTGAGTTCGATCACAGCACCAGAGGCACCGTTCTCGATCAATGACTGGATGTCGCTGACGCGGTAAGCGTAGTGGAAACCCTTGTTCTCGTGGTGACCCACAAGTTCTCCGGCTTCAAGGTGGCGATTGTAAACGCCTTCATCGATGCAGATCTTGGTTTCAACACCTTCCCCACGTGAGGGTCGGGTCGTTACCATTTGTGGATTGGCCACACCGAGCCGCTCAATGACGGTTTGGGTGAGGTAATCCTTGCCAGCTCCGGAAGGACCGGAGATACCGATGACCGGGATTATTTTTCGCTTTTTATCCATATCAAGTGCGTAATTTTACACTAAATTAGCCAAATGTCAATTTACATTACTAGACCTATAGTTATTTAGAAACCTTATTGATGTCAGGTACACCAAAAAGTTTGGCAAGTTCACGGAATTTTTGTACATTGTCTGGCCCGAATTTGGCAGCAGTTTTGCAGTAATCATCAAAAGTGTTGAATTTGGGATTTTTAGAGTGAAATTTGTCCGCGTACATAACAAGCTTTTCTTCTAGTGATTCGGCGGTATAATCATCGGCCGGCAACGGAAGATTGTTGGATAGAACATATTGTTTGGTAAGCCCTAGACCTGTGTGGCATTTTGCTATTCGGCAAAGCGGCTCTGACAAACCTTCGGATTGCAATATTTCATATCCTATAATACCGTGCTTGATGTAGTTTGTCTCATCAAAAACCCCTTCGCGACTAATGAGTTTGTATGCACCGATATCGTGTAATAATGCCCCGCTTTTGACGAGATCGGTGTTTATTTTTATATTCTGAGATGAAAGAATTTGATCGCAAATTTGCCAAACTATTCGACAGTGCGAGTAGATAATATTAAAAGCGTGGTGATTCGGTGCGTATTTGCGGTGTAAATCTTCGATCTGTCTATTGGTAGGATACATAAGGTTATTTTCAATTAAAAATACCAACAAACACTAAAAATACGAGAGCTATGCGAAAATTTCAATAAGTTTAAGTATGCCCGGGCGGATCTGAGTATATTTGATCTTACTTGCTGTGGTATTGACGGTCGTAGTGAGGGTTTTTTGCAGCTTGGCAATAGTTTTGTCGTTGGCTGCTGTTTCAAGTATTCTGACAACTTCCGACCAGTGTTGTGAGAGAATATTAAGCATTTTCTCCGTCTCGGGAGTAAGGGTCTGTGATTCATGGGCGGTTCTGAGTACGGCTCGGGCCATATCGGCATAAGTACTACTATTGTCGGCAGTGGTGAGTTCAGAACTATCAAGCACAACGATGGGCACACTGGTTGCGACTTCCCCACTGGCTGCCGCGTGACGGGCAAGAAGCTGAATATCAAACGACATATCGGTGATTTTGTCCGGCATTGCCACAACAGACGCAAGGTTGGCCGTGTCAAAGGCTTTGAACCCCGCTTGGGTATCAGTAGGCAGATAGTGGCCAAGTAAGTCGTTGCGAATAGTGCCTAGCAGGATCTTGGTGCGTTTTTTACCTTCGGAGTGTAGAAACTCGGCATCTTCGGACACGGATAATTCGTGCCTGCGGTTAGCAGTCACAGCAGAAGCACCATTAACGATAGGATGGATCAGTGTACCGATTAGTCCGAGATTGTAGGATAGGTCTGCGTCGGTGTAGACGACGATATCATCTCCGGACATGATCGAGCTGGCCATACCGGCATAGACAGAACCTCCCTTTTTGCTGTCAGAGGTGTTTTTAAGCTCAACAACTGCCTCTTTGACCAGATCCGGGATATTAGCTGAGCTGGCATTAATACAATCTTGCAAATAAATAACTTCGTGAGACTCGTGTAATCTGCGATGATCGATAATGCTTTGGATCGCCTTACCTGTCTCGGTATCACACCCGTCGTCGACCCAAATAAGTCGGATATTAATATTCGGGTTCGCCTTTGTAAGCCACCTGAGTTGACGATCTTTTTCGATGACAAAATTCTCCCCACTTGGGTGAGGATCGAGCGCCGAGTCAGAGCGCTGATGACCCCAGATCAAGCCATTGATCTCACGTGGGCGCAGACGGTGACTTTCACGAAAGACCGAAACCACAACACCGATTTGTAGCGGTCTGTGAATAATACTAAAGGTCGCTTTTGATATTGCAAGTTTGACTCCTGCATGAATAAAAAGAGGGGTATTTGGGTCTTTGAACAAATCTAGTTCCAGTTTTTTCAGCTCGATTAAGCTGCCATTATAGGCTTTGATCAGTTCGTCAGCAAAATGTCTCAACTCTTTTTGGACATGCTGATCTTTGAAATTATGATCAGGCACGTGTGTCCAATCGCGACCCGGTCCGAGTGAGCCATTGATAAGTTCGAAGGTGTTTAGGTATGAAGCAGACATAGCAATGGCTTTTATGCTGGATCAATAAAAAGAATTATTTAAGCGATAAGAGTGATTTGACCTTATCAACTGCTCTAGTCAGATCGTCATTGACTACGTAGACAATACCGAGATCAGGATTGTCGGCAAAAAGCGTTGTTTCAGCGACTTCCGTGATCTGTCCGGGTCCCATGGTGGATTCGAGATAAGAGTCTTTGACACTATAGCGACCGGATACTTCCGGATCCTGATGAGTGGGATCACCGTAGGTACGGACAATGACTCTGGTTGCCAGCTCTAATATTCCCCCACCGGGTGGCAAGATACAGATCGGTTGGAGTACCAGTTCTGGGAGTAATGCGGGGGCGTTTTTGCTAATATTTACTACTTCGCCAGGGCTCTGTTCAATAAAAGCCACATCGGAGGATTCAAAAGCCTCTTTGGTAGCCGCAACGGTCGTACCGTATCTGCCTCGACCTTCGCGGATCAAATCAGCCAGGAATGGTCCTTGTTCCAGGTAGCGGTTATTTCCGCTTTGGTCCTTGCCTTCGACGTCAACATCAGGGATATAGTGATAGTCGACACCTTCAACTTCTCCGGGGCGTCTGGAGCGTGTAGTCGTATTGACGACTCTTGGACCAGAGAGCTTAATGATCGTTCCTTTACCTGTACCACCTATACCCAGCATAGGTACACCGATCTTTTTGCCAGCCGTAAGTGCCGCCTCGACTTTGGTATGACCCCTATCAAAGGTGAAATCTTCGAGCGAAGAAGCAATCTTCTCGTCGGGGATATTGTCGGTTACTAGTCCGACCCCTTCAGCCAAACGATGCAGGACATTGTAATAATTGGTCTGATATTCAAATAACGTATCAGCCTTGAGAGCCAGCAAATCAGCGATTATCGTCGGATTGCGTTTTAGTTCTGAGCGGAGGGCTTTGACGTCGTCACTAGCTTCCTCTGAAATTTCGATCATTGATGGATTGGCAACATAGCGCATGACGATCTCTGTGACGACACCTGTTTGGGAGGCTAACCACTTGCCTGCTTCTGTTTGACTGTCAGCTGCAGAAAGCGCCTCTTTGACTTCAGTTTGTATTGCATTGTATTTGTCTTTTTCTGCCGGATTCATTTTGTTTTGCATTTTATTTATTACTTGTATTGTTCTGCAGCTGTTTAGAGAACAAGAAAACAGCGCGAGAGGTGATTCTAACATCAGGCTAAAAAATACTCAACGAGACAGTGTGAATGGTGAAATAAAATAATCAAGGATTAAAAAATAATAAAAAGGGGTTAAAATAAAGAAAGTAATTATAAAAATAAAAAAACAAAAATATGGCACGAGTAAGCACTTACCTTAACTTCAACGGCAATACCGAAGAAGTGTTTAATTTTTACAAAGGCGTTTTTGGAACAGAATTTGACGGACCAATCGTGCGTATGGGTGAAGGACCAGTGCAGGAGAATCAACCGGCACTGACGGACGAACAAAAAAATATGGTCATGCATGTGAATCTGCCGATAGTTGCAGGACACCGGCTGATGGGTACAGACGCACCGGAATCGATGGGTTTTAAGCTGGTTTCGGGCAATAATGTCTATATTAATTTGGAATTGGATTCGCGTGAGGAAGCAGACAGACTATTCGCAGCCTTATCGGAAGGCGGTGAGGTCGAGATGGCACTGAGCGAGGAGTTTTGGGGCTATTTTGGTTCGTGCGTAGATAAATATGGTGTGAGGTGGATGGTCAACGTAGACAAGTAGAGGTATAAATTAGTTGGATGAAAAAGTCGTATTTCAGCGTCCAAATCAACGCACCGAGAAACAAGGTCTGGGACGTGATGCTTGCGGATAAGACTTACCGTCAGTGGACGGAGGCTTTTAACCCCGGATCGTACTTTGTCGGCAGTTGGGGTGAGGGGGAAGAGATCAAGTTTCTTGGTCCTGATCCGGAAGGCAACGGTGAAGGAGGTATGCTGGCTAGGGTCTTGACGAACAAAAAATACGAAAAGATTGTTCTTGAACACTTTGGAATGATCACAAATGGTCAGATAGACACGACGAGCGATAAAGTAAAAACCTGGACACCCGCGCTTGAAGCATATACTTTTTCGGATCAAAATGGCGGTACGTTGCTTGAGATCGAGGTCGATCTGCCTGATGAATATTCAGAAATGTTTTGCGATCTTTGGCCAAAAGCCTTGGAAATACTCAAAAATCTAGCAGAAAATTCTGCTTCAGAAGGAGGTGAATATTATAAAAAATAATTCACTGCTCATAGGAATAATCGGAGCCTTGATCGGCGGGACAGCTGTTTGGTTACTAACCACAATATGCCCAGGTAACGGAATGTTTGGTCATTGGCGGATGATGGGGGCTTATCATAATTATGATCTAAATAGATCCGGGACTTCTTCGATGATGGGCAATATCGATGCACATTTTATCGAACAGATGATTCCTCACCACGAAGGGGCTGTTGCAATGTCCCGTCTGGCATTACGGAAGTCGACCCGTCCGGAAATAAAGACCCTCTCAAATAGTATCATTACGAGTCAGTCAGCAGAGATTACCCAAATGCAAAGCTGGTACAAAGAATGGTTCGGCAAGGAAGTACCGGAAGTTGCGAATATGGGTATGGGGATGATGGGTAAAGGCATGATGGGGACAGCAGATGACGTAGAAGAATTGGAGCGATCTGACGATTTTGACAAATCTTTTATCGAAATGATGATCGTTCATCATCAGACCGCGGTCATGATGGCAAACATGCTGGCCACCGCAACAGATCGAAGTGAAATGAAGAATCTGGCTCAGAATATTATTGATACCCAAACAAAAGAAATTGATCAGATGAAAAAATGGTCTGAAAGTTGGGGGTACTAATCTACGCTCGAGGCTGGTGAATATTTTGGCCGTTTCGTAAGCGG
>CAYUKQ010000006.1:0-42661 GCA_964445355.1 uncultured Gammaproteobacteria bacterium
ATCCGCACCGATTCTCACGAAAGCAGCTCATCAATCAGCAACCAGCTGATCTCGCAATTTGCGCTACTTTCGCCAGCAAACAACTCGACCGTCAGTAATCCAGTCATCGTCACTGTTCCGCAGTTCGCCTGCGAAAATGGTCTGCACTGGCACCTCTACATCGACGGCAAACTCAAATCAATGGTCGTTGATAGCCCGACTCAGGAGATCACCCTCGCTCCAGGTAACCACACAATCAAGGTCAGTCTTTCTGGTCAAGATCACCAAGAACTAACGAGTCGCGAAACCACAATCATCGTCCGCTAGTAAAATGCGGATGGGATAACACACAGCAGCAGCATGGTCTATCCACGTGATAAACCACTGCTGCTTTTTTTATAAAACTTTCCAAAAAGAAAGCCCCTCCGTACGCTCGTACGGAGGGGCGGGACAAGGTGTCTGCAGCCACACAAACACAGCCGCTGGACGAATTCACGACGCTGACGCTACTTGTCAATGTCAGTAAACTTCGCCGCCATTTGCATAGCGCGACACCTATTTTTTAATCAAGCTGTCCAGCTTGGGGCTCACCAAGATGAGGAATCGGCGGGGCCTCTTGGACGAATTAAGGCAAGCCCCAAACTGAACAATTGCTACTCTACTCTCAATAATTACCTACTGCAATAGGCAAAATACATAAAAAATACCCTTGCCCTCCGAGCGTTTTCGAAGGACAAGGGTCATGTGCACCCCACGTACCCCGCGTTGGGATGCACTCATGCAAAGCGTCAATGGGAGAAGACGACTCTGCACGTCTAGAATTGTACCCCAAAACCTGCTGTAGTCAAGACTACTACAGGCCTTAAGGTTGATTACTTGGGTAGTTTATTTCCCGGATCGTTTTACCCAAAAACCTTGTCCCACCTTCCATGAAACAGATCATCAAGGAACGACCCAGGGTGACTGACCATCACCACCAAGGCTGAGGACATTACTCCCCTAAGTAACCAGCCTCCAACAGCAGAAAAGAGAATGAACATCAGCAACTGACTGATCATCAGTCTCAACCAGGCTTGATGCCTGCCATACAAAAGGATGGTCAACAGCCCAACGGCGATCACCAAGATTGCTGCGGCAGTAATTAGCGGCTCATAGCTGATAACAGCCAAAGCCATCACCATTACCGACACAAAAGTTACCCACTCCCAAGCTTCACTTAACTTTTGTCGAAACACAGCTAACACTCTCCTGTATTCTTATCCGGATGTTTTTGGGTGAATTAATGTACATTGGAAAAAAGCCCCCTCTCCAAATCTCCCAATCGGAGAGGGGGTTGGAGGCGCGCGTTCGGTGCGCCAAGACTGTTTTTACCACCTTTTAACCAACTTTGCAAAAAAATCAAGACACCACTCAGATTCTATCTTCCTTATCTTAAATAAAATAAAACGTAGCAAGAATCTTAGAATAAAGCTCATTGCTATTATCACCCGACGCATAAGGTGACATCACGATCCTATAAGTCCATTCCCCTTTTGTTACCGCAACCACGCCGAACCGATTCTCAACCACCACTCTTTCACCCTCTAATCCACCTAGGGTCAACTCGGACCTTTCCAATAATTCTGCCGAATATGACGCAACAAACTTGTCCGCCATCTGTTTGCTGTTAAGTTTGTTCTCGTTGCTAAACACCGTAACTGTAACACTCAAACCAGTCGGTGACGTCAAAACTGCTTCACTGATCGTACCCGGCTCAGACGGAAGCGTCGGAGCAACCAGCCAATCCTTCGGATACCTGAACGCATAATTCTGCTCGAGATTACGATAATCCCGCCAATTATCGACACCAGGCACTGCAGGAGTCGGTGCAATTCCGGAAAAAGTCTGAGGAACCTCATCAACCAATCTATTGCTCTTCAAAAATTTACCTTTGAAAGTAGCCAAAATCACAACACTGAATATAATCAAAAGAAAGAGAACCAACAACAACCTCGAAAACCTCATATACTATTATCTTAGCAATTCGCTATCAAAAATCCCAAAAAAAAGAATAACCCCTTGCCAATTTTCGCCGCGTGTGGCTAATCATCTGACAAGGGGTATGAGGCACATAGGAACCCTCACCCCAGGGATTCCCAGTAGCCGGATTCTAACATTTTTAATTCAAAAATTCAAAGTTATCCACACCTATATCAGCATAAAACATAAAAAAGACCCCTCAAGTTGTATTGCTACAACAAAAGGGGTCACGGGAAAGACCTTCTCCAAAAGTCTTTCCTCTGAAGCCTCGAACTAGGCGACGGCCGTGCGTGACAGCTTCGACTTGTTGCGTCCGATCGACTGATCGAGACGCTCCATGATCTGCTTCTCACTGGCATTCACGTTGTTCTTGGCAGACCAGTCGAAGGTCCGCGCGAGCGCGAGCGCGCTGCGCATCTTCTCGAGGGTCGGCTCGGTACCAACGATGCGACCGAACTCCGTGCCGTTGGTGACCAGCAGCAGAATAGCACGAATGCCGCGTGCACTCTTAAGCACATGAGCATCGCTATTCCACTGCTTCGGCCAAATCTCCTTGGCACAGGCAATGTAGGCAACCACGATCTGCTGACGCTTCTCCAGCGGATAGGCGCGCAGAATGCTGTGCTTACCAAGCACCCGCTTGAGCGTGGTCATCATGCCGACAACGTTGATACCACTCGGACGATGCTGGCCTTCCATCGGGCGCCGGACGGTCTCCTCCATCATCACCTCGCGGTAAAGCGGGGAATTGGGGGATCCGTTCAGCTCCTTGCAGACACCATAGCACTCGCGTTCGAGTTCCGTCTTCCAGTCACCCAGGAAGTCCGTGTGGGCGAGATTGAGACGGGAATCGATCGGCTTGCGATCCTGCTGCTGGCGGAAGATCCGCATGCGCTGTTCCTGGGACAAGCCCATCGCAGCCGTCACGTCGAAAACCCAGGAATCCTGTTCGGATTCGATCAGGGCCTTCATTGCTTCATGCCGATGACCTCCGTCATCGATCGACATGTAGGCGTTAGGATCGTCGGTGTACAAAACACCGTCCTCCAACACCCACTTGCCTTCGAGGTGAACGAAGACAGGCTCGATCAGAAGCGCGTTCGGGTCTTCAGCCATCGCATCGTAGATCTCATCCGCATGGCGCTGATCCAGCTTACGCTGGATACCCCTAGGTGACTCGCCGAAGCGGTCAACCCGGCCATGCTTCAGAAGCAACGCTGCGGTCGTCTGAAACTTGTAAAGGGCGATCCCGTGCTGCACCATAGTGCCCACGGGTGCGATCCGGACCCTGTGGCTTTGGTTGTTCATACCCATATCAGCCACCCCCAGAAAGCAGATACTTGCCAAGAGCAGTGACCAAATAAGGACCTAACTCGAGCTCACTTAAAAAAGAGCGATCGATCAGTCTCATAGAGGTCAAGACCAGTGGCTAGTTCGCCGAGTATTCTATCAAATCCTATAGTCTTGTCAAGAATGAGATATTATTCTTTACTTACCGCATCAAGCTGTTCTTTGGTTGGCAAATTACGATTAACATTTGGTCCGCCAGACACACCCGACTTCTCATTTTCACCAATTCCGGGCTTTTGCAACGACTCCTGTCTGATCTGCTCAATTTGCTCTTGTTCCACCATTCTCTTCTCGCGCTGCTGTGCTATCGCCTCCTCAAGCTCCGCTCTTACTCGATCCTTCTCTACTCGTTGTTTAAGCTCCAACGCTTTTGCTGCCTCAAGATCCTTAGCACTTCTCTCTGGATCTGAATTGTTTTCAGCTTCACTTTTTACTTCGACTGGCTGAGATTGAGTATTTGATTGTGTAGCCGAAAGGGTAGACGAACTAAAAAAATGGGTGCCAAAACTCTGATCAATGATATCTTTTAACGCTTTTTTAGCCTCCCGGCCAATAATCGACCAATCCATATCTAATATCACTATACCAAACAATATCCAACCAACCTAAAAATCACTTCTGCCTTCAAAAGCTTTCCTGAGAGTAATATCGTCTGCATATTCAATATCCCCACCCGACGGCAATCCTCTGGCAATTCTGGTAACTTTTACCCCCAAGGGCTTAATAAGCTTAGAAATATACATCGCTGTCGCCTCACCTTCCATAGTTGGATTAGTCGACAAAATAATCTCCTCGACCTTTTCATCCTTAAGTCTGGTTAACAAACTCTTGATATGCAGATCTTCCGGACCGATATTGTTCATCGGACTGATCGAGCCGTGCAGTACATGATAAAGACCATTGTAGCCACCAGCACGTTCCACGGCCAACACATCCAACGGCTCCTCAAGCACACATATCACACTAACATCACGGCCGAAATCACTACAAATTTCACAAGGATTTGATTCAGAAATATTTTTGCAAACATCACACAATATCGTCTTATCCTTCAAGTCCATTACAGACTTCGCCAATCTTAAAGACTCTTCTCGCGGGGCGTGGATCAAGTGATAAGTTAATCTAGCAGCACTTTTCGGACCAATACCGGGTAAGCGCTCAAATGCCTCAATTGTGGACTGAACGCTCTTAGGAATCCGCATTGTTGTCAGTAACTCTTATAAACTTCGGAACAATTTTTACCCCATCAATCCGGCGAATGGGTTACCACCCTCACCCATCATCGACTGCATTCGTTTGGCCGCCACCTTCTGTGACTGACCAATTGCCTCATTCACAGCCTTAACGATCTCTTTATCACCTTTGCCGTTGCTGTCTATCGAAACAATCTTCTGACTGGCTGTCACCTTAACAGTCACACCGTCTTTTTCTACCTCGATCTCCAACGAATCTAGATCTTTCTGGATCTTCATCGCCTGATCGCGCATCTTTTTAAGTTCTTTAACTTGGTTCAATTTGTCAAACATATAGTGTTTTATTACCAATAATACTTTTACCTGCCACTAATTGTACTAAACAGGCAAGGCTTTTATCAAAAACCAGTACACATTAAAAAAACTTTTAGGAACTAAAACTGACCTGAAAATATCTGTTTCTTATTGGAAACCTGTATGACTTTGATCGATCTATGCTGTAAAACATCGTTATTCCCAACATATTTAAGTTGATATTGATTCTCACCGATCTTGGTAAGTGAACCTATTACTGTCGAGATCTGCGCCCCGTCACCAAGCTGAACATTATATTTGTCATCTTCCGGCAAACTCCCCAAAGATGCTGTCACAACAACATAAACCTTACCAGAATCAGCTTTTCTTTGTGCCACACCACCAACCGTATCATCAAAACCGGACAAGGTGATCTGCTCAGCATTGGTAGAAACCGCTGCCAAAATCTCATCAGCAACCGCTTTACTCTCAGAAATATCTCTTAATTTACTGGTATCCAACTCTCCATCATTCTTCGACACATCCGTCTTTACACCGTCTGAATTTCGATTACAGCCCAACACCACAAGACATAAGGCGAAAACCGTAATCAAAGATGCAATTTTTTTCATTTCAGGCAGGTACTATAAAAATATAATTACTTTTTTTCAGTATAACAAAAAAACAGACTTTGCAAACCAAAAACAATCAGCGATAAAATATAACTATGACAAACACAGAATTACACCCCAAAATATCGATCACCGGCCGCCACTTCCATGCCCAGCCTACACTCTCAAGCTATGCTTTCAAAAAGGCTCAAAAACTCCTCAAACACTTCGACCATATTGAACACGTCTCCATTACCATGGATCGCGACAAATCACACCGCAACAAACAAACCATTTACGAAGTAAATATTCGTATCAACCTGCCGGGCAAAAACCTTAACCTTAATGACGAAGGAGCCAATATGCGTCAGACTCTCGACTCCGCCATCAACCGACTTGACCGGGAACTGATCAAAACCAAAGAAAAGATTAAAAACAAGCGTCACAAACCCGGTATTCGCAAACTTGCTGGTGTCTTAAGTCACGTCAAGATCAAACGATTCCGTCGCTAATATATTTTCCTTTTATTACCTATTTTCCGACACACCCACTCCACAACCCCTTGCTGGAAAGCTTAGCTTGTCGCTCCAATTCCTTGAATCGTTCTGCATATTTAACATCTGGCGGGTAAGTAGCAGCCTTCGCATAACCCTCAGCCACCAGGATCTCGTTGATCATTCGACCATCATCCAAATAAACATACCTCAGCAAGCGATTATATTTATCAGTTTCGGAGACATCTTTTTCCATTCTCAGTTTTCCACTAATTACCAAATTGCGATTATAGTCAGCCGCTTCTTTTGCATAACAATCACTCTTTGTGCCGTCATGACCAAGTTCAGGTGTATCGACGCCTATATACCTCACACGCTTTCCGTTCACATCGATCGTATCCCCATCAACGATAACAACACTATTAAACAACTGAGCTTCGTCAGTCGATTCGACCTCCACCTGCTGACGACCTCCTAATCCTTCAACACTTTTTGATAATTGACTCCATTCAGTTTGCTTCAACCACAGAACCAAAAGAATAACAAACACAACCAAAACAGAAAAAATCAGATAAGCAGGCTTAATTTTCATTCAAATAAAGTACTTAGAATATCTATATTCTGCTTATCCGGCCCCGACTTGTCCATGCCTGGGACTTCGAGAATAAAATCAGAATTAGCAAACACATTCAGACCAACCACAGCCTTCAGACCTTCCAAGCCGATCTGACCGTCACCCAAGTTTTCATGCCGGTCAAGCAAACTACCCAATCTCACCTTAGAATCATTCATGTGAACGATCGGCAAGCTTAACCCCTTCAACTTCGACTCCAGCTCTTTGCCAAAACGCTCAACTTTCTCAACCGTAGAAATACCAATACCAAAACCCCACAAATGCGCCGTGTCGATACACACTCCCACCGCATCACTCCGATCGATTAATCCAACCAGTTCAGCAATTTGATCCAAGGTCGTAGGCACACTAGAACCACCTCCGGCACTATTTTCAATTAACACCTTAGCTTTATACGAACCTTCATCGATTACTTTCCGGATATTTTTTGCCATATACCCCAGCGTCTGCCCATCTTTAAGTGTACCGGGGTGAACAACTACCCCACTCGCCCCGATCATATCTGCCAATTTCAGATCACTACTCAGACTGTCTGATGACCTACTAACTGCCTCCTTATTTGTACTGCCAAAATTAATTAAATAACAAGCGTGAATATAAACTCTACCGTCTCCAAGCAATTTTTGACGCAACCGCAAAAAATCCTCAATTTCTGTCTCAGATATTTTCCTTCTATTCCACGATCTTGGTGAAGACCCAAAGATTTGAATCGATCCCGCACCAATAATCCCCGCCTTCTCTAACCCGCGAAAAACTCCACCAGCCGTCGAAACATGAGCACCAACGCGACTAATCATATTTTGCCGACAAAAACCCCGTTATAAATAACTTATTTACTCCTCTTTGATACCGTACTCGTCCTCTTCGGTAAAATCGTTAGGACCAACTTCGCCTAATGGACTCAATGGATCATAATTAATTCCGGCCCGCTCACCGATCTCATCAATATCAGTTCCTTCACCGATTCCTTCTTCTAGTCCTTCATCCGTCATTTCTTCACTTTCGTCTGGCTCAAATTGACTCATTGGTATGTCACCATCACGAACCAGCTCATTCTCATCAATCAGCAAATCGGACATATCTTCTGGTCGCAAATCATCAAAATCTGTCATAGTTTCTTTATTTGTAGCCTCAGGCTAATTCTTATACTTAATAAAGTTAACAAACTTATTGCAATCATTCAACTCTTCCTTTTTCTAAGAATATCTCTCCTCAGACCAAGGATCGCCATGGTTATTATAACCACGCGTTTCCCAAAAACCCGGCGCGTCAACTGCCACAAAATCCAGACCATTAAGGAATTTTGCGCCCTTCCAAGCATACAAGTGCGGAATAATCACCCTTACCGGCCAACCATGCTCTCGAGGCAAAAAACTTCCCTCTAGTTCATATGCCAATAGCACATTTTCTCTGTTCATCTCATCGAACAAGCTATTCGTTTTATAACTATCCGCACTGCAAGAGATAACATATTTAGCTGTTTTTTTTGGTTTTACGATCTCCAGCAAATCAACGAATCTAACTCCGGCCCAGCGTACATCATATTTAGTCCACCTGGTCACACAATGAAAATCAGCAGTCAAGCCGAACTTCGGCAGGTTTAGAAGATCCTGCCAGCTGAACACTTTTGGATTACTCACCTCTCCCTGAACATTCAGCTCCCATTTATCAGGGTCAAAATCCGGCTGAATTCCCAAATCCAATACCGGGAACCTCTCATCGATTAAATGCTGACCTGGAGGTAACCGATCAGCTGTGGGAATTCCCTGATAAGTTTGATCGCGAAAATGCTTGGCGGCTGCTACTTTTCCCGCCACATACGCCTCATTGATTTTCTGCTCGTTGTTACTCATATTCTTTTATCAAACATCATACATTTGCCCATTTTCATCATTCGTCCCCGTAATCATCTTTTTAGCTTCTTCTTTTGCCGGACAAAACTCAATGAATGGACAAAATCTACACATTCTACTTGGACGGGGAACGTACTCATTGTCAGTGTTTATCGAATTCGCAAGCACTTTAGTCTTTTCCATTGTCATTTGCTTTGTACTTTTATCAGCTGAAAAAACAACCTCTTTCTCTCCTTTCAGATAGACATAACTGGCCTCATCAACCTGCTTACCAAACTTCTTCTCTGTAATTAATGCATACAGCATTAATTGAAAATCATCCTCCTCCTTTGAGCCTGTTTTGTAATCGATAACCTTCAATTTGTTATCCCCAACCGCATCAATTCGATCGACCCTTCCGGTCAAAACCAAATCCGTATCGATCTCTTCTTTAAAATACGCCTCGCGACTTTCAGGGTCCGTCACATATAAGACATGTTTATCTCCTCCTTGGCTTTCATAAAAATACTCGACCATACTCAAAGCCATTTTGTAATATTCCCTTTCCTGTTCGATATCATCAAAACCGCCGACCTTGCCCTTCGGTTTGCCCCAAGTATTTTTTAGCAGATCTTTCAAAATTCTCAGGCTTCTTTGTTGCTGGGGAATTTCAAAATATTTTGCCAGAACCGAATGAACAACATTACCCATAGTCAGATCAGCCGATCTCGGCTCAAACCGTTTACGGTTATTCTTCACAAATTCATCAAGATAACCAAAATAATATTTCTTGGGACACTGCAGATAATCTTTCATCTTCGCAAACGACAGAACCATATTTTTTACTCTGTATCAATAAATCTTTAACCTATTTTACTGCGTGATCTTAAACGTCTCGATAATCCGTT
Source organism: uncultured Gammaproteobacteria bacterium (assembly GCA_964445355.1). Classification (GTDB taxonomy): domain Bacteria; phylum Patescibacteriota; class Microgenomatia; order CAYQLK01; family CAYQLK01; genus CAYQLK01. The sequence continues at coordinate 9,315 of CAYUKQ010000006.1, forward strand.
GATAGATCCATTTGATTTGTCCGTCCAGTTCGCCGGCTTCAGCATAAGTCAAAACCCACGCCTGATCTCCCTGCCGAAAAATAGTCATTAGACCTTTTGCACCTTTGGCATCGCCGAACTCGATCCGCGTACCTTGATACTCTTTAGTAAATAATAGTTTTCTTGCATCAACTGTTTTATCAGCCAACAGATCTCCAGTGATCGTTGTGATCGATTCTTCCTCGCCAGCCGACAGCCTTTCAACTTTTATTTCATGATAATCATCTGGTTTCTTCTTCAGCTCAGCCGGATCATAGTTTGCCAAAAGCACAAAACTTGTACCATCCTCAGTCGTATCCTCATAAGCCTCCCATGTACTCGGAATACTTGCAGACCAATTAAAAGTATTCGAAACATAATCTTTCTGCGGGCCAACCAAATCAGCTGACGATGTTGACTCCATCTGCGACCTCTGATCTCCAGAAACAGAATCGCTAGAATTCTTATTCACTTGACAACCAGCAAGAAAAACCAGCGTCGGCAGTGCAAATAAATATATTTTTCGCATGATTTCTAAAGTTTTAATCGATAAATATTATTATTCCCACCTGACGAACTCCCAAAATACAAATTCTTCCCGTCGCTGACCGGTCCAACGATCGGATCATCAAAATTACCCGCTACAAGCACCTGACCCTCTCCGTTACTTTCATACGACCAGACCACCCCTCGGCCGGCTTCAGCACCGCCAATAAATAATTTTGGGCCCACAAAAACCATTTTGGCCGCCTGAGTAATACCGATCGCAAAAACCTCCTTAGTCAAAACTCTAATGTCATATCTTAATACCGACTCTGTTGAACTAGAAAACTGAGAAACATATAGTCTCCCGTCATTTCCAAAGACAATACCTGACGGATTCTGCAAATTATCGATCACAACTTCTGGATCTTTTGCCGGATCCTTGTCTAATTTGTAAACAATACCCCTATCAAAACTTGCTGCGTACACTTCACCGGTAGACCCCAATGCCACTGCTGATACTTTGCCTAAGTTTCCGGCCAGCTTTGTGACCTTACCGTTCCGATCTATCGAAACCACCTGTTCACCCGTAAACAATCCGGCAATGACATTACCAGAACGGTCCTTAGTCATATCAGATACAAAATCGATCGCCGGCACAAACACTGTCTCTTTTTTGGTTGTCATATCGACCTGCAGCAATGTTCGCTGAACCCAATCAGATACAAGCATTCGATTGCCGTCAATCAACAAACTTTTTGGATTTTTTTTACTAACTTGGACGAATTTCTCCAAACTCTCTGGTTCTTTCAATGTCTGCATCGTCAGCTGACCAGCCGACTCGGGACCTCCGGACAAGAACCTATCATTTATCGGTACATCAACAGAATTAAAAGCATCAGCAAAACTCTCATTAAGTACTTCTTTTTTTGCCGTGTTACACCCAGAAATTATTACCAAACCCAATACCAATATCAAATTCCACCGATTATTAACTAAACACCTCATATTCCCATTGTAATTACCCAAAACATATTTGAGCAAGCCTCAAAACATCCCAACTTATCCACAAAGCACACAATACCCCATCTCTGTTGATAAATTATTTATTTCTCTCTACCATAAAATATTTACTCATTTATGAATTTTTAACTTTTCGTCTTAAACAAAAAATTTTTACACATCGTGAAGTTTTAACTTTTCGTTTTGAAATGGTAAAACTTATCCCCCAAATATCCGTTAACTTCCGGTGCGACCAGCTCATTACCGATTAAATTACCACTAAAAACTGTCAGTGATCCGTAAGTTTCATTGATTTTATCCACCGCATCTAAGATAGTCTGTCTGCGCCTGTCTTGAACAAACATCGGTACGGTCGGAGCGACATTCTCAAAAACATCCGTCACAAAAACCCCAAAAAACCTTAAGGGCTCACTAGTACCAAAACTATTTAATATTTTTTCCGCCACTACAAAAATATCCTTCCCGTCATTCGTACCATAAAATCCGACCCGACCCTGCCCCCAATAACTCGTTTCTTTACCTCTAACAGATAACCCTATTCTCCGAGCTCTCAAGTTCATTTTTCTCAACTTTTCGCCTACCTCGTCACACAAATTACGCAGAGTCTGTCTTTTTTCCCAAGTCGAATTAGCATTAGTAAATCTCGTAAAAGTTCGCGACACGCTCTTTGGCAAAACCCACTGGTCAGCCGTCACGATCGCCGTATTATCGATCCCGCGCGCCAAATTATATAGATGCCGAGACCAAAAAGGTCCAAACCAGTAAGACAAATAATCAATACTTTTAGATCTCAAAACACCAAAATCAGTTATTCCCAAAATCCTGAGCCTTTTCTCCATCCGATCACCAATTCCTAATACTTTAGTTAATGGGGTTTTATCCAAAACTTCCACTAAGTTTTCCTGTCCGATCCAGAATATCCCATCCAGTCCCGCATATTCCGAAGCCAGTTTAGCCATTCGTCTATTGCCCGCAACACCTACACTTACCGTAACAAATTCTCCAATTTCTGTTTTTAAGTCGGCCTTAAGTTCAGCTATCAACTGGAATACATTCCCCCATAATTTTTCCGTATCTGTAACATCCATAAATACCTCATCTAGACTAAACACCTCCAACTTATCAGTATATCTTGAGGTAATCGCAACAAACCTCTTAGTAATATCAAAATATTTCTCAAAATTAGCCGGCACAAAACTTATGTCACCGACTCTACCTCTGGCGGTAACCACATCAGATCCGGTTCCAACCCCCAACCGCTTGGCTTCTGGTGAGGCGGCAATAACACAACCTCGCCCAGCTGATTTGATAATTCCGACGGGTCGGTTACGAAGATAAGGATTACATTGCTGCTCAACTCTCGCAAAGAACGAATTAAAGTCAGCATGTACAATAACACGATCCGCATAAGAGTACCCATCATTCAAGCCCCCTCCGGTAAAAATACTTGTTTTAGTTTCCATAAAATACTTTCCTGATCATAAATAAGTTCATAAGAAGCTCCCGCGGTTTCAACTTCAAAAGCCATAAAACGCTTCCGACCTTCTCTTAAGGCAAAAACAAAATTAACTTTCTTAACTTTTTTAAATTCTTTTTCATTTAACCTTTTAAAAAACATTGGCTTGATCCCGTTATTATCAAAACCCGCAATTACGGTCAGTCTTTCTTCTTCATTTTGCATAAATTTATTATACCGAATAAAACACGAAAATAAATATCTTATTTAATTACAAATCAATCACAATCTGATAATCTATTCACTAATGAACTTATTAAATATTTTTGCCAAAGCCAAAACCAAAAAATTTAGCGATATTATCCCCGACTACAAAGAATATGTTAGGTTACAAAAAGAAGATTATTGCTCTTTTGAATCCGATAACAAGCACTGGTCTGAAGGTCAAGAGCGCTACATTAAACAAAACTTTTCCAAAACCAAAAAGGGTACCAAAATTCTTGATATGGCCTGCGGAGATGGAGTTGGGTTAAAAACTTTTAAAAAACTCAAATTTACTAACATCACAGGGGTTGAATTTAATAATAAAAAGGCCAAAAAAGCGCTCAAATACGGTTATCCTGTCGAACAGTACGACATGCACAAGCTAAAATTCGACGACAATATTTTTGATATCGTCTACTCATCACACACATTGGAACATTCATATCAACCATCTGAAGCAATATCAGAACTTCACAGAGTACTTAAACCAAAAGGTTTGCTGTATGTTGTTTTGCCCTATCCAGACAATTCACATCCAAACGACAAAGCGCACGGCGCAAAATACGAACTAGGCACACATCAAGACGATGACGGCAAAGCGGTAAAAAAATACTTTGAAAAAATCGGCTTCCAACTAGTCAGTAAAAAATACGACCACTTCCGCGAACCAGAAATTTGGCTTAAATTTCGTAAAGTTTAATATTCAAACCACTTTATTCCACACGAATGATTTTGTAATGAGCTTTTTTGCGTTAGCATGAAGCGAATGATTTTGTAATGAGCTTATAGTATAATCCTCCAGCTCTTTACCATCACAAGGTATAGCTACAAAAAATGGGAGGAAAGTCAGCTCATGGTTTTGCGTCGAGTCGCAATCACGGGTATTGGCGCTGTCACCCCTTTGGGGCTGTCAGTCGACCAAACATGGAAAGGCATCATCACCGGCCGTTCGGGTATTACCCGAATCACCAGCTTCGACGCGTCGCGCCACGCAGTACAAATTGCGGGCGAAGTCAAGGATTACGATCCCAAGCTTCACCTGCCGATCACCCTGCGCACCGACGAACCGGATCCCGACAATCCACTGGACCTGCGCAAAAAACCCGACCGGACGCACCGCGTCACCCAGCTTGGCATAACAGCCACTGCTGAGGCCGTCAGCCAATCTGGTCTCGTCATCACCCCAGAAACTAGCGAACGCGCAGGCGTCTTTGTCGGCTCTGGTGGCGGCGGTCTTACCGAAGTCACCCGGGCAACCATCCGGCAACTGGAAAAAGGTCCGCGGTTCGTTGAAGCAGCCATGGCCTACAAAGTCATGAGTAATGCCTCAGCGGGCAAGATCGCCCAAATAACCGGTATCTGCGGACCGGTCATCAACGTCTCCAGCGCTTGCGCCACAGGGTCCGACGCGATTGGACTCGCAGCCAAACATATCGCCTGGAACGAAATCGATGTCGCCATCGCCGGAGGCACAGAAGCCGTGATCGACATGAACACGATCGCCGCTTTTGGCAACCTCCAGGCACTGACCAAAGACTTCAACGACCGACCGCAAGAAGCCTCGAGACCATTCGATACTCGTCGAAGTGGTTTCGTCTTCGCCGAAGGTGCAGCTGTTGTCGTTCTGGAATCTGAAGAACACGCGCTTGCGCGCGGCGCTACCATCCTCGGTTATGTCACAGGCTACGCAGCAACCAACGACGCCTACCACGAGACCAAGCCTAACGGCATCGGCGCCAAACGCGCGATCGAAAAGGTCTTGATCAATGCCGGTCTTACCGCCGGACAGATCTCGACCATCCTGCTCCATGGCACCTCAACACCCGACAACGACCGCTTCGAGGCTCAAGCTGTCTACGAAGCCTTCGGTGCAGAAACTCGGCAACCACCCGCTGCGGCTCCCAAGAGCCAGATCGGCCACTTGATCGGAGCAGCCGGCTCGATCGCTGCCGTACTCGCCATCAAGATGATCCAAACCGGCATCGTGCCCGGTACAATCAATCTCGAGACAATCGATCAATCAAACCGTCTCAACCTCTACCGTGAAATCCGCAAGGAAGAGATCGATCACGTCCTTTGCAATGCATTCGGGTTCGGCGGACACAATTCGTGCCTGACCATCTCGAAGCAAAGCACAAACTAGACCTTACACACAGGCAGACCTAATACATAAAAAGGTCTGCCTTTTTTTATAAAAATTATCTTAAAACTGCAGGGAATTCTATTTTTTCACCCAAACCTTCTCCACTAGGATCTTCCTCAGTAATTACAATTCTTAAGTCCTTAGAAACCGGCGCCTTACCCAAATTAAGGATCGCCTTGTAATTTCTTGGCTCATCAGTCATCCAATCTTCAATTGTTTTTAGCACCCCATCTGAAACAAGATTGTCCTCAACATCAAACACTTTAACTCTCCCTGCCTGTCCCTCAAAAACAGTCCAACGACAACTGCCCGCCTCACGATTATCCACTACACCCTCAACGTGGATTGGAAAACTCGTTCCGAGATCCAAACTTGGTGACTGAACAACAAACCCCTTATTATTGCAATCCGGGTTAGGAGTTCTGGTTACTTCAACGTTTGGCAAACCAGTCTGTCCATCGTCAGAATTATTTTCCGTAACCTTTTCACTATTACAACCTAGAATAATAAAAACAAAGCCCGCCAAAAGTATCTTCTTCATTCAACTCATTTTACTTCAAAACATCAAAAAAAATCCCCCGAGTTGTATTCGGGGGAATGCAGTTTTTGAACCTCTCATCACCTGACAGTCAGCGCAGCTGAGGCTGCCTGAAGCTGGTCACGCAGATCTGAAAGGCCTTGCCGACGTTCGTCGATCTTTTCCAGAGCCTGAGCATAGACGCTTGCAAGCCCGCGGATGATGTCTACCGCAAAACGAGTGAAGTTTTCCGAACCGTAATAGCTCAAGCTGTACGGCTTCTCGGAAAAAATCTCGTCGAGCCCATACGGCCAATGCGTCTCATCGCCGTTGAAAACGAAGAACCTGCCATCACGCATCAGATGGAAGGCCTGGCCACCCCACGGCTGGACACCGGGAGTGATTACCGCCACGAGAACCCCGCGGCCCGGAAATTTCCTTTCCCGCGAACCCCTATCCCGCCGAATCGTCTGAACAACCACGTCATCAAACGGACGGTCAATGTACTTCACGGTCGGTACCACGAGCTGGATCGCACGTACCAGAAGATCCTTGGCTTGAATCACGACATCTCTTTCGAGACACTCACCTTCCGCCAACACGAGCATCGACTGCTCCAAAGCAGACGCAAAACTCGCTTTAGCGGCCTCAACATGAGCGGCGCTGTTGGTCGAAACCATTGTCAGACACTTCCCTTTCTTTCGTCCCTTTGCTTAAAGTACTCACGATCTAGTCCGGAGCAGTACAAGGACAAACCTACTCCAAGCCGGATTGTAAATTATTATAGGATACAAGTCAAATCAAATGGCATCGTAAACACATTCGCACTTTACTTTTAGTATCGTCAAAGTCTATCATTTTAACAATTCGATCATCACTCTCACGCTTTTAAAACCAAAAGCTATAAAAACCGTCTAGTACTCTGCCACTCACACAAGAAACAGGGAGGGTCACAGCGAGGTCGAATGCGCACCTATACAAAAAACTACGATGGAGAAATAACCCCTCAACTTCTTCAATCCGAGCGTCTCATCTGCCCGCAGTGCGATCAGCCTATGACTGTCATCACCAGCACAATTGAATGGCGTGATGATCTGGATCAAACCGAAAACCTGATCCGAATCAGAAACGTTCCTGGCTACTACTGCGAAGCAAGCTGTGATGTATTTATTACCAGCATCGAGGTTGATCTGGTTGTAGCCCAAGAGGTTCTCCAAACTGCTAATTCTTTTGGCGTCTCAGCCATTGGAGCCGCAGCGTACGCACAAGCTCAGGAGCTGACCAAACACATCCATGGTCGACCAAACAGGAAGAAAAAACCACCAAAAGAACAGTAATCGTAGCAACCATAAAAAACCTGCCCAAAAAACCTCTGCCCAAAACCGGGCGTCTGTTTAAAAATCACTCTGACGCCCGTAACTTTTTTTAAATAACAAATACAACCTAATTCATTCATTGCAAAGATGAGTTCTATCGAAAAACCAACTCAAGAAAAACTTCCAACCGCGACAGAAGCCGATTCATTAGAAAAGATCCTTGGACTAAACGCGTCCCGCAGCCATTATGCAGAGGAATTAGTACCGTTCGACATGGTCAATGTCCTACCCCAAGGGCGCAAAACATTCGACCCGGAAGAATTACACAATCTTTCAGATTCAATTGCCGAAGAAGGACTAATCCAACCACCGCTAGTCATCCAATTCGATCCGGAGGCGGCCGAAAAATACCTTATCGTCATTAACGCGATACATCACTCGCGCATCAAACTTTCTGACCTTAAACCAGTCCAAAGCCAAGAAGATTTTGAGAAGGAAGTTTATTACATTCTTGTTGCCGGTGAACGACGCTATCGCTCAATGAAAATGCTCAGAGAAAACGGCTGCAGCGAGTGTCAAGAAACCTATGGTGTGGGAGAATGCTACTCACGTCACTTTTCAGACCACCCCGGCATGCTCGAAGCTCGAGTAGGAATTAATGTCGCGCCAATTCAGGCGATCTATCGCCAGGCATCAGAAAACATCCACAATTCACTTCCCCCACATGAGGAAGCAGACTATTACAATCACATTTTTCGACTTGTTCGAATCGCTAAACCGGAATACCCACTCACCAAATTTGCCAAAAAAGTTGGCCGTAGCGAAAGCAAGATCCGCGACGCATTGCGCTATACCGGACTACCACCGGAGATCAAGGACGGGGTCGAAAAAGGCCAAATTCCCTACGGAATGGCGGTAGAAATCGCGCGACTTGCCGAGCTAAAAGTTGGCGAAGACGACATCGACTTTTATACCAAAAGAGCATTAGGCGGCAATCTCAAAGTCGAGGACTTCAAAAAACTCATCGCTGATTTTTTACGCAATCGATCGAGCGGACAAGCATCACTACTCGATCTGTTCTCAGCTGAACAGATGCAAGCCCTAGAAAGACTTAAGATTAAAAAAGTCGTTGAAAAGGAAATTGTCAAAGCAATATGGTCCTGGATCTACTACTTTTCCAAAGTCAATTCACTCTTTGAAGACGGCAAACTCGGCCTTGAAGATTCCCCTTTCTCCGCTGGATCTCCGATCAAAATTCTCCGACGCTTACTTGCCGAACAAGAACGGCTAATGCCGCACCTGCAAGCCGTCGCCAGCAAAAAAGTTTGTGACGAAATATCCGCTAGCGTCCAAGAACAATTAATAATCATTACCGAAATCGTTGAAACTTACCAAGCCCACGGCATAATCATTGATGACGAAACCAACACCCGACTACCTATTTAAGCACCTCGTAACTATATTTACCCCGATTTTTTTCCGGTCGAAGTCTGCAGACAAAAGCATTCATTACATCAAGTGGCTGGAATTCTCGACCGTTTAGTTGTCTAATTATTGAGCGAATAATATCACCATGCGTTACAATCAGGATCTTCTTCTTGTCATAACTCCGCTCCAAAATATCAATAAACTCCCCAACCCGATTGTTAAATTCATTATAGCTTTCACCATCCTCTAACTTAAAATCCCAATCGCTATCAGCTTTTGCCAACCATTCTTTATACTTTTTAGTACCCACATACTCACTCTGTAATTTACCCTCCATCGACTCACTCCGACGATAATCTATGATCAACTTACTGTATAAGACCTCTTTTTTTGTCGCTTCAGCCAAAATCTCTGCCGTCTGTCGCGTACGTAAAAAAGGACTGGCAACGATTATATCTGGATCGAATTTTTTAATTAATTTTATTCTTCCCTGAACTTGACCAACTCCTTGTTGTGTCAAAGGAACCTTCTTACTCCAACCTTGATATCTTAACTCCTGATTAAATTTTGTTTCCCCGTGCCTTATCAGCAAATACTGGTTTTTCATTAGTTAGTTGCACCAAAAATCTCACCCGCCGCTTCGACCAAATTTTCGATTGACAGGTCGCTAGTCGGCGTTATTTCCTTCTTACCTAAGTTAACAAGAAGAAAAACTTTTTTACCCAAAACAGTGCTAATAGACGATTCTACCAACTTTAACACCCTTACCTCTCTTAACTTATCTTGATGTAATCGAAAATAAACTTCAATCGTTACCTTATTTCCATCGAATGCCACCGGCTTCGACCCGCGCAAAATCGTGGTTACATACATATTTTTAGTTCTAATATCGTCTAATATTGCTTTCCAATTATTATAGATGGCCTGAATCTGATCATTGCCTGATGTTGATTCCCCGTTTGCTTCAGTTCTTGTATCAACCGATACTTCTTGTCTATCTGGAATTACATCTTCTTTTTTTGCCTGATCACCGGACTCGACTCCTCTGATTAAAATCTCATCAGCCATTTTTACCACACTCATTTTTTTGTTCAGCTCTGAAACTATTTTTGAATCTTTGGCGATTTCTTTTGTTTTTTTCTCCACCAATTTTGACTCAAGATCTGTTTTATTGTTTTCGATCACCTTTGAATTATCTCCGTCGACCTCAATAATCTCAGCAATTAACAAAACGATCGGCAACTCGACTACTGGAGAATATTTAAGCCTCTGATAACATTTATCCAACCCGTTATATACACCAACCAAATCGTCTTTGGTATAAGAAACACTGGCAGTATTAGTAATTTTGTTAGTCAACAAATCCTTTATTGTAATTAGACCAAGCCGGATAAACTCCAAAGAATCAAACCCCTTTGTCGACAATTCATTTAGTACCGCAAGCGCTGCAACTCTATCTTTATCCAAAAGCGCGATTACGAATTTTTTCGCAAAATCTTCTCTTGCTCTACCTAAAATATTTTCAACCAACTCCAAAGTCAGATTATCAAAAACCGCAACCTGTCCGGTCATCGATAAAGCGTCTCTAAAACTTCCCCCAGCATACCCGGCAACTACCGCTACAGCCTCGTCATCATAATTAACCTTCTCTTTCTTCAGTATCTCAATCAGATAATTTTTTATCTCGTCGTTTTTTCCAAGCTTAAAATCAAATCTTTGACATCGCGAAACGATCGTCGCAGGCAGTTTATCCGACTCGGTCGTACACAATACAAATACTGCATGTGAAGGAGGCTCTTCCAGAGTTTTTAATAGCGCATTAAATGCCTCCTTGGTAAGCATGTGAACCTCGTCAATAATATATACTTTCTTCGCAAACTTACTTGGCGACAAAGAAATCTTATCTCTTATTTCTCTAATATCATCGATCTTACGATTAGATGCCCCATCAATTTCAATTACATCCACCGCCGAACCACTCGCGATCTCATCACAAACCTCGCATCGACCACACGGATTACCTTCCTTAACATTGGGGCAGTTGATCGCTTTCGCAAAAATCCTAGCTGTTGTAGTTTTACCACTTCCTTTTGGACCAACAAAAAGCAAGGCGTGCGGCTCATTCTTCGACGAGACAGCCTTTTTTAAAGTCTCGACAACGTTATCCTGACCAACGATTTCATCGAATGTTTGTGGACGATATTTGCGATACAAAACAGCCATAATAATCTACTAAAGTTATTTTACCTTATTAGATCTTTTATTTTTTTGAATAATTTTATTTTAAATTTAGTCTTCCGGATGATGGATTCCGATTAAGTGCTTTATCCCGTGATCAACCAACATCAACAACTGCTCTTTATATTCTTTTCCTTCCTCCAACGCTTCAGACTTGATCACTGATTCACACAAAACCAAATCACCTAACATAATCGGCAACTTAATCCCTTGAGGTCGACGATTGATCAAATCCTCGAACTGCCCGAATGAAAGTACATCTGTTGCATAATCCTTACCTCGAAAATTTCGATTAAGTTCACGCATCCTGATCTCATTGACAAAATTCACATCAATCGCAAAATCGGCCGGAACTAACTGGTGATCCGCCAACGATTTAGCGATCGTCGACACTATCGCTGTCTGAAAAGTCACATCAACATCAGCATAAATATTTACTTTTGGACCCTGATTACTTATCTTACTTGCCACGAAGATTATTACAGCTTACTTGCAACCAATCCTGCCACTACCGAACCGTCAGTCGCCCCTTTAGGTATCCTTGCCATAACCTTACCAATAAGCTGACCAGTAAACTCCTTTGAGGGATTATCGAATTTAGCAATTTCCTCATCTATTATTACCATAATCTGCTCTTGACTCATTTGCTCCGGCTGATACTTCTGCAAGACTTTCATCTGAGCCTGTTCATTCTCAACCAACTCAGGCCGACTAGCTTTTTCAAAAGCTTCTATTGATTCTTTACGTCTTTTAATCTCCTTACTCACAACCGCAACCAGCTCCTCATCAGTCAGCTCATGCATTAACTCGATTCTTTTATTTCTGGCCTCGGATATTAGAAATCTTAATGTTTCAGACGCAACCTTATCACCACCCTTAAGTGCGGTTATCAAGTCGGCATTTATTGTCTCAATTAACGACATATAAAAAAGTTTAATTCTTAGAAAGGTCGCTTTTTTAATGCGATTCCACGGCGCCTCTTTTGCTGTTCTTCTACCTGTCTTCTGGTTGAAGGTTTCAAATAAAACTCTCTCTTCTTAAGCTCCAACAGAATACCATCCATCTGAACTTTTTTGTTAAATTTTCTTAACAAAATATCTACCGGCTCCCCCGGAGATGCTTTAACTTTTGTAGCCATAATCAATTATTATCAAGCAATACAAAAAATATTACTTGTATTTAGTACACCCCCCTTCGAGGTAATTTACTTTAAAAGTATATAATTTCTAAAACATTTTACCGCCCAACAAGTGCCAGTGCACATGTGGAACGTGTTGATAATAACCCCCATTGAACAAAACCTTATATCCAGATTCTGCCAACTTATTATCCATAATTAATTTTCGCATAACATGACCCATCTCCCAAATCACCTCATTATCGGTCAACTCCAAAAAGCTAGGGATATGCTTTTTAGGTACCACCAAAAAGTGTTTTTCAGCTGACGGCTCGCGATCATGAAAAACAATCACATTCTCCGTCTCTGCAACAACATCTGTTTCTACCTGTTTACTAACAATCTTACAAAATATGCAATCGTTTTCAGTCATTTTTGCGGTCGCTTAATTTACCACACACACTAATTTTAATACAAGTTGAACTATTTTGACTTATTAATCAACTCAATAATTTTTTCCAGTGACAGCTTTGTTGGTTTCATTGTAGGATTCCTCGAACTACCGTTTCTTAACAAAACCTTTGAAGCATGCAAAAACCAAGTCGCCGTAGGATCCAATTCAACAATACTTGCATACGCCCTAGTCAGATCGACCCCGTGTGGTGTTGACCCCGTAACCCTAACAAATCCTTTCACTGGATCCTTCCTTATAACCAAAGCATAACCATGCTTCATGCCAATATCCAACACACCATCATTATATGTCTCACAAACAACCGCCTTACCCCACGGCGACTCAAACTCTTTTCCTTCTTTCAATTGATTTTCCGCAACGACCTTCTCAGCCAGCACCTTGTGGATAGCCTCTAATGCAGGTATGGTCCATTCAAGATATTCATAATATTTATTTGGATTCAACATTTTCCAACCAGTCAGTATTGCATGCAGAGAAAAATCATATCTATCAGAGTTAGGCTCCGGCCACAAATTTTCTCTCGCATGATCATACTCAGTAATCACTTCGATCATCCGATCCATCGCCTCATCAACCAGTCCAAATCTCTTTTTCAGATCTTCCCAAACCAGCTTTGCAGCACACGTAAAATCATCAGTGTTATGATGATCATACTCACCACCACCAGTATCAACATGTGTAATTAATTCCGGATCACCTTCCTCATATCGACTACCCGCCGGCACGAATCTAACATCAGCATCTTTAAATTCCGGATCATATTTTCTCAGTAACCAAATCGCCGGTATCCCATCCAAATCCGGATTTATATGTGTAACAATCGTTCTTTTTTTAGGCATTTTCTAATTTTTTTTCAGCATCAGCTCTTTTTTTAGGCTCATTTGATTTGCCCAAAACAATATCCTTTAGTAATTTTAAGGTCTTGGTTTGAAATATGGCATACCTGGTAAAATTCTCCAAGTCAGTTCTGGTCTGGTCATCTAATTTTGAAGGGTCTGTTTCTGACATTGCCGATTCAAGTTCATCATCGCCAACTTCTATATTTTCAACTTTGCCAATTTCGCCCAAAATTAACTGTACCTCAACATTATTTTTTGCTTGAGGTTTCCAATCAGCCATTAGCTGATCAACAGTCTTCCCCGATTCTTTTAAGTAGTCCTCGAACTTAATACCTGCTCTGGCCAGATCTGTTTGAGCCCGGCTAACCATTCTGTTCAGTTCATCCTGAACCAAAATATCCGGCACCTCAACCGAACACAATTCGGTTAGTTTTGTAAACAAATCGGTTTCGAACTTCCTCTCCGCTTCAGTCAAAGCGATCTCCTCCAAGTCACTTTTAACCAATTCTCTTAAATGAATCAGATCACGCGCACCCAAACTTTTAGCAAATTCATCATTCGGCTCACGATACTCAAAACCAGAGATCTTTTTTCCATCTGCACCATAGATCACATGCTCAGGATCGGTATTTTTATCCTTTTCAACTTGCCTTGCCTGAAAAATATTTAAGATTGACTGATTGATCTTATCCTCAGATACTGGCTCAACCTCAGCTTTTTTTACCTTGATCGATTTATATTCACCCAGCTTGACCTCGGGTGGAAGCGTAAAAATCAAACTAAACTCCAAATCATTACCAGGTGCTACTTTGGTCAAATTAATTTGGGGATATGTTAATGGAGCGAATTTCTCTTTCTCCAAAATATCTTTCAGAATATCCGGCAAGATTGTACTTAACGCCTTATCCAGAACCTTATTCTGTTCTAATTTCGACTCAAGCAGGCTCACCGGAGCCTGACCTTTTCTAAAACCGTCGATCATCAAATCCTTACCCAAATCTTTAACCGCCTCCAAACGCCTCGCGTCAAACTCCTTGGCATCAATTACAACCTGAGCAGTTAAAACTAGACCATCTTTTTTTATTGTGTACATATTTTTTTATTTAAAGAAAACCAATTATATATTTATCGCACTGAATGTAAACCTCAAAATTGCAAATCTTTTTGCTTGATAATTTTTGTTTCTCCGGTGGATCGAACTCTTAGCTCGATTTCATCTGAAGCCAACTTGTCAGAAATAACTATTCGATAGGGAATGCCGATCAAATCTGCATCTTTGAATTTAACACCCGCCGACTCCTCACGATCATCATACAGAACACAATCCTTCTTCTGCATCTGTTCATAAAGTTCTTCGGCTCTAGTATTGTCACTAGACAAATTAATCAAATAATAACGATAAGGAGCAATATTCTCCGGCCATTTTAGACCATTATTATCATTAAACACTTCAGCAATTACGCCCATCAATCTGGAAACTCCCAAACCGTAACAACCGGCGATCACCAACTTATTCTCACCCTTCTCGTCCATAAAACTAAGATCAAAATCTTCGGAATATTTAGGCGTCAACTTAAAAATATTGCCGACCTCGCTCGCTTTTAATTCCTTCAGGGGATTACCACAGCTAACACACACATCTACAACCATCTTGTCTTCATCCACAACTTCCTTGTTCCAACCCTTATCACACTTAGAGCAGTAATAAACAAGATCTTCACCCGAATCTGTTTCAACTTGAAATTCATGCGATCGGTGAGCAAAAGTACCACCAAGCGCATCTGTATATATAGCTTTAACTCCAACCCTCTCAAAAATATTTTTATACGCTTGCACCACCTTAAGGTAATACTCTTCCAAATCACTCTGATTAGAATGAAAACTATACAGATCTTTCATCAAAAACTCTCTGCCACGCAACAAACCAGACTTGCTTCTTAATTCATCACGGAACTTGGTCTGAATCTGATACACAGTCAATGGTAGATCTTTATAACTTTTTACATACTCCTTCATTAGCGGATAAAGTACCTCCTCATGCGTTGGACCCAGGGCTAGATCTTTATCCGAAGCATCTTTTATTCTAAAAAGAACATCAAAACTTTCCCATCTGCCGGTAATTTTCCAATTATCAGCCGGATGTAAAGCCGGCAAAAATATTTCTTGTCCGCCAATACGATTCATCTCTTCCCGAATAATCGTCGAAATATTATCAACCACTCTCTTACCTAGTGGCAGGTAACTATAAACCCCCGCAGCTAGTTTATTTACATACCCAGCCTGCTCAAGCAGTTTGGCGTTCAAGGATAATTCTCCGGAAGGAGTTTCCCTTTTTGTTTTTCCCAAAAAATGCTTGTAACGCATAAGTTTATCTATTTCAAAGTAATTTCAATATATCATTAGCCGTTACTACAAAAGTCAAAGCAATTAGAGCAGCAAAACCAACCGTATGCACAATCCGCTCAAATTTTGCACTCACTCTTTTTCGTGTAATCATTTCGACCACAATAAAGAAAAATCTTCCACCATCCAAAGCCGGAATCGGTAAAATATTTACCATCGCCAAGTTAAGTGACAACAAAGCCACCAATTGAAGCGATGCCATCCACCCAAAATCCATCGCTATCTTTGTATACTGTGCGATACCGACTGGGCCTGCAACACCTTGAGACACCGGAGCAAAATTACCGGTCTCAAATGCTGATCCGACTAAGACCGCCATCACCTTCACAGAATATTCCGCCAGGTTTATACTCTGACTAAACCCAGAAAATAGTCTCTGCCAAAACCCCTCATAACTAATCACAGTCTGTTCCGCTAAATACACCCCAAGAATCTTTTTACCTTCTTTTTCGAGCGGAGTAACAGTTATTGACTGCTCGGTTCCATCTTGTCTACTAAGATTCAGATTAATTGCATCTCCGGACCTTTTTATCTGTTCACTAAAATTGACCGAACCGTCAATTGCCTCACCATTTATCTTATTTACTACACTACCCTGCTCGACTCCCAACGATTTCAAAGGAGAATCATCAGAAAATTCCGCCAAAACAACCTGAGTAATATTATTTGCAAACCTAAACTCGTGATCGATTATTTGTGGAACAGAAAACTTAAAACCACCACCCAAAAGCACTACATAAAGTAGTATTACAGCCACAAAATAATTAACCAAAACGCCGGCCACTACGACTGCCGCTCTCACCGGAGCAGGGGCCAAATAAAAACTCCCCTTTTTCTTCAGATCCACCCCTTCACTATCTTCCCCTAATAATCTTACGAACCCCCCAAATGGTAACCAGTTAACTGAATAGATCGTTCCTTTATATTTCTTCCCCCAAATCCTTGGCGGCAAACCCAAACCAAACTCTTCAACCTTAATATTATTCCGCCTTGCAACCCAAAAATGACCCAACTCATGAACCATTACAAGGGTCGTTAAAATAAAAATAAAAATAATTATTGCAAAAATCATAAGATCAAACTGTCATTAACTCCTCAGACTTCGCATCGCGCAATTCTTCGATCTTAAGATTATACAAACCAACCACCTCATCTAGTTTTTCAATCATTCTCTTCTCGTCATCAACACTTACCGAACCATCCTCTTTAGATTTGCGAATTTTTTCCAAAGCCTCATGTCGCAATTGTCTAATCGAGACTTTAGCCGCTTCTGCTTTTTGTGCTGCAACTTTTGTAAACTCTTCCCGTCTTTCCTGTGTTAGGGGCGGAATATTGATTCGAATATTTTCACCATCAACCGCAGCCGACAAACCAGTTCCCGCTTCGGTAATTGCTTTTGCGATCTTTTCAACAATAGTTTTATCCCATGGGGAAATAAGTAACGATCTCGGATCGGTTACGGATACCGTCGCCAGTTCGACAATCGGCATATAAGTATCATATACCCCAACTTTAATATTCTCTACCAAACTTGGTGCAGCCCGCCCGGTACGGATCTGACCCAACTCAATCTTGAGATGTTCAATTGCTAGATCAAATTTTTCTTTATACTCCTGTTCATTCATAGCTCTAACTATTGTATAGCCAAGGAAACTAAAAACAACACCTAAAATTTACCTTATTCAAGCCGAACGCAAATAAATCCAGCGCAATTAATGCAATTTTATTACTCTCCAAGAGCAATGCGTGCAAACCGGCCGACTTGAATATTTTCACCAAGCTTTGCAATCTTTTGTTTCACTAATTGTTCAATAGTCATCGACACGTCACGGATGTAAGCCTGAGACAACAAATCCTTAGTATCCTTTGGATTCATTGCAGCTACCTGCATTGCCACCTCTCTTGCCAACTCCTGAAAATCCTCAGTCCTTGCAACAAAATCAGTCTCACACAAAACTTCAACAATCACCGATACCTTACCCCCCATGTGTTTGTAGGTTTCCACAACCCCCTGGTTTGTTACTCTATCGCTTTTCTTGTCAGCTTTTGATAATCCCTTTTCCTTTAAAATATTTTTTGCCTTTTCAACATCACCATCAGAATCGATCAATGCCTGTCTGATATCCGCCACTCCTGCACCGGTCACTTCTCTAATGGCCTTCAAATCACCAACTGAATACTCGCTCATTTTGCTTCCTCCTTATTGTTTTTTTTAGCCAAAACGGTAGTTTTTAGTTTTTCTTTTTCAAATTGCATTTTGCCTTGAGCGTAAGCACGCGCTACCTTTGAAGTTAGAACTTTCAGTGACTTGATCGCATCATCATTACCGGGGATTGGGTAATCGACCATTCGTACATCAGAATTCGTATCACAGATAGCAATAACCGGCACTTTAGTCTTGTTAGCCTCATTCAAAGCGATCGTTTCACGGTGCGCATCACTTACAAAAATTGCATCTGGGATCCGATCAAGCGTTTCAACCCCACCATAAGATCTGGTCAACCCTTCAATCTCACGATCGATGAATAACTGTTCTTTTTTGGTCAATTTCTTAAATTCACCCTCTTCTTTTTGTGATTTAAGTTTTCGAAGTTTTTTAATATTTTTATAAACTTCTTCCCAGTTGGTTAAAATTCCGCCAATCCAACGCTCGGTCATATAACTTGCACCAACCGTCAACGCTTCGGTCTTGACAATATCTTGAGCCTGTTTTTTGGTTCCAACAAAAATAATCGTTTTGCCATCACTACCCAATTTTTCTGCAAAATCCATAGCTTTTTTAAGGCCTTCCAATGAAGCCCCCAGGTCAATAACGTGAACACCTTGACGTGCCCCATAAATATATTGAGCCATTTGCGGATTCCAACGCTTAACTTGATGACCAAAATGAACACCAGCCTCCAGAAGTTCCTGCAAACCGATATCTTGAAATTCGCCCTTAACGGCACTTTTTGTATTATCTGACATTTTTTTTATCTCCTTTTTTACCTCCCTGAGTCCGTGATGTAGTTAGGAGAATCCTAAACCCAGGTGTGAATTTTTATAACGACGAGTATATTAATCTAATTCAACATTTCCCGTCAAGGCTGAAAGTTTCTGTTCAATCCGTTTTTCTGACTCGCGCCTCGCAAGATCATAATCATTCATATCCACCATCATTTTATCTACCAAGCTCGGATGTACTTGTTTTACCTTCTCATACATCTGCTGAGCCATCCGTCGATAATCCGGATGTCCCTGCATACCTGACCTAAGCTCACAAATCCAATACAATTCTCTAAGACTGAGCCGAACAGTCCATCTTACCTTTGAAGCGTAAGGTACAACATATTGCGCCGCTTCACTTGACGCACCGGATTCCAACAAACGCACCCTCACTTCATCAGCACATTGCATCAGCAACACAAACTGATCCTTCAAACCCGCATCAATAATATCCTGAGGGATATCCACTCCTAGCTCGGTCGTAAAAATCTGTCTTTCGGGTGAATTCATTCTGTGCCGCTGCAAATCACGATACATTCCCAAGTTTCCGGTCAACTCAAACTTGTAACCGACCTCTTCAAATGCTCGCGGAACCTTGTTTTGTCTTATTTTTCTCAAATCCAAGAAGCTGTCAATTAATTCCTTTCGTTTTTTCTCACCCATTTCTCTTGCTGCCATTCTCAACTGCCTTAAAGTAACGCCGGAAGTTTTTTTGTACATTAATTGAGCAGCTAACTTTATCTGAGCTTCCGCTTCATCTTCGACATCGATCAGCTCAACAGGATCCTGATCCTGACCGACCTCCAAACAGTCAATTGTCTCATCTGCCCAATGCTGAGCCGTATTTTCCAAATTCTCTAAATAAATTTGCTGTTGCTGACCTCTGGCCGTCCCTGGTCGTGTTAATAATGAAGGGGTAACTTTTCTCACTTCCTGATGGATCTGCTTTCCCAACCACCGCATCTCCGTTAATTTGGACGAATACAAGCGATTGACCAAACCTTCCAGCGCTCGTGCATTAGCAGAAACAGCAACTGTGGTCTGGGTAGCCCCCACCAAATAAGCTCTCAACACATCAAAGGCTTTGGCTCTTAATGTATTGCGCCATACAACCTGACTTTCGTTTTCAGTCTTAGGAAAAAGTGTTTTGAGTCTCTCAGCCAACTCCGGATTCTGTCTGACATAAGTGTCATAAAGCAAATCAACCATCTCAACATACATTTCTGAAGCCTCTTGCTCCATTCCCGATGGTGCACCTAAATTCTTGATTTCACTTGGTGTAACATATTGATACCTGCCGTCAACCTGTTGACCAAATTTCACATAACGGCTGGACTTTTCAATCGGAGACAGACCAATCCTTACATCCTCAACCTCCTTTACTGCAATTTGACTAATACCTTCAATACCGATATGCAGGTTGCCCATTTCAGCGATAGAATCATCACCGTACTCTGCAAGCCAGGTCTTGAAAAAAGTTCTTGCTCTTTCACCGTTTGCAACTCTCTCCATACCGCCTTGTCTTAAATGTTCTATCGCCTCAACCATCGACTGTTTTTGTTCTGTCTCAAGTAATGGTTTGACGTACTCATTCCAAAACACACGCCTAATCGATGGTTCTGCCCTTGATACTCTCGAGGAGATCGCTGCCACAACTTCTTCTGGCATATTTTTAATTACATAAACAGGGCCATCTAAATTGCTAAAAAAAGGCCCCAATAATTCTCGTTCATCATCACTCCAAACTTCTGAGGAATAAAGCGGTGCCCAAGTCTCTACTTCATCTATCTCACAAAATGCACCCACCTCCACACCTCCTGATCGCCTGTCTATCTCACTCATCTTTTTGCTTAATTTTTATTTTTGTACATAATATCCCAAATCAACAAACGTTCCTTTAATTGCTTTAGTAACTTCCTCAAAACTCTTGGTAGCATCAATGATCGTCCAGTTATCCGGATCACCCTTGGCAATATCCAAATACCCACCGTTTACTTTCCGATGAAAACCAAGCCCCAGGCTCTCTATTACATCCAAGTCACTTTCGCCCCTTACCCTCGCCAATCCCACTTCAGGTGGCAGATCCAATAAAATATTATGATCTGGTTTTAAATTACCCACCGCAAATCGATTGATATACACTAGATCCTCCACAGACAAGCCTCTTGCCAGTCCTTGGTAAACATAAGTACTCGTGGCAAACCTATCATTCACCACATTGACCCCCGCCTCCAAAGTTGGACGTAGATGCCTGCTTACAAACTCACTTCTGGCCGCCAGAAACAAAAGGGCCTCTGTCTGATCCGCCATTTTTTCACCAATAAGCAAACTCCTTATCGCCTCAGAAACCCGACCGGTTCCAGGTTCTCTAAAAGTTTTTGTCGGCTGATCATTATCATTAAACCACTCACCAATAAGCCCAATCTGACTGGTTTTACCACCACCTTCACCACCCTCAAAAGCTACAAAAAAACCTCGTCCATTTTCAACTCTTTCCATCTTAATGACCCACACTTCCTTTCCCGGTTGTTCCAAATCCGCCCCTGGTCTGATTTCCACTTACGTCTCGCTCGACAAATTTTGCCCGCACAACCGGAATAATCAAACCTTGACCAACCCGATCACCAGGATTAATTACTACCACCTCATCAGTGAAATTTCTAACCTGCAAAAATATTTCGTCACCCGGACCGGAATAATCAACATCGATCACACCAATTGAGTGAGGCATATCCAACCCAAACTTCCTGGGAGTCGAAGATCGTGGCACGATTGCCAAAAAATACCCCTCCGGCACCTCAACAACCAACCCTGTCGGTATTAATCCAATCTCGTTAGGCTGAATCATTACCTGCTCACTTGCCTCAAAATCAAACCCAACCGCGCCTTCAGTTTTATATTCTGGAGGTTTGATACCTTCCTTTAATGGGTTAAACCCCACTTCTACCTGAACAAATTCTGACTCTTTTTCGCTACTCATTTTTACCTCCTTGTGGTCTTTGTTGTTGATAATATTTGCCTCTATATGGATGCTTTGCTGGTGACGACAATAGAAAAAAATCCATCGCACATATCCTATCACCTAATCCAATCTCTATCGGGATTGGACCAGAATTAGTTAGTTCCATAACTCCATCCCCGTCAAACCCTGCATCAAACAATGACGCCGTCTCCACACCCAAACCTATTCTGGCGTTACCTGACTTACCATCCATTGATCCGCGGATATAGTCCGGCACCAGAAGACGCTCAACAGTGGTTGCATTAATTAATTCACCCACCTGCAAAATCAGCGTATCGTTTTCGCCTAATTCACCCTCAATCAGTATCCCTTGTGGCAACGGCTGACCAATTCGAACCGACGCAACGTTCGTTCGTGCGAAATGCTGATACCTTCTCCCCATATGCAAATCCACTTTGCATGACCCCAATTCTTTCAACTGACCGGGGGACAATCTCTCCAACTCCTCTCTGACTCTGCGATCCAATTCGTCTTCAGCGACCACTTCACCACTACGATTCAAAACTTTTTTCATGTCAGCCCGAAGATAATCTACTGATTTATCAAATTCATAAAACGACTTTGGTAGTGGATCAACAACCATCTCCTTTTTTGCGATCAGCCTTAACAAATCCCAACCTTCGATCTGTGCACCGACAAAATCCTCCGGCAAACCCAACGCCTCCCTAAGACCTTTTGGATAACCGCCAATCGGTTCATTCCTCAGTAACTCCATCCACCTTGGCAAAACCTGAGGATACGCCTCGAACGAAGCTTGATACTCAACCTTCCATGCCGCCGACTCTGCATCTGCACCAAAATCAAATCCACCTTGAGATGCCCCACCATCATCATGTTTTTCTCGATCAATACCATTCATAAAAATATTTTGGGAAATGGAGCAGCAAATCCAATTTGCTAACTATCTAATCAAAAAACCAAACAAACTTCAATCTTCGTGTTTTTCTTCGATCGCAGATTCTGTCTCTGCATCATCTTTTTTGGGAGCAGGATTAGTCCAACTAGCGTAGTCACAGTCTGGATACCTGCTGCAACCCCAAAAAGTTCTTCCTTTTCTTGTTCGTTTGGTAACGACCTTACCTTCTTTGCAGGTTGGACAATCAATTGTCGATTCCTCAACAAGCGGCTTAGTATTCTTACACTCAGGATATCCAGAACATGCAATGAACTTACCAAACCTTCCCTGCCGTATAACCATTTCTCTGCCGCACTTTTCGCATTTTTGATCTGTTTTTTCGGGCTCTATCTTAATTCTTTTTGCGTCCGTTTCCGCCTTTGTAATCTCTTTTTGTAATGGTTTCCAATATTTTTCGACCACCGGCTGCCACTTATCATTTCCGTTAGCCACATCATCCAACGAATTTTCTAGTTTTGCCGTAAAATCAAAATCAACTACTTTAGGAAAATTTTCGACCATGAAATCATTTACCGTAAAGCCTAAGGTTGTCGGTGTAAAACGTTTATCCACCCGCTCGACATAAAGTCTTTCCATTAAAGTTGCAATCGTTGGTGCATACGTAGATGGCCTACCAATTCCATTTTTTTCCAAGGCCGCAACCAGCGTTGCGTCAGAATATCTTGCTGGTGGCTCAGTAAAATGCTGTTCTTTAGTAATCTTCTCTTCTTTAAGATTCTCTTTTTTTTCAACTAACGGCAGGATAACTTCCATATCGTCAGACACACCCCAAATACGTCGGTAACCATCAAACAAAATTTGGAAACCACTAGCTTTAAGCTGGTATTCACCATTTTTCACCTGTATTGATGTACGGGAAAGTTTAGCACTCTTTGCTTGAGACGCGAGTGTCCTTTTCCTGATCAACTCAAAAAGTTTGCCGTGTTGTGGCGTAAATTTTGAGGCTACTTCTTTTTCAGTTTTCTCAAAATCGGTAATTCTTATGGCCTCATGTGCCTCTTGGGCAACTTTTGAATTATTTTTATAAAAATTCGGCTTCTCCGGCAATAAGTCGGAGGAATATTTCGATGAAATTGTTTTCCTAATATTTTCGATAGCTTCGGGTGACAGAGCCATAGAATCCGTACGCATGTATGTGATCAAGCCTGCCTCATAAAGATTTTGGGCAAGTGACATTGTTTTTTTTGCTGTATAACCCAAACGATTCGACGCAGCCTGCTGCAAGGTCGAAGTTGTAAAAGGCGGTTTGGGGTGCTGACTAGTTTCTCTGTTGGTAATCACCTCAACCACATACTGCCCCTCATGCAAATCTTTCTCCACCTTATCGGCCTCACTACCATTACTTACATTGATAATCTTTGAATTCTTCTTGTCCAGCTCCACATCAAATACTTCCCCCTTAATTGTCAGCAAACTCACTTTGATCGTCCAATACTCAACCGCAACAAATTTTTTAATTTCCGCTTCGCGCTCACAAATTAACCTCAAAGCTACCGACTGGACTCTCCCGGCCGACAAACCGCCTTTTATTTTTTTCCACAAAACCGGCGAAACCTTATAACCAACGATCCTGTCCAGCACTCTTCGAGCCTGCTGAGCATCTACCAGATCAAAATTTATTTCTCTTGGTGTCTCAAATGCATGTTCAATTGCCGACTTTGTGATTTCGTGAAAGACAACACGTTTAGGCTTCGGGTCTTTTAATTCCTTACCAAACAGTTCTCTAAGGTGCCAAGCAATCGCTTCACCTTCTCGATCAGGGTCTGTAGCTAAATACAAATTTTGTGCCGTCAAAGCCAACTTTTTAAGCGCATTCGCATCTTTCTGCTTTGCCTTAGGAACTATATATCTGGGCTTAAAATTATCCTCCATATCGACACCCAGATCAGACTTTGGCAAATCCCTCATGTGCCCCTTCGAAGCTTCAATACGATATTTCGCACCTAAAAATGCGGACAATGTTCTGGCTTTCGTCGGCGACTCTACAATAACTAGGTTCTTAATCATTTTTTTCAATCAATTTTTCGATAACTCCTCTTACTTTACAACAACAGGTCAAGCAATCAAAACTATCCTAGGATGTTTTAGTATAAAACCCTGTACCAGAATCAAGAATTTTTCCTTCCGTAACCAACTCGCCTATTTTTGCAAGCAATACCATCCTGTCAAGCTCGGTTAAACACAACACCTCGTCAAACATTTTTGGCCCATCCAAAAGACTATTTAGTATTATTTCTGACTCAAAATCACCACTAACTAATTCTGTAACTTCAGACATCCCCAATAATTGCCTCAGATCCTTAGAATCGATAATCGGCTCTGCACCATCCTTAATTAATTTTAATGCCCCTAAACTATTTGGCATGTCCACCCTGCCGGGCAACACCCCTAGATTTTTACCATAATTTAAGGCCGCACTAGCCGTGATCAAGGTACCCGACTTTATCCCCGCCTCTACTACAAATAACGCATCGGACAATGCTGCAATTATTCTATTGCGCATAGGGAAAAAACCTACCATCGGCTGAGTCCCGGGAAAATATTCTGAAATAATTGCAGATCCATCTTCCAAAATTCTTCTGTACAATAATCGATTCTGAATCGGATAACAAACATCAACACCATTACCCAAAACTGCAATCGTTTTTGATCCAACATTCAGCGCCTCCAAATGAGCTAAGGCATCAATTCCTCTTGCCATACCCGAGACCACAGTCACATTCTTATCTATAAGTACCCCACCTAACAACCGCTTGAGTTGTGTCCGACCATAATCCGTCATTTTCCTCGAACCCACTACTCCTAATGCAAACTGAGCATTTAATACATCAGCTGAACCAATTCCATACAGCACAAACGGTAAATCATCAAAATAACTGAATATCTCTGGCATCCCTGACTCACCCAAAACCTTAAACCAAACACCTTTATTGCTCAAAATTTTCTTTATCTTCGCAATATCACGCTGACTATTTTCCACCAGCACACAAACTTTTTCGTTGACCCCCAACTCCCTGAATTTATTTTTATCCGAAAAATAAACATTTTCTGCCGAACCGAATTTTTTTACTAACAACCTTAACCCTTTTGCGTTATAAGGCATTAGACTGGACAGCCATAACCGATAATCTCTCTCTTCGTATTCCATCTCTACCAAATAAAATATTAAGCGTGAAGCACCTCTTAGCGACCGGTGTTAAAGTACCACTCCAAAACCTTTCTGGCAACGGGTGCTGCAACCGCCGAACCTTCACCACCTCTTTCGACCAAGACAGTCATTGCAATTTCTGGGTTTTCAAATGGGGCAAAAACCGTAAACCAAGCATGAGTTTCATCTGTATCAGCAAATTCTGCCGTTCCGGTTTTGCAACCAACAGGAATTTTAAAATCAAAAAAAGGAAAGGCGGTACCGCCTTGAATACATACCTCTCTTAAACCTTTCTTAACCAAAGCCAACCACTCCGGCCGGGCATTTACCTTTCTAATTTCTGTCGCCATATCGACCTCCGTAACACTCCCGTCGGCTCCAGCAGACTGCAGGGCAATTCTTGGTCGATGCAACGTTCCATCCGTGGCGGAAGCAGAAGTAAAATTAACAACCTGCAAGGGAGTAACCAACAAATCCGACTGCCCAATTGCCATTTGTAAAGTGTTTCCCGGATACCAAGGCTCATTCTTGTTTTTAAGCTTCCACTCCTCATCAGGTACCAGTCCTGCACTTTCCCCACCGATTGATATGCCCGTTTTTTCCGCCAAACCATATTCTCGTGAACCAATTTGTAGATCTTTTTCCCCAACCGCCATCGCCAATCGATAGAAAAAAATGTCATTCGATCTGGCCAAAGCTCTTGAAACGTCTAACTCACCCTCTTCTTTTCTTCCATATTGTGTCCAAAACCAGTTAGTAAACTTAAAAGGACCCAAAAATATTTCTCCTTCATCAACAAACCTTGTCTCTGGCGTAATCTTACCTGTTTCCAAACCGATCAACGAGGAAACGATCTTATAAACCGAACCGGGAGGATATATTCCTGAAATTGCCCGATTAAAAAGCAGATTATCAGGATTATTAATCAGATCAGAAAAAACCCGCCCCTCAAGCCGATTGGAAAAAACATTGTTATCAAAACTCGGAAAACTAACCATTGCCAAAATTTCACCTGTATATGGATCCTGTGCAACAGCCGCCCCGCTTGTAACCTTCTGCTTCTCAATTTCAAGCCTCAACTCATCAAACATTTTAATCTGCAATTCCGCATCAATTGTCAGTTTTAAATTTCCACCAGTTTTTGGCTGTTCAATTCCGATTATTCTTTCGCTTGCTCCGGACGCATCTACTTCATATAACTTCTTACCATGTTCACCCCTCAAAACCGATTCAAATGACTGTTCAATACCCATTTTGCCAATCCGGTCACCACTTAGATAACCACCATAAGATTGACCATTCAACTCTTCTTGCGTAATCTCGCCGGTGTACCCCAACAAATGAGCAAACGCCTCCCCCTTCGGATAAACTCGGATCGTATCCTCTAACAATCTTCCCAGCGGACCCTCTTTATCTAAGAATACCTCACCCTGCTTCATTAATTCCTCACCTGTTTCAACCGAAATAAGTCGACTGCCACCATCCTTCAATAATCTGTAAGCTGGCTCGTTCTTTGCTAAAACAATACCATTCCTATCCGTAATATCCCCACGAGGCGCATAAAGATGATCGATCTTTACTCGATTATTTTCGGACTTAGCAGCATAAGTTTTTCCGTTTATGATTTGTAAGTGAATAAGTCTTAAACAAAAAATCGCGAATATCAGAATAATCGTAACGTAGTAAAAAACCAACCTTACTTGCGAAAGCTTTTCACTCGATTCAAAAATATTTTCCCTTTTCAGGCCAAGTGGTGAAGATGATTCATTTAAACTAAATTTTTTTACAGATTTCTTCGTGCTACTTGAATAGATCGAATCAGCAAAACTCTTACCAAAATTATCCCTCTTCATATTTTTGACACTCAAACTATAATAATCCTCATAATAAAAACTAATATGTCTGACAATAACATTGATCTACAAGCTGTCGTTGTTGAAATTCTCAAGCAATTGGAGCCTTATTTCGAAGATCTCGAAAAACGAATTTCAAAAATCGAAGAGCAACTGGCAGAAAAAAAATCTAAGTAAAATTATAACTTGCCCGATATTCTTACCCGATCAAGCAACTTTTGGTCATTAAGCAACATCGAGCAACCACGAACCACTGCCGTTAATGGATCTTCCGCAACCAAAACCGGCATGTTTGTTTCCTGAGATAATAATTTTGCAAACCCAGGTATCAAAGATCCCCCACCAGCCAAAGTAATTCCACCCTCAGTAATATCAGCAACAAGCTCAGGTGGGGTGGCCTCAATCGTATCAAGCACAGCCTGGGTAATTTGTTTAATTGTTGGAGTGATTGCTTCTCTTGCATCATCAGCTGTCAACTTAACCGACTTGGGTAATCCTGTTTCCAAAGAACGACCTCGAACCACCATTTCTCTTTTTACAATCCCCGGGTAAGCATTTCCGATAGATAACTTGATCTCCTCGGCGGTTTTCTCTCCAATCAGTAACCCGTATCGCACGCGTAAATAGTTAATAATATCTAACTCCATCTCGTCACCTGCAATCCTTACTGATTTATTTACAACTATTCCACCCAAAGAAATCACTGCAATCTCTGTTGTTCCACCACCGATATCGACGATCATCACACCATTCGGATCAGATATCGACAATCCGGAACCGATCGCCGCAGCCATTGGCTCCTCGACCAAAAACACCTCTCTTGCGCCAGAAGAAATCGAAGCTTCAGCAACCGCCCGTCTCTCGACTTCAGTAACACCAGATGGAATACCCACTACCACCTTTGGTCTTGGTACTCGCGGCATCATCGCTCCAGGTACTTTATGAACCTTACCAATAAAATACTTCAACATGGCCTCTGTCGCATCGAAATCCGAAATTACTCCATGCTTTAATGGTCTAATAACATCAATTGTCATCGGAGTCTTACCCAACATCTTTTTGGCTTCAGCACCAATTGCTAAAACATTTTTTGATTTTTTATGTCTAGCCACAACAGAGGGCTCGCGAACCATAATTCCTTTATCTTTTACATGCAAAAGCGTATTTGCAGTACCCAAATCAATGGCAATATCATAAGAAAAAATTCCCAGCAGTCGTCTTAACATAAAATAATTAAATTAGCCTTGGCAGTATATCAGAGGCTGAATAATCTTTTTACACTAGCATTTTAATTGCCAAGTTTCTCAAAAGTACATATACTCTAAAAATTCATCATGCAATATTTATCCACATTTTCCAAAACTTTAATCAAACTAACTTTCTTTGCAGGACTCTTCATCACACCACTTATTTTTACCTCGCTCACTTCTGAACTTTTTGAAATTCCCAAAATGATCTTTGTATATATCTTAACCGCAGCACTAATCTGTCTCTATCTCATCTATTGCTACGCCAACAAAAAAATCATCATTACAAAAAATCCAATATTGATAATTTTTACAATCTTTATCATCACACTGGGCATTTCTACGATTTTTTCCACTGATCACCACCTCTCAGTATTTGGATATTACACTCGGCTAAATGGTTCACTCGTCTCAACAATCTGTTACTACCTTATCT
Organism: uncultured Gammaproteobacteria bacterium; assembly: GCA_964445355.1. GTDB lineage: Bacteria > Patescibacteriota > Microgenomatia > CAYQLK01 > CAYQLK01 > CAYQLK01. The sequence continues at coordinate 38,642 of CAYUKQ010000006.1, forward strand.
TTTTTATCACCTCAAGCACCCTGTCACGTAAAGACGCGATCGAGGGTATCAAATTTGTCGTCTTATCAGCCGTATTCGTGTCCCTCTGGGGAATTCCTGGCCATTTTGGATATGACCCAAACTGCTTCGTGCTAACCGGCAAGTTGACATCCACGTGCTGGAAAACAGAATTTCAGCCGACACTTAGAATCTTTTCCACCTTTGGGCAACCCAACTGGCTGGGCGCATTTTTAGCAATGACGATTCCATTATCAATTTCGCTTGCATTATCTACGAAAGGGTTTCAAAAAATATTTTTTATTAGTTCAACCTTTATCATTTTGCTCGGGCTTGTACTAACCAATTCAAGATCAGCATTTTTATCACTACTGATCACAGTCGGAATATTTTTACCCCTGCTTGGCATCAAAAAAATTAAATCCAGTATTCCCATACTTATTATCATTTTGTTTGGTAGCACCCTGATCCTTGGCCTGTTTGGTCGCCCACTATGGGAACGCAATCTGGAAGCAATCCGTCAAAATATATTTTTTTTACAACAGCCTCAAAAAAAATTAGACGCATCTAGCCAAACAGAAAATCCATCTCCCCCCCCAACATCCACGAGTTTGGAATCTGGTGGAACAGAATCAGGCACAATCAGGCTGATCGTTTGGAAAGGGGCGATTGAAATATTCAAAAACCATCCAATACTTGGAACTGGTCCAGAAACATTTGCGGTTTCGTACTATCGCTTTAGACCATCACAACACAACCAAACCACAGAGTGGAATTTTCTTTATAACAAAGCACACAACGAATATCTTAACTATCTCTCAAATACCGGCATCATAGGCTTTGCAGCTTATCTCATCCTGATATTAAGCATTTTGTTTATGATTGCAAAAAATCTCTTCAGCTCACAAAATCAGACCAGAATTCTTCAACTCGGACTACTATCATCCGCAGTAAGTTATTTAGCGGTCAATTTTTTTGGCTTTTCAGTAGTCACAACTTCTTTAATTTTCTTCACTATTCCTGCGATCAGTTATATTATTTCTGACTCAAAAACCTCCTACCAAATCAAGATCCCTAAAAAAATGCCTATTAATCCATCTATTATTATCGGAGCAATACTTATATTTTTCATTTTTTTACTTGTCACGATCTCAAGAATACTTCTGGCTGATATTTACTACTCCAGATATCAAAAAGAGCTAGGCACCGGCCGTATAACACGTGCTCTCAAAAACATTCAAACCGCAACAAACTTCTCCCCATACCTAGAACCTCTTTATCACGCCGAAACAGCATACGTTGCCTCAATCGCTGCAGAAAATAGTTTTGACATTGAACAAAAAAACTTTATCGAGCTAGCAGTCAGCGAAATTTCAAAATCACTAAACGATTCACCAAATAATGTTGGAATATGGAGAAAAGCCCAATCAACATATTTTGAGCTTGGACTTTCTGATTCCAAATTTCTCGACCTCGCTATTAATGCTGGAAAAGTAACAATTCAACTTGCACCCACAGATCCAGCTGCATATTACAATCTAGGATTAATTCAAAAAACAGCCGGCCAAAATACTGAAGCAATTCAATCGTTCGCAAAAGCACTAGAACTCAAACCCAACTATCAAGAAGCCATAATTGAAAAAGAAAATCTAAATAACTAATCTTTCAAACGCCAGTAGTTCAGAATACTTTCACACATATCCTCAAATGAGTACTGCGGTTTCCATCCGGTATCATTAATTAATTTATCATTATTGGTAGTCATTCCAGGATCATCATTTTTTCTTACCAAACCCTCATCAACGATTACCTTTACCTCAATTCCCGAAAGTTTAATTAAGGTGTCAAGCAGCTCGCGAACGGACCGACTCACGCCCGAACAAACATTGTAAACTTCACCAGACACACCTTTCTCCATTAGTTTGATATAAGCGTTAACCACATCCCTAACATCCAACCAATCCCGAGTCGGATCAAGGTTCCCAACTTTAATTTCACCCACACCACCTTGGTTTTTCTCAATTTCCACAATCTGTCTAGCAAATGCGCTTTCCACAAAAGCCGGCCCGCGCCTGGCTCCGGCATGATTAAACGGCCTTGCTCGAATAATGTCCATTTTATCTGCCGCAAAATACTTATAACCAACGAGATCTTGACCAACTTTTGAAACAGCATAAAGGCTTTTGGGTTTCAATTCAGAAGATTCATCAGTAACCATCCCCACATTTCCATCACCATAGATCACGCTCGACCCGGCAATCAGGACTCTGGCAGAAATACCAGCTTTTTTGACAGCTTCTAGCAAATTTATCTGACCCAATACATTATTGTGAATAACCTCCCATTCGGTCATATCCGGATTACTAAACGCTGCTGCTAAGTGAAAAATCCACTCTGGTCTAACTTCCGCAATTAGCTTTTCAATTGCAAGACCATCCTGCATATCCAATCTGCGTAAATCTAATTTATCTTGAACTCCATGCAAGTTTTCAGGATAACCATCATCTTTACGCCCCCTATCGGTACCATATAATTCAACCCCCCCCAACTCCACCAGTTTATCTGCCAATGTAGAACCAACCATTCCGGACACACCAGTAATCAAAACTCTTTTCATAATTACATCTCATTTTACACTCTATCTATTTTTTTTCATTACTTATTTTTGACCAAGGGAATATAATACTTCTGACATAACACATATGAATATCGAATCACGTCCCGAAAAAGAACCTGATCAAAAGAAAAAGATTGCTGTATTAATTGGAGGAGGATCAAGATTACCTGCGATCTATGATTTCACCAATGACCCAGCTAACAACTGTGAAATTTCTGTCGTTGTATCACACAAAAAAGAGTCGCCAAAAATTCCTTGGGCAATTGACAAGGGTATTCCGGCGGTCAAATTTAATCGCGTCCAAATGCAGAATTTTCTTGGGCGTGCTCTTGACTCGTACCAGTCAGAGTATGAAGAAAATCTTGCTGCGTTTCTCAACCAATCGGATTACAGACCTCACCTCGTTGTAATGGCTGGTTGGGATCTTGTCATGCAAAAAGCGTTTCTTGAAAAATTTACCGACTTAGGGAAAAACTACGCCCGAGTCATCAATCTTCATCCCGCACTGCTTCCGGATGACAATTCTGATACTTACACTACATCTGACGGCACAGTCATCCCAGCATTCAGAGGTATTGACTGCATTAAACAAGCTTACGACGCCGGATCTGCCTACACTGGATGCACAGTCCATTTTGCAACTACAACCTTTGACGTTGGCCCGGTAATTTTAAGAAAAGAAGTAAAAATTGATCCAAAACTTAGCTTGGAAGAAATTGAAACATTAGTACATCAACAAGAAGATATTGGCTTAGTCGAAGCGATCAACTTTTGTCTCAACCAATCCTTCACTGTAGAAAATAATCGAATTATTAAACAATCATAAAAAAATTTATTCAAATCACGGAATGTTTTCCGAAGTCGTCGTACTCACACCCAAAACCGGAGTCAATTCTCAAACTTACACTTACAAAAATCCAACTGATCAGGCGCTCAAAACCGGACAATTAGTCAAGGTTTCATTTGGTAATAATAACTATTTTGGCGTTGTTATCAGCCAAAAATCAAAAACCACCTTTAAAAAAATCAAGACAATCAACACAGTGTTCGGCCAACTACCACTTATTACCAAACAACAGCTGGAATTATTCAAACTTGTTGCTCAGCACTACCACGGATCGATTAGCGACCTTGTAAAATTAGCCCTACCGCCGATACCTGCAAGACAATTAAAACTTTTAGACAATACCCAAAATAATAGCTATCCGCCATCGGAGCTAATTATTGTCCCAAGCGAAATAAAAATTCCGGAAGTTATTTCGCAACTTAACATCAACAAAAAATTTATCTCCATTCAATTAACCGACTCCTCAACTGATAAATTTCAAAAATACGTTCAGATTATTCTCGGGCAAGCCCAAGTAATAATCGGATCAAGATCTTCAATCTTACTGCCAATTAACAAC
>CAYUKQ010000007.1:0-39522 GCA_964445355.1 uncultured Gammaproteobacteria bacterium
AATCGCGCCTAACCAAAAATAGGCGCCACCATATCTAATATTGTTCGATAGTTAAGATGCAGACAGCCTTAAGGTAATAGGGAAGTCTGCTTTAGTTTTGAAATACAAATAAAAAAAAATGCAAGTAATAATTGGAAAAAAGAAAAACATGACGACCCGCTTTGATTCGCGTGGTAATGCCGTACCAATTACGGTCGTTTTTGCTTCACCCAATTTAATTGTGGGTCACAGACAGCCGGAAAAAGATGGATATACAGCGATTCAAGTCGGTTTTGAAACAGCCAAAAAACCCAAAAATCCACAAAAGATCAACTATAAAGACCTGCAATTTATTCCTAAGAATATCAAAGAATTTCGTGTTTCCGAGATCAGTGATGATACACAGTCGATTGGTACACAGCTAACGGTAGCAGATTTTAGTTCTGGCGATATCCTAAAAGTTACCGGCACAAGTCGTGGTAAAGGATTTGCTGGTGTCGTTAAGCGCTGGGGGTTTGCCGGCGGTCCTCGAACTCATGGTCAGTCTGATCGTGAGCGTGCACCTGGATCAATCGGACAAACAACTACTCCAGGTAGGGTATACAAAGGCAAAAAAATGGCTGGACACACCGGAAATGCGCGAACTACGATCACTGGCGTAACTGTTTATGATGTAGATACTGAAAACAACCTGATTTTTATCAAAGGCGCTTTGCCAGGTTGGACCAATTCAATGTTGTTGATTGAAAAAGTCGGATCCAAAAAACCATTAGTCGAACCCAAAATCACAGAAGTTGAAGAGGAAATAAGCGAAGAGGTTGAATCTCAATCAACTCAGCAAACTCCAGAATCTGACGCCGTTACCGCAGAGCAACCAGAAACCGAAACTCAAGAAGAGATCGAAGCAAAATCAAAAGAGGAGGGTAATGAAGTAGGGGAGAACTCAGCAAATCAAACCCCTGACGAAAATTCCTCCGACTCCCCTACCCCGCCTTCCGACGAAGAGACCAAAGAAGAAATTAAATAATACCTATGGCAACAACCAAAAAAACCACCACAGCCAAGACTGATACTACTACCGCAAAAGCCGTTAAAAATGATTCAGCAAAATTATCAATTCCGGTGTATGACCTAACAGGCAAGAGTGCGGGCAGTTTAGCTGTATCTTCAGAAATATTTGGTACTAAGGTCAACAAGGTTCTAATTGCTCAAGCGGTTCGCGTCTATCTGACTAATCAGCGCGCCGGAACTGCTAATACCAAAACCCGAGGCGAAGTCCGTGGTGGCGGTAAGAAACCATTCAAGCAAAAAGGTACTGGTAACGCCCGTCAAGGTTCAAAACGCTCTCCGATTTTTGTCGGTGGTGGTACTGTATTTGGACCTCAATCACACGAATTCTCTCAGACTATGCCTAAAAAAATGCGTCTCAAGGCCTTGTCTTGTGCGCTTAGTCAAAAACTAAATGATCAAAAGATCATTGCTCTCAAAGGACTCGACACTCTCCCAGCTAAAACAGCCAAATTTGCCAAAGTTATCGAATCGCTCCCTAAATCCGCCAAATATGTTTTGGTATTAGATCAAAAAAGGTCAGCTTTACAGCTCGGTGTTCGTAATCTTCCCAATATCGAAACCAAAATGGCTTCGGACCTTACTACCTACAACCTTATTAACAACTCAACACTTATAGTCACCAGCGAAAGTTTACAAGTACTCACATCACGATGGAAATAACCCAAGTAATTATCAAACCTATTGTCACTGAAAAAAGTCTTAAAGGCCACTCTGTCGGTCAGTACTCTTTCAAGGTTCATCCTGAAGCTACCAAAACACAGATCATGAAGGCAGTCGACGCTCTTTTTGGTGTCCAGACACACAAGGTTACAATTTCTAATGTCAAGCCATCCTCAAAAGTTAACAACCGTCGCAAAACCATCGCTATTGCCGGATACAAAAAAGCCACAGTATTTGTCCAAAACGGCCAAACAATTAGTATTTTTGAAGAACCAAAAGAAGAAAAAAAAGTTAAAAAAGTAGCGAAAAAAACTAATAAATAATAACTATGGCAATCAAAGTCTACAAAAAAACCACACCTGGAAGCCGTTTTAAGAGTACAATTATTAATCCCGATCTGACCGGCGCCAAGCCCGAGAAATCTCTAACAAAAGGCAAGGTCAAACAACATCGTGCCGGTGGTAAAAAACTCACCACTCGTCACAAAGGTGGTGGACACAAGCGTTTATATCGCAAGATCGACTTCAAACGTAACAAAGACGGAGTAGCCGGAAAGGTTGTAACGATCGAGTACGATCCTAATCGTACCGCTGATATCTCTCTCGTTAATTATTCTGACGGAGAAAAACGCTACATTCTCTCCCCTATCGGACTCAAAGTTAATTCCAAAGTCGATAGCGGTCCAAAAGCCGCGATCAAAGTTGGTAATTCGTTACCATTAGCCAAGATTCCTGTTGGTACTCAAATTCATAATATCGAAATTCATTCCCGCAGCGGAGCAAAACTAGTTAGATCTGCTGGAACATTCGCCATTATTTCCTCCAAGGAAGGTAGTTACGCCAATGTTAAACTCCCCTCCGGTGAAGTTCGCAGGATTCATATTGACTGCTATGCTACAATCGGTCAACTTGGCAATCTCGACCTTAAAAACGTTAAGCTTGGTAAGGCCGGACGTAGTCGTCACAAAAATATCCGACCGTCAGTCCGCGGTGTTGCCCAGAACCCGATTGATCACCCGCACGGTGGTGGAGAGGGTAAGTCCGGTATTGGTATGCCTTCACCGAAGAGTAAATGGGGAAAGAAAACCCTGGGTAAAAAAACCCGCTCTCGCCGCAAATTTACTGACCGATATATTGTTACAAGAAGGAATAAAAAATAAATATGAGTCGTTCAATTAAAAAAGGACCATACGTAGACGAAAAATTACTAGTAAAAATCAACCGTCAGAAAGCTGCCGGTACCAAAGACCCGATCAAGACCTGGTCTCGTGATTCACAAATCGCACCAGAGTTCGTCGGTTGGACTTTTTTGGTACACAATGGTCGTAAACACTTATCCGTTTTTGTTAACGAATCAATGGTTGGTCATCGTTTGGGTGAATTTTCCCCAACCAGAACTTTCAAAGGTCACGGTAAGATTACTCAGCGTACAATTTCTAAGACTTAATCCCTGTATATGAACACGACTTTTACTTCAACCGCCAAACACGTTCGAACCTCACCAAGGAAAGCCAGATTGGTCGCCAAAGCCATCAAAACTACCGATCCAGAGAAGGCAATTATTGAACTGGGATTCATGCCGCAAAAATCCTCTGGCTTAATTGCTAATGTGCTTAAGACGGCGGTTGCAGACGCTAATAATCAATCAACCAAGATCGAAGATCTGGTCATTAAGTCGATCATTATTGAAGAGGGTGTCAGATTCAAGCGTTTCCGTGCCCGCTCCAAGGGTATGGCTCATCCATATATGCGTCGTACTAGTCATATCAAAGTAACGCTCGAACAAAAACAGCCGGTCAAAATTGAAAAATCAAAAGCAAAAGTCGAACCAAAAGCCGATATGGATCAAATACTCGCACCAGCTACCAAAGTAGAGAAAAAGGTTACAAAAAAAATAAAAAAGTAAAAATTTAATTATGGGACAAAAAGTTCATCCAATTTCATTCAGAACAGGTATCAATAAGGATTGGGCTTCGCGTTGGTTTACCCGCGACTCCAACTACAAGAATCTTTTGTCTGAAGATTTTACAACCCGCGAATTTTTAGATGTTCGTTTGCGTCCGGCTGGACTATCGAGAGTTGAAATTGAGCGTTCATTTGACAAACGTACCATTACTGTCTTTGTTTCCCGACCAGGTATTGTTATTGGTCGTGGTGGAACCGGTCTCGAAGAGACCAAAAAGCAGTTAATGAAAAAACTCAAACTTAAAGACGAAAGCAAATTAGAATTCAAGGTCGAGGAGATTAAAAATCCTGATCTTGATGCTAAGCTTATTGCCCAAAGCTGTGCTGAACAGTTGGCCAAACGTATTCCTCACAAGCGCATAATTGGTTCGGTTCTTGAAAGGATTCAGCGCTCTGGGGCCAAAGGTGGAAAGATTATCCTTTCCGGTCGTCTTGGCGGGGCAGAAATCGCTAGAAAAGAATCTGGCAAGTTTGGTAGTATTCCCCTTCAGACTATTAAGGCTGATATTGACTTTGCTTCAATTGGTGCGCCGACCAAAGCAGGTCTAGTAGGTGTAAAAGTTTGGATATACCGAGGACAGGAGAACTAAAAATATATGTTGCAACCAAAGAAACAAAAATTCCGCAAAGAATTCCGAGGCAAACGCCGCGGTGTAGCAACACGTCGCAATACCGTTGCCTTTGGCGATTATGGGCTCAAAGCCAAAGAAGCAGCATGGATCACTAATCGTCAGATTGAGGCAGCTAGACGCGCAATGACTCATTACACTAAGCGTGGTGGACGTATTTGGATCAGAATATTCCCGAGTAAGCCGATCACAAAAAAACCGCTCGAGGTTCGTATGGGTTCGGGTAAGGGTGATGTTTATATTCACGCGGCTGTAGTTAAGCCAGGCATGATTCTATTTGAAATGGCCGCTGTTGATCGTGCCGTCGCCAAAGAAGCGATGCGTTTAGCAGCCAACAAATTGCCGATCAAGACAATATTTGTTGAAAAACACGAAATAAACTAAAACATATGGCAAAAGAAACAAAAACCACACCAGTCAAAGAAGACAAAATAAAAAAAACTCCGCAAACAGGATTGCAATCACTGCACGCGGTTGTTCGAGATCAGCGCAAAGCCTCGATTGATACCAAGTTACAGCTTAAACTCGGCAGAATCAAAGATACCAGTCTGGTTAAAAAACAAAAAAAAGAAATTGCAAGAAGCTTGACCAAACTCAACGCTTCACGCATAATTGCAAGCTTGAAAAAGTAAATTTATGAAAAAGACACTAAAAGGTATTGTTACATCTGACAAAATGGTTGGCACTGCAAGTGTCAGGGTTGAAACTGTCAAAATACACCCTAAATACGGTAAGCGCATCAAAACGCACAAAAAATTCCTTTGTGATAACTCAGTTGGTGCTCAAGTTGGCCAGACCGTTGTTATTGAATCGATTAGACCATTATCCAAAAACAAATCGTTCAAAATCTTGGAGGTAATTGCGAAATGATTCAGCACCGGTCAAGACTAGTAGTCGCCGATAATTCCGGAGCCAAAGACCTGGCAGTTATCCATGTTGGTGGTGGTTCAGGTAAGCGTTTCGCCTCAATCGGCGATGTAATTACCGCTTCGGTTAAAAAAGCCGATCCTAATGGTACTGTCAAAGCCCACGAAGTCGTTAAGGCTGTATTGGTTCGTACTCGCAAAGAAGTGAGGCGGCCGGATGGAAGCTATATTCGTTTTTCCGAAAACGCAGCAGTAGTAATTGATAAAGACAAAAATCCGATCGGTACCCGTATTTTTGGCCCAGTCGCCAGAGAATTGCGCGAAAAAGGATTCCTAAAAATTATTTCATTAGCTCCGGAGGTAATCTAAAACTATTATGGCACTCAAATTTCACACCAACGACAAAGTAATCGTAACAGCCGGCAAAGACAAAGGTAAGACTGGGTCCATCGTTAAGATCGATCGTGAAAAACTTACTGCAGTTGTCAGTGGGGTTAATTTATACAAGAAACACCGTAAAAGTTTTGACCCTCAGCGGCCTTCGCAGATCGTTGAATTTTCTCGCCCACTGCCATTTGGCAATATCGCTATTCTTGACCCTAAAACTAATAAGCCCACACGGGTTAGATTTATTACCGAAAACGGTAAAAAAGTCAGAGTCAGTGTCAAAAGTCAGGAAAAAATCTAAAGAATTTTATGAATCAACTTAAGGAAAAATACCGCACACAAATTACGCCAGAATTAGTCAAGGAGTTTGGTGTCAAAAACCCTATGGCTGTCCCTTATATCGAAAAAGTCACACTCAATGTCTCTCTCGGTGAGGCAACATCCAATGCTGGTGTGATTGACAAGGTAATTGAGCAAATGACTTTGATTTCAGGTCAAAAACCTGTTGCTACAAAAGCCAAAAAATCTATTTCCAGTTTTAAACTTCGTCAAGGTCAACCAATCGGGGTCAAAGTAACCCTGCGCGGTGACAGAATGTACGATTTTCTTGATAGGCTTTTTAACATTGTTTTGCCTCGTGTTCGTGACTTTAGAGGGATTTCCGACAAAGGCTTCGATAAAGAAGCAAACTTTTCACTAGGGATAAAAGAACAGATACTTTTTCCGGAAATTGAATATTCCCAAATTGACAAAGTCCGTGGACTTCAAGTAACTTTAACCACCTCGACTAGAGACATCACCGCAGCACGCAAACTTCTCGAGTTGCTCGGCATGCCCTTTGAGAAAAAAGATAATAACTAAAATATGGCAAAAATAAGTAAAATAGCAAAAAGCAAAAAACCTCAGCTTTCAACTCGAGAGCCGAATCGTTGCATGCGCTGTGGAAGACCAAGAGCCTATATTCGCAAGTTTGGTCTTTGCAGACTGTGTTTTAGAATGTATGCCGTTAAAGGTGAACTCCCGGGAGTTAGAAAGGCATCTTGGTAAAAAATTATGATTAACGACCCTATTGCAGACATGTTGACCATTATCCGTAACGGATATATGGCCAGAAAAAAGAATGTTACTGTTAGTAACTCCAAAGTTAAGGCCGCGATTGGTAATGTATTGACCGATCTTGGTTTTGTACTTGATTCAAAAGTCCGCAACGACAAAGAAATTTTAATTACTCTCAAATATTCTGAGGACAAAAAACCAATTTTGACCCAGATCGAAAGAGTTTCTACTCCGTCAGTTCGCATCTATAAAGACCACAAGAGTATTCCGTTTATTAAATCCGGTCTTGGCGAGGTAATTATTTCAACCTCAAAAGGTTTAATGACGGGTAAGCAAGCTCGCTCTCAGAAGCTTGGTGGAGAAGTTATTTGTAAAGTCAGCTAAAAATATGTCAAAAATCGGTCAAAAACCAATTCTAATCCCAGCCGGCGTTACCGTCACGATCGATGGTCGTAATCTGACCGTGACCGGACCGAAAGGCACACTTAACCTGGTGGTTCGTCCGGAGGTTAAGCTGGAAATTGCAGATAACGAGATCAAGGTTGAGCGCAAATCCGAGTCTAAAATCGCCAAGAGTATGCATGGCTTAATTCGTTCTTTAGTCTTTAATATGGTGTCAGGCGTTTCTGAAACTTGGAAAAAAGAACTAGAGCTTATTGGAGTTGGTTATCGTGCTAATGTCCAAGGCAATAAATTGGTCTTGTCTTTAGGTTATTCGCATCCGGTTGAATTTATTGCTCCTCAGGGTATAGAATTTGCGACTGCTGAAAATCGCGTTATTGTTTCTGGAATCGACAAGACCCTTGTCGGCCAGGTTGCCGCAGATATACGCAAAAAACGCAAACCAGAACCATACAAAGGCAAAGGTATCAGGTACGTTGGCGAGTATGTTCGTCGCAAATCTGGTAAAGCTGCAAAAGCTGCTGCATAATCTACTATGAAAAACCAACTATCGACTAACAACAAAATCGTCCATCGTCAAAAGCGCCACGTTCGCGTCCGCGCCAAGATTGTTGGTACACCGACCCGACCAAGGCTGGCAGTTTTCCGCTCAAATCAGCATATTTCAGTGCAAGCCATTGACGACCTCAATCGTATTACACTTGCTCAAGCCAACGATGCTAAGTTGGTCAAGACCTCAAAAACTGAAAAGGCTCAGGCTGTCGGTAATGAAATCGCTCAAAAATTAGCCAAATTAAAAATTACCTCGATTGTATTTGATCGTGGTGGTAATCTCTATCATGGACGTATTAAAACCCTGGCCGAGGCCGCAAGAGCCGGAGGACTAAAATTTTAAAATCTATGCAAAACAATAACAATCAAGGTCGTCAGAACAATCGCAGGGATCAGTCCCAATTTCAGCAAGCTCCAAGTGAGTTTGAAGAAAAAATCGTTCACATTCGCCGCGTTTCAAAAAAAACAACCGGTGGTAACAAAATGGGTTTTACGGCACTCGTTGTTGTCGGTGACCGCAAAGGCAGGGTTGGTGTCGGGCTTGGAAAAGCTCCGGATGTCTCGTCTGCGATTCGAAAAGGTTCAACTTACGCTAAAAAACACCTAATCACTGTTCCTCTAGTGAATGGTACTATTCCTCACGAGATCTTCGTCAAAGAAGGTGCGGCAAAAATTCTCCTAAAGCCAGCTCCGGCCGGTTCAGGTGTTATCGCTGGCGGTGCAGTTCGTTCTGTTGTAGAAGCTGCAGGCGTGCAAAGTATTTCATCTAAAGTGTTAGGTACAAACAACAAGGCATCAAATGTTCAGGCTACACTCCTTGGCCTTTCTCAGCTCAAACCCCGACCATCAAAATCCAAAGCAGATAAGTCCGCATCAGACAGTAAGACCGTTAAAAAAACCGCAAAAGCCAAATAAAACAAAATGACAACCGTAAAAATCGTCACCAGATCAAAAAAACGCAAAGGCCAAGGACACGGGTCCGGTAAAGTCAAAACCGGAGGTCGTGGCTACAAAGGTCAAAATGCTCGCAACCCTTTATCGATCGGGCATTCACATTACGAAGGTGGTCAAAGACCGCTTACTAAGAGACTTCCTTATCTTCGCGGAAAAGGTAATGCCAAAGTAAGTACCAAACCATATTTACTTTCACTGAGTGCTCTGTCCAAGTTTGCTGCCGGCACTGTAGTTGATATTGAATTATTAGTTAAGTCGAAGTTAATTAGCCGTAATCAGCCCGTCAAAATCTTAAGTAACGGCAAACTTAATGTTGCACTAACCATTAAAGTTCCTGCTGCCAAGAGTGCTATCGAAGCTATCAAAAAAGCCGGCGGTAGTTACGAAATTACCTCCGAAGCTTCAGCGGAAGCCAATTTGGTAAAAGCCGAGGAAAAAATTGACGAAAAACCAGAAACAGGCAAAAATTCAACTAAGGAGGTTGTAAAATCAAAAAAGACCTCCAAAAAGACAAAATAATTAATGCAAAAAATCCTTTCTGTTGTTGCCCGAGCATTCAAGGTAAAAGAGCTTCGTAACCGCATACTTTTTACGCTCTTTATTCTCGCCATTTTTAGAGTATTTGCTTTTGTCCCTGTTCCAGGTGTTGATTCTGCCAACCTCAAAAATCTTTTTGGCGGCAACCAACTCCTGTCACTGCTTGATGTTTTTAGTGGTGGCACCTTGGCAAACTTTTCCGTGCTTTCCCTCGGTCTTAATCCATACATTAACTCATCGATTATTATGCAGTTACTGCAGATGGTCTTTCCAAAACTCGAGGAACTATCCAAAGAAGGCAACTACGGCAGAGAAAAAATTACACTTTACACAAGGTATCTAACCGTCCCTTTGGCGATTATGCAGGCTTTTGGTGTTTATGTTCTGCTGCGCAATCAGGGGATAATTTCAGCATTGTCGATATTTGATTTATTGTCTGTGATCGCCACATTGACCGCAGGCACAATATTTTTAATGTGGTTAGGTGAGCTGGTGACCGAAAAGGGAATTGGTAATGGAATTTCAATGATTATTTTTGCGGGTATTGTTGCCAGACTCCCAATCACTGTTTTTCAACAGGCGCAGGTTATTGATCAGGTTCAATTCACCACCATTCTGGTTATGCTGGTTGTCGCACTAGTGGTTATCCTTGGGATCGTTTTTGTCAACGAAGGTCGCAGGCAAATCCCGGTTCATTTTTCCAAAAGAAGCTATGGGGGTAGAAGCGTTACACAAAATAGCTATCTACCACTTCGAGTAAACCAGACGGGAGTAATTCCGATTATTTTTGCAGTATCTCTGGTACTGCTTCCCACCACCTTGGCACAGTTTTTACAAGGCTCGACCAATCCATCTTTAGCCGGTTTCTCGTCCAAAATCGCTGAATATTTTTCGCCCACGTCGATAGGTTACAATTTGACCTACTTCGGTCTGGTTGTCGGATTTACTTACTTCTACTCAAGCGTTGCTTTCAATACAAAACAAATTACCGAAAATCTAATGAAAAACGGTGGCTTTATTCCTGGTATTAGGCCTGGCGAGCAAACTAAAAAATATCTCGATTACATAAACATCCGTATCACATTATTTGGTGCACTGTTTCTCGGAACGATCGCAATTCTCCCCTCAATTGCTCAAAACATTACTGGTATTACCTCACTTGTTATTGGGGGAACCAGTGTATTGATTTTGGTTTCGGTCGCTCTGGAAACAAGCAAACAGGTTGAAAGTTTGTTAATTAGCCGGAATTACGAAGGTTTTCTCAAGTAAAAATGCGGCTACTTTTTATCGGTGTTCAAGGTTCAGGTAAATCAACTCAGGCAGAGATTTTTGCCCAAACTCTTAGGGTGCCACACATCCAAAGCGGACAGTTAGTTAGAGACGAGGCTAAAAAAAATACCGAACTCGGTCAAAAAGCTAGGAATTTGATCGAACACGGACACCTGGCTCCAGACGAATTAGTTGCCGATCTGGTAAGAGTCCGATTATCTAACAAAGACACCTCCAAAGGTTTTGTTCTGGACGGATACCCTAGGCACATCAAGCAGGCACAAAATTTCATGCCGGAACTCGATATGGTTATCAATCTGGTTTTAACCAGAAAAGAGGCCATAAAAAGGCTTATACTTCGAAAACGTGCTGATGATACCCCGGAGGCAATCAAAACACGTATAGACACGTTTGAGAGCCGTACAAAACCTTTAATTTCTGACCTTAGAAAAAGGTTTAAAGTTGTAAACATTGACGCCTCACCATCAATTCAGGAAGTAACCAAACTAATTTCTGCAGCCATATATGACAAAAATTAAAACCCCATCCGAAATTTCAATTATGAAAGAGGCCGGTATGATCTCCAAAATGGCCATGGAAAAAGCGGTTAGTGCTATTGAATCAGGAATCACCAAAAGAGAGCTGGACGCTATTGCAGCCAAGGTTATCCTGTCTCAGGGGGGCAAGTTAAGTTTTACTACTGTTGATAACTACAAATATGCTACCTGCATCACTCTTAACGACGAGATTGTGCATGGAATTCCAGACAATACCAAGCTCAAAGACGGCGATATTGTTAGTATCGATCTCGGTACCATGATTAATGGGTTACATACTGATTGTGCAACCAGTCGCATAGTTGGGGCTGACGAGTTAGACGATTTTTTAGAAGCCGGAAAGCTTGCGTTGAAAGAAGCGATCAAGGTTGTACGTGACGGCATCCGGGTCGGCGACATTTCATCCGTTATTCAGCAAATTCTGGAAAAAAACAACTCCTATCATGTGTCTCGTGAGCTTACCGGTCATGGGATTGGCGGTGAACTTCACGAAGACCCAGCGATTCCGGGTTATGGACCTGCCGGTCGCGGTCCGATTCTCAGAGAGGGAATGACTATCGCTATCGAAACAATTTATGCCAAGGGCACAAGTCTCATAAAATACGTCAAAAATGACGGCTGGACGCTTGCGACCAAAGACGGTTCAGATTCAGGACTTTTTGAGGATACTGTGCTTGTCGGAAAGTCGGGACCTATAGTCTTGACTGGCGTAAATTAACTGTTTATAATTAGCCCTCACGGGCCCATTTGAAGCTAAATCGGGATTATTTTTTAGTGAATTTCACTAGAATCCCCCAAAAGTCAAAAAAGTGAGCTCAAAATATTATGGCAAAAGAAGGTGTTATTGAAGTTGAAGGTGAAGTTCAAGAGGCTTTACCTAACACAATGTTCAGGGTAATGGTCAAAAAAGGCCAAATTCCCGGACTCGAAAAAGATCAATTAGTACTTTGCTCCTTGTCAGGTAAGATGCGTATGCATTATATTCGCATCCTTCCAGGTGATAAGGTAAAAGTAGAAATAACACCATACGACCTCGAGCGCGGTCGGGTTACTTATCGCTCTAGATAAAAAAGATAAAAAACAATGAAAGTACAAGCTTCTGTAAAAAAAAGATGTCGGGATTGCAAAACGGTTAAGCGCCGTAATGTAATTTTTGTTATTTGTAAGAATCCAAGACACAAACAAAGGCAAGGATAATTTATGCGTATCAAAGGTGTAGACATTCCCGATCAGAAAAAAGTTTCACACAGTCTTCCCTACCTGTATGGGATTGGAATTGCCAAAGCAAAAGAAATTCTTATTAAAGCTAAAATTGATCCTGACAAACGCACAAAAGATCTAAATGGTGACGAGGTTGGTACCCTAACACGTATCCTGGACGATTACAAAATCGAAGGTGATCTTCGCAGAGAAGTTCAGACTAATATTAAGCGTTTACAGGAAATCGGCAGCTACCGCGGAGATCGACATCGTCGCAATCTCCCAACTCGAGGTCAGAGAACACGCAGCAACTCACGAACCAAGCGTGGTCGCAGGATGACAGTTGGATCAGTCAGAAAGGAAGATAAATAATATATGGCACCGGCAAAAACCAAAAAAACACTCATCAAGAAAAAGGCTCCGCGTTCAGTCGCAAGCGGCAGAGTCTATATTCAGGCAACTTTTAATAACACTATCGTCAGTTTTACTGATGAAGCTGGTAATGTACTTAACTGGTCCAGTTCAGGTAATGCTGGTTTCAAGGGCGCCAGAAAATCGACTCCTTACGCAGCAACCACTGCAGCCGAAAAAGCCGCAAAACTAGTTACAGAAACTTTTGGACTCAAAAGTGTTGACGTTTTTGTTAAGGGTCCCGGTCCTGGTCGTGACGCTGCTATTCGCGGTCTCAAAAGCACAAACCTCGAAATTACTTCTATTACTGACAACACCCCAATTCCACACAATGGAGTCAGAGGTAAGAAACGGAGGCATGGTTAAATATGGCTAGATATACAGGTCCCAAACACCGTCTTTGTAGACGCGAAGGTTCCGCAATTTGCGGATTAGCAAAATGCCCGGTCATACGCCGCAACGCCGCAGTACCTGGACAGCACGGTGCTAATCTTCGTCGCAAACCCACAGAATACTCGCTTCAGCTTAGGGAAAAACAAAAAGCCAAGCGAACTTACGGAGTATTAGAAAAGCAATTTAGACGTATTTTTACCATCGCTGACCGATCACCTAAACCAACCGGTGCCTATTTGCTCTCACTTATGGAATCCAGACTCGACAATGTTATTTACCGCCTGGGTTTTGCAAATACCAGACCATTTGCCAGACAGATCGTTTCGCACGGGCATGTTTTAGTCGATGGTAAAAAAGTTAACATTCCATCCTATATGGTCAAGACCGGCCAAACCGTCACGCTTGCTCCTAAGTTTCTTTCTACTTTGCAACTCAAACAGACTCTCGAAGATCTCAAAAATCATCAAGTTCCCGTATGGCTAGAGCGCAAATCGGTTGTTGGCAAGGTTAATCGCCTGCCAGAGCGCGACGAAATAAAAGAAGAAATCAACGAACAATTAATCGTTGAATTCTATTCAAGGTAAAAGCATTATTTATAAGCAAAAAGGAGGCTAAACAAATGCTGGATATTAAAGAAACAGAGGTTACCATTAAGTCGGAAAGCGACTCAGAAGGTATCATCGTTGTCGAACCTCTCAACCAGGGTTATGGTTCAACTCTTGGTTCGAGTATTCGCCGCGTGCTTCTCTCGTCACTTACGGGAGCTGCAATAACATCCGTCAAAATTGACGGAGTCCGTCATCAATTCTCAACACTTGATGGGCTTAAAGAAGACATTGTTGAGGTTATTTTGAACCTAAAAAAGGTCAGATTACAGATGGAGTCCGACAAACCGGTTACTCTTAAAATGTCCGTTAAGGGGCCAAAAGTTGTCACTGCAGCTGATTTTGAACTTCCGGCTGGAGTCAAAATTACCAATCCGGATCAAGTTATTGCTAACCTCAGTAACGACAAGTCTAAACTAACTCTGAGTGCGACCGCTGAATTAGGTGAAGGTTATTCATTCGCAACCGACCGCAAATCTACTGAAATAGGAGTTATTCCTGTAGATGCGAACTTTTCGCCAATCCAGTTCGCTAATTACAAAGTCGAAGAAACCCGTGTTGGTCGTGTTACCAACTTTGACAGATTGGTTTTCGAACTTCGAACCGATGGTACTGTTAAACCGTCAGTAGCATTCAAAGCTGCCGCAGAAATTTTGGTTTCTCAGTTCACCATGCTTACTAATCCAGAATTGGAGAAAGCCAAACCAGCCAAAGTTGTCGCTTCCTTGGTCAATCCCAAAGAAGATGCGCTTAACCATCACGATCTGGCTCTCGAAGAGCTTGATCTTCCTGTTAGGCTGACCAACAGCTTGAAGTCGGCGGACATTAACACCGTTGGAGAATATCTCGAGACACCAAAAGAAAAACTCCTTGAAATCAAAAATTTCGGTGCAAAATCCATCGAAACGGTTAACAAAAAACTCGTTGCAGAGAATATTATCTCCGAGGATGTAGCGGTAGATTCAGAGGGAAACGAATAAACAATGAGACACCAGGTTTTTGGCAAAAAGCTAAGCAGAACAGAGGCAGATCGAGCCATACTCATTAAGAGTTTGGCTAATCATCTTATTCTCGAAGAGAGAATTCTGACTACGCGCGCCAAAGCCCAGGTGTTGAAACCCTTTGTTGAGCGGTTAATTACACGCGCCAAAGACGCAAGTTTGTCCGACAAACGCCTCCTTTATGCTCGTCTAGGCAACAAAAAAAGTGTCAAAAAACTAGTCACTGATCTGGCGCCACGTTTTGCAGATCGTCACGGGGGAACCACCCGTGTGATTCTGAAAGGCCCACGTCGCGGTGATGCTGCGCCAATGGTATACATCGAGTGGGTTGTTAAGAAAGAATACAAAAAAACAGACAAAACCGAATCAAAAACTACGGTAAAAATTACCGACACCAAAACCGGTGAAACCACTCAAGAAGTTATCACGGGGGATAGTAGCAAGCCTAAAAAAGAAAAGGTGGTTATTAAGCAGTAATTATGAAAAGCATTAAAAAAAGTCAAATAATTAATAATTGGGTGCTGATTGACGCCAAGGATCAAGTACTTGGTCGTTTGTCTACACAAGTTGCGGCAATATTAATGGGTAAAAACAAGCCGAAATTTGTCAGTTACTTAGACTGCGGAGATAATGTTGTCATTATTAATGCTTCCCAGATAGTTGTTACCGGTCGTAAGGAAAACGACAAAATGTACTATCGCCACACAGGCTTTCCTGGTGGACTAAAATCTGCAAACTTTAAAACAATGATTGCCAAGAAGCCCGAGGATGTTATTGTAAAGGCGGTTAAAGGAATGTTGCCAAAAACCAAAATGGGTGCCGCTCAATTAAAAAAACTTCATGTTTTTGCTAATGCAGAGCACACTTTTAAAACCAAATTTGAAAATAAATAAACATGGATAATAACAAAAAAACCACATTTTATCAGGCTGTTGGACGACGTAAAGAAGCCACAGCCAGAGTTAGGATTTTTAGCGGATCCGGCGATTTTACAATCAACGAACGTCCAGTTTTCGAATACTTTAACAGGCGTCAGGATAAAATAATTTTTGAAAAACCGCTAATTATTGCTGGCTTACTCGGCAAATTTTCTGGTAGTGTTAAGGTCGAAGGGTCAGGACTTTCATCTCAACTTGATGCGGTTGTGCATGGACTCTCGAGATCGTTGATCAAGTTTGACGAAAAACTTAAACCCACACTTAAAAAAGCCGGCTTACTTACTCGAGATCCAAGAGCCAAAGAGCGTCGCAAGATTGGAAACGCGCAGAAGGCTCGTAAGAGTAAACAATCGCCAAAGCGTTAAACAACTTTGCTTTTATGCAACCAGGTACGGTCTTTTTTACCGGACTGTTAATTCTACTTTTTTTCGTGCTCTACTTCTTGATAGGGATAATTACGGTTGTTTTTCGAGCCGTTTCCACACAGCGACGGTTAAAAACCAAACCATTCCTGATTTTGTACTCCTTAATCACTTTCCTTTTTAGTTACGTTGCTGTGACGAATTCAGTTAGTTTAACCTCGACCCTAGACAGGACTAACAGTCAAGAAGGTTTTTGGGGATTTGTAATTAGTGCGATGATTTTAATTGTTTTCGGATCAATTAACGCACTTATTTCATTTTTTGCTTTTTTTGTTCTCCAAATTGTTGCCAGTATTATGTTGTACCGCGTATTTTCCAAAAACAAAAACAAAGATTCCGAAGGTAAAGATAAAAATAAAATTATCGAAGGCGAAATAATTGAATAATAAATTCTGTTAAAATATCACAATGTCTAAAATACTCGTTACAGGTGGTGCCGGTTTTATTGGAAGCAACTTCATAAGATATTGGCTTCAAAATCATCCGGAAGACCAAATTAATAACCTTGATTGTCTGACCTATGCCGGCAATTTAGACAATCTTAAAGACATTGCTGACAATCCTAATTACCAATTTATCAAAGGCGATATTACCAATCCGGAGGATGTAAAAAATGCCATGGATGGTTGCGACATTGTAGTCCATTTCGCAGCTGAGAGCCATAATGACCGCGCAATTCTCGACCCGCAAATTTTTGCGACCACCAATGTGATTGGCACATCAATTTTGCTTAACCAGGCAAAGGTTAGCGGAATTAAAAGATTTCATCATATATCAACCGACGAAGTGTTTGGGTCCCTCGAACTGGGCGACGGCAAAAAATTCTCCGAAACCACAAACTACGCGCCCCGCAGTCCATACTCCGCCAGCAAAGCAGGATCAGATCATTTGGTCAGAGCTTATTTTGAAACATTTAATTTACCGATTACTATCACCAACTGCGGCAACAACTTTGGTCCATACCAACACCCAGAAAAATTTCTTCCCAGAATGATAACCAACTTACTTAGTGGGGAAAACATCAAAGTCTATGGTGATGGGCTTAATGTAAGGGATTGGGTTGATGTTCTCGATCATTGTCGAGCAATAGATATAATTCTTGAAAAAGGAAAACCCGGGGAGACATATTGTATCGGTGGAACCACAGAAGATGTGAATAATCTAGAACTCTCCAGAAAAGTCCTCAGTATCCTTGGTTTAAATAACGAAAAGATTGAATTTGTCCCGGATCGTCCTGGTCACGATCGAAGATACGCCCTTGACTGGACCAAAATAAAAAACGAGCTCGGTTGGGAGCCTGCAGAAAATTTTGATAACCGTCTTGCAGAAACTGTAAGTTGGTACAAAGAAAACTCTTGGTGGTGGAAACCGCTTAAAGAAAAAGCAGAAAGTATCTACAAAAAATAATTTTCAAAATCCGCTAATTAGCAATTTTGTTGAACGTATCTGGTACGATTTGAAGCCGTTGATTGAGGCGAAACAACTTCAAACCATGCTTCAGCGTCAGTGTTTTGGTTGAGGGTCAGATAGTAATTAATTTCTTTTGTCCCAGCAGATTCAAAAGTTACAGTTGGGTAGGGTTCCATGGTGACATTTTCAGCGTCCGTTCTCTTCCAGCGATATGCAATTGTTGCTTGCCCTGTCGTGGTAATATAGCCACGAAACTTAAAATTAGTTCCACAAACATCACCATGTGTTGGTTCAACAGATAACGTTGCCGAGCTAATTAACGGAACAGGCGTGGGGCTTGGAATTGGTGTGGGTGACGGAGTAGTATTGCCAGTTTGAGCTGGCGGCTGCGTCGGTATAATTGTCGGTGTGATTTTATTTCCAATCTCCAGTGTGTTTGATTCCGACTGCAATTGAGTTTCTCCGCTTATCGATGATTCTTGCTGTGTAGGTTCAAAAGAAACCTTTTGTTCTTGGCCCGATGAAATTTGCGACTTGAGATAACTATTTTCTGCCTTGAGATTCCTATACGCAACTACAAAAAGCACAAAGCTAACCGCTAAAAATATGCAAATGGCGATTGTAAAAAAAAATGATCGTCTCTCTTCATCGAACAATGGCAGGTGTTGCATATAATTTGTCGTATTATATTTTTTATTCCACCAAAAAGGCAAACATAATGGACATTCTCATTAGAGGTTTGCCTTTCGTCACAACCTAAAGTCTCCTATCAACATACTGCTCATCATGATGATGCAGCGGAGTTCCTTTTCGGAAATTCGTTACTAGATAAGCCAGTGTGCCAATGAGTATTCCGAACAGAAGAATTGTTGATAACCCGCCGATTGCAATAATGCCAAGAACCGACAATGTCCAGACCAGGAGAACTACGGCAAATATTTCCCTGAACGGCCTGGGCAACAGTCCAATCAATCCGGCTACTAGGACGAAGGTTATTATGTCCCAGAGCGAGATTGCTTGCCTGTTAATGGTTGCTACCGTAATGTCCAATGAAGGCAAGCCAACGATTGTGATATCGTTGATCAAGAGAATTACAAACAACGTAATTAAGATTGCTAATATCATTTTCTGTTTTCACCTCCTATCTTGATAGTTTTACGGCTAGACGGTTCTCATCATGACCCTACCTAAACCAATTAGGATCACTGCCCCAATTACCGCTACAGCCATACTGTAAAGGTTAAAGCCTGTAATCCCTGAGACGCCAAAAAATTCGAACAAGAAGCCACCTACCACAGCGCCCATTATCCCCATAATGACGTCCATCAGCACGCCCTGGCTTCGATTAGTCCGCATAATCAGCGAAGCGATCCATCCAGCCAATGCCCCAAAGACTATCCATAATACAATATTCATTTAACTACACCTCCCTTCTTGTACTCCTATTATTAATCAAGTCTGACACGCCAAATCATCAAAATATGATGACCAATTCTATCCGGTAATAAGCCGCGCAACCAACGCAACAAGAATAGAAAAGCATCAACTGTGTGCTGCAGAAGTGTGTTAGACGATATTCCAAGTTGTTTAGGAAAAATCAATGAATAAAGCAAGTCTGGATCGCCAAGCCGGACTGGAGGTTGATAGCGGTATATTGTGTAATTTGTAACCAGCAAGTACTGTCTCTTCATTCGCACCTCCTTTGACAAAACATGAATTTATAGTTCAGCGTAGGGTAGGAAAGAGAAACCGAAAAACTATTAGCAACGGATCATAAGTCACTATTGCGCCTTGTTCATACTGTAACTCCGTTCCTACCCCCGGACCTGATGGTGTGGTTGTAGTAATTACTTGGGAAGAAGTATGACATAATAGATATGTATCTACAGTAATAATGCTTACAGGAGAAATAGCAGATTATTAATAAGGCACGTGTGAGTTTTCTCACAGTTAGCAATTATGAATATAGAATCTAGGGAGAAGGTACGGAAGTTTGCATCGAAATATCCAACATACAAATATAAAAAGTATGAAAACATTTACCGGCCAGGAGACACACCGCAAAGAATCGCATTTATCGTGTCAGGATATATCAGGGTCTATATCATCACTAAGGATGGCCAAGAATTTACCATCAATTTTTTGTCTCCGTACGACTTCTTTTTTACGCTCGTATACTGTCTAGGATATAGTAATAAACACTATTATCAAGCAATCACTCCGGTAATTATGCACAAAATCCCCAGGGAAGATATGATAAATATGCTCTTATCAGACCCCCCGACTCTAATGCAATTAGTATACAGTCTATGTCGCAAGCATTACGGCCTAATGACGAATATCGAGTTCCTTATCTCAGGTGCAGCATCGACCAAGGTTGCTTCCATCTTGGTCTTACTGGGAAGAAGGTTTAGTGATAGAAATGCTCCTGATCATCGGCTATTATTTACCCCTACACACCAAGATATTGCAGGAATGCTGGGTATCGCAAGAGAGACGGTTAGTATACAGATCACCGATTTAATTAAGCAAAAAATAATCTCATACGAAGGAAGAAAAATTATAATCAACAATTACCGCGAACTGCAGCAAAGATCCGCACTTGGTAATGAAGAGCAATAGCCTGCCGTCATTGGGTTCGCGAACCAGGTGACTTATAATTGGCTGTCAAATTGCAAATTTTTCCTTAATTTGACAATAATAACTAATGAAATCAAACGGCAGCATTTTGCTGATTATTGTTCTTAGCCTGATTGGTATTTTACTTTTCGCTATTGTCGGATTTTTAATCTATCAGAATCAGCAATTAGTCAATCAAGTCGTTGAAACGAAATCAACAACTTCTGCACCAACCACTTCCCCGTCACCAGTGGAGGCAAAAAAAACTCAAGAAACTCTGCCAACATCTACACCCACACCTGGTAATAGCGCTAAAAAACCGGTTGTGATTTATGAAGCGGAAGGTTCAATACCACTTGATGATCGTGCAGGAATTCAATCACGAATCGTTGAGCCGTTTATTTATTATCACCAAAATGAAGTCAATCAGCCCTTAGTTTCGATTACAATTTCTCCAAATACTCAGGCAAGCAAGTCTGAATTCCCGTATCTATTTAACGGAATTTTTGAATCCGGCGGCTACAATGGGTTTGTGATTGAGAAAAAATCAGGGCAGATCGATTGGTGGGTACCGGCCTGTATGAATGGTTGTAATCTTAGTAACGACTTCAAAACAAAATATCCAGCGATTGCAGAAATGGTTAATCAATAATCAAACTATTTAATACTCTCGTGATTAAAACAAAGAAAAAGAGTCTTAGCTTGCCCGCTTTTCACATACTTATTATTGGTTTTTCAGTTGTTGTTTTATTACTAATTATTCTTCTTTCCGCTTATCAGCTGATCGATAAAAATAATCAAACGCTTCAATTACTTAGCAGCTCTGGTGTTCAAATTACAAAACTTGAAAAAGAATTAGACGAAACACGCAAAAAACTCTCAGAGTTAGAAAACACCGATCAAATAAAAAGAAATAACAGTCTCAATTCCGAGATAGAAAATATTCAAAAGACATTTAATAGCGCCACAAAGATCTACGAGGATATTGTTGACCTAAAAATTGCCAAAGTTAATACTCAAAAAATAGACGAAAAATTTTCCTCCCTACTCAAATCACTAAGTGACCGAAAATACACAGAAGCACAGGTTAAAATTGATGAGACTGTCGCATCGATTAAAAACGAAAATGATAAATTGGCGGCATCAACGGTCGCTTCAATATCAACTGCAAACCTGACTTCATCTAATTCCGCGCCTGATTCTGGGTATAGAAGACAGCAGGTTTCTACGGATCTAGGTGATTTTGCCGTAGATATTGTTGCGGCAGATCTTAGTTCAACTAAGGTAATTATTGATACCGCATCAGACAGTGATTGTCGTAATGATTGTGCCGTTATGCCTGTCGGCAGCTATGCGGCCAGAAGTGGTGCCTACGCTGCAATTAACGGATCTTATTTTTGTCCGTCAAGTTATCCAAGTTGTGCAGACAAAAAAAATTCATTTGATACGCTACTTATGAATAAAAACAAAACATATTTTAACTCTGACAACAATATCTACAGTACTGTTCCAGCCGCAATTTTTTCTTCTCAGGCAAGGTTTGTTAGTCAGTCACTCGAATGGGGTAGAGATACAGGTGTTGATGGTGTTATCGCCAATCAACCGTTACTAACCTTGGGAGGGCAGTTGTTATTTAGTGGTGATGCTGACGCAAAAAAATCGAGTAAGGCCAACCGTAGCTTCATCGGGTCAACTAGCAACAAAGTCTTTATGGGGGTTGTCTATTCTGCTTCAGTTGCCGAAGCGGCAAAAGTATTACACACCCTTGGTATTCAAAACTCCCTTAATTTAGACAGTGGAGGTTCGACCGCGTTTTGGGTTGGGGGGTATAAAACCGGACCGGGGCGAGACGTGCCTAATGCCGTGCTATTTGTTCGACGGTGATAATCTAATAATCGCACCCAATCAATATATTTGTTAATGTATAACATATGACAAAAAATAAAATATTTACTGAGATACTTGGCACGTTCTTTCTAACCTTAGTAGTCGCTTTTACTGGTAGTCCGTTTGCGATCGGAGCTGTGCTTGTTGCTCTTGTATATGCTGGTGGACGCATCTCGGGCGCACACTATAATCCCTCAGTAAGTCTTGCTCAATTTATCGCCAAGAGAATAACTGCTAAAGAATTATTTTTTTATTCACTGTCTCAGATATTGGGAGCAGTTTTGGCTGTAGTTACGTTCGCGTTAATTATTAGATTTCCATTTACTGTCTCACCAAATTCAGAGGCATCGACCTTGCAGGTCTTTATGTTTGAACTGATCTTTACCTTCATCCTTGCTTACATAGTTTTATCGGTTACCACAAAAACATTAAAAAATAATCAATTCTTTGGTCTGGCAATTGGACTGGTGCTTATGGCCGGTGTGTTCTCTGCTGTCAATATTTCTGGTGCAGTGTTCAATCCTGCGATCGCAATCAGTGCTATTGCTGTCGATACAACCAATATTAACACCGCATTAAGCACACTTGGTGTATTCTTATCTGCACAACTATCGGCTGGAATTTTGGCCGGTGTCGTAGCAAAATTTCAAAAAATATAAAAATTGAAAAAAGTCGCAATTATATTTCTGTCGATATTATTGTTAATAATAGCCATTAGTATTTATATTTTTGTTGATATTAATCGACAATCTGACACTAATATTGCAGTAACTAACTTTTCCGATTGTGCGAAATTAAAATCAAGCACTGTCACCGCAGACTATCCAAATAGTAAATGTGTGACAAATAGTGGTGAAATTTTTAACGAAACTCCGGTAGACTTTACTAGTAACGAGTCCACAAAGTCTGGTACAGGCTCTGCTCAATAAATTTTTTTTAAAATAATTACTACTACAAGATAGTCACTATCTTAAATTAAGACAATTATTAATACTTTATAGGATTAATAATTAAGGGTTGTTAAATTACTAATTAGAAGATAAAATATTTCCAAATTAAAATATAGTGATGCCAATACTGTTCCGGTTGTCAATGTCCAGCCATAAAAGGCTCAAAAGGGTGACCGGCACAAGTCCACGGTTCTTCCACCGCAAGTCCAACAAGCATCCGCAACCCTAAAGCTCAAACTTGGGTGCAAAGGAAGTTTCTTAATGTTTCCTCCGTATTGACCTTGTAGTCATGTTGGAGGTTTCGTTTCTTCCCCAAAATTGCCCCGGGTAACCAACAGAAGTAACAGGAGGTTTTGTGCGCCAAGCGTCTCAAACGCAACAGCATGCAAAAAACCAGCTGCAAGATCTTTGGCGGCCGGTTGGAATCTTGTTCCTGGTCATGGTTTCCATGGCTGGGTGCGCTACGACACAGTCAGAGACTCTCGCTAACAAAGAGCCCGTCTCAACTCCTCAAAGCACCGCCTCATTGGCAGTGTTGGAAACACCGGAGTCAGAAGAATCAATAGCTAAAAAGCTTGTAGCTAACATCGCTACAACTCCTAGTCCCACGCCGGAGGCTACACCTACCGCCGTACCAGAAAAACCTGTGGTTGTCTCAACAGCAACAGAAGCCCAGGTTGTGGCTGCCTCTGTGTCCTCACAGGCGCAAGGTAAAGTCACGGGGTATTACTGTCGACAAGTGCAGGGGTACCCGATTGGTGATGGCGGAGGCTACTGTGGAAACATGGCCTCCGGCAAAGTCGTCTACATCGGTGCCGCAGCTTGTGGTGCCAAATGGCAACTGGGCCAGAAACTTGAAATCACAGGATACGGAACTGTGGTTTGCGAGGATAGAGGTCACCTGGAGTTCAGTCAGGTAGACATCTACTTCGAGACAAATCAAGCTCTGTACACCTCGTCGATATCCAGCAGGTACATGGTAATCACAGAAGTGCCATAAGCCCAAGCGACCGGCATCGCTAGTTTTAATTTTGACAACGGAGAGGTTTTGAGTAGCTGATCGGCTTGGGTTCTATGGGTTGACCTAAGATGATCTGACTCTGCCTCTCCATTTTTCTTGTTGACGTACCTTGTCCAGTTTTTAAAAATGTAATAATGCTTGCAAAAGGTAATGTGTTTATTTTGCTACTTGTAATAATCGGATCAGTAATTGTTTCGGTTTTTTTGTTGATTGAAAATATGACCAAAACACCAGATTTTTCATCTTTACAGTCTCAGTATTCATCAGATCACGGCAAAGTTCCCGGTCCAGACGAATTAAAATATCTCTATTCTGCCGAGCTTTTGGATACAAACAATCTAGGTATAAGAGGTACTACCAATACAACTTTTTTTGGTGGGTCATTTACGATTTATACCAAGATTTTTAATCTTAAGGATCCAGGTGATGGCAAACAATATATCGGCTGGCTGGTAAGGCGCGACCCTAATGGCTCACTGACGTATTTCAAAGTTGGAACTGCTTATAAAAATATCGATGACTATGTAAATATTTTTCAAGGTGGAACAGATATTACACATTATCGGCAATACATTCTCTCCGTTGAGTCTGACGAAAATGTAAGCATTCCGAGCAACAAAATTGCCGAAGCATTTTTAGTCAAAAACGAAAACAATCAATCAAAAACTAACTAATTAAACCCAACCAAATCCCGATATTTTGCAACAGTATCTGTACAACTCTTCTGCGCGGTAATATCTAATCTATTGCAATATTTTTTCAAATCATCCTCAGATCTATATAGTCCAAGATATCTCCAAGATGCACCCGCAAAGCAAAAGTATCTATCCTCGATAGTCAAACTCATGCACTGTTCGTTAACAAAATCAGCATCCGACGTGTTTTCAACTAGTAGTCTTGAACCCACACCAGCGATACAGTAGTTGTGGTTTATTGTCTCCTTAACTTGATTACAAGCTTCAAACGCCTTTGTGTAATTGCCTGGATTTAAAGCAACGATATAATCAGGCGCATACATATAACAGTCTGGCTTTTCATCTTCAGGAACGAAATCATTACATGGATAAAAAAAATCATTTACCTTCAAATAATTCGAACCCACAATGGGAGTAGTCTTAGAAAAATTTTCCATAAATACTCCGTTCGCGCAACGCTCCCTTTCACTTCCTAGGTATTTATTGTTACAAAAATCCAGTGCCCACTTTAAGTCATTACTGCTAATGAACATCAGGGCGTGTCCAATGGCATGCGAACAATGCCATACGATCGCTTTATTTTCATACCCTCTACAAACATCCTTGATCGAAACTAAATAATCCTTGTTGATTTTAAAATATTCTTCTATTACCCCATGTAAGTATCCAGAATTACATACATCATCACTCTCTTTTGCTGCTTCTGCAACATTGCCAAATTTATTAAATGCAAGTCGGCCGATTTCATGTGCAACCTCATGACATTCCCTGTTTATTTCAGGTTTTCGATACATTTCACCCCTTAGCCAAATTAATGCCTCTGAAGGTCCTTTCTTGTTAAACACCTCAAGCACACTTTTAGTAATTCCATCTGAAGTATTATTTCTTAAGTTAAAACTATCCCTTTTGAAAAAAAATAATCCAAAAATAAAAAATAAACCAACCACTCCTAACATGTACCTCATCACAAAATTGTATTCATTTTTATGTCGGGGTGAAAGGACTTGAACCTTCGGCCTCAGAGCCCCCAGCTCTGCGCGCTAGCCAGCTGCGCCACACCCCGAAAATTTAGCTTTGATATTTTACAACTTTTCAGATATTTATTGGGAAGCAAAAATGTACTTGTGTATCAATACATCAAAATTTTTAAAATATTGACATTCGGGTTTTATTTGTTAGTATGAATAAACACATTTATTAATAAAACATTATGAAAAAATCAAACAATCCTACAGTTGAAAATATTTCCCGATCAGATTCCTTAGCTCGCCTTCAGGCTATTCAAAATGCGATCGATTCAATCGAAAAATCCTACGGCAAAGGATCCATTATGAAAATGGGTGAAAATGGTCCTAAGTTTGATATTGAAGTTATTCCTTCTGGTTCAATCGCTTTGGATTTAGCGCTTGGAGTGGGAGGGTTTCCTCGAGGGAGAATCATTGAAATATACGGACCTGAAGCATCAGGAAAAACCACAATTGCACTTCACTTAATTGCTGAAGCGCAAAAACGAGGCGGATCTGCAGCTTTTATCGATGCCGAACATGCTCTTGATCCACAGCGAGCTGCACAAATTGGTGTTAATTTGGATGAACTTTTAATTTCCCAACCTGATACAGGTGAACAGGCGCTGGAGATAGCCGAAACATTAATTCGGTCTGGTGCAATAGATGTACTTGTTGTTGATTCGGTAGCCGCCCTAGTCCCTAGAGCAGAAATCGAAGGAGAGATGGGTGATTCTGTTATGGGGCTACAGGCAAGACTGATGTCCCAAGCACTAAGAAAATTAACAGGTGCTATATCCAAATCAAAAACAGTTGTTGTTTTTACCAACCAGCTAAGAGAAAAAATTGGAGTTATGTTTGGTAACCCAGAAACAACAACCGGCGGCAAGGCTCTTAAGTTTTATTCAACTATTAGACTCGATTCACGCAAAATCGAAAACATCAAAGACGGCGAGGTGGTTATTGGTTCACGCCACCGCGTGAAAGTAGTCAAAAACAAAGTCGCACCACCTTTCAAACAGGCCGAGTTCGATATCATGGGTGACAGTGGTATATCAAAAGAAGGTAGTCTTATTGATATCGGACTGGAGCTTGGAATTATTGAAAAGTCAGGATCTTTTTACCGATACAATGGTGAAATTCTTGGCCAAGGCAAGGAATCAGCTAAAATTGCACTTCACGATGATCCCAAAAAATCCACAGAGATTGAGAAAAAAATCAGGGAGGCTTTCAATCTTAAATCTTAAATGCCTATCATTACCAAAATATCTGCTCAAGTTAAGCGAAAAGACCTGGTAAATATTTTCCTTGACGGCAAATATGCCTTTTCTGCCAGAATTGACGATATTTTTATCAAAAAAATTAAGACAGGCCAAGAGATATCACCAGCTGAAGTGTCATCTCTGAAAAAATCGAAGGTAGATAAAAATATTTTTGATCTGACTTTTCGATTCGCTTCATCCAGGCCTCATTCACAAAAGGAAATCACTGATTATCTAAAAAGAAAAAATCAAACTCCTAAAGAAATTTCAAATATTATCAAAAGGTTAAAAAACCTTTCAGTTATCAATGACGAAGAATTTGCCAAATGGCTCGCGAGTCTAAGACAAAAGGCAGGAAAAAGTAAAAGATTGATTAGTTTTGAGTTAAAAACAAAAGGGGTTTCAGACGAAATTATCAAATCTACATTATCCAATCTTTCAGTGGATGAATTGACAGTAGCAATTGCTGCGGTTAGTAAAAAACTTAATAGATTATCTAATTCTATGGTTTTAAATAATCCAACAAAAATCAAGCTCATCAGGTATTTGCTTGGTTTAGGTTTTGATTACGAAATATCAAAAAAAGCAATTGACTTAAAGCTAAAAAAAGACTAAAATCAGCCCAAATTTATTAATAGTATTAAGATAATTTGTTGTAAAAATTGGCGTATGAATGTTCACGAGAGCAAACTAATTTCTAATCACGATAGAAAATCAGTCTCTAGACTTTTATTAAATCAATAAGTCTTCCTTCATAACGGCCAACAATCGCCAACGATTTATCTTTACAAGGAGAAAATATGTCGATTTTTGGAAAATTTATTAAAACCATAGAAGAGTCAAAGCCGTCACAGTCAGTTCAGCCAAAACCATCTGCTCAGAAAATCAAGCAACAGGCCGGTAATAATCATTCCACTAAAGCTCAGGCTACATTTGTAAGTCAATCGACTCAAACAGTTCAACATGTCAGCATTGATCAAAACGCGATTATTTTAGAGGCTCAATCAAAAGCGCGCGAAATCATTCTTGAAGCAAGAGATCAGGTTTTTCAAATGAAAAAACAGGTCGAAAACGATCTTAAAGAGTCTCAAAGGAAATCTTTAGAACTCCAGCAAAAAGTATTAAAGGAGCAGGCCGAAATTTCTAAAAACCTTCTCGAGATTGAATCAAAAAAATCAGACCTGGAGAGCCGCGAACAGTTTATTGAGGAAATCAAGAAGAAGCTTGAATCGGATAGGGCTAACCTAGTTAAAACCCTGGAAAAGACTGCGGGAATGACTAAGAACGAAGCTCAAGATAAGTTACTTTCCTCATTGCAGCTTGAACTTTCGGACGAAATCGAAAAACGAATTAAAGAAGCCGAAGAGACAATAAGAGAAAAATCTGACGAAAAGGCACGTGAAATACTAACCGATTCTATGTTGCATGGGGCAACAGATTATGTAGCTGAATATACCACTTCAGTCGTTAATCTCCCATCAGAAGATATTAAAGGCCGAATTATCGGTAAAGAGGGTAGGAATATCCGTACGTACGAAACGATCACGGGTGTTGATGTAGACTTTGACACCGATGTACCAAACCAAATTCGACTTTCTTGCTTTGATCCGGTTCGTCGTGAAATTGCCAGAGTAACCATGGAGCGTCTCATCAAAGATCAGCGAATCCAACCAACAAGAATTGAGGAGATATATCATCAAACCAAAATCGAGCTAGAAAAAATTATGGCCATTGAAGGTCAAAAGCTTTGCCATGCTGTTGGTGTCTATAATTTGCATCCGGACCTGGTCAAAATGTTGGGAAGATTTAAATATCGTTTTTCCTACGGGCAAAATCTAATTGTTCATACACTTGAGGAAACCAAAATCGGAATTGCGTTGGCAAACGAAGTTGGTGCAGACGTAAATATCGTCAAGCTAGGTTGTTTGTTACATGATGTTGGCAAAATCGTTGCAAAAACCGAAGGGACTCATGTTACAAAAGGCGTTGAGTTGGCTAAGAAATATGGTGTGCCGCAAGGCGCAATTGATTGTATTGCACAACATCATGAGGATGAGCCATTCTCTTCAGTGGAATCAATGATTGTTTACATTGCTGATGCGATTTCAGGTTCTCGACCGGGGGCAAGGCACGAACCGGTAGAGGAATACATCGATCGTCTTGCAAATATCGAGAAGGTTGCCGACTCATACCCAGAAGTAGAAAAATCATTCGCGATACAAGCAGGCCGAGAAGTCAGAGTAATAGTTCGCCCTGAGAAAGTTGATGATAAGGGTATTAATACTTTGGCTCACGATATTGCTCGAAAGCTTGAGAGTGAAATTGCAATGCGACCTGGTCAAATTAAGGTCACAGTAATTCGGGAGACGCGAGCATCTGATCAAACGAATTAAAATTTTGTTAGAATAGTATCAATCTACTAATACCTCATTAAGGAGGTGGAAGGATAATATGACAAAAAATGAAGTGATTGAAAAAGTTGCTAAAAAAGCTGGTTTGACCAAAAAAGCCGCAACCACAGCAGTTGATGCTATGCTTATCTCAATTCGGGATGCCTTAGCAAAAGGAGACAAGGTTGTATTGACAGGCTTTGGAACGTTCAAGGTTAGAAAAAGAGCAACTAGGCGAGGAAGGAATCCTCAGACTGGCGGTCAAATTAATATCCCTGGTCATAAGATTCCAGGATTCACAGCAGGAAAAAGCCTCAAAAAACACATTAAATAATTAACCGGCAAAAATTAGTTTTTTTGGTTTGATTTTTTGTGTGCGATGTCTTATTATTTGATCAGTATAATACTGTATCCATACATATAATTATGGCAAAACCACAATTTTCAAAAGCAGACAAAAAATCTCTGTCTGAAGTTGAGTTTCTCTTTGATATATTTACCGATCTTTCTTCTTCACGCGATAATTGGAAATCTTTTATGACAGATCTTTTGACAGAATCAGAGATTCGCATGATCGCACATCGTTGGTACATTGCAAGATTACTATCTCAAGGTCTTTCTGTTAGACAGGCCGCGGCAAAAGCCGGCGTAGGAACTGATACTGTCATGCGAATGGCTCGTCGAATTGAAAACGGTAAAGGGGGTTTAAGAAAAGCCTTGCTCAGGGCAGAGGTTAGAGATAAAAAAATTCTTAAAAGCGAAGTAATTGGTGCAAAACCAGTAAGTTCTTTAAAGTACTCCTCCAAAGGAATTTGGATATTTGGATCTAGCGATGACAAAAAAAGCTGACAATAATCCAAAATATTTTATTAAAACCTTCGGGTGTCAAGCTAATTATGCTGATTCCGAGAGAATTTCCGGGTTTTACAAAAACAGAGGTTTTGATGAAGCCTCCAGTATGGCATCAGCAGATGAAATAATTATTAATACTTGCTCAATCAGGCAAAGTGCTGAAGATAGAGTTAAGGGATTGGTTAAAAATATTAAAACCAAACCGGCATCCCCAAAAATTACACTAACAGGCTGTATGGTTGGGATGGCAGCACACGACCCAACAGGAAAAGCACTCAAAAAACTAGTCAGCTGGTTACCAGAGATAGATGAATTTTTGCCACTTGAGGAAGTAGGGTTTTCTTACCCAGCCATAAGGAAAGATTCCAAGCACGCTTGGGTGCCAATTTCGAATGGGTGTAATAATTTTTGTACATTTTGCGTTGTTCCATTTACGAGAGGAAGAGAAGTATCAAGACCCTTCTTGGATATTATTAACGAAATTAATTCTTTAGTAGAAAAAGGGTTTGATCAAATCACCTTAATTGGTCAGAACGTGAATTCATATGGTGCCGATCTTATTAAAGATTCAGGATCATACACTCTACCAAGTGGCCAACAAGTCAAGCCAACAATGGTCAAACATCTAGGCAGATTAAGAATACCAACTTTATTTCCTCAGTTACTCAGTGAGATAGCAAAACAAAAAAAGCTAAAAAAAATCTCATTTTTGACTTCGAACCCATGGGATTTTTCAGACGATTTGATTAATGTAATTTCCCAAAATCCGAGCATCGATAGATATATCCATTTACCAGTTCAATCTGGTGATAACGATATTTTAAAAAAGATGAATCGATGGTATACAAGTGAGGAATATATTAGATTAGTAAACAAAATCAGAAAGGCAATTCCAGATTCAGAGATTGGAACAGACATCATTGTAGGTTTTCCGGGGGAGAGCAAAGAGGCATTCAATAATACTGTCAAACTATGTAAGAAGGTTAAGTTCAGTGTGGGCTTTGTCTCGGAATATTCCGATCGAAGTATAACAGCCGCTCATAAGGCTTATGGAGATGATATTTCACCAGAGGAAAAAAACAAAAGATTCCACATATTAGACCGATTGACGAATCCTAAAATATTTTCAAATGTCTAAATTAAAACAAAGAAAAGTTGCTGTTATCGGCGGAGGTGCTTGCGGTCTTGCGGTCGCCTATTATTTATCACGATCGAATATCAAGGTCGATATCTTTGAAAGCAGCGATCAACTTGGAGGGCTTGGCTCTTCGTATCAAGTCAGTGGTGTTCCCACAGAAAAATTTGTTCATCATCTGTTTTCAAGTGATAGATACTTTATTGAGCTTGCAAAAGAACTTGGTTTAAAAAAAAATCTTCACTTCAAAAAATCAAAAGATGCAATATTTATTAATAATAAAATATATCCATTTTCTACAGCAATTGACTTGATAAAATTCAATCAAATAAGTTTGTTTTCACGCTTAAGAACAGGGTTGGTGGTATTGTTTTTGAAAAAAACAAAAAAATATCAAAGATTTGAACAGATTACAGCAGAAAAATGGATAAAGAATTTCTTTGGAAAAGATAGTTATCTCAAAATTTGGCAACCACTTCTTGTTTCAAAATTTGGTGTATACGCAAAAAATATCTCCATGACATGGTTTTGGGCCAGGGTATATTCACGCACCCCAAAACTTGGTTACTTTGATGGTGGATATGCAGATTTTTTCGAAAAATTGTATATCGAGATTGTTAAACAAAGCGGAAACTTTTATTTAAATCATCCAGTAACCAAAATCGGATCAATGCGAAACGGAAGGGTTTTTATAATTACGAAAAATCGAAAAAGGATATATGACGCCGTCATTTCAACCACACCACCATCAGTATTTGATAAAATTGTTCCCGAACTAAACGGCACAAGCTATTCAAAAAAACTTAAACTTAAAAAAATGATTTCGGCTACAAGTCTTAATCTTGTGTTGAAAAAATCATTTATGAAATATTACTGGCTTAATGTTAATCAAGAAAATTTTCCATTTTTAGTACTTATTGAGCATAATAATTTAATTAATAGTACAAAATATAAAAACAATACAGTCCTGTACATTGGAAATTATTTGTCACATAAAGATAAGAGATTTTCTAACTCAGCTGAAAAAAACTTAAGCCTGTATTTACCTTTTCTTAAGAAGATCAATCCTAAATTTAACCGTGATTGGATAGTTAGTTGTGAACAATTCAATGCTCTTTATGCACAGCCAGTTGTAAATGTCGGATACAAAAACACTATACCTTCTCAAAAAACACCAATTAAAAACCTTTATCTGTGTAGTATGGCTCAAATTTATCCATTTGATCGGGGAACGAATTATGCTATTAGGGACGCACAATCTGTCGCGGGTTTAGTTGCTAGATCTTTAGCTCGTAAATCGTAACATTAGGGTTACTAAAAACTATTTCAGCGGATTCAATTAATGCTTGTCCAGGAGCAGCGATATACTTCTGTTTTTCCAGAACACCCAAATAAATATATTTAACCTTGTATTTTTTTATTAATTCACTAAATACAGGTAATTCTGAGGTAGTATATATTTTTTCAACATCCGTCTGTCTTTTGCCGACCGGATCGAATCCACCGCGCCAAAGCCACTCATGTACCGCCCAACCGACTACTGTTGGGCGTCCTGTATTTACCGAAATTCTTTGGTAATCACTATAACTATCACCACTTGCTTCTAAGACTATGTCTTCGCTATTAGTATTTTTCCTGATCCATTCAATTCCCGCAACCTCATCTTCACTATAAATTTTGCTGATAAATCTATCGCCATCGAGTCCGTAGAATCTACCAAACTCACCATATCCTGTCATATACGCCTTAACAGTATATGCTCCGCAAAACAAAGTGAGTAAAAAAACTACAAACAGCCAACTAAATCTCAAATACTTAATTTTTGATTGAATCTTAATTTTGTATATTTTCCAAATCGCATAAGCTGACGCTAAAGCAAAAATATTCCAACTTTGGTAAGTTAATTTGAATACAGTATTTGCTCTTTGGTAATCATCACCGTAAATGTCCTTTACATAAAAAAATTCAGGTATTATCAATAATAATATTGCTGCAAAAAACAATGAAAAAATAAACCAGTCAAAATACAAAATCTTTCTTTTTCGTAAAAATAAACAAACCAAAAAACTAATTGCAATAAATATCCAATACCCCCATAGCTGAGCTAGTAATGAAATTGGACTATGATAATCAGTCATTAATATAGGCGAGTCAACTTTTTTAAAGAACAAAACAAAAGGCAATACTGTAATTGCTACAACCAGTAAGACAAAAAAAGCCTTTTTAAATACGTTCATCACTTCAGGAATATTGCTGGTATTTTTAAATATAAATGTCAAAAAAATAATTAAGGAAACAAACAAATAAATAGGCAGATCCCAAGCATTAGCCATAAAACATACACCCAAAATAAAGCCCAATAATAATGAGTCAAGATATCTGATACGACGATTTTTAAATATCTGGCTAATTAAACCCAAATATAAAATCGCTACAGGAATATTAATCACGTGAGCGTGCAAATCATAAACTACATAACTATAAACAGGAAATTCTGTAATTACACCTGGAATCAAACGAGATGCGTCAGGATACCAATATTCTTTCCAAATTTTACTTACAATCGATGGAATAAGATTTAAATTAATTAGTATGGAATAAATACTTTGATTAACAGTCTCGATTTGCATATATTCAGCCCAAACTTTTTTAGTAATTGTGGTAACAAGGTGTAGATTGCCAATACCAGAGTGTAGTATTGCACCAAGGAATCCAAACCAGAGATTTTTAGTCCAGTTGCGGATAATAACGACAATTAATGTTGTGCTTAATGCAAATACAGAACTTAAAGCAAGGTTATATCCGATCTCAGGATCAATACCGGAAATTTTGATCAACACAGCGATCCATAGGTGTCCAAAATAATAATAATTTATTGGTTCTCCGGACCACCATAAGTCCTTGGGTGGAAAGAATTTACCTTCCGTTATTGAACGAATAAACCCATAATCCATAAATTTTTCAAGGCCATATATGTCTGGCTGATATGCTCTAACACTCGACATAAGTATTAAAAAAAATAGAAAAATTAGCTCAATTACGACAATGCGTGTGTCAATAGTAATTGTAAGTTGAGAAAATTTAAATCCACTCCTTAGTTTAATCAGCAAATTAATAATCAAAACAAAAAATATAATGATCCAAAGCTCTAATTTAGAGAATTCAAAAAAATGAAAAATGCCAATAATATAAGCAACATAGGAAATAATTAGTAACCCAATCAGCTTTGCAAAAATCCAACCATCATCAAAGGATTTTCTAAAAAAATATTTTGATAAAGAGAAAAACGTAAAAGAAATAATTAAAAAAACAAACCAAATATATATAGATTGAAATATTGTTAATAACATTACTATAAAAAATTAAGGAACATATATTACTTTTGAACTATTTTATCCAATTCATCTAACCTTCTTATTTTAATCAGATTTGCAGGCATATCAGCCTGTTTCAATTTGTGTGTATGAAAATAAGGTGAGTTAGAGTACCAAATAAAAGTAGTTTCAGGGATTTTTATTGCTAAATACCTAAGCATATAAATATCATCATCAACCATATATCTGATTTTCATTTTTTTTATTACTTGCTCCTTAAAAAAGTGCGGTTGTTGATCACCAAGATTAATTAATAAAAAATCTTTACTGATTGGAAGTCCATTTCTTTTTAATAATTTTTTCGTTTGTGATTCTAAAAAACTATATCTGCCGGAAAGGATCACAATCGTAAATTTGTCCTTACTTAATTTCTTTATAAGCCAGGCTGTATTATTCTTAATAATAGGTCTTAGAAATCTCGTGTGACTTAATTGTCTTATTGTCTTTTGTAGTTTCGAATTTGGCGATTTATATACAAGTTTTTTTTCGTGAGTTTTTCTGTATAGGCTGTTAACAAAGTTGGCTGGAATTATTGGTGGCTTTCCAACAAAAATTCCATCAAGATCTATTGCTATTAAAGGTTTTGTATTTTTTTTCATTTTTTTTATTAACTTTCAAACGATTTCAGTATTATCTCAATGTTTTCTGGTATTTGAAATATAGTAGTAGGAAATTTTTAATCCGATAAAATTTTTATTTTTTTATTTTTTTAAAAATAATTACCTTCGGCCTTTCATAAACTGTAAAAGACTCATCGGAATTCTGATCGTCAATAATCATGTTTGTGAGTGGAATTTTCATCATATTTTCAAATTCAGCTATTTTTTTGAAATTAGTATTATTGTCAAAAAGTCTTTGATAATAATTTGAAGCAATTGGATAACAGACCCTAAACTCATCACAGTTTTTCAATTTCTGAACAGGACGATAAAGTCTGTTAGAAGCAATTACAATAAAGTCTGTATTTTCAAGCAATTGGTTAATATTCCTCCACTTAGTCTGATCGTCAGGTTGATCATAAATTTTTAATTCAACAAAATTATATTTTGCTCCATTATTCACCGGTACTTGATCATCCCAATGTTCTATAGCGATTGTGCTTCCTGCAGCAACATTTTTATTAATCCACTCGCTAGCTGACAACCTGGTTGGTGTTTGAAAATAAGTAGTTATAAAGGCGCTCGGCTGAATCGCTAATGCAACAAAAATTATTACAATTGATGATCTTCTTACGCTACCTTTTAACCGAGATATTATATTGACGACTCCATATCCCGCTGTAATCGCAATTAGTGGGTATACTGGTAACATGTATCTGTTAAATTTGACCTCGGAATAACCCATATAGACAAAGTAAATTAGTATCACGATAATCACTAGTCCAATATTTAAATCTATTTTCGGCTTAGCTTTTAAGTTTTTTATTAAAAAAATTAAAATTCCTAAAACCGACAAAGAACTGGTCACTAGACCAGAACCCCAGAAAAAAATATTCTTTAAAAAATAAATATATGGATATGTATCGACATATTGAAGAGTATATGGAAATGCATATGCATTATAAAATAGTTTAGATTGATCCTTAATTTGGCTGTAAAAATTTTCCCAATCGATAAAAGCATAGGGCATTAAGGTCGCAAAGATAATTAAAGTAATTAAAAGCAAATACACAAACTCTTTATTTCGATTAGTTAATGAAGTTTTATTGGTCAACAATAAATACACTGTTATTGGCAAAATTAATATCAAACCGGTAATTTTTGTAGCAATTGATATTCCTAATACCACACCTAGTAAAAAAAGTTTTAACCTTGATCGTTTGTCTGCATGTTTGATTGCTAAGTATATTGCAGTCCAAAACCCTAAATTTAACAAAGTATCAACAGCGTAATAATGTGATAGTTGAATCGGCAGGATTAAAATTGCATAAATTCCAGCAGAAAAGAAAGCAATTTGAGCCTTATTCTGAATAAAGAGCTTTTTTACGAGTAAAAAAATAACAAGTACAGTTGTAGTATCTGTTAGTGCCGATAAAACCCGTCCTAAATTTAAAACCTCATCAAACACTAATCTTTGATTAAAAAATAAAACAAAACTTTCTTTCGCCAACCAAAGTAAATAGATAGGGAAGCTTCCATAAGCAAAAAAATCAGGATTCATCGTACTATTGGGTGAAAAAAAATTTTCCCAATCCCAATTTAATTTTTCAGCAACCATCCCAATCATTCTTTCATCAGGCTGAAAGGAATACGCACCATCCCAATTCAGATTAATAATCCTTAAAAGAAAAGAAAACAATAATATTACAGATAGTAGATAAATACTTTTATTAATTTTCATTCTTTATTAAATCAATATATTCTTCTTTGTTCAAAACCTTATTTTTTTTGTAAATATTTACAATTGGATGATCAAAAACAGAATATGTTTCTTCCAATTTCATTTGATCATAGCCAATTATGCCGCTCGACGTTTTTATTTGTGAAGAGTAAATTAATTCAAAACCGAGTGATCCATCCTGAAGCGATGAGTAGTAATTCCTTGAAAAAGACCCCTTTAATAATCCTTTATTGGCCCAAAGCCTTTGGCTTGGAGAAATAATATAGTCAGATTTTATTAACTGGCTGGCTAGCTCATCAATCTCAACTTCAGTATTTAGATTATAAAAATTAAAAAGATCTATCTTATTCATAAAATTATTATTAAACGGAATAATTCCTAAGTCATAAGATTCTGACAAGATTCTTCCGCTGGGTGTAGCGATATTATTTTCAGCCCATTTAGCAGCAGTTATCCGCGTATCATTGTAAAAATATATCTGCATAAAGTTCAAAGTTAACAATAAGTTTATAAATAGATAGAAGACGGTAATCAAAAACTTATTATGATTAACCTTATTTAGTAAATACAAAAACCCTAACGAAGAGAACAATATAAAATACGGGGCAAAATAAGTTGAATATCTAATCCATTTAACAAATAAAA
Source organism: uncultured Gammaproteobacteria bacterium (assembly GCA_964445355.1). Classification (GTDB taxonomy): domain Bacteria; phylum Patescibacteriota; class Microgenomatia; order CAYQLK01; family CAYQLK01; genus CAYQLK01. Next base: position 37,438 of record CAYUKQ010000007.1, read on the forward strand.
ATGATGCAGGTACCCATCCGACTAATAAAAAAAACAAAGGAATTAAAAGAAATTTTTTATTATTATAAAATTTATTATTTATTGTTAGGGAAAATAGTCCTACTAAACACAGTAATATATTTATCCAACTGCCAGTTACAAAAGGCAATACGCTTCTTATGTGATAAATAATTGGAAAGGTTTGCGTAAATTGTTTAGTATAAAAAACTCTTAAATCACCATTGGCTACTTGACTCTCATATTTAATTATTCCTGAATAATCCTCCCAATATAATATTGAATATGGCGAAAAAACCACTGCAGTAACAACTGAGAATAAAATAAAAATTATTATTTTTTTTAATATTAATCCCCCTATCGATCGGAAGTTAAACTTACACGTAAAAATTAGTGTAATTATAAATAAAGGAACCAAAAAAATGCTGGTAATTTTGGTTGCAACCGCAATTCCGGTAATTAAAGCAATCAAAATTAAATTTATGTTTCCACCTTTATTGATCAACTTGGTTAAAAAATATGCAAAAATTAAATACTGAAAAACTAATATTGATTCAAAAGTCATGAAGTGTGCTGCTTGTATCAGTGCTGGGGACGTAGAGAATAATGCCGTCGAAATAAAAATAACCCCATTCTTTTTAAATATACTTTCCCTAGCAAATACGAGATTGAGCCATTTATAGAAAACTAAAATACTTAAACAGCTCAACGTAGCCGAAATTACTCTTCCAATCAGATATTCATTAAGCGTTATTTCAAAAACAATTTGTGCAAATTTTTGAATTCCAAAAATTAATGCAATCGGCAAAGTTCCATAAGCAAAAAAATCAGGATTAAAATACTGATTTTTCCCCATGTTAGATATTGCTATTGCAATATTTAGTTCATCAGGATGAAGTTTATATATTCCATCCCAATTCAAATCAAAAAATCGTAGACAACAGCCCGTAAGAAAAACGAAGAAAAACCAATTATTTTTAAAAATTCGGAGAATATTCATTCAATTAATTAACATATAAATATAGTATTCTATTTCAACTAAATTAAATACCAAAAACCATGTCAAAAAAAATAATTATCATATATGGCCCAACTGCTTCAGGGAAAACTAGTCTGGCAGTTTCATTAGCCAAATATTTTGGCACAGAAATTATTTCTGCGGACTCGAGACAAATCTATAAAAATCTAGATATTGGTACTGGTAAGTACACACCAGGCGATGTTATTCACAAAGATAATGATTCTTGGATCATTAATAATGTAAGGATTAATTTGTATGATGTATTAAATGTTGGGGAAACCTATTCAGTATCCCAATTTAATACAGATGCCAAAAAAAATCTCGATAGAATCTTTACAAAAAACGATGTTGCAATTATAGCTGGAGGAACAGGACTATATCTGAAAAGTTTGCTTTCTCCCATTGATACAATCAACATCCCCCCCAACTATCAACTAAGAGATAAGTTTGAAAAGCTGAATCTAGATAAACTCCAAAATGAGTTAATCAAGCTCAATCCGGAAAGGTTTAACAAAATGAACAATTCGGACAAAAATAACCCTCGAAGACTAATTAGGGCAATAGAAGTGTTAGAAAACAAAAGCCTAATTAAGGCCTCAAAATCTATTACCGAAGATGTTCTGGTGAAGTTTATTTATCTGGTTCCAGACAGAAATATGCTACGTGTTAGAACAGACAATTGGTATCAAGTTAGGAAGCCGATGGGGTTAATTGATGAGGTTTTTAATTTGAAAAGAAATTATTCTGATTCGGTTATCAACTCCATTGGGCTTGTATATAGAGAGATTAATAAATTTTGCAACCAAGAGATAACACAAAAAGATCTCGACCGGATGCTTCCTTCTAAGTTATTTCAATATTCCAAAAATCAGCTTACATGGTTTAAAAAGTTTAACGACTCAATGTATGCACTTAGTATCGACTCCTATCAAAACACCATCAACAAGATTATTGATGAAAGTATTAACTGGTATAATGAGCATTAAATGAGAAGCATTCCGGAAAAAGTCGAAATTTCACATCGAACAATTTTGTTTACACTTGCTACGCTGGCCGGTGTTTGGACA
>CAYUKQ010000008.1:0-30378 GCA_964445355.1 uncultured Gammaproteobacteria bacterium
TAATTTATAGGACTATGATAGATACAACAAAAAAGTCAAAGATTATTGACCAATACAAGACTCACGAAGGTGACACAGGTTCACCTGAGGTTCAGGTAGCAATTCTGACCGAGAGGATCAAGAGTGTGACTGATCACCTCAAAGAGCACGATCATGACAATCACTCCCGTCGCGGTCTACTTACTATGGTTAACAAGCGTCGCAGACTGCTTACCTACCTTAAGAAAAAAGACACTACTCGTTACGACGAGATTGTCCACAAGCTCGATTTATAAAAATTATAAGTAATAAATAAAGAAAGGAGGAGTAATTTCCCCTTTTTAGGCAAACGAACACTCTTAAACGTAAGTTAAGAAATTGAACAAAACTGTTTAAGCTAGTAATTAAACACTTTTTTTCTGTTTCCTAACTTACACTCCAACTTTTTTTTGGACACAACACAGAGTTTTACTTAGCTTAGACTTGGGCATAATTACATCCGCAAATGAATAAAAAAATAATTAAGAAATCGATAGATTTCCAGGGTCGTACCCTTAGTTTTGAAACCGGCCGTATGGCCCAGCTTACTAGTGGTGCTGTTTACGCTACCTATGGCGATACGGCAATTTTAGCCACCGTTGCCCGTAACAAAACGGCGCCGGATCTTGACTATTTTCCACTAAATGTCAGTTTTGAAGAAAAACTCTATGCGGGAGGAAGGATTTCAAGCTCCCGTTTTATCAAAAGAGAAGGCAGGCCGACCGATGAATCAATTCTGGCTGGTCGATTAATTGACCGTGGTATTAGACCGCTTTTCCCTAAGGATTATTTTGCAGATGTTCAAGTCATCTCGACCGTACTATCGATCGATAATGAAAACGGACCCGATATTCTTGGGTCGATTGCGGCTTCCGCTGCTCTAACAATTTCTGATGTTCCTTGGCATGGTCCGATTGCCACAGTCAGAGTTGGTCTAATTAATGACGAAATTGTTATTAATCCAACCAGCACTCAGCTAAAAGACAGCAAATTAGATCTGGTAATTACTGCCAACGACAAATCTATTGGAATGATTGAGGCCGGAGCAAAAATTGTCGATGAGGACACTATGATCCGTGCAATGAATGCTGGATTTGAGGCATGTCAGCCGATAATTGAGTTAATAAAAGAGTTCGCAAAAGAAGTCGGAAATTCCAAGCATGATTACACCCCACTAGTGATCGACGAAGTCAAGACAAAATCGGTTAAGGAATTCATTAAAAAAGATGTGATTCCGACACTCAACGATGTTGAGACAGCCATGGACGAAACATGGTTCAGTACCCAGATGAATATTATCTGTGACAAATTTTCTGCCGAAATCGAAGCAGGGGATGTTTCAAAAAAGGAGATCACTGCCGTACTCGAAAAAGAATTCAAATACTTTGTTCGTGAACAGGTGCTAGATAAAGGTCTTCGCCTTGATGGACGCAAGTTGGACGAAGTCAGACCTCTTACCTCTGAGGTAGGGATCTTGCCAAGAGCACACGGATCCGCGTTATTCCAAAGAGGCAAAACTCAGGCTCTGTCAATTGCAACACTTGGCTCACCAAGTCTGTATCAGACAATTGACGGTATGTACGGTGAGTCTACCAAACGTTACATGCATCATTACAACTTCCCACCTTTTAGCAATGGAGAATCTGGACGTCTTGGTTCACCAGGTAGGCGTGAAATTGGACATGGTATGTTGGCCGAAAGAGCTCTTGAGCCGGTTCTGCCATCTGAGTCTGACTTCCCATACGCAATCAGAGTTGTATCCGAAATCCTAGGTTCAAGCGGTTCGACTTCTCAAGCGTCCGTTTGTGGATCAACACTTAGTTTGATGGACGCAGGTGTGCCGATTTCTGCTCCGGTAGCAGGAATTGCTATGGGACTTATGACCAATGACAAAAAACATGTCGTTCTTACCGATATCGCTTACACTGAAGACGCCAACGGTGACATGGATTTTAAGGTTGCTGGTACTAAAGAAGGTATCACAGCTATCCAAATGGATATTAAGCTAACCGAAATCCCTCTGCCGATTCTCGAGGAAGCTGTACGCGAAGCTTACAAGGCAAGAATGTTTATTCTCGACAAGATGGCTCAAACCATTGCCGAACCTCGTAAAGAACTCAATCAATACGCTCCCAAAATTGAGTCAATCAAAATTGATCCGGAGAAAATCGGTGCAGTCATCGGGCAGGGCGGCAAAACTATTAATAAAATTGTTGCCGAAACCGGTACCGAGATCAATATCGACGATGATGGTAATGTTTCTGTCTCCGGAGTGGAGATTGAACGTATCCGTAAAGCAATAGGTATTATTGACGGACTAACAAGAGATCTTCAGCCTGGTGAAGAGTTCGAAGGTGAGGTCAAGCGAATTATGGACTTTGGTGCTTTTGTTGAGGTACTTCCTGGTAAAGAAGGAATGGTTCACATTAGCGAAATTGCGCCAACCAGAGTTGAAAAAGTCGAAGACTACCTAGAAGTTGGTCAAAAGGTTAAAGTTCGTGTTGTCGAAGTTGATAATATGGGTAGATTGAATCTCTCAATGAGATTCGGTTCAGACGCTAAGTCTGAAGACGAAGAGCGCGGACCAAGAGGTGGTGGAGATCGCGGCAGATTTGGCGGACGCTCTGGTGGCGGTTTCGACCGTCGTCGTTCTGGTGGATTTGACCGTAGCCGCGGCCCACGTAGATAAAATTAGATATTTATATACTCCTTAAAAAACCTGCTTCACAGCAGGTTTTTTTGTGTGATATAAATACATAATTATTAATATACGATTGACAAATATTATACTATAGGGTATAATAATCTGGTTTAAATTAACAATTGAATACTGTCATTTACAGTTTTTAATGCTGGCATGATTACCTACAATTACGATTGTAGGTATCCAAGCCGACATTAAAAGTTCGGTAAATGGGAGGACAAGTCCTATGGTCATGGCTATGTCAAACTCAGAAGGCAATCCGTCCGCACGATTCCAGGCTCGTCGCATTGGCAGCTTGGTCGCCCCACGCAGCAGCGTGCCGCCCCCGCCGGCACACGCCACGACCACACGTACCCAGACGCTCTGCGAATACGCAGGGTGTTTCATACCCCACGTGTCCAACACCGCCCACATGGAGGCGATGAGGGACCTCTACGGGTACAACGACTAGGGGGACCTAGAAGGCCTTCCCCTCCAGCCCCATCTCGGGCCGCCCCTTATAAGGCGGCCCTTTTTTTATAGCTAAATATCAGTATTTAGGCTAAAATCCTTGTATATGCCACTAACTGCCCAAGAAGATATCGCCAAACTCGCACAAAAGGTTCAATCCACACAACTGCCTCCAGATCTATTAGAGAAGGTTAACGCACAGCTGACCCGACTGGAGCGAATGGTTTCACTGGGTAGTTATAGTAATGAATACGAGTCTACAAGTAGATACATTGACTGGGTAGTATCTCTGCCTTGGAGCAATCGAACGCCTGACCTGCTTGATTTGACCAAGGCCAAGGAAATATTTGATAAAAATCACTACGGACTCGAGCCGATAAAAACCAGAATAATTGAATATCTCTCTGTACTTAAATTACAGCTTGTTCAGAACTCAGAACTCTCCAGGGCGCCAATACTTTTTCTTATCGGACTAGTCGGTACCGGTAAAACTACCATGGCTATCTCGATTGCAGAAGCAATGGGAAGGGAATTTATTCGCATTCCGTTTGGTGGAATGGGAAGTTCAATTCAGCTTCGCGGACAATCAAGAGCCTATCCGGACGCCGAACCCGGACTAATCGTCAAAGCCTTGCGCCGTGCTAAAAGCCGCAACCCTGTTCTTCTCCTCGACGAAATCGACAGGGTTTCAGCTGAAACGCGCAATGATATTATGGGTGTATTGGTTGAGTTACTGGATCCTGAGCAAAATTCAGCCTTTACTGATCACTATTTGGATTACCCAGTCAATCTTTCCGAAGTGCTATTTGTCGCAACCGCCAACAACACCGGTAATATTGCTACCGCTGTTATGGATAGACTAGAGCCGATACAAATGCCTTCTTATACTGATGAAGAAAAACTTATCATTTCTCAGAAATATATTTTTCCGAAAGTTATTAAAAATTCCGGTTTGAACGATGTCAGAATTGCTGTTGACGACGACGTCTGGCCAAAAATAATTAGACCATTAGGCTTTGATGGTGGGATGCGTTCGCTTGAAAGAACGATCAATGGCATAGCTCGGCGAATTGCTTTTCAGGTGGTACAAACCCAGGCTAAAGATTTTCATATAACCAGTCAAAATATTAAAGAATTTTTGCCGGCATGGTAAGCTAGTGGTTACAAAATGACCACGAACGAAAAAAAATCCGCACTCGATCAAATCGCAATTCAGGTCAGTAACCTCAAACAAGGGGAATTATACAAAACCGCCACTCAAGCCGTGCCTGGAGAGGGTAATCCAGATGCGGACATATTGTTTATTGGCGAAGCCCCCGGATTTTACGAAGATCAGCAAGGTAGACCTTTTGTTGGCAATGCAGGTAAATTACTCGATAAGATGCTCGACAGTATCAACTTGTCCCGTCAGGATATTTTTATCACCAATATCATCAAACACCGACCGCCCAACAACCGCGACCCTTTTCCGGAAGAAATTAAAATTTACACCCCGTTTCTTAAGAATCAGATACAAATAATCCAACCCCAGATCATCGCTACTCTTGGCAGATTTTCTATGAATCTTTTTTTGCCTGAAGCCAAAATTTCACAAGCACACGGTCATGTCTTTAAGGTTGGAAAATATTTAATTTTTCCACTTTATCATCCTGCGGCCGCACTCCGAGCCGGCAACATTCTTAGAGAACTTGAAAACGACTTCCAAAAATTAAAAAATATCCTCGCTTCTAATAATCAACTCGAAACTATAGGTTCTAACCACTTATCCAAACCTGAAGTGATTCAAGAAGAGTTGCTTTAGTCCGCTTGGACAAAATCCGGTTCGTTAATTATAGCTTGGTTAATATCAAAACAACTTTCCTGATTTTTTTTTGCCAAATCAGAGCAAAATTCCTCGAGCTGTTTTTGGCCGTAAGTTTTCACAATAATTGCTCCCAAGTCAGATAAACAGCCACCCCTAACATTATTCGGCGAAGATACACAAATATTTTTTGCTTTTGTTCCGAATGAACTATCTGGTGTATGCACTGAAAAAATATTCGCACCCTTCAAACAGCTTCGGAATTCACTCGCATCAGTTCTCTCACATAGCGCCAATGTTTTTTCTGCATCACCATTGTTTCTTAAATACGCTGATTCACCAATTCTTGTAAAACAAATATTTTTAAAAAGGTCGTGTGTTTGGACACAAAAATCAAATGCCTGATCTACATCCAACTCCCTTACGTAAGTCAAAAAACCACCGAACTGAAAACATGAATATCTCAAAACATTTTCCAATCCGGCACAATAGTTATAGAGTTCTTTGGGTATTCTGTCGAAAGGTGCTCGTCCAACCAGATTAGTATCCATAAACGCCGCATGTCCGCATTGGAATTTATCTGAATTCCTTTCAATTTTTTGACAAGCCGCTATTACTTTCGTTATATCTAGTCCATAGTATTCCATTAATCCATGCCCAATTCCGTGATAACACATATCTCTGATCGTCTTGTTTATATTATCCAGATTGCAAAAACTATCCAAATCTCCTTTTGCTGCCGAGGTTGTCACGAAAACATGTCCTGCGCCATTTAGACAACCACCCCCGCAGCTTGTGTTACAGGTTTCTAATATCTCCCTAGCTGGCAGTCCTTGTTTAACCGCCTCAATACCTATACCGTGTCCGATATCATGACACCTCGTACCGACTAAATACTTACCCTGTTCTGTTTGCATATATTCTTCCAATCCCACCAGAGTATCTTTTAGTCCTTCCGAGCGCATATTGTTAAATATCTTGTCGTTATAGCAAGTTCTTCTTTCAGAATTTAAAAAATTGCTATCTGAGTATTCATAAATTTCACACTCCTGCATCTTGTTGGCCAGAATACTATTCAAACTCTTACTTTCTCCAGTCCAGTTACTTAAGTTCTGCAGATTAAGCCTCGTATTCGAGATAACACCTAGTGCAAAAAATATGACAAAAATAATTGAAATTTTATTGATTATTATTTTTCTCACCATTTAATTTTTTTTGGTTTTTATCCTTACAGATTCGCAATTTATTTTATCGACCCCACTGAGTTTATTGCATGTTTTCTGTCGGCGTTCTTGTCCATGTACCGCTTCAATTTCCCCGCCGAGATATTTATAACAAGCCGATCGAGAATCTTTGTTTGATAACTTTCCGCACAAAATAGAACCCAACCCCCCAAACGAACTATCCGCTCCATAAATCGACGATCTTACACTACCCTCCATACATTCATCGATTTCTATTCCATTCCCCACTTCGCACCCAGCGACAATTTTATCAGGATCCCTTTGTAGTATAGAAAAATAAGCCTCTCCAATTCGTTGTGTGCAGTTTTGTCTGTATTCTTTAGGTATTTTTCTACAGGCTTCGAACGAATCCTTAGTATTAACCGTTCTGGAGTAAGCCAAAAAACCAACAAATTCATAACAGCTCGGTCTAAACACTTTTTGTCTCGCCTCACAAAATCCGACAATATCCTCTGGAATAGTCCTTACCGGAGCCGAATACAGTAGCGCATAATCCATTACTGCCGCATGACCACATTCATATTGTCCGACTTCCTGAGGAATTTTTTCACAAAAATCCATCGCCCTGCTTATATCAGCTTTGAAGTTTTCCATGTATCCGTGTCCTAATCCGTGATAGCACATCCTTTTAGATTTTTCTTCAATTCCTTCAACATCACAAAACTCGACCAGCTCTTTCGGGGTATGATCCGTTAATACATAAACGTGCGCAGCACCATTCAGACACCCGCCGACACACCAATCAGCGCACTCGGTTAAAATCTCACGACTCGGCACCCCTTTCTTCACCGCCTCTATTCCTATTCCATGTCCCAAATCATGACACCTCCGCCCATCTAGCAGTTTGCCTTGCTCAGTTTCCATATACTCCTTTAGGCCATTAATTGCAGCTCTTAAATCGTAATTTTCTATTAGTAGTCTAACTGCCGATTGATAACAGTTACTTCTTGAAGAGCTATCAAAACTAATTTCATCATAAGGATCCTTCTCACAATCCTTATAGTAATTCACAAATTGACTATCATCCACTCTTGATAAGCTAATTTGATTTAAGGTCCGATACGGTTGCTTAGTCAGCACCCCCACCAGAAATGCTCCTGTCGATATCAGCACAAAAACTACTTTATTATTAATCTTCATTTATAACTACTAAGCTGTTAAACATTATAAATCAATCATTCCGCTCGCAATTGTAGTAGAATTCATAACTCAAAAATCAAAACTTGAATATTTTTTCAAAGATCATCCAAGTTCGATTCTGTTTATAATTAAACCTAAACCAAAATATGAAAACTTTTAAACCAAAATCATCGCCAGTTTCAGCGATAACAAATAATAAGGCTCCTTATGATATTAAAATTATTGGCCTCGGTGGTGTAGGGACAGTCACAAAAAACTTTTTTGTTTACGAAACCGAAAACGACATCATCATCCTTGACTGCGGGATCGGATTTCCTGACGAAAATAATTTGGGGATAGATTTTGTTCTTCCTGATATTAAATATTTGCTTCAACCTGACAAATTCAAAAAAATTCGCGCTTTTCTTATCTCTCATGCTCACGAAGATCACATGGGCGGTCTGCCATATATACTTCCCAAAATTTCAGTCCCTGTTTACACTGCCAAACTCACCGCAGGCTTTATCAAAGGCAAACTTGAGCAAACAAAAGGTGGAAATCGATTCCAGGTCAACACTATTGAGGAGGGGAAAGAATATAGTTTTGGAGACTTTAAGGCTGAGTTTGTTCACATCACTCACTCAGTGCCCGATTCTAAAGGGATCGTACTGAAAGTAAAAGGCTATACGATTTATCACTCTCCAGATTTCAAATTCGACTGGACTCCTGTTGATGGTAGGGCGTCAGACGCCACTAGGATTTCTCAGATAGCCGGAGAAAATAACGGAGTTTTTCTACTACTCTCCGACTGTCTGCGCAGTGAAAAAAAAGGCTACACTCTGTCTGAGCTAAAAATTCAGGACTCGTTCGACAAAGTTGTTTCAAAAACCAGAGGTAACGTATATATCACCACTGCCTCATCAAATATTTCTCGTATTGATCAGGCTCTCCAGTCAGCGATTAAGTTCAACCGCAAAATTTCACTTGTAGGTAGATCGATCGACCGCAACATTACCATTGCTCAGAATCTTGGATTTATTAATATCCCTAAAAAAATGATGGTTAAACCGGAAGCCATACAACACCACAAAAATGATCTGGTTGTAATTGTTGCTGGCTCTCAAGCTCAGCCAGAGTCAGCACTTTCAATGGCTGTCACTGGTGAACACCGCAAGGTTACCCTTAAAGCCGGAGACGCTGTAGTTTTTTCTGCCGATCCTATCCCTGGTAATGAGACTGCTGTCGATAACATGATCAATTCCTTAACCGCGCTTGGGGTTGAAGTTTACTATTCTTCAATTCTTGAAGATCTTCATGTTTCGGGGCATGGTGCAGAAATGGATTTGAAACTTATGATGGCACTGACCAAAGCGAAAAATGTTTTGCCGATAGGGGGTTCTCTCCGCCAGATGAAGCAATACGGACGCATCGCTTCTTCAATGGGTTATAAAAATGAAAATATTATCATTCCAAAGCCGGCTCAAGAAGTAATAATTCATAATCAAAAAATTTCATACGGCAAAATAATTCCTGCAGAAAATATCTTTGTTGATAGCCTTGAAGCGGGAGAAATTGACGAATCGATTCTAAAAGATCGTAAAACCTTGTCTTCTGATGGAATTGTTCTGGCTTTAATTAAAATTAATCACGAGGACGGTAGTTTGTATCAAGACCCAGAAATAATTACTAGAGGCTTTATAAAAATTGACAAAAATGAGATAATCAGATCATCAAAGCGAAGCATTTCTAAAATTATTGAGAATCAATCGTTTGTAGATTCGAATTCTTTAAGACATCGCATCAAAGATTCGCTTGAGAGATATTTTTTTGAGGAATACCGCAAGAGGCCGCTGGTTTTGATTTTTACAATCGAAGTATAGGCTTTTTGGTAAACTCAAAATACTAACCTGCCAATGAGAAAATACAAGAAAAAGCTCAAGAAAAAAAACAAGTCTAAGCTTCTTAAAGGTTCGACCATAAAAAGCATTTTTGCTTTGGGAGTAATTGTATTCTCGTTATTAAGTTTACTCTCGGTGTTTGAATCTTCCGGTGGACTTTCTTACTTTTCTGTCAGTCTAAAATATATTTTCGGTTGGTCCGCTTTTGTGATTGCGATCTTGGGACTAATTTGCGGATTTTATCTTTTGGGACTTAGACTTAAATTCATTAAAATCAACCTGATCCTTGGTGTGTTAATAATTGTAATTTCATTAATCTCATTCACCTCCGCTTTCTCGTCAGAATCATCTGGTGTTATAGGTTCAATTGTTTGGATTGGCTTGTCTGAAATACTTACCTCACTTGGTGCAATAATTGTCATCGGATTTGGTTTAGCATCAGGTTTGATATTAGCAACCGACACCCCATTTAGCGAAGCATACTCATTACTATCAGGCCTTGCAGCAAAAATATTTTCCCGTAAACCTAAACAAAAAGGCATTGCAATCGGTCAGCAATATCAACAAAATAACACCGTAGAAATTGCTGCGCCAAAGGAGGATGAGCCAATTAAATTTTCGGTTGACTCTCCATCTAAAGCACACACCAACATTCCCAAAACAAAACGCAGCTGGCAGTACCCGCCGCTCTCTATCCTTTCCTCGGATTCCGGTCAGCCGGCAGATCGCGGAGATGTCAATAAAAATGCTCACACAATAGAAAAAGTATTGGAAAGTTTTTCAATTCAGGCCAAAGTCGTTGAATACAATCCCGGGCCAACTGTTACTCAGTATGCCATTAGCGTCCCGCTTGGTACAAAAGTATCCAAAATAGTTAATCTCGGGTCTGATTTGGCAATGGCTCTTGCCACCCAAACCGGTAACGTCAGAATCGAAGCACCCATTCCAGGTAAATCACTCATTGGTATCGAAATCCCCAATCTCAAACGTGAAACCGTCAATCTTCGACAGATGCTTACCAGTAAGGCTATGCAAAACGATAAATCCAAACTTGCTTTTTCACTTGGTTTGGACATTTCCGGCCAGCCGGTGGTTGCAGATATCGGCAAAATGCCGCATATTTTAGTTGCCGGTACAACCGGATCAGGAAAATCAGTTTTGATCAACTCGATTATCTGTTCAATTTTATTCAGAGCCAATCCTGACGAAGTTAAACTAATTCTCGTTGATCCCAAACGAGTCGAGCTTGCACCATTTAATGGTATTCCTCACTTGCTAAATCCGGTTATTGTTGAACCGGAAAAAACACTCTCTGCACTTAAGTGGGCTGTCAAAGAAATGGACAATCGGTATGAATTACTTTCTCAAGCCGGAGTAAAAAATATTGAAGAGTATAATCGCCAATCGGGATTTCAGGCCATGCCGTTTATTGTCATTGTTATCGACGAGCTAAATACTGTAATGAAGTTGGCAGCAATTGAGGTCGAACAGGCTATTGTCCGACTGGCGCAAATGGCTCGGGCCGTCGGTATTCATTTAATTCTCGCTACCCAGCGACCATCTGTCGATGTTATTACTGGCGTTATTAAGGCAAATATTCCGACACGTATTGCCTTTAATGTTACCTCCCAAACAGATTCACGTGTGATCATTGACCAATCCGGTGCCGAAAAACTTTTAGGTAAAGGTGACATGTTGTATGTACCGCCTGACTCCTCAAAAATTGCAAGAATTCAGGGTTTATTTGTCAGCAACGACGAAATACATAATCTTGTTTCATTCCTAAAAAGTAGCGGTCAAGAGCCTGATTATGTTGAAGAGATCACTTCGATGGCAGTCGGTCGCAGTGGAATGGTTGGTGGTGTTGAAGATCGCGATCCATTATTCGAGCAGGCATTGCATGCAATTATTTCTCAAAACAAAGCCTCATCTTCGTTCTTAATGCGCAAGCTTGGGGTTGGATATGCAAGATCAGCCAAAATTATTGACCAGCTTGAGGAAGCGGGAGTCGTTGGTCCAGGTGAAGGATCAAAGCCTCGCGAGTTATTAATAACAGATCCAAGCTTAGTGCTTGGAACTAGTGAAAACAGCGGTCAATCTGCAGATCAATAACATTCTCTCGATTGCATCACAATACATAAAATGTAAAATACGCATTACTTATGCAACGATCCGGTGAAAAACTTCGCGCTGAGCGATTAAAAAAAGGATATACCTTAGAGCGAATTGAGCACGAAACAAAAATTAAAAAATCCGTGCTGCTTAAAATAGAGGAAGGGGATCAGGACAACTTACCTCCAGCGACCTTCGTTAAAGGATTTATTCGAAACTACGCAATTTTTTTAGGGCTGGATCCGGAAAACATCCTTGCCCTCTATCGTCGCGAAACCGACAAACCGGATATTGCTTCATCAACTAGGCCGTTTCTCACGCAATTATCTAATTCTTTTTTTTCAATTACTCCACAAAGGATTTTTTTTGTTTCGATAATTAGCGTTATTCTGTTATTTTTATTTTATTTTGGCAACCTTGTTTTCTCGCTTTCATCCGGTCCAAGTTTGAGTATTATTTCACCCAAAAACAACGAAAAATTTTCAAACAAGAATATTTTTATTACCGGACAAACAACCCCAGATGCCACCCTTTTTATTAACCAATCTCCAGTCTCTCTAACGGCCAAAGGTGAATTTTCGAAACCAGTTATATTAGATTCCGGCTTGAATAAATATACAATCGAGTCTATCGATAGAAATAATAGAAAAACCCAAAGAAGTCTTACAATAATTTATAATCCGCAATAATTTTCACGCTGTAATTGCCGTTGACTTACACGGACACTTTGCTAAAATTACCCAGCATATACAATACATAACTGCCCTATGGACCCTGTTCAATTTATTGTTCTCCTAATCGCTATCATTGTCACTGCCGCTATTCTTGTGATAGGCTACCAGGTTTTCCAACTTCTCAAAGACTTAAGGATCAGTCTTAGAAAAATGAATCGAATTTTGGATGATACTGGTGATATTACCGAAAGCGTCAAACAGCCCGTCAGTTCAATTGCGAATCTTACTTCTGGAATTCAAGCTGGGATTTCGATCGTAGAAAAATTTGCCAATCGCAAGTAATGGATAGTGAAAAAAAGAACGTTACAGTAAGTTTTCTAATCGGTGCCGCTATTGGTGCTGGTGTAGCCTATTTTGTATCCGACTCTGGAAGAAAAAAAACTCCTGAGTTATACGATTACATTAAAAAATCCCTTGAAAATCTCGCTGACGATCCTCAAAAAACGATACACTTTGCCGAAAATGAAGTCAAAGAAAAAGCCTCAGAAATCAAAGATACCGTAAGCGACACAATTGAAAGTATCAAAACAATTGGCAGTCTGAATATTGACAAACTCCTTCCGCGCGATAGTGACGAGAGGTTGTCTGCGGCAATCGATGAATTACCAGATTTTCCAAACAAAGAAATTTCAAATAGTGAAGCTGCTCCCAAGAAACCGCGTAAATTTTTCAAAAGGAAATAGATTCTTCTCTTCAAATAAATAACTATGGGTTGTTTTCAATCCTAAAAAGTAGTACTATTCTGATCCTAATCGACTATGGTAGAGAAAGAAAAAAAGGAAAAGTATTATTTTGAGTATCCTGACGCTACCAGACCATTGACTGGTTTGGAACGGCTGGGGTTACGCGCATATCATGCGTCAATGGAATTTAGTGGTCCAGACCAGTCTATGCGCACTCAGCATGCCAGAGACTCTTTTGAAAGGGTTATTGAAGATATTTCTCAAGGGAGACCCTTTTCACATCCTATTAGAGAAGAAAGACTTCTTGCGTATTCTGAATACGATTCCGAGATTCGTGGCGGCGAAAACGTTCCTCAAAATGGCGCTTTTGTAATTGTATCTAATCATTTCAATCAGGGGATACACAAAGGAATTTCTCAAGTCCCGGTCATGGCTCATGCAGTGAGTCAGTTTATTCCGGATGGCGAGCAGAGAAAATTTATCCCTGTAATTGAGAGTCAGAAAGAACTTGTTCAGAAAGCACAAAAAAACGTTGGTCTAAATTCACTTTATCCACATATCGGAAGCACAGGTAGCAAAAGTATACAGTCTGGAATGGAAAATGTGCTTGGTCCCGCAGATCGTGTTGCAAGCCAGGTGTTGTTTAATACCTCTGTTGTTTTTGGCATGATTCCGACTCAATCGCACTCAAGAGAGATCACCAAAGTCTTCCGTAATGGTGATGTTTTAATCCTTTTTCCAACCGGTAAAGACGAGTTTGAACTGCATCAAGTCGATCCAATGGCCGGCAAACTTGCCGAGCTGGCCGGTGCCATGAGAGTACCATTACTTCCTGTCGGTTTTTGGTTTGATAAAAAAGAGAAAACATATCAAGTAAACATCGGACCGTCATTTGTCGTTAATCGTAACAAAACCAATACTAATTCAAACGGTGAAAACGCCGATAAAATTGGAACTAAAATAGCTCAACTATTACCAAATCATATGCGCGGTTATTACACCGAACTATTACAAGACTAAAATCAATTTTTTAAAATTTCCGCCCGTCGGACAACATCTCTCAAGCTTGAAAGAATAATTTTGTTCGAGTCCCAAAAACTCACCCTAGTAAACTCCAAATTCTGCCCTTCACATATCTCATCAACATAAGGTGTAATAAATTTCAATTTATTACGGGGACACATAGGGAATAAGTGGTGTTCTATTTGATAATTCAACCCCATAAATATGTAATCAGTAATCGGATTGGGAAATATATTCCGTGTTGTAATAATCTGGTGTTTAATAAATGATAATTTTTCTCCTTTTTTTGGCTCGTACATCCCTTTGTGGTTTGGGGCAAAAATTGTCGAAAAATAAATTCCTGTTACGATATTTGAAATCAACACAAAAATCAGTGCTTTAGAAGTTGAAAAAATAAAAAATGGTAAAAAATACAATCCAAAAAATGCAAGCAAAAACAACTCCAATTGCCAAAGCTTTTGTAGTTTAAAATATTGTTTAAAATAAAAAATATCAGCGATCCTCATACCAAATCCGACCATAAAAATTAATGGGTAATAAAAAAAGTGTTGAAATCTGCGTAGATGCTTCGCTAGTCCTGTCTTTGCATTATATCGGTCAATATTAAAAGAAAGTAACACAAGCTCTACGTTCGGGTCACTGTCCTCCTGATTTGGATTGGCGTGGTGTGCATTGTGGGACATTTTCCATCCAGCAAATGCAATTACAGCCAAAGTGCCAAAAAAATACCCTACTATGTCATTGTTCCCCTCAGACTTAAAAATAGCCTGATGTCCAGCATCATGCATTAACCCTCCCATACGTACAGCAGAAAATCCGAATAAGCAAGAAAAAAACAGAACAGGCCAAAAATTATTAAAAAAATATACTCCCAATATTGATCCCAAAAAAAGTATCAAATCCATTAAAACCAATCGACAATAATAAAAATATGATCGGTCTAAAATACCAACGGATTCTATTGTTTGCTTAAGTCGAATATATTCTCTAGTGTCATCAATTATCGAATCTTGGAAAGTTTTGTTAACCTTATTCATTTTTATTTAAAGAATGATTATATACTACCTAAACCTTATATCTCTCAAAAAGAAGCGAAAACTTGTACCTTACAAAAACTTTTTTCCTACTACTAATACACACTTATCACGATAAAAAATATTTAATATAAATTCACAAGATCTTTGAGTTTCCGCTAAAGTATCTGAAGCCCAGAGATCAATCGATCCGAACACAACATCATAGCAGTAGTCAATTATCTCTTTTGAATTGTCACAATAATCCTCTAATATTTTAGGATCATTCACATCACTAATAATTAATTCAATTACGCCTCTTAAACAGTAGTTACCCTGGGACCTATCTGACAAGCTCATGCACTTACCTAAAACTTCGTCTCTTTTATAGTAATTATTTCTGGCATATGATCTTGCTAATCTCAAAACACATTCGTTTACAAATTCACCCTTAATTTTTTGACACATTACCAAACTGGACTCAAAGTTATTTTTATTGAGTCCAAAAAAATATTCACCCTTCCATCGATAGCAAAGCTTTGAATATTTAACATTCAGCTCATAACACGGATAATTGTAATCACCTTTATCAAAAAACACTTTTGCCACCGGAGCACTTTGAGTGTCGTTAAAATTCTCCATTAGCGCACCACTGTAGCACGATTCCTGGTATTGTTCTTTTTCTAAAAGATCGCAAATTTCAAGTGATGACGGCAAATTGTTCCCCGTCATTATCATCGAAGCATGACCAAGGGCATGAAAGCATTCAACAAAATGTCCAACAAAATTAAATGAGTCCTTGGTACCGCAAATATTAACAAACAATTCTCTAATTCGAGGATTATTTTTGTCCATTGTTAATACATCCATTCGTGTAAAATTTTCAATGATTGCTCCGTGTAAAAATCCTTGTAAACACAGGTTTACGTTCGGACTTATCAGAACGGATTTCAAGTCATTAGTTTCCCTAAACACTTTCTTACCGACGTAGTGGGCAAATTCGTGGCAATCTTTTATTTCGGGTAAATCTTGGTATTTCTTTACAATGCTAAGTGCGTCTTCGTATGAATAATACTTTAAGATTTTATCTGAAATATTTTCGTAACAGTTTTTGTCTACTTTAACCCGGATACATTCCTTTAACTCATTAATTATTTCATTTTCATCTGTCAGATCGCTTTGAGATTTATTTGCTCTAAAAAAAATAAAAAATAAAATCGCAAAACATAAGATAAAAAACAGAAATAATATCAATCTAAAATAATTTTTTTTATGTAAAATAGTTTTCATAATATATATGTCAAAAACGTCTATAAATATCCTAGCCTGGATATTACTTTTCATTTTATCCTTTTTTACCTGTTTATTTGTTAAGGATCAGGAAATTATTTTTGAAACCAAATCATTGAATCTAAAACCTCATGAAACGATAGGTGTTTATGATACGCAAACCAAACACTACCTTGGCAAGTCTGGCTGGATCACAGGAATAAATTTTGAAGTGATTGGTGCGCCGAATTCAAATCTTCACCACATCGTCGTTGCAAATATGAACAGACAAGATTGGACTTGTCCAGACACCTTTCCAGAGCGGCTTCACGCCACAGCAAAAGAATTAACACCCATGATTCTTCCAAAGAATTATGGATATTACGTCGACAAAAGAGAAAGGCTTGCAAGCTATGTTCATTTATATAATCCTACTGATACGGCTTACGAAAACGTCGTTGTAAAAATTAAAATTTCCTTTCTCCCATTTAATTTTTTGCGCAGACTAACAAACGTACAGCCAATATGGCTTGATATCAAAAACTGCACCTGGGACGCAACGGTTTACATTAATCCAAAAACCAAACAAATACTTAAACAGGAATATGCTTACAAAATGCCTTTTGACGCACGAATCGTTTATGCTTTTGGTCACCTCCATAATTACGGCAACAAGATCACTATCACCAAGAATTTTCAGAACCTTATCGAGTTTAATCCATTTCCAAATCCTGAAAACATCGAAAAAATTCAATTTTATTACCGTCAGAATGAGAACGTTTTACTGGAAAGTAACGACATCATCGATATTGTTGCGGAATATGATAACCAATTGCTAAAACCTATCGACGCGATGGGGCTGGGGGTTGTTTACCTAGAAAAGCGTTAGTGATGAACGTTTATCCTATTAGTCACTCCATCATCAGGCCTTAAAAAGATTAACATTGTTCCCATAGCATCGATCATCTTGTCCTTAGGATTAGTATATTTTGCTGTCAACTTCAACTTGTCACCCTTCTTCAGTTGTAATCCTTCATTTACATACCCATACCCGCCTAGGTTCATATAGACAGGGTTCCCGGCATTCAAGCCCTTATCAGTCAACGCTGGTTTTGCTGTCCAGATAACCTTATCATTTTTAAGAAGACTTATTTCATCGGCAAAACTATGTACATGTGAACCCGCTAAAATTATTTTACTGTCGAACGGTACTTCGTAAGATACATCCATCGTCTTTACAAAGCTGTTAGCCTTAGGCTCTACAAAAAATAGCGAAGTGCAGGGTACGATATTCAAATATACTGGTGTTACCGGTATCAAATTCTCCTTAGCTCTTATCATTTGTATTGTTACTTTCGTTCGCGTCCCCTGTTGATTATCAGAGCTAAAATTAGCAAATGCAGAGCTTATCAATATTTTCTCTCCTTTCTTTACTGGATAGCCATAACCAAACTTTGAGAAATAACCCATATCGTTATATTCAATAGACATTACGTGAATCCTTCTCGGAGTTTCTGGACATATTGGGTCTTTCTCACCAAGTTTATAAGCAAATACATATCTTAATGAATCCTTAGGAGCATTAATTGGCTCGGGATTAAACGCGCCAATATATCCATCAAAAGGGGCCTCGAACTCACCCTCCGAAAAAAGATTAGTTTCCTTTTCACTTTCAAACGAAACGGGTCTTACTCCTGATGCAACATCTATTGGTTTAGTTTCCAATACTATTGTTTCAATTTCACTCTGAGAAATCTTGGTGTACGCAAATCCAACCGAACCAACGAACAATAACAAAATCCAAAATACAATTTTGTTCTTTGATATAAACATAATCAAATTAATAAAAGTGTAATATTACTTTAATACAATAATGCACAAAATTATAGTTTGCTATCTTACTCTTTTCATTCTTGGAATAATTATTGCTTATCTTTCAACCGAAAAGACCGTAGTAATTAATACACCCAAATATAATTTTAGTGCTAACGATTATATCGGAAAATTCAGCTATCTAAAATTTACCCTTCCCGGTAGTTACTGGGTCGATTCGATTAGTTACAATATTATTGGAGCAGAAAAAAACTCTCTTCATCACATGGTCTTGCAGAATCAAAGCCGTAAAGATCTAACCTGTCAAGAAAAAATCGGAGAACGAATTCATGCGGTTGGTAAAGAATTCACACCACTTACATTACCAAAAGGTTTCGCATATCCGATTCGTAGCTCTGACAATTTGACACTGCTTTTACATCTTATCAATCCAACAGATTTTAAAAGAAGCGATGTTAGTATGCAGGCTATACTAAAAGTTAGACCAAAGGTTGCCTTCTGGCAAAAAACAAAACCAGTTCAGCCAATCTGGCTGGATATCGTCAATTGCAGTATTGACCCAAGTATTTTTATTGAACCAAATACATCCCAAGAATTTAAATTATCAGAACTGGTAAAAGTTCCCTATAACTCCAAAATCGTTTTTGCTGGCGGACACTACCATAATTATGGTCAGGAATTAGAAATTATTACCCCAAACAATGTTTACCAGTTCAAACCATTTCCGGATTCTTCAAATATTGAGAAAATTGACACACTTATCTTTAATCAAAACTTTCCAAGATTACAAAAAGGTGACAAAATCGATCTTTTCATTAAATACGACAACCCTACATCAGAAATTATTGATGGAATGGGGATTGGTATGCTTTATATATCCGAAGACTAATTCTGTTCCAAAAAATCAAATAATCCCTTAAGATGATTTAAACCCAATACTGCTTGCTGAATATTTTCCCAATCGCTTAACGATTTTACTATTTTATCGTGCTGGAAAAAATTCAAACTTGTATATTTCACTTGATCATCAGGTAAATCGCGAGCCAAATCAGTTGCTTGTTTAGCGGGAAGAAACACATTTCTACCCGAGGTAATAAATATTTTAGCTTTCACATTATTAATATTTGATTTTGGCGACATATTGGCAATGATACCTTTTGCTTCGTTGGGAATTCGTTCAAATAACTCCCGCGACTTTTCTGAATCCTTATTAGACAAAAAGTCATAAAAGATTATGGCATCCTCAGAGAGTTGAGATTTTTGCTTTTGGCTAAGCTCTTGTTTGTTAAAAAGTGAATCATAGACAATTTTTGCGTCACTTTTATTTTTAATATAATCGGTATATTCAGTGAAAAGTATCTTTCTCACTTCATCCAGAGGAGACCAGGGGATTTCTGGTTCTGCGTCATTTATCTTTTCTGTTACCGCGTCTCTGGTAAAAGTGTACATATCGTACAAAACATCATTAACAGAAACAAACGCCACCCTTTCATTTATGCGCGAATCGGATGATGCAAGTAATGATAAGGACGATCCAAGGCAAAATCCTGCAAACCCTATTTTATCTTTTTGAACGTAGGGAAGATTTTCCAAATATAAATAAACGTTTACAAAATCTTCAACGCTGTAATCCAGATACCTTGAATTAATTAATTCCGGCATATTAGATGCAGTCACAATAAAACCGCTCCTCGCCATCCCGTTTATAATTGATGAAATTCGCTCATCGTCCTTCGGAAGATTTACTCCGGGTGAAAGAATCAAAACTGGATACTTTTTCCCTTCTTTATAATCCCCAGGAATCCAAATATCGGTACTAAGTTGAACATTTCTGGACGGAATATCTACCTCAATTTTTTTAGGTTCTTTTGTGATTTTAGTTAATGGTTTGAATGGTGTTAAAGGAAAAATTTCAAGAATAAGTGCTGTTGAGCGCGCGTAATTGTTTACGGTTTTAAATATCCAAGTATTAACAAAAACGACCAAAACAACAGTCAAAAAGACGGCAGTAAATTTACTAAAAATATGCATCTATTTTTTGAATTGTAAACTAAATTCTTTCTGCTGTTTCGTGGAATGTTTTAGCAGGTTCTGGGAAAAGTACATAATCTTCACCAATGTGATAATCGTTCTGAGGCATATCAACAAACGAGGCGTCCAAGCCCTTAGAAGATTTTGTTATAAAGTGGAAAGGTAACTGTTTGTCTCCCTCTGAAGTAAGATAGACACACTGATTTGTTTCTGTGGATTTTTTACAGGTATAAGACTTCACCGAGGGAAAATCAACTTTAATTTTTTCTAGTAAGGAATCAACCGAATCCTGCTGTGAAAAACTATAAACTAAAATTTTAACCGGTGCCACGAAGGATTTTTCAGTATTAACGAACGTATAAACTACAGCCTCATTTGAATCATAAATTTTGCTAGCCGGGGCTTCCGAAACCTCATACTCAGACAAATATTCAAACTTTATTCCGTAATCTTTGCTTGTGTATTTTAGTGTGTGAGACGCAAGATCTGGTTTGATCGTATCGTCAGTATTTTTTGTTATTAAATTTGGCCATACCAAAAAAGCCAATAACACTACTGCAACCAATGTCAAAACAATAACTAGGACTAATTTTACCTTCATAAGTTTATAATTAAGATTATACATTAGTTAATAACCAGTCAAAGCTATTCATAATGAAACGAACTTTATTTATCATTCTCGCTGGATTACTTTTTGTAGTTCTTATAGCTGCAGCGATTTTTTATGATTATTACAACGCTAAAGTACTCAGTATTAAAATTGAAAACCAGCCTATCAGTAACGAAATTGTTGTTTCTGAGGTAAATATGCCTGATTATGGATTTGTATTTATTAGTCAAAATGTCGAAAACGGGAAAAGATATGTCGGAACAAGCAATTTTCTTACAAAAGGCAAACATCAAAACATTAAAATAACTGTAACTAATCAAGCCAAGGAAAACCTAGACAAAAATTTGAAAACTTATTCTGTAAAACTGTTACATGATAGTACCGGAGAAAGATTAGCTGACATTTCGGATGATATGCCTTTCAAATCGTTTTTTGGTTTTGAGTATTCTAAGGATTTTTTTAGCAAATAATTAAGCCAAACTGTGTTTAGATATTCGATACTAATTATCTGGCTGTTATTAATAATTGCAGGTGTTGTAATCACGAATTTATTTTTTAAATTTCAACCTCCTCAAGATATAGGTAAACATTTACAGCAAGGTGTTATAGATTGCAATGACTCACAAAGTCGTAACAGTTGTACAAAAAAACTTGCAATTTCTGACCTTCACATTTACAAATTTGAAGAAATACTTGACGCACTTGATAATTTACAACGCGCTAATTCACCGCAACAATTTCATGATTATCTGCATTTTTTAGCAACCGAAGAATATTATCTGGACAATGATGTCTCAAGAATGTTTATCAAATGTACACCTGTTTATTTTAACGCTTGTTACCATGGCGTCGTAATCGGCCTACTTGATTCGTCTAAAGCTAGTTCTGAGAGTGAAGAATTTAAAGACATGATGATTAACGCCTGTAATGTTTTTATTAAGAACAATCAGCAAGGTTTTTTAGATCAATGTGTGCATGGGGTAGGGCATGCACTAATGATTGTCAAAGACTACGAACTAATTCAATCACTCGAACTCTGTGATCAAATGTCTATACTTATGTCTACCTGCTATGGCGGAGTGTTTATGGAAAACTTTCCCCAAAGTTCAAGTACCGATATTATTTCAAAATATTTACCCAACGACAAAAATATTTATTATCCATGCAATATTCTTGATAGCAAATATCAGGAGCAATGCTATATGTTTCTAACTATTTACCAAAATCATGTAGGGGTAAATGATTGGACACAAACTGGGAATTTTTGCTCCGGTGTCCCAAAATCATCACAAGATGAATGTTTTGGAACTATTGGTAGTAGCGTTATCGCGACTCACGAAAACATCGATACATTAGGTGAAATCTGTTCAATTTTGGATAGTTCGGACGAACAAAAACTATTCTGTTATCTGGGTATCGTCAGTTCTTTTGATGACAAGTATGGCGGAAACGAGCCAATGTTAATTGAGTCAGTTAATTTTTGTAACTCTTTAGAATCAAAATATCAAAAATATTGTGCTCAAAGAGTATCATGGGTTTTGAATAGATGGTTGGATGAACAATCTCATTACAATGCTTGTCAAAAATTTATTCATCCAGAATTAATTGATATATGCCGAATCCGTTCAAACACACAAAATTAACCATAATTGTTTTAGTTACCATTTCAACTATTATTGTTGCGATATTTTTTTGGATAAGAACTCATTCAGATATTATTAATTCGATTCACTTGCCCGAGAATTTTGATCAGCTTAGTTACAAAGACCAACTTGAATTATTTTCTCAGCAAGCAAGTATTGATCCTGCAGCCGCCTGGCAATTCCTTAAAGATAAGTATATCCAAGATCGGCAGACTGTGGATGATGTTCACGCGTTTGCTCACATAGTCGGAAATACAGCATACAAAAAACTAGGTATTAAGGGTTTGGTTATTTGCGACGAAGCATTTAGTTTTGGCTGCTTCCATGGAATTACCGAAAATATGCTTCTTTCTCAAGGTAATAACGTCATCAGTGAGATAGAAAAAACCTGTAACGATACATTTGCAGGGCGGATTGATTATTTATCTGGCTGTATTCATGGCACTGGTCACGGATTACTCGGATCCTACAACTTTAACATTGAACCAGCCCTAAAAGATTGTGATAAATTTTCCGAAAGTAATCGAAATTACTGCTACGATGGGGTATTTATGGAATATTCAGAACATCCTGAAATATATTCTGGCAAACAAAACGAATTTATAAAAATTTGTTCAGACTCTACCAAAATATACAGCCAAAATTGCTCTCGTTATGTCTTTGCAGTATTTGGAAACCTCACAAATTGGAATACCGCTGAGATTGCAAAACTTTGTGGTGAGATTAATTACAAGTCTGTAAGTGACGAATGCTTTGTAGGTCTCGGGTATTTTGCAGTATTTAATTCAAAAGCGGATTTTTCAAAAATTGTTGAGGTCTGTAACCAGTCCCAGACAGATATTGGTCAAAGTTTTTGTATAATCGGCTCAGTCAGGCAGGTCATTTCACAGAAATATTTAGATTATCTAAATATTTCGAAAAAACTCTGTGATACTGTCAAAGTAAACTTTGAAAAATGTCAAACAGAAATAATCTGATCAATTTGTTTTCAAACAAAAAAACTTACGTAATATATTTTCTGATCATAATATTCATTTCAACTGTCACTTTTTTCCTCGCCAATCGGAGTAATAATAAAACATCAGACTCGTCGCTTGAACAAATAATTGCAAAGTGCTCCAATAAAGCTCAGAAAAATTTAACAGACAGCAGAGAGTATTGTTACTCAGCAGAATTCAAAAATATTTCCGCGAAATATGGTCCGGAAATCGCATTTTCTGAACTCGAGGCATTAAAAAAACTTGATCCGTCCGCAATGGGCTGCCACTGGATTGCTCATGGTATTGGAACCGGAACATATATTAAAAATCCTAAAAACTGGAGAGAGGCATTAACCTCAATTAGTCAGACCTGTAACTATGGCGCCCAGCACGGTATCGTTGAATCCTATATCGCAACCTTACCGGAGGGAAAAATTACGGACAAAAATATCCTTAACATTTGCGGAGATAAGCCAATCAACGATTGTAATCATGTCGTTGGTCACATCGTGTTAGTTACCTATTCTGGTGATGTTGATCAATCACTTAAACTGTGTCAGATATTTCAGGATAGCTTGCAAAATCATTACTGTAATCAGGGGGTATTTATGGAAAATATTACTGCACTTAATCTAATTGATCACAAGATCGTTACCCCAGACTTTTTAAATTGGCCATCACGGTTCGAACAAATTAAACAAATGTGTAAAAAATACTCCGACCCAGAGGCTATGGCCTGTTGGGAAGAGAGTACTCACGCTGCAGTGCAAAAGTACCAAAACGAAACAGCAAAGGTTTTTGAATGGTGTGACGAAGCATCGTCAATTGTAGGTAGAGATAAATGCAAAACACACGCAGTTGGAATTATTACTGCTACTAACAATTATCAGCTCGCTAATGTCTCGACCATTTGCCGTATTCCCCAAAAAT
Organism: uncultured Gammaproteobacteria bacterium; assembly: GCA_964445355.1. GTDB lineage: Bacteria > Patescibacteriota > Microgenomatia > CAYQLK01 > CAYQLK01 > CAYQLK01. The sequence goes on from CAYUKQ010000008.1 coordinate 24,096, forward strand.
CGGATCCCGGTTTTGAATCAAATTGTTACAGTAATATTGTCGGTAGTATGCTTTCTACTGTTCCTGAAAAGCTTAACGATGCTATTGATTTTTGCACCAGCTTGACTGACTTAGACCTTATCTCAAATTGCATCTCTATGATTTATTCGGTTTCAAATTCAGGGTTATACAGCCTGTCTGATATCCAAGCCCTATGTAATAATAAATCCGGATCAATAAAAAATCTTTGTTTTAATAGTAAAAACCTCGAAGAGATAAATAATTACAAAAATTAAGCCAAAATTAAGTATTTGCTTAAAAGATAGAGGCTCCAATATAATTAACACGAAATCATTACAAACATTACAAATGAACAAAGACAGTCATCACGCAAAAAAGAAAACAAATTCTAGATCTTCCAAGATTATTCAGTTAGCTATTATAGTGTTAGCTTTGGTTCTCGTCGGTTCGCTAGTCGGACTCGGCACGAATTTTTTATATTCAAAATTCGTAAATAAAGAAAGTGCTGAGACTGTTTCTCAATCATCTTCTGGTGGTAAAACAGTCGAGGGAATAAATTATACTTCTGACTTGCCAGAATCTGGTCTGAAATATATTTCTGATTTCCTTAACAGAGTCTATCAAGCAGAATACAAACCTAATACGATTGAAATAAAACTAGTTACAAAAGCCGAACAAACCGGTGACGTTTACGTCGGTACCTGGGTCGTAAACAGCAAGGCGATGTTTATTCTGTATGTTTCTTCTGATACCAATGCTAAGCCAAGATATCTCAGAACCTGGGGTCTTGATACCGGTACAAGTGTCACACAGAAGCTAGCCGAAACATCAATCACTGCCTACTTCAACAAGGATTTTGTTGCTAGCACAGGAGAGTTGAAGTGTTCGGAAATTAAGAACCCCGAAAGTACTGATAACACCAGGCTTACCGACTGTGCTGGTCTATCAACTATTGCTGAGGGTGATAAAGTAGGAATCAGTGTAAGAGCACCCATTCTTATTCAGACTGGAGAAAAAGGTACATCGACAGCTGCATGTTTTGTGCCAAAGGAAACCGCCGCGAACTATATTGAAAAGACTTGTATATAATAGGCACGGCTTAAAGTTCAGTAATACACAAAAAATAAGTGGTAAAAAAGTTTGGTTTTTTAATTATTCTGCCGATTGTTTCAGCTATCGTAGTATTCTTATTTGTTTCAGGAATAATTAATCTAAAAAGTTTTGATTTTTCTGCACTACCTTATTACCTTCCGTCCAATCGTTCAGTAACTATTGAAATAACCAGCGAAGGATTTGTTCCCAAAAAGATTATTATTTCCAAAGGTGCAGAAGTTACTTTTGTCAACAAAGATACAGCTTCACATCATCCGGCCTCTAATTTACATCCGACCCACTCGAATTACCCAGAATTTGATTCCAAAATAAGTATCGAACCTGGTAAATCTTGGAAAATAAAATTAGATAACCCTGGAACCTGGTTCTATCATGACCATCTCAAACCAGAGTTAGGAGGCAAAATAAAGATCCTTTCATTTTATGGTGACAATGAAACCCTTTCTTGGACCAAAGAACAGGGGGCTGTGTTGATGCGTCAGATTGAAATGAATGAGAGCAGTCCCAAACGATTAACTATTGCCAGAACTTTGGCCAGAAAAGTCGGACCAGAGATTGCCATAGAACTTCTTAATGAATCACCGATCACAAAGTTTGGAGAAACCCATTTAGTAGCTCACGTTATTGGTGAGGTTGCTTACGAGCTATACGAAGACAAGGCTTTGCCGGTTTGTCAGAATGACGAGCTCAATGGATGCTCTCACGGGGTAGTCTTGACAGCAATTTCAGACGTTGGACTAGACGGGGTCCGTTCAATGATCAAGCATTGTGAGACCCTATCGACATTCAAAAATCAAATGTGTCTGCACGCAACTGGGCACGCCTTGGCGGCAGAATACAATTATGACATTTTCAAGGCTGTTGAAACCTGTGATCAGCTTGGGAACTACAAGCCCGAGGATATTGAACATTGTTACATTGGAGCATTTATGGAAAATGTGCTTGGCGACCACAATGGGCTTGATCCGAGTCAACATCCGTACTTAAGTCAGGCGAATCAGATGTTGCCTTGCGATCAGATGCAAGAAAAATATCAATCTTCTTGTTATCTTAATCAGGCTACATGGTGGTATAGAGTGAATCAGGGGAATATCAAAAAAACAGCTCAGAATTGCAATATTATTCCCAAAACTCATCAGCTTGAATGTGCTGATAACATTGGTCGGATCATTAGTACTGCTACAAAAAATGACCTTAACCTGATCAAAATTCAATGCGGATATATGAATGAAGAACTTTCTAATCAGTGTATCGGATCGATTAGCAAATCCGTCTTTGCTCTGGGCGACGAAAAACTGCCATTTACATTGTGTGCTTTCACAACCAAAAATGGCAAAGAGGGTTGTTTTACTGATCTTTATTCGCTTATGATCCTTAATAATCTTAGTGATCAGAAAATGGCTGAATTATGCAATAAGTTTGAAAGTGATTATCGACATGTTTGCCAAAAAAATACCAACTAATAAATTACTTCTCATCCTGATTTTTTTAACAGCTGTATCCGGTGGTGTCCTTGCTATGAATATTTTCATATTTCCAAGTAAGTCAGTTATAAGCAGTATGCCTGAAGTTAATGACACAAATTACGATTACCGGACTGAAAGAGCGATTATGTCTAAACAATTTGCAAACAAATCCAGTCAAGATGTCTATTCACTCTTTAAAATAAGATACAGCAAAGTAAATAACATTACTGTTCATAATCTTGCCCACTGGATCGGCACAGAAATATATTTGCATAGTGGAATCGACGGCTTATTGGTTTGTGATGAGGCATTTTCATACGGGTGCTATCATGGCTTCTTCATCAAGGCTTTTGAAAAAGAAGGCAAGAATCTATATCAGTCCGGAGACAAGTACTGTTCGGGTGACGGTTCACAGCCGATGAAATTTGGTGGTTGCATTCACGGCCTTGGTCACGGGGTTTTATATCTCAACGGTTATGATCTTACTGGTTTGAATAATGCTCTTAAAGACTGCGAATCTCTAAGCTCACAATCCTCAATTATGGGGTGCAATAACGGTGTGTTCATGGAATATAACACCAAAACAATGCAAAGTCTTGATAGTGGGGAGGTAAGAGTCAGAGAACTAGACCCTGCTGACAAACTCTACCCTTGCAGCCAGCTGGAGCTGAAATACCAACCGGATTGTGTCTTTGAAATTCCCGCTTGGTGGGCAAATGTTCTTTCTAATGATTTTGAACAAATGATCGATATCTGCGCTTCAATTAAAGATTCCAATGTTAAAAAATGGTGTTATGGTGGTGTCGGAAGGATGATTCCGGTTGCAGACAATTATCAGTTAAACAAGGTTAAAGATATATGTCTGCTTATCAATGGTAGTGAGTATCAGAGTCATTGCATCGAAAAAAGTCTTGAAGTATTATTAGGTATGGGAAAGACAGACTCAATTAGTCTGTGCAACGTTCTTGATTCAACCACAGCCAAAGGCTGTACTGAGCGAATGAATCAGTATTATTGTGCAATTACAGATAAATGCCAAGCAAAACAGTAAAAAAGACAGTTAAAAAAACTAAATCTGCCACAAAGGATTTAAGTACTTCCAGTAAAAAATCCTCTAAATTCACTTTTTCCAAAGTGCTTAATGCTCTTGCGTTGATCATTTTTCTCTCATCAGCCTTATTCTTGGGTAATATATTTGGCAACAAATTCTTTTCAAACAAAACAGTTAACGTCTCTCCATCAGACCTGGCCGGAGCCAATTCAACCCAAAGTAACAACCAACAGTCTCAAGGGGGAGAAAATTCTACCTCAGACGCAAAACTTCAGGAAATCTTCAAAAACTCAGTTGATACCAGTTCAGTTGAGATCAACAAATGTGAAGCAACACCTAAGGTGGCAAAAATTGGACTTGGCAAAGAGTTCAGTATGGTTAATAAAGATAGTGATGTACACAAAATTAAGCTTTGGGACAAAACTTACGACCTAGCAGCAAATTCAACGATCAAAATCACTGCCGATTTTGGTAAAGGCGTTGGATTCTACGGAATTCAGTGTGATGACAAAGAAGCAGGTTATATAAATATTCCGTAAGAAATTCTTGCGATTCTCTTTAATACCTACAAATACAAGTTTTAGATTTTATTGTGTCGGGTAAAATATTTTTTTCCTTGTTTTCACTTCTTTTGTGTCTAGGATTTTTTTTATCTCTTCTTTTTTCTAAACAATCGACATCGATCGACTCCAAGACCAATCAAATTTTTCTAGAAACTAGTCAAAAATGCGCACAAAATAACGAGCGGACCAAATACATTGTTTGTTATAAAAAAAACTTAGAATCTGGCGTGCTTACTTATGGACTAAAACCTATGATGTCGCAGCTAGAAAACAGATATCTACACTCAGTTGATTTTGACAGTGGGGGAATTAATCAATGTCATGATGTAGCTCACGCAATTGGACAAACTGCAGGGGCAAATTCCAAGGATTTGAATAACACAATTTTAGAATGTCCAAATATCTGCACATCCGGATGTTTCCACGGGGTGGTCGAAGGGGCGATTTCAACTGGATACAAAATCCTTGAAAACATCGGAAATCTTTGTCAAAACAAAATAAACGGTGTAGATGCCTCGACTAACACCGATTGTTACCATGGTTTGGGACATGGAGTAGCAAGTTTGTCTGGATTTGATCTTCAGCAATCACTGAAGTACTGTGATCTAATATCCGGAATTGACGGACAGCGAAGTTGTGGAGCCGGCGTAATTATGGAATTATACGAGCCGTCAAGTTTTGATCATGCAATACTGCAATTCCCAGACGATATTGCCAGCTTCTGCGCAACCTTATGGGGAACATATGAAGAAACATGTTACGTAACTGCTGGAACGCACACTTACACAAAAAATACTTCAGAATCAGAATCGATCAAAGCTTGCGTGTCGGTTCCTGATGAATATATTTCTGATTGTATTAGCGCTTTGGGTCAGAATATGTTTTTTGTTTATCAAGGTGAATTTGAAAAAATCGACTTATTCTGCAAATCAACACCATCAAAATATCTAATTAATTGTTATTCCGGTGTGATTGAGTCCAGTGTAATGTCTGATCCTCTTGTTAGAAAAGGAGTGGAAATTTGTTCACTATTTGATACTAAAGAAGCAAATGTATGTTTTGATTCAATAGTTGCAAGAATGAAAATAACCAACAGGTCTGAAAAATTAAACCTAATTTGTGAAGTATTAAAACCAACTAACAAAAAAACAAACTGTTTAGAGTCTGTCAAAAATGCAATCTAATGAGTATCAAAAAATGTTTAAATATGAAAATAATTACTGGTGGTTTGTTGCGCGGAAAAAATATTTAGAATTTATTATTGATCAGGGAAAAAAAAGAAATCGTAATTATAAAATATTAGATTTTGGTTGCGGTACCGGGGGTACTAGCAAGTTCTTAAAAAAATATGGATTTGTTTACGGTGTTGATATTGATTCACAAGCAATTACCTTATCTAAAAGAAATGGAATCAATGCAACATTAATTATTAATGGTAAGCTTCCATATAAAAAAAATTATTTCGATAGTGTATTTTTACTAGACGTTTTTTATCACAAAAATTTTGACATTAATAAAAACCTTCGCGAAATAAAAAGAGTACTAAAAAATGATGGGCAATTAGTTATTACTAACCCAACACTAACTTTTCTTTCAGGTAATCATGATGAAAACGTACACACGTACAAAAGATATTCACCCGCAGAGCTAAAACAAATCTTGAATGGACAAGGCTTTTATGTTGAAATCTCTAAATATTTATTTTTTTTCTCATTACCAATAATAATATTGAGTCGAATATTTTTATCCAAAATATTAAAAAAAATTGACAGTATCAATCCTTTACCTTATTGGTTAAATAATTCGCTAGTTAATTTAATCGGACTTGAAATTAAATTAACCAAAATCAATAATCCGATCGGATCTTCAGTGCTGATTATCGCTCACAAATGAAAAAGTTCGAAATATTTTTACTAATTATTGTTTTAGTTGCATTTTCAATTAGATTATATAAATTAGAAAATTTTAATTATCATTTTGAACAGGCAGATGATATATATGCAGCGAAAAAAAACTGGAACGCAATTAAAACATTAAATTTTAATGATTTAGAATTAAAAGGCCAGGATGCATTTAGATACAATTCAATA
>CAYUKQ010000009.1:0-30311 GCA_964445355.1 uncultured Gammaproteobacteria bacterium
AGATAATAAATTATCGAAAGCGTAAAGTCAATAACTATTGTAAGATAATCTTATGTCACAACCTGCCCAAAATCGCTCAACCAAGCGCGGAATTACCTTTATTGAAATACTCGTTACGATCGCAATAATCGGAATACTTGCAGGATTAGTATCAATTAGCTTTGCAAATACACAAAAAAAGGCCAAAGACGAGAAAAAAATCAGCGATCTTCAAAAAATCCGTACCGCTCTAGAAGTTTATCGCTCGGACAACTCAGACCGCCTCTATCCCCCAGTCTCAGCCTCATTTCCACCAGCCTGCGACGGAAGCTTCTATACCGGAACTATGATTTATCTCGAACCATACCCCTGCGACGGAAGCACTTCGTACATTTACGCCACTGATGTCGGTAGAACAAAATACTCACTCAGAGCCTGTCTCAGCGACACTCAAAACACCTACAAAGACGCCACGAACAACTCCGACCCTAACAATCCTGATATATTAACCACCCCTTCACAAATGTGCCCAGCCGGCACGGCCTCCTACACTCAAAAACAGCCGTGATTTTTTTTAACATACCAAGTAGAATTAAACCAATGCCCATAATAAAAAATTTAGATTTCATATCCTATTTCCGAAAGAAACAAGCGAGATCCGCAGGATTTACACTAATAGAATTGCTCGTTGTTATCGCTATAATTGGCGTACTAACAGGCATTGGTGTTACCTCATTCTCAAGCGCCCAAGTCAAGGGTCGAGATACTTCACGCAAATCTGACCTCAACACGATCAGATTAGCATTAGAACAGTATTTTAATAAAAACGGTTCATACCCATGTGCTACTGCAGCCGGCACGGGCGCCTGCACAACCAACTCAACTACTTATTACGCCATTCCCTCAAACTGGGCAGCCTTAGTCAATTCACCAAACAATTTCGTCACCGATCTGCCAATCGACCCACGCAGCGGTACATGTCAGGTGTACTATTACGGCGCTCGCGTCCTTTCAGGATCGACCAAAGCATATCAATACACTTTGTTTGCCAAGCTGGAAAATACCTCTGACGCTGCAGCCGGCGACAAAACTGATCCGTCAATTGGCACTACAGTCAGCGCATCAAAAACCCCAGAAACCGTCACAATCCCCGCCCCTGCAAACTGTACCCTTTACAATTACTGGGTCAGTAATCCTTAAACACCTTCAATAAAACCGCCACCGACCAGCTCTTCACCATCATAAAAAACGATTGCCTGTCCGATCGTTACCGCTCTCTGCTTTTCCAAAAACCGAACTTTATATTTATTCCTATCACTTAAATCTCTTTTTAGGTAAACACTCACCGGCTTGTGGTGATACCTGATCACCGCCTGACCATCAAAAACCTTCCGATCAAGTCCATCTACCCACACGATCTCATCACACTCTGCAGTTTCAGAATACAAGTCTTGGCTTTCATTACCCAGAGAAACAAAAACTCTATTTTTCTCTACATCTTTGCCTGTTACATAGTACGGAAGTCTGCTAGGAATAGACAACCCATGTCTCTGCCCTAAAGTATAAAATTCAACCCCATCATGTACCCCGACCACATTACCGTCAGCATCAACCACGTCTCCCTTATGAAAATCAATTCTACTCGACAAAAAATCCTTAATATTTACCTTACCAATAAAACAAATCCCCTGAGAGTCAGGTTTCTTAGAATTAGGTAAACCAATTTTTTCCGCAATCTTCCTTATCTCGCTTTTACGATACTTGCCAATAGGCATCAAAATCTTTTCTAATTTTTCTGCCGTTATCCCGCTCAAAAAATACGACTGATCCTTAGATGGATCGATTCCTTTCAACAATCTACATTTTTTGCCATGCTCTACACGTGCATAATGACCGGTTGCAACATAATCATAACCCTGTTCAATCGCCCGTTGAAAAAAAAGTCCAAACTTAATTTCACGGTTACACATCACATCAGGATTAGGCGTTCTGCCCGCTTTGTACTCAGCAAAAAAATACTCCACAACTTTTTCGCGATACTCTTTTTCAAAATCCCAAGTTTCAAACTCGATCCCCAATGTAGCCGCCACTTTGATTGCATCCTCGCGATCCTTTTCCCAACCACAAGGGAATCTTTCACTTCCAGTCCAATTCTTCATAAAAATTGCCGTCACAATATAACCTTGTTGTTTCAAAAGGTAACCAGCCACCGCAGAATCAACACCACCAGAAAGTCCAAGAGCAACCCTTTTATCAGACATATTTTTCCAATTGACTAAATTTGGTGTCGAATTATAGACAAACTACCTAGATTTTACTAATACTTAACCCCAAGACCATCAAAAATTTCCTTAATTATTTTTTTATCCTCGGCGGGCAAATTATCTACTTCACCGATCATATTTTTCTGCTCACCGGAATCTGTTTCTAAGTTAAAAAGTTCCACATCCCTTCCTTCAAAATTCATTACCTTCCACTTACCCAAAATCCCTCCAACCATATCTACAGTCATAATTGGCAAATTTACCCCCTCATTTTCAGGATATAACCCTTTCGCATTAGTTAGCCACAAAGACTGGCCGAATTCAGACTTCACCAACCGCTCTTTATTCGAACCTGACTGATAAACCAATAAGCTTTGTCCTAAATATTCCTTTGGAATACTTATATTAAATATGTCTAATATAGTTGGGGCCAAATCGATCAGAGAAACCGTATTTTGTACCTCAATCTTTTGCCTGATTCCAGGCATAACGATCGACAACGGAACGCTGATTATTTCTTGATATGGAGCAAAGGCATGACCGACAAAATTATCATGTTGTGCAAAACCTTCACCGTGATCCGCAGTTAATATAAAAACCGTATTATCTCGATATTCATTAGGAAATTCTTCAATAAACTTCTTAATATAATCATCTGTTTTTCTAATACCCTGATCATATTGCAACTGAACCTGCTCTAGTTGACCTCTCCAGCTATCAATCGGCACTTTGCGAAACTTTTGAAAATCCTCAAGATCTAACGGGCCCTTATAAGTATTAGTTTGGGTAAACATACTTTGATATGGCTCCTGAGGATCAAATGGATGGTGAACATCCCAACTATGGACCAACATAAAAAACTGATCCCGATTTCCTGCCTCCACCCTTTCCTTTAACCATTCAGCGGATTTTTCAAACGTTTTCTCCCTAGAAGCCTGAAGTATCTCTTCTTTTGTAAACCTTGGATCAATAGCCTGATCCACAGTTGTTGGCTGATTTCGTAATACCGCCTTAATATCTACCCCTGCATCCCTTAAATAATCAACAAAATCACCTTTATCCTGACTATTTATCATCTCATTAACAGTAATATCCGACGGTAGCTTTGATTTAAACATTGAAGAAAAAGACGGCACTGTCCAAGTCGCATTACTGACGGCTTTTTTGAAAACCAATCCTTGATTTAGAAAAAATTCGTCAATAAACGGCGAGGTCTGTCGAAAATACCCATTTCCACTAAGGTGTTGCGAGGACAAAGTATCGACATAAATAAGCACTATGTTGCATTTTTTATCACCGCAAGAACGATTGAACTTAGTATCTCCAAAATAGCCCGGATTCCATCTGGTGAAATACAAAACAGAAACCAATCCCGCAAAACCCAAAATGCTTAAAATCAAAAACCTTATTCTCATAAATTATCTATTTTATAAAATCCACGAGCTCACCAATTAAACTTTTTTTAGTCTCGTCATACTCCCGCCAACTATTAATCAAGTTATTTTTTTCTAACTTGTCTTGATACAAGTCATACAATTCTATATCACTAGGTCCTTTTTTAATAACCTTCCATCCACCCTTCCGCACCGCCAACCGCTCTCTATCCTCAAAAATATAACCCCCCAACTGCTCCTGACTGATCTGCTTAAATGACTTTGTATCATTACCGAGTGACAAAACAAAACTTCCCAACTCTGAAATAATTATGCCCCGATTATTCAGCAAATCTCCCTTTTCCAACACAGATAGTAAACTTATCCCCTGATAATTCTTAAGCGGCTTATAACCAAACATATCCAAAATGGTTGGTGCGATATCAATAAGAGACACTGGCTGGGGAACTTTTTTTTGAGCATACATATTTTTCGGGAACTTAACCAATAGCGGCACATGCACGAACTCCTCATAAACATGCGCCCCGTGATAAAAAAACCCATGCTCATTAAAACCTTCCCCATGATCACTGGTTAAAATAATTATCGAGCTATCAAGAACCTCCTGCGATAGAGAATTAACAAAACCCTTAAATAGATCATCAAAATACCTCACCCCTTGATCATATCTTCTGATAAATTTTTGCCTCTGTACCTCTGAATCAAAACCGTTCTTCTTAACCTGTTCAATTTCTTCATGCTCGACACTTCCTAAATATTTCTCAGGCTCACCATACATCTGACGATACTTTTCCGGTGGATCATAAGGATCGTGAACAGTCCAATCATGCAGTAGCATAAAAAAAGGTCTATTTGTTTTTTTTGTCATTCTTTCGTCAAGCCAATAATTCGCAGACAAAAATTTGGTTTCTTGCTCACCTGCCAATTTTTCCTCTGACTTAAAAACATTTGCAATACTTTCCTTGATCAACTGACCTTCATCAACCAGACCAACAACATCCACCCCATCATTTCTCAATACATCAACAAAAGTGTCTGGATCTTGTGCCTGAGCTAGTTCTTTAAAGGTGATTTCAGAAGGATATCTCGACCTAAATATCGAAGCAAAGGACGGCAAAGTCCACGACGCCGTACTCGAAGCAGATCCAAAGATCACTCCGTTATTTTCAAAATAATCCTTAATAAACGGAGTTGTGTCACGCTCATAACCATATACACTCATGTGTTGAGCCGACAAAGCATCAGAAATAACCATTATTACGTTACATAACTTCCCGTTACAGTCAACAACCCCCTGCGGCTTAGACATCCAAAAAAACCCCATTGATCTAATTACAACCACGAGCAATACAACCGCAACCAGGCATAATACTAAAATCAACTTTTTATACTTACTTAAAAAACTCATGTGATCCGCAATAAATTCCGCAAGCCTCGGGCACATCACTACCAATTGAACGAATTACTTTAATTGCCTCTGAACGCTGATCAGCAGGCAAATCATTCCAACTTTCAAATAAGTTATTTTTTTCGTCCCTATCCAGCCTCATATTGTACAAATAATATTTACCGTCCAAATCTCGAATCAAATGCCAATTTAATGATCTTGACGAAGAATGATTCGGTTCGGACCACTCGACCACCCTTTGCAAGTGGTCCTCCGTAATATTCCTCTCAGCATAAGTAACATAAACCCCCTTAATATTTTCAACACTTTCTGAAGATGAGCTTAATGCCACCAGTGATTTTCCTCCCTGCCTGCTTTTTACAAACTCAGGCTCCTGCAATATTAATTTGGAAATATCTTTTGTCTCAAAAACACTTCTCCTGTCTACGACCCTATTACCGGGAATCGAAACAAAAAGCGGCACACTAATACTCGCATTATCTAGAGAGTCAGACACTCGACCCACCACTCCGGCAACCACCAAAACGATCCGGTTATTATTCATATTTAGCATTGCATTTAACTCTCCCATTGTTTGGTCAATGCTTGATTCATAATCAAACACCAAGCTATTCATCCCCAAACGTATCCAAAAAAAATCCTTATTCTGGTCAGAAAATTTATTAATAATTTCACTATTCCACGCCGACTTAATTGCTTCAAAATCACTTGCATTATCAAATTCATCAAAGGCTTGTGCAAAACCCCACTCCTTTTGAAAAAATGGCCCCACCGAAATCGCCTGAGTGCGATAGCCTAATTTGGACATCCGGGAAGCAAAATTCCCCTCGGGTATTTGCCCAATACTGTCTCCAACCCGCCAAACACCATAATTAGCCGGATAATCACCGGTAAAAATTGATGTATAGACCGGAAGTGGCCAATTAGACGACGCAAAAGCATTTTCAAAAAAATAACCATTTTGGCCGTCTTTGATCTTTAGTTTATTCTGATCCTTAATATTCCACACATCTACGGTAACCAGCACAACATCACACTTGTTACAATCACCATTTTGCTTATCGATCCAAAACGCCACTGTCGCCACTAAAACAAAAACGGTAATCAGAGATCCTAACAATATCTTCGTCATCCTAATCTATATTTTATGCTAATACAGAAACTTTTTTATTCTAATAATTTTGTTATAATCAACCAATCATGAGTACAGCCACCACCAACGAAGAAGGACTAAAATCAGTAGAACCAGCCACTTCCCCAAACGCTAACGAAATTCCAGCTCAAATCACCGCACTCAAAACCGAAACTGTTATTCCGACAACACCATCTGAAACACCATCTAACGAAATCGGCCAAGACACGATCGCACAGATTCGCCAAAGCATTTCAGACATGCCTGCACCGGAAATAGTTGCCACAAACCCCAACCCAATTATCAAACACGAAATTGATCCAATTCCTCCAGCTGCGATCGTTAACCAGCCAGAGCCATCGAACACTACTGAAACTAACCACGGCCTCCTATCACTGGTCCGAAAACTATTTTCTCGAAAACCCAAAAACCCAACCCCTCCACCCTCTGCCAACCCGCTCGAACAAAAAGTAGCTTAATATTTTCCCAGCGATCAACACAACAAATACTAAGTCCAAAAATATTATAATTGGACTATGTCATCAGAGAGAGAACCCTACGAACCGCAAGAATTTGAACCAGAAAATTTAGCTAAGAACAAATCTCGGCTTTCTCGTCGGCAAAGACTTATCCTTGGAAGTGTTGCCGCTGCAGTCGGCGGCACAACTATTATTAGCGCTATCAAAGCTTACCAAGGCGAGAGTGATAAGGATTTTGAACCTCCAGTAAACAATCCTGAAGCAACCCTCACAATTCCCACACCACCAAGACCGGAATTCACTGCCACACTACCCAACGGCTCAACTGCAACCATTGAAATACCCACGATTACCCCTACACCATCCCCTGAAGCCACCCCCATCCCCACTGAATTACCCACACCAGAAGTCACCCCTACTCCAGAACAATCAATGTTTGAACATCTAACCGCAAAAATTAACACTTCCAACCTATCAGAACACGAAAGAGTTGAATACCTCCAACAAATTGAGGAACTGAAAAAAATCGAGCGAATTCAATCAGAATTATTAGATAGCTATCTCAAAACTCTTGGCCCTGACAACAAAACTCCCGCCTTGTTATATTACGCTGAAACCAAATTCCCCTCACTTCCGGGACTAACACCAGAATCGCAAATATTTATTCTTCAAAACCAAAGAATTCTAGATACCATAATCGAACCTCAACTTAAATCCCTAAGCGAAAACTTTAACCCAGAAACAGCAAAATCCGTTTTTGAACAAATAAGATTCAATTCTGGTCATGTTTCAAACCCGGAAGGTCCATACTTTGGTCTAAACATCACACTCTCAGACTACTCCGAACTCAATACCGCGACCGAAAACCAATCAAACATTACCTACGAAAAACTATCACCAACCGAAATTGACTTGCTCAAAACCATCGAGCAACAGCTTGCGCCGCTCATTGGGAAATTCACCCTTATCAAAACCGGCAATCTAGAACCCAACTACTTTCAGGATCTAGGCAACGAATTCGAACTCCACATCAATCCAAATAACATTCAAAGCCTACGTCACGAATGGGCACACGCTACCAACCTCGCTCAAAATAACCAAATACCCACATCACTCTCCCCTGAACAATTGATCCAACTCGCAGTCCTGCACGAAAAAGCACTTACTGATCCCCTCTATGGTCGCCAATACTCTACACTTTCGCAATTATTTACTCCTTATTCTGAAATGAACCGTTATACAGCCGGATCTTCCTCATACCCTTTCGAAATATTCGTTACAAATACCCAAATAAATAGTCAAGAGAAAATTTACAAAGTAGAACCCCACAGCTTTGCGACTAATTCTCAAACAGGAGAAAAACTCTCAGTCGAAGAAGTAGTAAAAATATTCGAACTACAAAACCGTCAATATAAAAACAGCTCAGAATTTGTCAGCGCCAAACTTCCACAGCTTGAAAAACTAGCTTCAACTTCTGACTTCTATCGCATCTTTGTTGAAATGCTTAAAAATAATCCGTCAACAATGGACAACTTAGCCTCAAAAATTGGTAAAAATTCTATTGCAAACATTAACAATACTTCTGAGGGAGACTATCTAAGATTTTTCGTTGAATACTATTGTGATTCAGCATTTATCGTTGGGCTCAACTCTGGAGAATCATCAATTATTGATCATTTCAAATCACTTTCTGAAGCTGATCAAAAACTACTTCTGACAAATATCCTCGCCATTACACAGCAGGCAGATTTTGAAACCTGGTCAGAAGGATCAAGATTCTCTATTGAAAGCCCAAATCCTAGCCCCAACAACAACAATCCATACACTGAATACTACACCCAGCTTAGATTAGCGATAGAAAAAAATTAAGGCTATATATTCTCTGGTTTAGCGTAGTTACATCCCGGCATAACCAATTGCCCTTTTAAGGTCTCTGAATCAACTTGGGACTGTTTAGGTGGTAAAACGATCTGGTATTTCATTCCACAAAACGCGTTAGTTTGATTAAATGCACTATGGGAATTAATCCACTCACTCGCCTTATTCTTATTTTCATTTACTTCCTGATCACTCGACCCTCGAAGAGTAATAAAATAAAATCCGGACTTCGGATAGTACTCAACCATAAACCCCTCAGTCTCATAAGGTAACTCTGACACAAAACTCGCCAAATCTTCGATTTTAGGATCAACATACAGTTCTGTCTTAACCAAACTAACCTGCTCATAGTTAGTCTTACCTCTTCTCATCAGCAGAAAACCAGCCCCAACAACCATAATTGCTACCAAACCAATCACAATTAGCTTTCTCCGCATTACCCCAGCACTAGTTTTGTTTGTTTCCACAGTAATATTTTCCATATTATTTTTATTTTAATCGTAACAATTCGGACCTAGATCATTAAGTAGTCCAGTATTATAAGCAGCCTGATAACCGTTTGAAGGATGCGTGCACCAGTTACCTCCATAAGTCGTACTACTGTCACTCATATTCCACGGACCAAAATATGTCGGCGCCCACTTGTGGAAAGAATCAGAAGACGGATCATTGAACGACTGCGTAAACATTCTGTCAACAGCCTTCGTTTCAGTCACAAAATCTCCTCGGCCACCATTTGGCAACTGGCTGTTATAAAATCCGGTCGCACCACCCCATCTATTCCAATCAGTCTCACCAAATGAATACATTGATCCAGAATGGCATCCAAACTGGTCACATCCGCTGGTACCAACTGTACTCCACCCTGATTCCGTACCCCACATACCAACCAACAACTTGGCCCTCTTTGGAGAGTAATTAATTTCGTAACAACTTGACCCTCGGCAGCCTCCGCCATTCTGATTACCAGCCAAGGCTTTCATGAACTCAAAACCGGACTCCTTGGTATTATTGTAAGTCGCTTCACGCTTGATCGGGATAGCCGCCCCATAACTCTTTCCATCGTAATAAGTCGCCCCATCCTTTATCCTAATCATAAATGCCGGATCTGACGAAACCTCGGCTTCAACCGTTGCATATGCATCAAAAAATACCGTTCGATACGATTGGGTATTGTACGAAGATGAATTTCTTACATACGGCGAACTAAAAGCACCCGAAGACTTAGCCTGAACAAATACACCACTTCCGATCTGAATTATTTGTCCAGCAGAAGTAACCGGCTGATAAACTCCACCCATTCCCCTTACCTCAACCTGAACCGGCCGATTCCAGCCGTTATTGTACAAAGCTACCGCCGCAAAAGCGTCAGACACCACATCACCACCAATTGTTATCGGAACCAGTTTATTTGTCGCTGATCCGCCCAAACCACCAACATCAGCCGACATTTTGGCACAATCTCCAGTCAGAACAGTTTTTACCAATGATCGATGTAGCGACCCGTCACTCTTAATTGCGGTTACTCTCACCTGATAAGTCGCATTAGAAACAAATCCGTAATCACTAATACTTGTATTGTCATACAGACCAGCTAAATTACTCCAATCAGCTGGGTATTTGAAATAGCTAAAGTCCGAAGGATCAAAAGCCGATATTGCGACTTCAATTCCAAATCCTTCAATGCCCGAAACGGCCCCCCAACCAATCAGCAAGTTTGCATTGTTTATTGGACTGCAAGATGCAGCGAGTTCCGTAATTACAGGAACGAAACTACCCGGGACTGGTGTACTGGTTGGAGTCGTAACAGTTGTGATCGTTGGAGTCAAAGTCGGTGTCGGTGTATTTGTAATTGTATTCGTAGGAGTAGGTGTATTCGTCGGTCCTGATGTAACAGTGATTACCATCTGACCGCCACCCACACAACTCGTATTTCTTATAAACTGGCCATCTTTGACTGTTTGCACGAAAAACTCTCTTAAAGTATATTGACCTACCGGACCACCAGCGTCTGCTTCAAGCTTGAAATTAAGCTGTCTCACTCCTCCACCAGACGATTGAATATATCCCAAAGTCCCATCAGTCGATCTAATTCTAGCCTTATCGCTTAGTACCAAAACTCCATTTTGCAACTTGAAGAAATACCCATTCGGATCACCAACATAATACGCACCCACGTACAACTCACCTTGATCTAAGTTATTAACCGTAAGAATGAAATTCTGCGATTGACCTGTCCTGACAGAAAGTGTTGCCGGATTCATCGAGCAGGTCATTGCGATCGTTGGTGTCGGAGTCAGTGTAGCGGTCGGTGTCGGAGTTCGTGTTGGTGTTGGTGTCGGTGTTGATACCGTTGTCGTTGGTGTAGGCGTCGAAACAGTGGTAGTCGGAGTCGGTGTATTAGTCGGCGGAGTCGTACATGATGGCAAATCTACATAATAAGACCCAAGCTTAGACCATACCTTAGCGCCTGTTGGTCCAACCGCTCTTACGTCGTACCAAAGCCTTTGATTCGGAGCAAAAGTCGCATTTGAATAGTTCAGTGAAGTGCTTGAAGCTCTAAAGTACTGATCTTGCCTGACATCAAAACCGGTAGTGCCATTAACTGTTCTTTCCCAATACAAATCGTATCTAACCGCACCGGATGATTGAGTCCAGGTAAAACGAACACTTACATTACTACTATCGACACAATTAAATACCCGATCCAACACCTGAAACTCACCGGGTCCGCTAGGAGTTAAGGTTGGAGTCGGACCCGAACCCAACGCAGTTAATACCAAATTAGCATAGGCATCAATACCCGATGAGGTTAGATGTATACCGTCTGAAGCAAAATATTCCGGATGACTAATTGAATTTGAGTACCAATCGATCAATGTTGCTCCATGTCTTGAAGCTCCGGATCTAATCGCATCATTCGAGGAAGTTTCATGTGCTTGCGGAACCTTCACAGTTATCAAAAACAATTGACGCGGACTCGACACGATCGAAGCGATCTGATCAATCTGTCCACTTGTAATTCCATTATTTGTCCCTAATCCAACAACTACCCTAGCTCCCAGAGTGCCCGAATCAGATTTCGCCTGCAGAACCGAAATACCAGCTGCCGCCCCCCTACTTACCACCGCATCAATATCAATACCAGGTAGACCTGCCTCCAACGCGCTTTTAGCGCCAAGCATTATCGAATCACCTACACCTGTAACACCAGTAATCACAGGGGGTTCACAATACTTAGTATGGTGAGCGAAAACCGGCGATGTCTTAAGCAGTGTTGGACCGTTATATGCCGATACCTTCCACCTATAATCACTGTCAGACGCCAAACCACTTACACCGGCAGTTCTTGAAAAACTTTCACCAGTCATATACCCTGCTCCCAATACGTCAATAACCGTCCCTTTATTGTATTCCCAGACATACTTGGTCGCAGTTAATCCCTCACTAACACTCCATAATGCCCAATCCAAAGAAGCTGATACTTTACCATTACTACAAGTTTCCAAAGTCACTTTACCTAACGGTGCAGGTTCAGAACCACCATCAGTGATCGTTAAAGAAATATCATTACCACACTTCTTAATTAAAACCCCACTCTGCTCAAATACACCCAATCCAAACCCATAACTGCCACTAAGTACAGTATTTGTTGGGTCAACATACATCAAAGTCGAGGCAGTTACGCCACTCATCACCGGATTCTGCGGATAAACCTTTAGCGGGTTAAAATCTTTATCACCAATCTCTATCTTTCCACCAGTTTGTGTTGCAAAAAGTGTATTGTTAGCCCCGCTGATCATACCAACATAGTACGAAACCCCTGCAGCTCCACCACTTAAACTCAAACTTCCAAAACTTGCCGGCGCTGTTCCCCTTGCAAAAGCAAGAGTACTCGGCGAAAAACCACATGTCAAACCAGCACCGGTTGTTGGCGTCGGAGTCGGCGTTGCAACTGTTGTAGTCGGTGTTGGTGTATTTGGCGCAGTAGTACTGGTCGGTATAGGTGCTCCAATTACATTAACTGTAATTCCGTTTGTCGTACAGTTTTTATTTGTTCCAACCTGCTCCAATTCACCCGCTGCATTTCTCTGTGTGGTCTGAATATATATTGCCGGCAAGTAGTATGCACCAGACTGCCCGGGATGATTTGCACTAATAATCAGATTGAATCTGAATACCTTACTTCCCCCACCAGGAGAATCATAATAACCAGTGTCCTCAGATCGAATAGTCGCACTAAACTCCGGCTGATCAGACAAAACGATTGTATTGCTCGGTTCATTCTTGAAAAACTTTACAATTCCACCGTCTACATAAGTCACACCTACATACAATTCACCTCTATCAAGACTATTTGCCGTTAAAGTAAAGGCAAGTTGAGCCTGCTGTGAAAAAAGAGACTGAATATTTAACACACCATTCGCCGGACTCATCGTACAAGTCATTGTTGAACCCGAAGTTGGAGTCGGCGTACTTACGGTTGTCGTCGGAGTTGGAGTAGAAACACTGATCGTCGGGGTCGGAGTACCAGTAACAGGCGGAGCAGCAACTCTTACCATCAATTGATTCGATGTCGCAAACCCTGTCGAAGATGATAAGGGCAACACTAAACCTGAGGCCACATACAAACCCTGAAGTTTGAAAATATAATCCTTTGCTGTCGCGTATTCATTTGCTGTTAAAGTAAAGCTCAAACTTTGCTGTGATCCAGTTGGATAAATTGTCTTCTGAGGAAAGGATAAATAAACATTTCCGTTATCCAATGAGGCTGTGTTATTACTCGCCAATGCGCTGTCATTTACATACAACTCAACCGGTTTTCCACCCCAACCACCTGTGTCCTTATAATTCAAAGTAAACGTTCTTGTCTTGCCACGATCAATTGGCTCGACTGAAGATATTCCTGAATAGCTAACATTAAAAGTACCAACACTTGGAGGTGTCGGTGTCGGTGTTGGTGTTGGTCCGGCAATAGTATGAATTACCAACCCACCCAAACCACTTGATGCGCCATTACACTGCTTGTTGTCACCTACCTGTTGACCATTTACCACCGTCTGGACATAAAAAGCACTTAGTGTGTAAGCGTTTTGTTGTGCCGCATGGTTGGCGTCAAGTGAAATTGTAAAGTTAAAAACCTTACTTCCTCCTTGCGACGTCGAATTAAAATACCCCTGATCAGTACCTGATCTAATCCTCGCATTTGCCGAAAGTGGCAACTCATAGCTAGGTTGCTGTTTGAAAAACCTTACCGTGCCGTCGGCATATGTTGCCCCAACATACAATTCACCCAACTCTTTATTATTAACCGTCACACTGAAATTCTGAGTGACAGCCGATGACCCAACGGTCATATTGAACACATTATCAGGAGTCATCATACAAGTCATCGGCGACGTTACAGTTGTGGTTGGTGTTGGTGTATTTACCGAAGTAGTCGGTGTCGGAGTTCGCGTCGGTGTCGGTGTCGGTGTTCTGGTTGGAGTCGGTGTATTAGGTATAGGTGTCGGTGTTCTGGTTGGAGTCGGTGTAGCGGTTGCTACGGTATGAATTACCAACCCACCCAAACCACTTGATGCGCCATTACACTGCTTGTTGTCACCTACCTGTTGACCATTTACCACCGTCTGGACATAAAAAGCACTTAGTGTGTAAGCGTTTTGTTGTGCCGCATGCCCACCATCCAAGTAAATTGAGAAATACATTGTCTTACTGCCACCAGAAGAGGTGGAATTAAAATATCCCTGGTCGGCTCCGGCACGGATTCTCGCATTAGAAGAGAGAACAAGTTCACTATTTGGCTGTTGTTTGAAAAACCTTACCGTGCCATCGGTATATGTTGCCCCAACATACAATTCACCCTGATCAAGATTATTAATATTAACACTAAAATTTGTAATTACCGTTGACGAACCAACATTAATACTAAACACATTATTTGGATTCATCGTACAAGTCATCGTGCTAGATTGAGCAATCTTCTCTCCAGCAACTAAGCCTTCATTCTCTGAAGCATTGACAGTTGTGCTGTCACTCAGAGTTTTAGAAAATGCCGAAAGTCGATTTGTCTCCTTTTCCTGCTCACAAGCAGTATTGTAATAAGTCGCCGCTAATGAAGATTTTGCCTTTCCGCTTTCATCCTCACCAACCACTTTCACTCTAAATCTAACACCAGCTTCCAGTGTAACCGTGTGTTCGAGAGAAGAGGTTGTTGCAGTCAAAGTCGATGCCGGATCAAACTCCGTCATCCTTGCTACCTCTAAGTTATATTTGGTTGACCCGCTAATCTCCTTCCAAGCAAAAGTTACCTCAACCGAACCAGAAATTCCGCAAACTTCTCGTGCAATTGCGATTTCCTTGTCTGTCTGTGGACTACTTTCATCGACCAAACTCTCACTCGCCATTGTCTCAAACAGCCGATCCAATGGTCGGGAGTTAATAATATTAAACTGTATAAGTGGAGCAAAAAGAGAAGAAAAAATCAGTAAGAATAATACATTGAGTATCGCAACCCCTCTAACATGCCTGCCAAGCCTACTACTACGAGTAAAAACAAGCTTAAATACCGGATAATCACTTTTAGAGGCAGACATAATATTGTCCCAAATAATAAAACAACTCCCCTGTCTAAACAATATGTCAAATCAAACCAAAACTAATCTAGTTTAGCCAACTCTTCCTTAAAAAAATCTACAAATGGTATTGGAGCAGGATCAATTCCATTTAAAAACGCCAAGTAATATGAAACCCAAGAACCAAATACCAACACCTCATAAATTTCAGCCAGTTGGTTTTTTTGATCGGTTACATAGACAGAGTATTCAATCGACTGTTTTTCCAATACCTTCCTTGTAACTTCAAACCGCTGCCTAATTCGTTTGTTAAAATTTTCTGATTCAATAAGTACAAAATACAACCGTTCACCTATCCCCTCTGGAAAACCTAAACCCTCCAATAAATGATGATTAAGCTCCGGCAAAAAATAGACATTAGCGTAATTCTTTGAATTCTCGTGAATTTGATTTCGCATCACCCAAGCCGAACCCTTCAAATGCTCCGCACTTACTACCGCGGCTTGTCTACCCAATATCTCCAGCGCCACCTGCTTTGCCTGATTATTAACAGTCTCCACTTTCTCATCAAACCGAACATTAGTCTCTTCTATAGCATTAATGATCACTTGCTCCTCAGATTCTGAAAAGTCAACAACTCCTAATTTGCTCAGCAATATCAGTAGCGCCGTAATTCCATACCCCAACCCCATCCTAGGCTGATTAGAAGGATTATTTTTTGGCTGAAATCCATACCCTTGCCAGCCAGATTGCTCCACAATCTCGGCCAGCCTACCACCCGCAGACAAATACGTAATCATCGCCCCCTTACCAGCTGCATCATCAAACGCACTCAATGTTTCTTCGGTCGTACCGGAATACGAGCATAATACCACCAGGGTATTTTTGCTGACATAATTAGGCAAAACATACTCATTGACCAATTCCATGGGAATTTTTATCTTTTGGAAATAAACACTCTGCAAAACTCTCATTCCCAATCCTGACCCTCCCATACCGCAAACCACGACATTTTCAATATTTTTATACTTATCAGAGAATTTCAAACCCCTTAAATCTTCAAAAACCTGCCCAACTTGAGCATTTAAGCCTCTAATCGAATCAGCAAGTAGAGAATTATTAAATTTTTTTAATTCTTCCTGATCATCCAATCTAAACATCTTTATCTTCTGTTTCTGATAACTTTTGAAACTATTCCTCTATTCCTCACGCGAGTAAATCTCGGAACATCCTTATCCAAGTCAACAAACCTGTCAGCAGAATCAACCAACTTAGCCGAGGTGCTCTTACCAAAAGCAACCACCTCAACCAAACAGCTCATACTTTTAAGATAGTTAACCAAAACTGAAAAATCTCCATCCCCACTTCCCAAAATAATTACATCCAATTTTGGAGCCATAGCCATTGCCTCAATGGCGATCTCCATATCCATATTGCCCTTTTGCTTACCCGAAGAAAAAGTCTGCAACTCCTTGGTTCTCACTTCAACCCCCATCTTATTCAGTGCTGAAAAAAATTCCTTCTCCTCCTCTTCGCCCGACGAAACCGTATAACCCAAAGCACGAATTAATTTTCTATTCCCAATTACTTCACTTAGCAATTCTTGAAAATCAACCCTTGCGTTATATAACGACTTAGCTGAATGATACAAATTAGCTACATCTAAAAAAACTCCAACTCTCTGACTGCTTTTATCCAACATATTCTTTATTTATTTTTACTTTCCGAACCGTCTCTGCCTGCCGACAAAAGACTCTATTGCTTCTCTAAGTCTATCAACATTAAAATCCGGAAAATATACCGGTGAAAAATAGTACTCAGCATAAGCAGCCTGCCAGGGCATCATGCCCGAAGTTCGCATCTCGCCAGACGTTCTGATTATCAGATCGGGATCAGGCAAACCCGCTGTATCCAGAGTTTCCGAAAATACCTTTTCGGTCACCGCTTTACCCTTTTTTACCAAATCATTTACCGCACGAATTATTTCATCCCTTCCGCCGTAATCCAGACAAATATTCAATTGATAAACTCCACCCTTAGCTGTGACAGACTCAACCTTTTCAATGGTTTGAAGCAAATATTTTGGAATTCGATCCTTACGACCCAAGATCTTAATTCTGGCCCCATCCTCAACGAACTGTTTAAGATTCTCATTTAGATATTGATCAAATGCCTTCATTAAATAACCAACCTCTTCTTTTGCTCTTCCCCAATTCTCAGTTGAAAATGCCCATATAGAAACAGTTTTAATCCCCCAATCTTTACAAGCATTAGCTAGCTGTTTTGCCAACTCCAAACCCCTCCTATGTCCTTCGATCGAAGGCAAATGATGCTCTTTAGCCCAGCGCCTATTTCCGTCCGGGATGAGCACAACGTGACGCGGCAATAACTCCGGATCAAAATCCAGGCTCTCAACCTTGCTTACTTTTCCGAACACTCTTTTTGCTATTTGCATACCGATCAAATATACCTATCAAAAATAATGGCCAATTCTACCAAAATTAGCAAATTTTTACCTAAATCTAATATTATCTTAAGATCTCAAAACTTCCAAAGACCCGTTTTCCTTTTGACCATTTTGCCTCAACCTCCTTAACACCGGCACCCAAAGGACCATTATCGCAGGCCTCAAGTATTTCTTCTAATTGCACCCTTTCCCCCTCAAAATAAGCATTTACCTCACCACCCAAAAAAAACGGTCTCTCTTTTGCGTTTCTCACCCAGCCCGTCAAACCCAAAACCTGCGCCTTCTTAGCTAAAAACGCCCTATACCCCACCATTGTCACACGCCCCTTAACAGTCACCGTCAGTTTTTCAACCGAACCGCCAGAATCCATATCCAACTTACTTTTCATACCATTCTCGCACTCTTTTTTCCGCCTCTATCATCGCCGGGTTAATAACCTCCAGTTCGTTTTTACTAAAACTGCCGATCACAAAACCGTCAATATCGCTTTTATCTTGCGGTCTGCCTATACCAATTTTTACCTGCCAAAAATCATTTGTTCCCAATTCACCAATTATTGATGCCAGCCCGTTATGTCCTCCGCTACCGGACCTGAACACAAACCCCTTAACTTTACCCAAATCCATATCCAAATCATCTCTCACTATCAACAAATTACTCGAACTCAAATCAAATTCACGCATAACCTTAACCACAGCCACGCCTGAATTATTCATAAACACTTTCGGAATAAAAAAACCTACTCCCTCATCAACCGCCCAAGAACCATATCCCAAATCTCTCCAAACCAGATCCTTCTCATCCGCCAAAAAATTTACAATTTCTTTTCCAATATTATGTCTCGTCCCGTCATATTCTCCACCAGGATTACCTAACCCCACAACAATTTTTTTTATCATCAGCTAATTTTACAAAATTACCATTAAAAAAGAGGCCGCTCTGCCGTAATTTTTGCGTAGATTTCCTAAAACACCTCACAAGTAAGCGCACAGTGCAGCCTCTAATATTCAATTTTTAAGTTTTACTTCGACTTATTAGCCTGTTTCTCAGCCATGTCACCCAATACAGGCAACTTGTACATCTCACCCTGGTAAGCCTTAACAACACAGATTATCCATGCTGCAAAAAATGCCAAGGATAGAACCGGAGTAAGCAAACCCAGCAAGCCAAATCCGGCTGAGTAATAACCATAACTCATAGAACCTACAAGCATATTAATAATTACCCAAATAACCATCCATACAGCCGAAAGCATAATTGACTGCCATGCATGGAATTTCAAAAATTTATCGGTTGGGTTCTGAACTAATACCACGATCGCCCCAACAAACCACAAATAAGCAACGATTGCCATTGGATTGTTTTCATTTGTCTTTGCCATATTCTCTAAGCCACCCCCTTCCAAAAAAAGTTTTTCAAAACCTTTTAAAAATTACCAGTTCTTTTTACCTTAAGAGGTTTACTTTTGCAATATATCAGTTAACCATTTAAGCTCAATTCTTAATGCAATTGGGCTAACGTATGGCAACATATATTTTTCTCCACTCATTGCCTTCGTTGAACTCACCACTGCCAAACCCAACACAACAATCTCACCGATCAATCCCAAAATCGACAACAAACCAAAAAACGAAAGTATCCAGAAAAAAATTGCCAAACCAAAATATAACACCCCATGTTTTGCATACCATAATACAAAAGCATCCTTCGGTTTAAGTACCACTACAAGCAAAGACAGAAAATAGAAACAACCTAAAGCCGCCATCAACTGACTATCCCCTTTTCCTTGAGATTCACCCTCAATTACCTCTGACTGGATCGGTGCACCCATCAAATTACTCATCAGGCTTTTTGCTTCTTCTGTCCATTGTACATCGCAACTATTTCTTTTACAGTCGTAGCATCGGTCGGCTCTTTATCTTCCCTACCAAACTCTTCCAGTCTTGGAAATCTTAACGCCAAACCCAAACCATCAGCCTCGGCCGTTGTATGCATTGGCGATCGCGTTATCTCGTCCGCTTTTATGACCACCACTATCTTTGGGTCCGCCCACACATCTACCTCGACCAACTTTTTTGCTACTACATTTTTTGGTTTTTCCTTAACCCTGATCTCATCCAGAGACTTTCTAATGCTAATCCACTCCTCATCAGTTAACCCTGTACCAACCTTAGCAATTGTTGTAAAACAATCATTTTCATCATCATAAACTCCGATCAAAAAATCCCCAATCCCAAACTTCGTCCTCTTTCCACTACCATAATCATAACCAAGCACCACACAATCGATCGTATCTGTCAAACTCTTACCAGAAAACCCTCTCTTAAACTTAATCCAGTTCCATCCGCGTGCCCCGGCTTGATAAACCCCATCTAGTTTTTTTGCAACTATCCCTTCCAGACCTCGCTCAATTTCTTTTGCAAAGTATTCATTAATTTCCTTCTCGGTTCTGGCCACAACCTCCTCTGACAAAACTACGGTACCCCCATGATCAAAACTCTTCCTCATTACTTCCCGCCTTGATTGATACGGCTCATCAATCAGACTTACCCCGTCGGCAAACAAAAACTCAAACACAAAAAGTCTCAGTGGTATCTCCAGCACTTTCGCCTCGATCCCATGTTTACGTTTCCGCTGTACGGTTTCTTGAAAGGGACGAAACTCTCCCGTCGACTCCTCATAAGCCAAAGCCTCACCTTCAAATATTGCCCTATCTGCTTTAACTTCAGACAAGGTCCCCTCAACAATGTCAGGGTACATGAACGTAACATCCTCCAAATTCCTAGTAAACAACTTAACCTGAGAATGTACCACCTCTCCATGTCTGTCTCTCGTGAGTAATCCACCCCGACGATCAAGATGGACCTGCAAACGAAAGCCGTCATATTTAGGCTCCAATGCTACCACTCCACCCGTTTTATTCAAAATTTCGGTTGCATCATTTAACCGTTCACATCTCGCCATCATTACCGGCGTTCCGACGCTGATACCGCCACTTGTCAAACCCTGCAGACCTTTCTGTTTAAAAACTCTTGCAATTCTGCCCAAATCGGGACCAAGATTATAAAAATTTTCAAGCTGTTTCTTTATTGACTTATCCCCTGTCTCCATAACAGACAAAGCGTCGAGTACTGTCATATCACTAAATCCCAACCTCATCTTACCTGTTGGAATCTTAGCTAAGAACTTTGCCGAAATACTATCAGATTTTTTTATCAAATCAGCCAAGATCACACTTTTTCTCTCCACCGACCCCGTGCCATTTTCCATCGCCAACGAATACAAACTTTCAAAAACTTCTAATACACTCAAATCACTGCGCTTATTCTGAGAATCAACCATATTTCCCGCAAGCACACCAACATCGCCAACCTTTTTAAGCTCAATTGTCAAATCATCAACGCTTCGATCAAAGACTTTTGCCAGCGCCAAAACCACCGATTTGTCTGCCATTCCAAACTCGATCGGCTCATAAAGCGGTGCCAATCTCCCCAAAGATAAATACACAATCTTCTCCAGCTCTTCAGGCGTAGCTTTATTAAACAAGTCCGCCAGCATCGCCGTCATTTCATTTCTTGACGCCGTCTTCTCTATCTCCTCAAAACTTTTTGCTAACTCAACAAACTTCATAATTATTTCATTACATACACCGCGGATTTGGTTGTACCCTTTTTCTTAATGATTTTTTTCTTAATCAAATCCTTCAAATCACGCAGGATAGTGTCATCCGAATAATCAGGTAACAATGAACGCCATTCCCGATTAGTGATCTTCCCATAAGATTGGATATATTCAACAATTTTTGCCTGTCTCTCCGTCAGTGCTAATTGACCCACCCGCTTTTTTAATCTCAAATCGCTCGACAAATGCAAAACCCTCTCTCTAACTCTAATCAACTCCACTGCCAGACCTTTGGTAAAATACTCCAAAAATCCGGTTAAATCTCTGCCGGACTCATTTAATACCTTCTGATTACTCGTCTCCTGCAAAGTCTTGTAATAACTTGCAGCGTCAGTATCATAATATTCCTCCAGCGCAAAAAACTTCTTAATATCATATCCTGACAAAAACAATACCAAGGTCGCACATGCCCTCGAAGTTCGACCATTTCCATCCACAAACGGGTGAATTCTAGCCAAGTTGTAATGCACGATTCCCGCCTTTAATGTCGGATGCACATTATCTGCTTCAACAGAATTCAGCCAACTCAAAAAATCGCTCACTTCGCCAGGAACCTCGTGCGGCTTAGGAGGTGTAAAGGATATTTCACCAGTCCTACTATTAGTTACATACACCTGCTGAGTACGATACTTGCCTTTCTGATCGTCCGGTAATAATTTATCTACCGTTAATGAATGGATCTTGAGCAACACCTCTTCAGTCAGTCGACCCTCCTTTTTTGCAACACTATCAATATAATCAAGTACTTCCCGATAGTTAATAATATCTTGAATATCATCTTCTCTTGCCATAATCTCCCGACCATCGAGAACTTCTTTAGCTTGTGCAAGATTTAGTCTATTCCCCTCCAAATGAGTCCCATGATGGACCGTTCTTTCTATCGCTTCACGTCTGAATTTTGCCTCCCAAGCCGGGATCAGTGGCGCACTTTCAATGAACTCTTTTGCGGCCACAATATTAGCAATATTGGTAAGTATTTGGTTACTGATAGTAAATTTTGGATGGTACAACATTGATCTAATTATCGCACATTTCCCGCAATTGACCAAACAGCACCTCCATCCTCATTTTAGCTTCAACATAATTGACTATAGGCCTAAAAAGTAGTATAATAAGCACCGTAAGAGTTGCACTTTAAGCCTTCAAGGGGGAGATCTTGCCTTACTGGGTATTCCTATGGATCATTCAGCACTTCGGTGCGGTCATCATCTCCGTCATCATCGCCGCAGCTCTCTTCAGTGAAAATCTCCGAGAGCTCACCCGCGAAGCTGACGAACAATGCCCAAGACGCCGACCATCGATCGTCGAAATCGCCCTCAAGGTCATAGTATCGGCACTGCCGTACTATTTCCTCAAAGACCTTTTCGCCATCGAAGAGGTCGCGCTTCTGCTCACCGTCCTTACGGTTCCATTCGTGGGACTTATACTGATCGGCACGATCGTTAACGCCTACGAGCTGGACTCTATCCGGCTCTTCTGGATGATCTCATTTGGAGACGTCCTCGGCGTTATCTCGATCCTAATTCTTGGCTGGATGATCGCCAGTATGGATCAGGATCCGTTCATGATCTTCGCCGCATTAGTTATCAGCATCACCTACCTACCAGTCAAGCTGGCCATCCGCTTCAACCAGTAAGGAGAAAAAGTGAACCCGATTGTTGTTGGGATCTTCCTCATCTTTATGGGAGTCACCTTCGGTCTTATGGCCGCGGGAACCTACCTCGAGTCCCACAACTCGGTCGTCAATCGGCCGACTTACAGCCTCATCAAGTACTTCTCCCTCGGCAGAAACGAGCCCTTTGCGATTCCTTCTACCGGAATCGCCGCGCTAATGCTGATCATCACCGGCCTTGCTTGCATCGTCGGCATGATCGACATACCAGCCAACACCGGCCAATAGACTCCCGCTTTCTCTTACCTGCATTCTCTAACGCTCCCCTAAAAAGGAGCGTTTTTTACAATTCAGCTGTGGAAAATTCTTGGATCTTACCTAACTCATAAAGCTCAGCATGTGCCTCAGTCGAGGTAATAATACTTTGTTGGTTTTTTACTAACTCCAAAACTCTTCCCCTATTGACATGATCCAACTCAGAAAAAATATCATCCAAAAGCAACACCGGCCTACTACCAAATACCTTCGACAAATAATCGATCTCTGCAGTTTTTAATGCCAATACCGCCATCCGCTGTTCTCCGCGCGAACCATAACTAGCCAAATTCCTCTCCCCATCAAAAAACTTAAAATCATCCCTGTGCGGTCCAGACAAACTCACCGCCGCAACGATCTCACGACTAAGATTATCTTTCATCTTCTCACCAGACAATACTGAGCGCTTATATTCCCACGTTACTTTTTTGCTCGGATTAGCAAAATTATTAATAAATAAGAAAAATCCTTCCCTTTCTTTGCCGACTTGTTCACCTAACTCCAACATTCGAGAATTCCAATAATCTAATTCATTCAACTTAGATACACCCTCCCTCACTCTAAACAAAAGCTTATTCCTCACCCTTACAACCTTATTGTATTCAAGCAAATTTTTCGCATATTCTCGACTCGCGATCGACAAAGTCGTATCCAAGAATCGCCTTCTTTGCCCTGGAGAACCTACCACCAGATCCAACTCTTCGGGACCGAAATATACCACTGCCAAGTTACCCGCAAACATGCTTCTTGTTCTACCAACACCATTAACCAAAAACCTCTTACTAGTCCTGAAATGCTCATTCTTCCCAATCGAATACCCTAACCTGATTATCTGCCCGTCACGCTCTACCTTTGCCTCAACAACACTGGCATCTTTTCCTTGTCTGATAATCTCTGACTCATATTCACCCCTAAGATTTTTACCTAAAGAAATAACCGCTATCGCTTCCAAAATATTTGTCTTCCCACTAGCATTTAAACCCCAAATAATATTGATCTCCGGCACGAACTCCAAATCAAGCTTCTTCCAGCTACGAAAATTAACCATTTTAATCTTACGGATTAACATACAAACTACCTCTTAATCTGGCACTTAGGGCAAAAATGGGTACCCCTGCCTCCAACCACAATCCTTGCAATTACGGCACCGCATACCTTACACAGCATACCCGTCCGGTGATACACATTAGCGTAAGTTAAAAACACACCCTTTTCTCCACCCAAATCAACATAACTACTATCTGATGCCCCTTTATGCTTAATCCCCGTCTTCAATGCCTCAATAATTCCCGAATAAAGGGCTGAATAATCCTGATCAGTTAAGTTTACAATTCTCTCTTCAGGGTGGATCTTAGCTAAAAACAAAGCCTCATCAGCATAAATGTTTCCGACTCCAGCTAGGATTTTCTGATCCATCAATACAGGTTTTATCTTAAGATTCTTCTTCTTTACAAGTAGTTCCTTCAACCTAACCGCATCGAATCCCGTCTCCAATGGCTCCGGACCCAGACCAACAAAAAAACTCAGTTCAGGAATTTTTGTAGTCTCTACTACCATCAACCAGCCGAATTTACGAATATCATTAAAATATAAAACGCCCTTATCAAAACGAAACACCGCATGCGTTGACTTATTCGGCACCGGTAAATTTAATGGCGGTATTGGATGACCACCCTTGATCCTTGAGCCATTTTCATCTTCAAAAATCAACTGTCCGGTCATCTTAAGATGTACTAACAAAGAATTTCCATTATCAAAATATACGATCAAAACCTTCGCTCTCCTGCTGATCCTTTTAACCTTTGCTCCCACAATATCGCTCTTTTGCCCGATAAACTTCTTCGGATTATCTGTCTCAACATCTATTAATCTCAAACCAACTACCGCATTTTCAAGACCTCTTTTAATTGTTTCAACCTCTGGCAACTCAGGCATCAATTCTCTCCTTCACTATCTTTTTTATTTTTGCTTCAAACACTTTTCTAGAAAACTTCCTTGCATGTTTCTGGATATCATCGATGTTAAAACTCATTTTTTCGAATCGCTTAATGGCTCTAACCAAATCATCAACATCGGCGTTCTCAAACAGCACGCCTGTTGATCCATCCACCACTGTCTCTTTCACGCCGCCTTGATTAAGGGCAATCACAGGCCTACCCATTAACATTGCCTCAACCGGTGTCATTCCAAAATCCTCCTCTTCAGCTGTGAATAAAAAGGCCTTCGCCTGAGCATAAATTTCCCAAAGATTTTTATCCGGTACGAATCCCAAAAATTCCGTATCACTACCAGCAATCTTCTTCAAGCTATCCAACTCAACCCCGGTACCAACAACTTTCAATTTAATTTTCAGCCTCTTTGCTGCCAAAATCGCCAGGTCAACCCTTTTTGCTCTCGCAAGTCGTGAAACCACCAAGTAATAACTACCACCGCTCTTTACTTGGTAATCACCCACTTCAACCGGAGGATATACGACCACCGAATCTCTGCGGTAGAATTTTTTAATTCTTGCCTGAACCTCCTTTGAATTCGCGATCATAACATTAGGTTTCTGCGAAACTGAAAAATCCACCTGACGCAGGGCAAAGTTCATTAATTCCCCGATCAGTCTACCAACCAGACTTTTCTTCCAATTCCTGGCCGTTGGATACCCATACAAATATCTTGGCGGCGTATGACAATAACAGATATGCAAACCATTCCTCACCACCACCGCTTTGGCAAAATAAGTATTCGTTGACGAAATCACCAGATCAAAATCATCAAGATTAAAATGCCTAAACACTAACGGAGCAAATACTCTCATCGGAGAAATTAATTTTTTAAAAAATAAGATTTTTTGAAATACACTGCTAATAATTACAGAATCAGTTAAATACCTTCCGTTCTTACCAAACTTTCGTCTGTCCACATACGCGGTATAGACTACAGCCGACGGATACATTTTCACCAAGGCTTCTAGTACCCTTTCAGCACCTCCGTACTCTGTCAGAAAATCGTGAATCAATGCGACCTTAATATTCTTATTGGATAGGTTTTTTTTCATTTTTTGAGTAATTTATATATACAACTAAATCATTCTTTCTTGATAATCTTTTTTCTGGATAATTTCTGCTGGCAATTTTGCAATTAACGACTTGAATTCAAGTGAATGGAAAAAGTCGTGGATTCCATTCCAATTAATTTCATTAGGAATTTCACTCAAATCAAACTTGATTGGTGCATTTCTATCTAAGATAACCAACGATCTGGCTTGATAGGCTTGATCTTTACCTAATTCCAACTTTTGTCTTAAACTGCCCTTTATCTCATCAAGATTGTTGTAAATTGTTTCTAAGTCATTGAATCGCAAAATCAGATCCGTGGCACTTTTTGGTCCGACACCGTTTACACCAGGAATATTATCCGAGCTATCACCCACCAACGACTTGTACGTAACCATCTGTCCGGGCATTACCCCATATCTTTCCTTAACCTTATCCTCATCAAACACAATCCCTTCTGTTACTTTTGATCCGGCTGCCCAAACCCGTACCCTCTTATTCACTAACTGCAAGCCATCACGGTCCCCTGATACGATAAAAATTTCATCATCACTTTGCTCCTCTACACCACTAACAATTGTCGCGATCAAATCATCCGCCTCATACCCATCCAGTTCAAAATAATTAATATCAGCTGAATCCAAAAAATCCTTAACCAGTGGAAGTTGTGGATACAGATCTTCAGGAGGCGCACCGCGCTGACCTTTATATGCCTCATATTCAATGTGTCTAAATGTTGGTGCGGCTCTATCAAAAGCAACCACCAGCTTATCCGGTTTTATATCTGCAATGATTTTGAGAATAATACTGCAAAAACCGTATACAGCATTCACCGTATCGCCATTTTTTGTACTCAAATACGGTATTGCGTGATAAGCGCGGTGAAAAATCGAATTTCCGTCAACAACTACAAATCTTTTTGACATCCTACCCTTAATCTTAACTCAGGCTCTTAGAAGTTTGAATCTTTCTGGCAACCACCGGCCTTAAACCGGCAATTTTTTCAAACTCTTCAGACTCCATTGTTTCGACTTCAACCAATCTTTTCACCACCAGATCCAAAACCTTTCTATTCTTTTTAAGTAGACCTAGAGCGTTCTTGTAACCCTCATCCAAAATTCTGCTAATTTCTTTGTCAATTTTGGCAGCAAATTCCTCAGAATAACCGGGCCCTGAATCAACCCCCCAAACCCCAAAATCTCGCTGTCCTCCCACATTTATCGCCCCTAAATTACTCATTCCGAATTCAGTAACCATTTGTCTGGCAATATTTGTCGCCACTGACAAATCATTCGAGGCTCCAGTTGAAACCTCACCATAAACCAACTCCTCAGCCGCTCTACCCCCCAGCAAAGTTGCAATCTGCTCAAGTAAATGCGACTTTTTTTCAGTTGTACGATCAACCGAAGGTGGAATAAGTGTATGTCCGCCCGTCATTCCTCTCGATACGATCGAAATACGATGAACCGGATCCATATTCGGGCTAAAATGAGCCACAATCGCGTGTCCTCCTTCATGATAAGCTGTCATTTCTTTTTCTTCCTGACTTTGTAAGCGCTTCTTTTGCGGACCCATCTTGACCTTAGTCGCCGCTTCCTCAAGCTGCAAAGCAGTGATCTCTTTTTTACCCTCACGTGCAGTCAATATTGCTGCTTCGTTCAGCATATTTGCCAAATCTGCTCCAGAAAATCCAACCGTTCTTTTGGCAATTTTGGTCCAATCAACACTTTTTGCGAACGGCTTACCTGACTTGTGTATCGCCAGTATCGCTTTCCGTTCCTCAATATCAGGTAAAGACAATACTACGGTTCTGTCAAATCGTCCCGGACGGACCAATGCCGGATCCAATAGATCAGGTCTATTAGTTGCAGCCATCACAATCACATTGTCATTCGGATTAAATCCGTCCATCTCAACCAATATCTGGTTCAAGGTCTGTTCCCTCTCATCGTGACCACCAGAAACACTCATACCTCGCTGACGTCCAATTGACTCAATTTCGTCAATAAAAATAATCGCACTGCCAGCAGCTTTGGCGTTTGCAAACAAATCACGCACTCTTGCTGCTCCTACCCCAACCAGCATTTCCATAAACTCACTACCCGCTACGGAGAAAAACGGTACACCGGCTTCACCTGCTACCGCTCTTGCCAACAAAGTTTTACCTGTTCCGGCCGGACCAACCAACAAAACACCTTTTGGCGTCTTTGCACCCAGAGCTGTAAATTTCTTCGGATTTTTCAAAAATTCAACCACTTCCTCCAATTCCTTCTTCGCCTCGTCAACCCCAGCCACATCCTTAAACGTTGCGGTCGGATTATCTTTACTAAACCTCTTAGCTTTTGACTGACCAAAGGAAAAAACCGAATTCGCCCCATCTCTGGCTTGTCTAAAAATAAAGAAAAACACCGCAATAATAATAATTAGCGGTAAGAAATTAATTAAGACCGAACCAATTAACTCACTAGTCGAATTATCCTTTACTTCATACGAGATTTTTGATGGATCTATTCCGCTTGCTGAAAAAGTCTCAACTAATGACTCGTTATTTTCATTCTGGGCAAGTCTTACCGAATCGTCCTTATAAAGTAATTCGACTTTATCACCATCAACCAAAACATTCTTAACCTTGTCTTCCTTAATGTCAGACAGTGCTTGTGACAAGGTAATCTTCTCCCCCTGACCGGCAGACTCTGAAAAATTAAACAATACCAAAAACAGCATTAGTGCCATCAATCCATAAATCAAATAACCGCGCCAAGGACTGCCCTTTCCAGCCGTAGGTGGCATCAAAGCCTTTTTGTTAACTCTGGCCTTAAGTTTGTTATTTACCTTTAATATTTTTGCCATATTTTTTTATCTAACAATTGTTCCGTTATCAATCTGTCTAACTGGAGAAATAATTATAGCCTCGCCCTGATCATCAGCGGCAAGTATCATACCCTGAGATTCCATACCAGCCATTTTTTTTGGCTCCAAATTAGCCACAATAACAATCTGCCTACCCAATAATTCCTCTCTCGTAACCATACCCTTGATGCCCGCCAAAATTTGTCTGGTATTTAGACCTATATTTACCGATAACCTAATAAGTTTTTCCGAGTTCTCCACCTCTTCAAAACTCTCGACTGCGCCAACTCTCAAATCAAGCTTAGCAAAGTCATCATAGGTAATTGTCGGCTTTAATGGCATATTTTATCTTCTCCAAAACTGGGCGTAAGTATATCAGCTGAAGTTTTTTAATAGCAAGCTCATAGTCGATATACTATGCTAAAATCCTTGTCAGAATCCTGATCGATTCAAGGAGAAACGCCCTTTGACAGCTAGACAACAACTGATGCACGAAAGTGCTCGCA
Source organism: uncultured Gammaproteobacteria bacterium (assembly GCA_964445355.1). GTDB lineage: Bacteria > Patescibacteriota > Microgenomatia > CAYQLK01 > CAYQLK01 > CAYQLK01. Next base: position 29,585 of record CAYUKQ010000009.1, read on the forward strand.
CCTCTGCGTTTGCGTCTATCGGCGCAACCACCAGATATCCGCTATCGCACGACACTGGAGCGATTGACGGCAGATGCCGTGTACTCGGCCACGCCAGACACAGCGAGAACGAAAGCAACTACCTCATCATCTTCAACCCCTTCAACGGTCCGCCATTCTTGGCACGAACCGCCAGTCGCGCCCTCGACACTGACCCTGCACTGAGCTGGAACATCCCCGCCTCTCTCCAAGAAGACGGTAGTGGTGAGTATCACATCCGACTCGGTATGTACCGCCACTACAAAGGCAAAACCTACCTTGTGCTGGGCACAGCAGTCGATGTCGATGACAAGAACGGAGAACCTCTAGTAGTCTACGTTCCTCTCTACAAGCACGAAGGTCACGCCATTGCCATCCGACCAAAGGCGATGTTCGAAGGTCTCGTCGAAGTCCCAAACAACTTCCCTAAAGAAGTAACCGACGAATTCCCCAATCTCATTCGCCCATCCCGCCAGCCACGATTCAGCTTCATCCCCTACTAGTCCAAGCCACACAGCCCCGCTTAACCGCGGGGTATTTTTTTCACCTCTTCCCATATCTCAAATCTTCCCTTTTGTTGACCTCTTTTTGTCTTCCCTTACTCCTAATCACACTTTGAACCCCTTTTGCCTTTTCCTTTTTTCCCATAGCTTTCAAAAGAAAACCTAACTTAAAGCAATCTCATTGCCTTCCTAACACTACGCATCGT
>CAYUKQ010000010.1:0-29860 GCA_964445355.1 uncultured Gammaproteobacteria bacterium
TTTAACCTAGACGGACTCAGCCTGCCAATACCCAACAACTCCAAAACCTCATCGTCAGCGATATTTTTAAGCTCAGGCAAACTTCGACCAATCAATCTTTCTTTGAGCAAGTATGCGGAGGCTTGAGAGATCAAACAACCATTACCCTCAAAACCGTAGTCAGTAATTTCATCACCATCTAGTTTGAGATTAATAGTCAGCTTGTCACCACACAGGCTATTAAAACTCTCGATCACCATATCGGGCTTACGCACCTTTTTTTGTGTCGAACTTTCTCTGACAATATCAAGCAATTCGTCACGATACAAATTATCCATATATCCTTTATTTTACCTTTAATACGACTTTAGCTTTTTCAATTCCGTCAAACATTTGTTTAATATCTTCTTGATCGTTATAAAAATACAAGCTAGCTCTCACAGCCGACTCGATACCGAGTTTTTTCATTAACGGATGCGCACAATGTAGTCCGGAACGAACCGCCACACCCTCTGCATCAAGCACACTGGCCAAGTCGTGCGAATGAATACCTTTGACATTAAAAGTAAAAATTCCTACTCTATTTGTCGACACATTAGGTCCCAAAAAATCAATCCCCCTTGCCTCAAACTCACTCATCATTTGTTCAGACAGCTTACGATCTTCCATTTCAATCGTCTCAATACCAACCGACTCCAAATATTCAATTGCCGTAGCAAGCCCCAAAACACCGGCAATGTTTGGAGTCCCAGCTTCGAATCGGTACGGAATATCGTTCCAAACAGAATCGGTCTCCGTGACATCTTTTATCATCGAACCTCCACCCAAAAACGGACCCATACCACTCGCCACCTCTTCCCTGACCCAAAGCACACCAACCCCAGTCGGACCAAGAATCTTGTGACCACTAAACACCAAAAAATCTGCACCAATTGACTGTACACTTACTCTCATTTTCCCCACAGTCTGTGCGCAATCGACCAAAATTTTCGTTCGATTATTGATTCTTCTGATTTCTTTAACCAATGATTTTAGATCATTTATTCCGCCTAACACATTCGAAGCATGAACCAATCCGACTAAAGCTGTATTTTTAGAAATCTTATTTCTCAAATCTTCAATATTAACTAACCCAAAATCGTCAATATCCACAAAAATCAATTTTGCGCCTGTTTTCTTTGCAACCATCTGCCAAGGAACGATATTCGCATGATGTTCAGAAATAGAGAGAACGATCTCGTCACCTTTTTTCAAATATTCCAATCCCCACGCATACGCCACCAAATTAATGCTCTCTGTTGTGCCGGATGTGAATATTATTTCTTTCGGCTTCTGACAATTAACAAAATCTGCAACAATTTTTCTTGCTTTCTCAAAAGCCTCTGTAGCCATCTCTGAGTACTTATATACCCCACGATTTATCGTTGCATATTCCTTAGAATAAAACCTCTCAGTTCGCTCAACGACCACTTTAGGTTTTTGCGTAGTAGCCGCATTGTCCAAATAAGCAAAACGCTTGCCGTTTACTTTTTGGGTAAATATTTCGAAATCATTCCTCAACATATCATTCAAATTTTCAAAAACCCTTTTATAATTTCCTTCTCAGCCTGATTCCTGCTTAACCCCTTTGTCATCAAATAAAAGATCATATCTTCACTTACCTTCGTCACCCAAGCACTATGTCCGGCCGCCACATCATTTTCTTCGATCTCCAACCCTGGCACGGGCTTAGCGACCGCATTATCAAATACCAAAAACTCAGCCTTAAATCTACCGTCACTACCTTTTGAGCCATTAAGCACCCGAATCAAACCGCTAACATCGACCTTAGAATTATTCTTTAGTACTCCCTTGATCCAAATATTACTCCTCGCCCTTAAACCAACATGGGTCACCACAGTCTTAATATCAAAGGCATCATCATTTTTTCCATCCAAAACTGCATAATAGTCAAAACTGCTGTCATCACCCTTAATTTCCACCTCAACTTCCTTTTTGCCCGGCAAGATCTTCTCACGGATATTTCTTTCTTCATTATCACCCAAGACCAAAAGCTGCTTCCTCACCCTATGGACCCCTCCATCTCTAACTCAATTAACCTATTTAGCTCGACTGCATACTCAAGAGGTAATTTTTTAACCACCGGCTCAACAAAACCTCGCACGATCATAGCCATGGCTTCTGCTTCTGTTAAACCTCTCGATTGAAGGTAAAAAAGCATTTCTTCAGATATTCTTCCTACTGTAGCCTCGTGACCCACTGAAACCTGATCTTCAAAAACCTCCATCGTCGGCACCGTGTCTGATTTAGATATATCATCAAGCATTAATGCGTCACACTGAACATGAGCTTTCGAATCAACCGCCCCTTTTGCTACCCTAAGCAACCCGCGATAAACCGTTTCACCGCCACCAAAAACTATTGATTTAGACACAACTGTCGATGTTGTCTCAGGTGCACCATGAAAAACCTTCGCCCCTGTATCCTTATACTGGTTTGGACCACCAACTGCGATATTAAGATGATCCGCCCTGGCACCACGACCAATCAACATTGAAGCTGGATACAGCATTGTCACACCAGACCCCATCGAACCACCTACCCACTCCACAAACCCACCTTCCTCAACAATTGCCCGCTTAGTGTTGAGATTATAAACGTCCGTTGACCAGTTCTGGACAGTCGTATATCTAACATGAGCATTTTTCTTAACAAAAATCTCAACAACAGCGCTATGCATCGAAGTCGAAGAGTATTTAGGGGCTGTACAACCCTCGATATAATGTACATCACTGCCTTCCTCAGCCACAATTAAGGTGTGCTCGAACTGCCCATAATTTTTAGCATTCATCCTAAAATACGTCTGCAATGGCAGATCTACCTTTACTCCTGACGGTACATACACAAAACTTCCACCGCTCCATACCGCCCCATGTAATGATGCGAACTTATGGTCTGCAATAGATACACAGCGCGTCATGAAATACTCTTTTATCAGCTCAGGATATTTCTGCACAGCCGTATCAGTGTCACAAAAAATCACTCCTTGTTTTGCGTATTTATCCATTAAGCTCTGATAAAACCCTTCCGACTCATATTGACCAACCACACCTGCCAAAAACTTGCGCTCAGCCTGCGGAATTCCCAGCCTTTCAAAAGTCGTTTTTACATCCTCTGGTACCTCTTCCCACGTAGCATACTTTCCACTATCTGCCTTCAAATAAAAGGTTATTTCATCAAAATTAAGCCCAGACAGATCCGCACCCCAAGTCGGCATCTTTTTTTCCAAAAAAATCTCATACGCCCTCAACCGTTTTTCCCTCATCCAATCAGGCTCATTTTTCTCCCGAGAAATAAGCTCGACAATCTCTCTGGTTAATCCCCGCTCTGGACGCACAACCGCCCGTTCGCGGTTAGCCTTAACATTCGATTGGTCGATTCCGACTACGCTCTGCATAAATTTTTATCCTAATTATCCTTAAAAGCAGCATACCCTTCCCTTTCCAGCTGCTTAACAATTTCTTTTCCACCGATTGTCCTTAATTTTGAATCCACGAACACACCCACCTTATCAGGTTTCAAAAACTTCAGGATCCTCTCGTAATGAGTAATCACAATTACACCGATTTTTTTCTGTTTTACCATCCCCGATACCGCCTTAGCCAAAAATGCGACCGAGTCAATATCCAATCCGGAATCAAGCTCGTCCAATATCACGAACTCCGGCTCAAGAATCAGTAACTGCAGCACTTCGAGCTTTTTTTTCTCTCCACCCGAAAAACCTACATTCAGCTCCCTGGAGGCAAATTTTTCATCAATACCGACGATCTTCATTTTTTCGCTCAAAATCTTGCCGAATTCTCCAAAACCCATCCTTTTTTCTTTACTCTTTGCCAAATAAGCCATCCTCAAAAAAGACGCCACTGTTACCCCAGCTACTTCCACTGGATGCTGGAAACTAACAAACAATCCCTTTTTCGCTCGCTCGTCCGGCTTTAGCTTCAATAAATTTACACCATTAAGCAAAACCTGACCGGATTCAACCTGATACTTCGGTGAACCAGCCACCGCCATAGCCAGTGACGACTTACCTGAACCATTCGGACCCATAAATGCTAATACTTCGCCCTGTTTAACCTCAAGATTTAGGCCATCAACCACACGCTTTCCAGCCACACTCACCTTCAAATTATTGATCTTCATTCCTTTCATAATTTCAAAACTAAATTGACTCCTAATGAACAATTAGACAGTAAAACTCCTTCCGCAACCACAATAACTTCTAGCTTTAAGGTTTTTAACCTCTAAACAATCTTGACCATCTACATCGATCGATAACTCTGGAGCAATTTTATTCGTCTCCTCGTCGATCAAGAACTTGATACCATCTACCTCAACATTACTCCTTGACCTAGAGTCATTAATGTTTGTTTCCAAACCGTAACCACAGCAACTTTCGATCGCTTGAATAGATAACACCCCATCACCGATCTTCTCGGCAACCTTATCTCTGTTAAGCAAATTAATCATCTTATTTTCCCCTCTCACTTAAAACTGACTTGATCAGCAAATAATCACTTTCCGGTAATCTATGAACATTACCCTGAAAAGCCAATTTCCAGTGTTCTTTTGGCCATTTTTTTATATATTCCATCTGATCCTTCAACTCCTCTGCCTTTACAAAAGATTTTTCGTTGACCACGATCTCAGGTTCGATCATAAACCTAAACGGATAAAATTCATTTGGTTTATCAGAAACCCAAATCAAACTATCATCCTCATAAAATTCACCCTTAACCTCGGCTGTCGCACCAAAACTGCCAATCCTTGTCAAATAAAATATCACTTTATCTCCTACCCGCACATCCACTGCCTTTTTTCTATGCCTGGATTTCATACCCGCCAGACTAAAATTCATCTTTCTCGAAATCTCAAAATTTTCCGGACTGGAAACTAGCATCCAATAATTCATAAACAGCTATTTTATACAATTAGCCTCAGTTGTCAAAAAAACTAAACATAACTTCCCAGATCCTCCCACGCAATTGTTGCCATACCCAAAACTTCCTCAGGCGCCAACTCATTCGGATCATCCTTAACAAACGCCTTGGGTTTCAAAAAAAGATTACCTGCGGTTTGATATTTCAAATAGATCCTGCCACCCTTTCTCAACGCAACTGAAATAACAAACGCTCCATCTTCACCAACCTCACCAACCAAAAAATCCTCCAAGGCCATCAACCTTCTCTCTCCTAACCTGCCAAAATCAGGAGTAACCAATGCTCTCGACATCAAATCATCATCCTCAGTGTTTAGCAAAAAATCAGAAATATCGATTTTCAACCGCCCCTTATTTTCTTCTTTTTTTTCTTTAGATTGTGTCTGCATACATACTAATTATAACTTTTACAAATCCTTGCCTCATTAAAATCGCAAGTTCACTAGAATCAAAGTGCCAAACTCATCTGCGTGTCATTAATCGATTTCGGAGTGTATTTTCCCAAATCTACCATGAACTCTTTAATTACTCCGCCCAAATCCGGATATTTCAACTTACCGTAACTGCTCGCATAGTCAAATATTTCCCTCGTAATCCTAACATCCTCCAAACAGTACTTGGCTAACTCCTCCAACTTACCTTCCCGAAAATACCTCACCGCATCCAAACCGTCACCTATCTTACCCTTATTCAGTGTCGCTTTTGCCAAATTATCCAGCTTCAACCTAAACCCCAAAGCATCTTTAACCACTTCCAGTAGATCAACCGTTGGAAACTTTTTTACATCTCCCCGATAATATGGAGCCAGAACCTCATAATCAAAACCTTTAATATTGTACCCGATCACCAAATCAGCTGACTCCAATAACGGCCAAATTTTAGCGATCTCGTCCTCAAAATATCCAAAATACTTATCAGTCTCTGAATCATGCAGGCCAATATAGGAAATGCCTAATTTTTTAGCGTCATTACCTACTTCTTGAAAAATATTTTTTGTCTCAACGTCCAAAGTGATTTGTTTTGCCATTTTTTCTTACTATTCTCTAGCCAAATATTTTACCGTCTCCAAAGCCGCCATACACCCTGCCCCCGCTGCCGTTATTGCTTGACGATAACGATAATCAGATACATCACCGGCTATAAAAACACCGTCGATCACACTTTTAACCAGATCAACTACCTCTAAATACCCCTTATCATTAACAGGTAACTGACCTTCAAAAATGCTTACATTGGGAGTATGGCCAATCGCCACGAACAGACCGTCAGCCATCACCTCAATAATTTCGCCCGTATTAACATCCTTTAGCTTTACACCTTCGAGCATATTGGTTCCAAAAACCTCCTCCACTGTTTTATTGACCACAAATTCAATCTTTGGATTATTCTTTGCTTTTTCCAACATGATTTTTGATGCCCGAAACTCATCTCTGCGATGAACTATAGTTACCTTGCTTGCAAACTTAGTCAAAAAATTAGCCTCCTCCATCGCCGTGTCTCCTCCTCCGACCACCACCACATTTTTATCTCTAAAGAAAAATCCGTCACACGTAGCACAAGCCGAAACACCCTTTCCCCAATACTTTTTTTCTGACTCGATCCCTAGCCACTTAGCATTAGAACCGCTGGCAATAATGACACTTTTTGTGCACAATTTCTCCTGACCAACCATTAAAGTCTTGGCTTCACCAGCCAAATCACACTCTGTTACGTTACCAGAAACAAGCTCAACTCCGAATTTAATCGCCTGCTTTTTCATCCGTTCCATCAGTTCCGGACCCATAATCCCTTCATCAAAACCAGGAAAATTCTCTACCTCACTAGTGATCATCAGTTGTCCTCCGGGGGTTTCACCCAAAACTACCGCAGTAGAAAGCATTGCCCTGCCAGCATAAATAGCTGCAGTCAGTCCCGCCGGTCCTGATCCAATAATTACTACATCAAATTTTTTCATAAATTTCCGTTTTCTACGATTAAAAACAGCTTTTTAACTCCTTGCCACAGCTGATTTTAGTATTATAATGTTGGCGCTTCAAAGTTGCCCAAAAAAGGCTTATTAATTTTGTCGTGAAATAAAATTTTAAACCATAATGAAAATCTTGCAAACAGCAACAATCATCACGATCTTAAGCCTTATGCTTGCACTTCCCCTCACAGTAAGTGCTCAAGGCAAAGCTCCAACACCCTCCGACACTGTAAGTGTGCCACTAATTATCGAAGCCAGCACTCAAGCCGAAACTGCAACGATCAGCTCCATACTTAAGCCGGTTTCAGACCTTACAGACCCCGCAGTCTCAGAATCTCCACTCAAAACACTACTCGACCAACACCCGATTGATTCACTTTCCTGGAATAATTTTATCTCGTTCACAATTCGCACCATGGTAAACGATGGCGTTCCAGCCAACACTATTGTTCTGATCCTAATGCTGCCAATAATTGCCGCGCTTGCTGCATTTTCTCGTCAAGTCATCGGCTTCAAGAGTTTTGGAATCTATACACCTACTGTAACCGCCGTTGCTTTTGTCGCTACGGGATTAAAAGTCGGACTAGCCTTATTCATGGTAATTGTATTAACCACTACCTTATCTCGATATGTGCTCAGATACCTTAAGATACTCTATCTACCCAGAACAGCACTCATTCTTTTCTTTGTCGCTATTGCAATGTTTTTAACGATATTTATTGGCTCCTTACTTGATATTGTTCGAATCGAAACAATCTCTATTTTTCCAATCTTAATCCTGATAACGCTTGCAGAAAATTTCGTTAATATCCAACTCGACAAAAACCTTCGTCAAGCCGCGGTCATCACTGCCGAAACCTTGGTTCTGGCTGTCATTGGGTTTTTGGTAATGCAATGGAACTATCTGCAACGTATCGTCCTGATCAATCCTGAGATCACTTTTATTCTAATCATTGGTTTTATTATCCTAATAGGCAGATGGACAGGACTCAGACTTGTGGAGTATCTCCGTTTCAGAGAAGTTCTGAAATATGGTAAAGAGTAAAGACGTACTAGGTATCAACGCCCGCAATCTATTGTACATTGGCCGATATAATCGGATGAAAGCACGCAGGTTTGCCGACGAAAAACTCTTAACCAAAAGAGTGCTTATCAAAAACAAAGTTGCAACCCCAAAGCTTTATGCATCGTTTTTCAAATTCAAAGACCTTGACGACTTCGACTGGAATCAGCTTCCTGCCGACTTTGTAGTCAAACCAAACGCCGGGTACGGCGGCGAAGGCATCGTCCTGGTACGAAAATTCAAAAACGGCAAAGGTGAAACCACAGACCAAAACACTATCGATACCGCCGGCCTTAAACGTCACATTCAAGACATCCTTGATGGTAATTATTCTCTTAATCAGGTCCCCGATGCTGCTTTTATTGAAGAACGTATTAGGCGAAGCAAGACATTCAAAAAATATACCTGGCGAGGAGCACCTGATATTAGAGTAATTGTATTCAACAGAGTCCCTGTTATGGCAATGCTTAGATTACCAACTGAAGAAAGCAACGGTACAGCCAATCTTCACGGCGGAGCCATCGGGGTAGGTATTGATATCGCCACGGGAGTCACTGTGCATGCTATCCGTTACGACCAGCCAATCAAATACGTCCCTGATACCAAGATCAAACTCAACGGAATCAAAGTTCCACACTGGGATGAGATCCTTCACTTATCAATTGAGGCTCAAATAGCCTCAAAACTTGGTTTTGCGGGTATTGATATCATCCTGGACGAAAATAAAGGTCCAGTCGTAATTGAAATTAACGCCCGACCAGGTCTTTCTATACAAAATGCCAACCGTGCACCCCTTCTGCGTAGACTCAAAAGAATCGAAGATATGGAAATTAGTTCCATTGAGCGTGGAGTGTCCTTAGCCAAAACCATTTTTTCCTCATCGGTATCTGAAAAGATTAAGCCAAAAAGGATCATTCTCGACTCGGTTGAGATCGTCAAGGTTGTCAGCGCTAGCGGAAAAAGATTGGAGGTCAAAGCCAGAATTGATACTGGTGCAAGATCTTCATCAATTGATAGACACCTTGCTCAAAATCTTGGAATATATCACCCTACCCTTATCACCAAAATTAAAGGGGTCAGATCTGCCCACGGCAGATCAAAACGCGAATATGTTAGCCTAAAATTTTCACTCGCCGGCAAACTAACCACCTCTAGCGTCTCTGTCGCAGACCGATCGCATCTCAAATACCCTCTGCTTATCGGAAGAAAAGATATCCAAGGATTCGTTGTTAAACCATTTATCCCAAAAATCCCAAAAATCCGATAAAAAACCCAAAAAATACTACTTCTTACTGTCAAGATCCTCTTTTACCAAAACCTTAACCGCCATATAGATCACAAAGGCAATTATCAAAAAATTCAGCAAAGCATCGATTACCAAACCAACCTGAAAAACAGAGCCATTTATCGTAAAGGCTAAATTCTGAAATGAATCTTTTGGTAACAACAAAGACACAAATGGTGTCAATAATCCCGTCGCGATTGCATCGGTCAGTTTATTAACCGCTCCACCGATCACCACTGCCAACGCCAGTCCTATAACTGAGTATTTCTTTAAAAACTTCACAAACCCCTCAGTCGAAAACTCCTTAAGTTCTTTAACTTCTTTTGACATATCTCAGCTTATTTTAGCAAAAAAAAGCGGGGGCAGACATGATTAATGTCCACACCCCCGCATTATGAAAACCGGGATCGAGACCGTCAGTCTAGCGGTCCTACAACACAACCTCGGCTGCGCCATCTAAGACAATCGGCCATTAACTCGCTTCGACGCATGTCTAGGCGACATAGACCATCGTGTTGCCGATCAGTTGCCATTTGCAGGATAGCAATCCGCGACGTTGACAGTTTCTAGGAGACGACTCCCACGTCGTCAGGTTCAACCACCTCACCGAGGTAGCTAAAATTGTGTCCGTCGGCTCCCTGGAACCGAACTTCGACCGGCTTGGACACCAAGGTGGCAACCAGTTGTGCCACCATGCGAACGCTCGCTTGCTGCCTCAAACGCATCTCAGGAACCAGTGAGAACTTGGGGTTCACCACCGTGGCCTTCATTGCCAACAGCTCCCGACTACGGCGCTCGAGGGTTTCCGGACAAACGATCCGAAGCAGATCTGCCACCACAAGATTGTGGATGGGGTGGTACTTGACAGTGACGTTGGGGGCCGCCAACTGTCCCGACGTCGGCACGCAGACGACAGAGTCACCTACTGGCCGTGTCGACTTGATGACCATCATGAGCTGCTCAGCCTCAGCGAAAACCCTGCAGGTCTCACGCTGTCGCGGATTATCGGCGGTACTAGCCAACTCCGCAAGGCTCCGAGCAACACTCGTCAACGGTATCGTCAACTTGTGCCTCTCCGAATTAGTATGTGCTCGCTTCCTAAGACTAAAACCAAAAAACTCTCCTCAACATCTTACTTAGTCCTCCAGAAGTAAGTGGGTTTGTCGAGAAAAGCCTATTGATTCTCAACCTAGAGAAACGATTCGACTATTCTATCACATTTTTTGTTAAAATCATCTCAATGTTTCCAACTATAGGTTTTCTTTAGTAAAATACTTAGCTGGTGCATGATTTCTGCAAGTACAGTCGACAACATCACCACCACAACAAAAAACATTAAAAGCTCAACCATACTTCTTGGCTTGAACACATTTAACACTTCTCTAATCACGATCGTGTGGGACAAATAGACCATAAACGACCTCTCACCCAACCAAACAAAAATTTCTGGGAATTTGAGCCAAAATTTTCTCCAAATCAATGATGATAATATAAATCCTGATGCAAATACCATTACCGGCAATCTTGTAAACCTTGTCGCTGCAATAACATCTGCCCCATCACCAACCAACCTAAGTGTATCCAAAACTATCAAACCAAAACCGCCAAAAAGCATCACCACAGCCAACAATTTCATGATAAATTTTCCCTTTTTCAAAACCCCAGGTAAAAAATTTAAATATATTCCCAGCACAAAATAGAATATCCAGCTTCCAAAAAAAAGATATTGCTGTTGATCCCCCCAAGCAAAATCTAAACTAATTATTTTTTCCGCCTCCAAGCTTGTAAACAGATACAAAACCGCCTGCATCAACCCAAACAATACAACAATTTTCCACCCCATTCGTCGAATCAAAAAGGCTAAAACAGGAAACAACAAATACAAACTCACGATCATTGGCACAAAATACAAATGATAATCTGCCTTACCCAAAAAAATAATCTTCCACACGGGGAAATGCTCTACATATTGCCACTCGGTACTTGTACGAATATAAAAATAAATAACCCCTGACCAAAACAAATACCAAGGCAACAACTTAACGACTCTTCTTTTTAAAAACTCTCCATACTTCCATCCCATCTCCATATTCTTAATACCCAAACCAAACCCACTCAACGCAACAAACATCGGCACACTAAACCTCGTCAACTGGTCAATAATGATCAATAACTGCCAATTACCCTGACCACGAATAAAATATTGAAAGCTCAAACTTATCGAATGGATTAATACCACCGCCAAAATTGCTACAGCTTTGATGACATCTATTTCAACCTGTCTTTGAGTTAGTTTTTCCTGCATTTTTTTGTACCATTTTTTTTACACCGTTCATTCCAAAATCAACATAAAGTTCATGAAATGTTGCGATCAAAACAGGGCGTATCAATTGAATAATTGTCCAATTAATTCCGTTCTGTATCTCCTGAGGAGAGACCATCGACAATACCAAAGCTGGAAGCGCAAATGGAGAAACCGCAACCAGTGCAAACAAAAAACTTAGCGTTACCAACAACCACCTCTTATGTGCCACCTTCCAACTGATCGCAACCGCCTTAATCGCATTCTGATCATCAACGATTGCCGCATAAGTCGCAAACACCAAACGAACATGGACCAATACCGCAAAGGGCAAAATAATTATCCAACTCAAAATATCACTAAACCCATTCCGCTGAGTCCAATAATCCAACAGAGTCTTGAGTGGAACAAACAATCCCCAAAAAATAACCGTCGTTACACCATTGACTTCCAAATATCTTCTTAACCACCTGAATGTCTCAGGCAATATTTTAGCAGGCACAACCAATTTCTTTTCTGCCAACGCCTCGATTGCCAATATCAACGCCAAATTGCCTCCCACGATCGACACCCACGGCAAAACCAACGAAACCCAAGATGCAAAAACATTTCCTTGTCCAGCCAAAACCACACTCGTCACATCAAAAAGGGCAAAAAGGCCCGCCAAAGCCAGTAATCCGAACGGATCTCGCAAACAAAGTCTCACCCCTCTATCTACATAACCCCACGCCTCTTGTATCACCATTGCTTACCTCTTTTCAATCAAACCGTTTTTCAATAATTCATTTATTATTTCTTCTCGCCTTTGGTTATCAAAATAGTAAGTTTGCACAAAATCAAAATGCTCCGCCTTCGGCGCTTTCGAAACATAACCCAAAGAACTAAGCTGTTCAAATCCAAAATAGTTTTTATCCAAGAATTGCACAATAGGATAATTCCATTCCTCAGCACGTTTACCAAAATTCGTGTACCCCTTCTCAAAAACGATCACTTTCGGTCTCCTGAGATCCAAGTCATTAATGATCCCTTCCTTAAAACGGCTAAACGCCTCACTTTGCGGCAAAAACCAGTGATATTTCGACGGATTTCTACCTTCAACATACAGCAATTCATGAAATGCAAATGGTCCTACCCAAACAAAATCGTCTTTTGTTGTTATTTTATTCAGGATCGGAGCCACCTCTGGCCTATCATAGATAAGCGGCTGCTGTCCCATATATTTCAGATAAACCTTTTCAGCGAACTTATCCGACAATAATGCTAAACTAAACGCAGCATAGATCCAAACTATTACAAACAGTATTGACATTACGACTCCTGATAAATAACTTAGATTTCTTTTATTAAGATCCCTTGCCGCCTCAAAACTTGCCCAAACCAAATTGAAAAAACTAACCGCAATAAAAACAGTTGCATGAAAATCCGTCTCTTTAATATTCAAAGGCTCGCTTCTGGTGTTGGTAAAAATCACTACCAAAAATACCAATCCCGCCAGCCAATACTTCTTCTTGATTACTAAATAAATAATAGCCAAAAGATTTCCAAGTAACAGCGATACATTAAATGGATATTCCAGGTTAAAATCCTTGACTTGAATCAATAACCCATAAAAACCATTTAATGTCTGATACGCAGTCGACACCGCATATCTCGCCGGATTAGTAGATCTTTCACCGGCAACCTCAGGAAAATTATAAATATAGTAATTGAAGTTATAAAAATACTGCTGATAATAAAATTCCTCATAACTGTTTGTTAACAGTAAATACAGCCCAAAAATCGCATAAGGTAACCCCATAATTAAAACTGCCAAGCTTATTCTTCTAAAATCCAACTTTTTCTTCAACCCAAACACATACAATCCCAACACCAAGGGATAAATAATCAAGAAAACATAAATATAAGTCAACGAAATTGAAAAACTAATAAACGTCAGAATCGAAACCAAAATCAAATCCTTTAAGGTCCACTCCTTACCATAAAATGATTTAAGTAAAACCAAACCATAAACCGGAACAATCAAGTACGAAACCAGCGTCTCTGACAGAAACATTTGACCCCACCAATAAGTCGATCCGACAAAAACAATCGCTACATACAGCAAATAAAATCGGCTTTTTTCGTTCCCAAACGCCCTCCTAAACAACAAATAAGTCAGCACAATTCCTATCCATGCCTCGAAAGCGAATAGAATTCTGAACCACACAAACGACTGCTGAGTAAATATTGTATTAACTGCAGCTAAGAAATAAGCACCAATATTATGGTGAGTAAAAAACCCTATATTAGGCAAAATTCCGTTTGTAATGTAATAACCACCTAAAATATTGTCATATTCGTCTGGGAAAGATTCATGCACCGTATTAACCAAACTCAACAGCAAAATAACTCCAAAAAAAACAACCAATCCCTTGTGTTGCCTTATCAATCGATATATTTTTTTCACCCGAACAGTCATACTGTCCAAAAATCTAGGCATTATTTTTTTCGCCTTGCTTTAGCGTACGAATTCTTAACCGTATGTTTCAAAAGCTCTCTATTCTCCGGCTCCTTGAATACATGCCAAAACGTTGGGATCATCGATACAAACACTACCACTGCAATAACTAATAACAAATATCTATCTACATCAGGAATAACTCTACCCAGAAAATAACCGATCAAAGTAACTCCCACTGCCCACAATAATCCTCCGACCAAATTGTAAACAAAAAAAGTCGAATATTTCATATTGCCCATACCCGCCACGATCGGCGCAAACGTCCTGATCAAAGGAACGAACCTGGCCAAAATTATTGTCTTACCCCCATGCTTCTCATAAAAATTCTGCGCAGCAATCAAGTGTTTTGGGTTAAAAAATCTCGACTCTTTTTTATTAAACAATCTTCTACCCAATCTCTTGCCGGTCGTATAACCAACGTTATCACCCAGTACGGCCGCAACAAACGAAAATATCAACAACAATGCTATATTAATGTAACCCTGCGATGCCAAAATCCCTGCTGTTAGCAGTAGCGAGTCCCCGGGAAGAAAAAACCCAAACAACAAGCCAGACTCCGCAAAAATAATTCCCGAAACCATGCTCAATCCTGCAACATTTCTTAACGAGGGATCGACTGATTCAATAATCGCTTTAATGTCAAATATTCCGAGTGCCATAATCCACTGAATTCTACACTACCAAAACCAAAATTTGCCACGACCAAAAAGCGGAAAATATCTAAACCAAACTTTCCCTATTATCAGACCAACATCCACCCAACCAAATACTCTTGAATCTGTGCTGCTGGCATTATTTATACCAAGCAGAAAAATTTTATTTTTTTTTACCCCTCCTATCCTTTTCAAAATCAGTCTCGATTGATCCCTAGGATCACAAACAACGACATCATTACCAACACGTATCTTCTTAGTACCAAAAACAAGTAAATAATCACCATCATGATAATCAGGCATCATACTCTCACCCGAAACAACAAATCTCATTTATCTCTCCAAAAAACTACGAATTAGACTTAATTTTTTGAAATATTTCCGCTATCTCATCCACACTCTTCACCAACTCTTGAGCAGAATACAAATCAACGCCTTGTTTGGTTTTTGAAATTAATTTTGCCGTCTGCCAGACCTTGTCATGGAGACCAGGGTATATTTCCAAGTGTTCAGGTTTAAAAAAATCAGTCCACAAAATCAACAACTCCTGCTTACAAATTCTGGCATGCTCTTCTTTCGTTACGACCATGCGAACATAATTATTCATTTCCGTCACTGATCTGTCAGTTGACAATGCGTGCATTTTTTCCGCCATTTTAAGAACAGTTGCCGCAGCGATCTGCATCGGTTTAGGATCATAAATTCCACACGGAACGTCACAATGGGCATATACTTTACGACTTGGTTTGAAATAGTTTTTCATATCTGATAATTATAAACCTTTCCCTTCTGCCATATAATCAACATAAACATCTTCTTTATATCTTGCAATTAAGGTGAAAATACAAAAACTGCAATTCCCCATTTTTTTAAATAAAAAACTACTTATTATCCTCGCCGTTGCAACGATCTTAAGGCTCTACAATTTAACTAGTACCCCACCCTCATTGTATTGGGACGAAGTTTCGATCGGTTACAACGCCTATTCAATTTCACAAACAGGCAAAGATGAATGGGGCAAACCACTACCATATAGCTTCCAATCATTTGGGGAATACAAACTACCCGGCCAAATATACCTTACTGTACCCTTTACCTGGCTTCTAGGGCTTAACGATTTTTCTGTCAGACTACCCTCCGCAATTATGGGAATAACTGCTGTTGCCGGAATTTATTTTCTAGCCAAAACGCTCGCGCAAAAAATCACCCCCACCAAATCCCAATCAATCGCTACTTTTAGTGCACTACTACTTGCCGTCTTACCTTGGCACCTACAATTTTCTAGAGCCTCGTTCGAGGCCAATTCTGCCATCACATTATTAATCTATGCACTACTCTTTCTTTTTGCAGCTCAAAAAACTCCATATAAATTATTACTTTCAGCAGTTTTTTTCTCAATTTCATTTTACTTTTATCACCACACTCGAATAATTGCACCACTTATTCTCGCATTCTACTTTACGCAAAATTTCAAGTTTTTTTTAGCCAATATCAAAATCACCGCTACCGCTTTAGTCTTGGGATTAATACTCTCTTTACCTATAATAATTAGTCTTTTTCAGCCAACTGAACTTAGCCGTGTCAGTCAAGTCAGTATTATAGATTTACAAACTCCTCAGACTAACCCAGACTTCGTCTCAGCCTTCGCCCGCTACCAAAGCCTTCCCATCCCAGCTAATATTAAGGATAAACTCGCCTGGTCTGATGTTTTATTTAAATACTATCTTAGACACTTGGATATCAACTTCCTATTTGTGCATGGTGACAGCCAAACAAGACACCGCACACCTTCAACCGGCCTGCTTTACTACTTCCAAATTCCTTTACTACTGATCGCCTCGATCTATTTATTAAAAAAACGCTCCAAAGAATCGATATTTATATTATTTTTATGCATAATATTCCCAATTTCCGCAATTTTTTCAGACCTTACGCCACACGCCTTAAGATCATCAACGGGGGTTATCGGTACCTCATTACTTAGCGCGTTTGCAGTAATTTTCATTCAAAAACTACCGCAACTATTAAAATTATTCTCAATCATTATTGTTACGGTTTCAGTTTTTTTCTATCTATTTCAATACCATATCCAATCACCAATTATTGACTCTCAAGCCTGGGGCTATGGACACAAAGAGCTTTTCCACTATTTGCAAAATCACGCAAACAACCAACCGGTAATTATTTCAGGCAGATATTGGAATCCATACATTTATTACCTCTATTACAATCAAATACCGCCCGAAAAATACCAAAATACCTTTGAAAAAAAGTCTAGAATCGACAACTATTACTTCGCCGGAGCGGGTTGGGACGACCGACCAATCATCTCCAACGAAATAATCCTTAAAGAAGTTGGTTCGTCACAAACCGCAATTATTGTTACAACTCCACCGGAAGACAGTAGTGTTACTCTCAACAAACACCTACTCCATACAGTAAATGATTTGCAGAACCAGCCAATTTTTTTGATTTACGAACTGGAAATCTAAAATCCCCAAACCCTAGCAACCCTTCTCCAAAAACTTGTCTCAATCGCTCCACCACAAGCCTCCAAAGAACTGGAGTTATTTATTTCTTCACTTCGATTCGACAATCTTTTAACATAATCAACATACCGATTATCCTCATTACCATTAGATAATTGATCACCCAAAACTATTAGTAATGTATCATTATTTCTAATTTCACTTATCCGAAAATCACCCGTCCTTTGCCCATTAATGTAATAAACCAACTCCTTACCTTTTGAAATCGGATATTTATTATTCTCAAACATAACGAATTCCTGATTTACTTCCACACCTAAATACATCATCAATTCACCCCAAACCACCCCCGTGTCATGTATATGCGCCACATCCCCGACTTTATCATGCAAGTGAACCCTATCTCCAAAATGCTTCTCCTGATTAATCTCACCAGTGCAAGGTTTTACGTGCATATACTTTTCATGGCCAAAATCCAACTTTTTATCATCAATAAACACTGCAAAATTAGCATGATAATGCGTCTCTTGCACTTTTGGAATACGAAATGTCAGAAAAACCGTCACTACCGCCACAGTTAGCAAAACACTTAAATATACATACACAAATATTTTCATTCTCAGGTTTATTTTAACAAACCTGCACTCTTTGACACTAAACAAACTTACCCCTATAATGAAGCCGATTATGAGACGTATCATTTTATTGGGAATAATCTCGTTTCTATTTTTTTCTTTTATACCTCCAATCCAGGCTCACATAGGCGGAATCCCCTTCATTAACCTCAACGACAAGCCAACTCTTGTTAATGACTACAATAATTACTCCGGCCGCACTGATATCCCCCAAGATGACGCACCAGAAACATTTCTTATTAACCAACCCATCAAGTTTGAGATTATTCAAAAATATCTTCAAATACCCGAAGACATTTTCAAAAAATCGGAATTTCGTTGGAAATTCGACCCCGAAAAAGATCAATATGCAACCGGTAGCCTCATCTCACACAGTTTTGATCAAGCCAAAACATATTATTCAGTACTTGAAGTCAAAGGCCCAGAACAATCCGACTTTCAACCACTAAACACTCTGGGGATTAACATCGTCAACGACCTCAACTATAAACTACCCAAGATCACACTCAGCGCAGCAACCGACAACAACAAACCCAACCGCCCTATTCAATATTTTGCCAATATAGAAACAGACCCTACCGCCCAAATAATTAGCTACTCCTGGGATTTTGATGATGAACAAACCTCAACTGAACAGAATCCTATACACAAATTCGCCGACGAAAACATTATCCACGGCGTAACACTAAAAGTTACAGATTCCAACGGATATATTAATTACGCTGGGCTTCAGGTATTTGAAAATGACGGCAAGCTGGAAATATCCAATATCAAACCAGGCGAAAACGCAATTAGTGTCAATACAAACTTCAGCACTTCTTCAGCTTTGATCAATTATATTTATATTATTCCCATAATAGCCATAATTATCGGAACGATCTTTTTCTTCAAAAGAAAATCAGCCAAAAAATGATCGTATTACAGCGAAAAATACGCTTAGTTATTCTTTTATTTTCAATACTCCTTTCGGGATCCATCTACCTATTTGTCAACGCAAATTATTCCCATAATTTAATCACAATCAGACTTACCCAATACTACGCACTATTATCTTTACTTTTTATTTATCTAGCTCTACTTGCAACCCCCCTATTTACCGTTTTCCCCAACCTACCATTTCGCCCAACATACATCCTCGCCAGAAAATCGCTGGGGATTTCTGCTTTTTGGTTCGCACTTCTGCACAGTAACATTGCCTTTTTCCTTCAACTGCAAGGATTCAACGGACTTGGTTTTTTGAGTAACAAATACCTAATCGCTATTGGAATCAGTTCTGCCGCGTTAATTATTTTGACCGTGATGGCTGTTACTTCGCTCGACAGAATAATCGTCAAACTTGGTAATAAGAAATGGAAAATGATCCATAGGTTTATTTATCTTGCCGGAATGCTGATACTGATCCACGCACTAATGCTTGGTACCCACTTCTCCGATTTATCGCAACTTATTCCTCAATTAACCATCGCCTTTGTTAGCCTATTATTACTGCTCGAAGCCGTAAGATTCGACATATACCTTAATCAAAAATTTCCCCACACATCCTTACCAAAATTTGGACTCTCTTTTATCATAATCGTAATCATAATCAGCATTACAAGCTTCCTATCATTTGCGCCAAGTGGACTGAGCTCATCACTAGGAATTCATGCGCAGCACCAAAAACTCGCTGAATTAGCTCTCACCGGAAACACCAATAATACTAATATCAAAATCCCCGGCCTCAACGGTGACCGCAACAAACGCTACACTGTTCAGCTTGACATCAAAGACACAAAAGACCCGCTCACCAAAGATCTGCGCTTCACTGTCCTTGACGCTTCCAACGGCCAACCAGCAACCATCTTCCAAATATTCAACGAAAAGATCTCACACTTAATAATTGTCGACACCGGTCTTAACTATTTTGATCATATTCACCCTGAGCAAGACGGTAATAGTTTTGTAATTACTGCTAAATTTCCTAAAGAAAATACCTTCAAGGCATACATAGATTTTCAACCCCTCGGAGCAATCGAACAGCAGTTTGCTTTTACGATTCCCATTGGCTCAACACCATCCAACCTCACCGCAAACCAGACCCCAGATATCGATCTGAAAAAAACTTTCGGAAATTACTCAATTAGCCTATCAAGCTCTGCACCACTAACAGCTAAAGAACTTTCCCTAGGCAAAGTTGCACTTAAATTCAACATACGATCCACCGATAATCAGCCGATCACCAATCTCAAACCATACCTGGGATCGTTTGGTCATCTGGTAATGATCAATCAAAAAACTTACGAATATTATCACGTGCACCCTGCTGATCTAACCACCCCGCAGCCCAGTCAAAGCGGAGGACCTGACGTAGAATTTTTACCCATCGGAATCTACGGACCGTTCAAACCAGGACCATACCGCATCTTTGCACAATTTAATCACGACGGCAATATACTAGTCAGTGACTACACTCTAGAAGTCAAATGATCATCAAGCTTGCCGTCTTTCTCATAACTACTTTAACAATTCTACTTGTCAACCACTCTAATGTTTTTGCACACGTACTGTTGACCAGTGGCTCGATTGGCGCAACTGTACATATCGAACCTGAAGACGATCCCTACATCGGCAAACCCTCCAACTTTTATTTCGAGTTCAAAGACAAGCAAAACAAATTTGATCCTGCTGATTGCGATTGTAAGATCGTAATCTACAAAAACAGCTCAGAAATATATTCCTATGACCTATTTTCCAATACTTCAGCTAATGATATTAACTCCCCAGTCTTTCAATTCACCTTCCCTGAAAAAGACATTTACCACCTCAAAATAACCGGCACTCCAAAATCGACTAGCAGTTTTGACCCATTTGAAATCAATCACTCGGTTCGAGTATCAAGAGAAATTTCGGATAATTCAACCAGCTCCGACCAATCAAAAGGCTCAGGCTTTCACATTTTCCATTATTTTGCCGCTGCCCTAGCTGTAGCTGTATTCGCTGTCATCCTTATCCTTGATCGAAAAGGCAAAAACAAAACCGGTAAAATCAAAAAGACCTTAACAACACTTATCGGAATTAGCTTACTAACTCCGATAATTTATGCCTCATCTCACTTCAGCCAAGATCATTTACTAATCGCTGACCACCATTCACACCCATGCTGCTTTGTTGCCTCACCACAAACACCCGAAACAAAAACGATCACAATTTCACAAAATTCGACCCACGATCCTCAAACAGAAACATTCAACCAACCGAACCATCAAAGCCTCAAATCAATCTCTGCCAGGGCACCACCTGTTTCCTAAATATTTTCTTTAACAAACAAGGACTTATTTATAAGTCCATATAAAAAGTATAAAAAAATATAAATAAAAATGAAAAAAACAATTACAACTTCTGCCCTGGTATTAACCATGGCAACATTAACAAGCATCTACAGTACCCAAGCTTTTGCTCACGTAACTGTCAAACCCGCTCAAGCAGGTATCGGCACATACCAGACTTTTACAACTGGCGTGCCTAACGAAAAGGATGTGCCAACTACCTCTGTTAGATTGGTAATCCCCAACGGTTTTACTTCTGTAATGCCAAATGTTAAACCAGGCTGGACGATCCAAACTAAGTCAGTCAAAGACGGAGAAACTACAAAAGTTTCCGAAATAATTTGGTCAGGTGGATCAATTCCGGTCGGACAAAGAGATGAATTTCTCTTCAGTGCCAAAACCCCTACAGCTGAATCTACAGTTCTTTGGAAGGCCTACCAAACCTACCAGAACGGTATGATCGTTGCTTGGGATGTTGATCCGGCCGAACAAGAAAAAATGGCCAAGGAAGCTGAAAGTAAGGGTGAAAAATTAGACCACAGCGATAGTGGTCCTGCATCGAGCACTAAGATCATTAACGATCTTAACTCAGATAGCAAAGAAACGATGGTTTCACAAACAGCAAGTTCTGACAAAACCAGTCAGCTGATGGCTGGAATCGCCATGGTCGTGGCTTTTGCCGCCCTTGCATTCGGGTTAAGAAAAAATAATTAAATCTTCCCGATTTTCTAGTTTCAGTCACAAAAACTCCCCTAGATTGTAGGGGAGTTTTTAATTAATCAAAGGATTTTTGTAAAGATTCTCACAATACTGCTTAAGTTTTGGATCTGTAACAAAATCACATGCATTAATCGTGCTCTTGAATCTGCCCTCCTCCAAATCTCTCTCAACTACACCACTGACACAATACTCCGCCTTTACTCCGCCTAAATTCTGACAAACAGCCAATAATCGACTACCGTCTTTATTAAATGCATCATACAATCCATAACCGACCAGCTTGTAACAACCTGCGGCCACAGCTTTTGGAGCCTTACTGCAATTATAAATCGGCTCATTCTCAACTTTGGAAGTGTCAATTCCTTTTTGTTCTAAAAATTCGTTCTCTGTACCACGAATATTAGCAGCAAAAATCCAACAAGATTCAGCATATTTAGCATCAAAACTACTGCACCAACCCGGGACATCGAGCGGTAAAGGCATCAGTGTCTGCTCAGAGCGGGAAAATAATTCCATAAAAACCCCTTTACCACACTCATATTGGCCTTCCGTACTCACATAATCACAATCACTAAGACTTTTGTCCAGATTCCAATTCTTGATCGCAATCGCATGCCCGAGTCCGTGAAAGCAATTCTGCGACAACATCTCTCCCTTATCATTCAAACCTGCACACGCCGCAGACAAAAATTCAGAAATATCACCCTGGAATTTATATTTACCTTCCATAATCCCGTGATAACAACCCGCCCCACACAAAGGCTTACAAGAACTCACCACCTCATCAAAACTATTTCTATATTCTGATAAACTCCTACCTACCGCATGCATCATCACATGACAACTAATTTCACGATCAAACTCCACATTTCTTACTCTATCAATCCTCGTCCCCGCCTCAACTACTTCACTCGCCGAATTATTCTCAACCACGTTCCTCATCTTAATCCTCATACACTCCAAATATTTTGACCTCGGCCTGGATTCATAACACTCCATATGAACGGCAGATAATTCATCATAAGCTGTCATTTTTGGTTCTGAATAATATTTTCTTGCCAACAATACCCCAAGCAAAAATATAACCAGAAATCCCAGCAAAAAAATTATTTTCAAAAAACTGACCAGTTTATATGCTTCCTTCAAAATTCCTCCTTCTCGAAATCAAATCGTCCATACACAAAGAATATTTTTCTTCATCAGCTAAAAAGTTACAAATCTGCTCGCCATTCTTACCAGCCGGATCAGACTCGAACAATCCAGTAATTGCACCTCTTATACAAACATCCATAAATCCGCTTGCCTGCTTGCAAACCCTTGAAATCTCCTCACTACCATAGACTCCATAATGATTATTCTTACTAACATTGTACAAATTTAACCCCATCAGCTCGTAACACCGACTAACCAATTCTATTTCCGGAGCAACAGAACAATAATAGATCGCCTCATCCTCATAACTATCAACAACCACACCCTTTTTTGCTAAATAATCATTTTGTCTAACCGGCATATGAAAACCACCAGCCAACTGCCAACAAACAGATCGATATTCCTCGGACTGACTAGAACACCAGCTCTCCTTGTTTAAAGGTGTTTCTAAAGGCTTATGTAGCCCAGTTACATGATACAACTCCATAAACACCCCTTTTGCACAGTCTATCTGACCGAACTGGTCTAACTTGTCGCAAACTTTCAAGGCCTCGACCTCGTTAAATTTATAATTCGCCACAGAATGACCCAAACCATGAAAACAGGTATTAATTACCGGATTATTCTTCTCGAACGACCCGTCACAAAAATCTTTAACAACAGATTCAAAATTCGCCCCGGTTCGATCCAGCATACTTTCCATAATTCCATGAAAGCATCCCGAACCGCACACGGGATCGCATTTTAAAATTTCTTTTTTGACATCATCAGCATATTTTCCGGCGCTCCGCCCAACTGCATGCATCAGCTCATGACAATTCCTACCTTCACCAAACAATATCTTTCCGTCGTTGCTGCTTAGTGATTTTTTGATTACACCAACCAACTCGCCCACACCGTATTTTCTTACAACTGGTTTTAGCGACTCAGTCATACATGTGAAATATTTATATCTCTCATAAGTCTTCAAACACATGTTTTGTGAATATGAAATCCGAGTAACTGAATCTAAGTTTGCCAACTTAATTTTTTCCGATACTATTCTGTTCTGTGTACCAGCTAATCCCAGAACTATAAAAGTCAAAATTAAGAACTTATTCCTCACCTTTATCAGAACTCACTCTTACACTCATCTACAATACTTGGGTCTTTGTTGATTTCACACAGCTCAATATGTTTTAGCTCAGTCGGATGATTTCGCTTTGCACTGTGTGCCGCCCCTCTCAAACACCACTCCACCAATCCACGATCAAATCTTTGGCAAATCTCATTTATCTTTACTAAATTCTCGTTTACAATATTGTATATATTGTCTCCAAAAGTATAAACACATCCCGTTATCAAATCTTCCGTTGGAGCCTTACTGCAATTATATACCGCCTCATTTTCCGCTTTTTTAACATCCACTCCCACTGACTCCAAATAAGTATTTTCCACTCGGTAATACCCAGCAGACAGCCAACATATTTCAGCATATACTCCCCGGAATTCTCCACACCACTTAGGAACATCAAGCGGTATTTGACCAAAATCAAACCCATCGCCGGAATACAATTCCATGAACGCCCCAGATCCGCACCCCAACCTCCCCTCTTCACTCGCATAATCACAATATTCAAAAGATTGTTGAATATCCCCCAGTTGCACAGCCACAGCATGCCCCAACCCGTGATAACAATGCGCTTCCGATTTTTTATCCTCTCTGGTAAACAAACAAGCTTCGGCAACGAACTTCTTTAAATCAGCACTATCCGAATACCTGCCCTCAAGTACTCCATGAAAGCATCCTCCTCCACAAACCGGCTTACACTCCGTTATTGCCTCACTCAGTGAGGGCATATACAAGCCCGCAGCCTTACCCAAACCATGCATCAAATCATGACAATTAATACTTCCGACCAGGTCAACTGATTTCTCTGCATTTATTACCATTCCCACTTCAACCAATTTTGCCACACCATAAATCGCCACATAATCTTTACTGGTCGCAGTTATGCAATTAATGTAGTTTCTTCTCGCATCCGATTTACTGCACTCATTATGAATATTAATCAAAAACTCCCGCTCACTAACCCGACCAACAGACTCAAATACTCCCAATCTAGCAATTACTACTCCGAGAAGAAATACGACTAGTACTGATAGTAATAAATATCTTTTCATTTAAGTACCACAACACAACCTACTTAACACAAACTAGCAGGTTGATTTAACACTAACTCAAAGTAACACATCTACCTTGCAGACTTCTTAAACGAAACCGCAAACGCCCAAACTGCGACAAGCAAATGCAATACATTGTCAAGCGGATTTTCGAGATTAGCAACACTAATATTTGGAGCAGGCTTACCTACACTTACAAACCCCCAAATAGAAGCAACGATTGCCAGCACTCCTACCGATATAACCAGGAACCTAAGAAGTTTTGCACTATTGACCATAAAGTAAGCACCAAGAGCCACTGCACCCAGAATCAAATGTGCGATATTCTCCCCTTCAGTTAAATAGAACTTATCTCCTAGCATACTTGACTCAATAGTCGGACCAAAGAAAAACATTCCAGAAATACCCAAAAGTACCAGAATCATTCCGCCCAACATCAAAAACTGTTTTGGATTCAAACTACTCACCTCCCTCTATAGATTTATACCTAACTATAATTCGATTTGAATTCCCATACAAGTTCAACATTCCTAAAAAAACCAACCGATTTACAGTTAAAATTACCTCTAACCATCAAACATGAACATTATCACTCGCATCTGGCTTCAAAGCTCATCAATTTTTAATCCTATCCAAAAACTCTTCAACCATTCTTTTTGGACAATTTTTGAAAAAAAGTTTAGTAAATACGCCACAAACAAATCAGTTCTGGATCTTGCTTGTGGAACTGGCGAATTAATTAACCATATCTCTCCACAAAAATACCTTGGTTTGGATATTAACAATAATTACATTAATTATGCGTCCAACAATCACACTCAACCAAAACAGTCATTCCGTCTACAAAACATCACCACCCACCTTTTGCCTGATGGATACCAGACAGCTTTTTTTATTAGTGCAGCACACCACCTATCAAACAAAGATTTCAAAAAACTAATAAAAAACATTGAACGCTCAGACATTCAAACACTAATAATTATCGACGGCTACCCCAAAAAATACCTAAACTTCCCCCTCAAGCCACTCGACAGCTTTCTTGCAGGGGGTAAATATTTCAGATCACTAAACCAAATCAAAAATCTTGTCGACGACAACTTACTTATGATCGATTCCGGAGTTTTCACTTCCAAACTCTCTGCCTACTATTACCCTTACATAATTTACAAAACCGTAAGTCAAAAAAACAAAACCCGATTATCAATTTGACAAACTACCCCAATTTAAGATGTATAATTCCAAACAACAAAAAACTTACTAATGAAACTAGCCTACATCAGCCTTCTTATCCTCTGTAGCTCTGCAGGAGTTTTCGTCGGTAGCAAATTTCTTTCAAAAAACATTATCGAAAACCCCAATACTCAAAATTCAGTCAAGTCAGAATTCAAGTCCGATCTAATCAATCCCACGTTCGGCTTCGAACTTGAAGAAAGTAAACCTAACCCAAAACTTGGACTACTCGAAAATGATCTCAAAACCTATCTCAACGAACTACGACCTCATGATGATCACGAGCCTACTGGGATCTTTTTTCGGGAGCTCAACTACGGCGGAACAGCTTTTGGAATCCACTCGGATCTAACATTTGCTCCGGCCAGCCTATTCAAACTCCCCTTAATGATGGCCTATTTCAAACACGCCCAAGAAAATCCGGGATTTCTTCAAAAAACAATCAGGTACACTCAAAATGTTGGGCTCAACATGCACGAATTTTACACTGCCAGAGAATATATTGAAGTCGGCAAAGAATACACCATCGAACAGTTAATTGAATATATGATCATTCACTCCGACAATGAAGCAACCAACCTGCTGAAATCATTTCTTGACCCAAAAATCTCAAGCAGAACATACGAGGATCTCGGTATTGCGGTTCCGGAAAACGAACCAGAAGCAGAATTTATGACAGTTCGTTCATACTCCTCTTTTTTTCGTATCCTCTACAACTCAACCTATCTCAATGACGAGTACAGTGCCAAAGCCTTGGAGATCCTTACCAGATCAGACTTCAAACTAGCCCTCAGAGCACAGCTGCCCGAAAACATTAGGGTTGCGCACAAATTCGGAGAAAGATTTAACTTAAATACGAACAGTAAGCAACTTCATGATTGCGGAATTATCTATTTCCCAGGACACCCTTATACTCTCTGTGTTATGACCAAAGGTGACGATTTTAGCACTCAAGCCAAAAAAATCAGCGATATTTCCAGTATTGTCTTTGAACGAGTGAAAACTATCTACGCTGAAAACGACAAAAAATCTTCGAACGTAATTGCAAAAAAATAATTGGAATATTTAGCTGTGAATTTAACTTTTGCACAGATCTTAATTATCTTACTTAAAATATTTGTTCCCGCATCTATGCTTCTTTTCCCAGTCTTCGGATTATGGGGTAATTATTTACTCGATATCATCGATGGAGACCTTCTGCTTAGCTTAGGATTAAGCGACAACATTTATCAAACAATAGACAAATCAACCGATCTGATCTCCTATTTTTTTATGCTGATCCTTGCCTGGAGATGGCACATTAAAAAAACAGCAATCGTTCTGTTCACTTACCGAATTATTGGTCAGATCTTATTTTTTATCACCACAAACGAACTCTTTTTTTTCTATTTCCAAAATCTCCTTGAGCCCCTACTTCTCATCTACGTACTACTCGTATTCAAACACAAAAACGAAAAAACCGCCTATCTCACCTACCGCAAACACCTAATACCAATATGGGCGATCGTAATTGGGTATAAACTCTGGAACGAATGGTATCTGCATTTTGCCAACATCGACCTCTCCACCATACTATTTGGATTCAACGGCGGACACTAGCATCCGTAATCATCCTAATCTCACCTATCAACCCTTGGACTATTTTGCACAAACTTTACAGTCCTTAAAATGCGTGAGTAGTATATAAACTGCGGACAGACCAACCAACACATACACAACCATCTCTACTGTTGGAATCGATCCTAAGACTGCATTAACTAGATTAAAATCCAAAAGACCTACCAATCCCCAGTTAAGCGCCCCTACCACAGTAAGCAAAAACGCCACTCCATGTAACATCTTCATTCTTATTCTCACCTCCCGTCACTATTTTCTCGCCATTACAACCTTAATATACAGCTAAAAATCCGTAAACACAAAACACTATTTCTCTAACCTTTTTGCCACCTTATCACCATTCCAAATAACCACCTCTCCGTCCAAAAACGTCTCACTCTGCTGACGCACCACCGGCTTACCCCACTCCGATATAAAATCTTCCACAACCCCAACCTGCCCATCCAAATCACCCGACACTGACAATGAAAAAATCGTCTCCATCGATGGATTAGGAGGCATAATATCTCTGGTTAGCATAAATCTAGCCCCATTCTCCTCACCTTCCCAAATCTCCTCATCACTTGGTGCAAGCTTCCTAATGTCTTTTGGCACCAGACTTCTTGCCCGGTCTCTAATTTCTTCTTTCTCTACCATACCACCTGATCATCTTACTTGCCGAAACTAATTTTTAATCTATCATTCTCTCTAATTACCTTATCAAGTGCGTCCGGATCCTCGACCTCATTGATAAAAAATCTCAATTTTTCTTCACTATTGGAGCAATATTCCTGCTTCGTGCCGGTAATTAAACAAGTCTTAGTCACACTCATCGGCAATGTGTCAAAAAAATACCCCCAAGTTACCCCCTCTTTCCTTACCCTGACCAAAGCAGAGTTTGTACTCTCAACAAAAACTTCGCTCGATCGATTCTGATACATTCCACGACTAAAATTACGCTTAATCCCTTGTGTAACAACCTCAAACCCAGCAGTGTAGTCCACATCCGACTCAACTAGCGCTGATTGCGTTGCTGTTCTGACGTCAGCGTTTATGGGAGCACGCGTTGTTGATTTTTTTCCACACGCCCCCACAATTACTGCCAAAGATATCACAATCACTCCAACCACAAACTTAATCATAGACACTACTATTCTACAAAATTTAATTCTGCTTATCTTTCAAAGTTTTTCTTTATCGTTTTTATAATCTCCTTATATACGCTCTCAGACACTTCAAAACTCTTATCATAAGGTGAATGATTACCTCCCCACTGATCATCCTTAAAATCCCTGCCAGCAAATTTAACCGATCTCTTATATCGAGGGATTACATGCAGATGAAGATGCCGTACTTCATTACCTAGCGAAGAATAATTCATCATATCCGGCTCAAAAGATTTTTTAAGTGATTTTTTTAACAAAGGAATTATCCGAAACAACTCCACTTGCTCATCATGATTAATTTCAAACAAGTCTTCGATATGCCTATTCAACATCACGATGCACCTTCCAAGATAATACTGACTTCCGTGAAGCTCGACTCTCCAATATTTATACTTTTTTATCCGGAATTTTTTAAACTCAACCAATTCATTACACATCGAGCATTTCATAGCAAAATCATCTAGCAATTATCCCAACATTCCACGGTCAAAACTATTTAATAATTCCTGAAAAAAGTAACACCAAAAATAACACTGTAATTCCGGCAAAAATAGCTACTGTTTTAACAAACAAACTGACTCCCTCATTCTTCTTTCCGGCGATAAAAAGTAACAAAGGCTGATAAAAAAACAAATATGCCATCACCGCCACCGAAAG
>CAYUKQ010000011.1:0-28650 GCA_964445355.1 uncultured Gammaproteobacteria bacterium
TATAAGCACGGAGGTTTTAGTCCGATCGGTTTTATCCGAGGTTTTGTTAAAACCGTGTTTTTTGGCGATACACAGGGTGGCTCGACGATAACTCAGCAGTTGGTTAAAAAGGCGTTACTTACCGATGAGCAGACATTAACACGTAAGTTTAAGGAGTTTATTCTTGCGGTTCAGATCGAGGGTAAATATTCCAAAGATGAGATATTGCAAATTTATCTTAATGAAATTCCCTATGGTGGAACAGCTTCTGGTATTGAGGCCGCTTCGTTATTGTATTTCGGTAAGAACGCGAAGGATTTGACCCTAACTGAGGCTGTAATTTTGGCCGGTTTGCCACAAAGACCGACATACCTATCACCGTTCGGGCAGAATCCGACGGCTTATATAGATCGTTCGAAGGATGTGGCCAGAAGGATGCGTGAGGATGGTTATATTACTAAAGAACAAGAGGGGCAGATCGTTGATGAATTGCCTAGTGTGGTTTTTGCAAAGAGCAATGAGACGTTTAAGGCGCCTCATTTTGTTTTTTACATTCGTGAGCAATTAGAGGCTGAATACGGTGAGTCTGTTGTCCAGTCCGGTGGGCTTAAAGTAACTACTTCGCTAGATCTGGATTTGCAGGAAGAATCGCAGAAAATCGTATTTGAGGAGGTTGAGAAGTTGGCGGATTTGAACGCTACAAATGGCGCTGCTATGGTTACCGATCCGAAGACTGGTGAGGTATTGGCTATGGTTGGCTCGAAGGATTATTTTGCTGAGGAATATGATGGTAAATACAACGTGACTACAGCATTAAGGCAACCCGGTTCTTCCATCAAACCTGTAACTTACGCGACCGCAATCGAAGAAGGGGTTCCGTCGAGTACAGTGATTATGGATACTCCTACTGAGTTTCCTGGTGGTGCAGGTCAGCCACCGTACAAGCCGGTGAACTATGATGGTAAGTTCCATGGTCCGACACAATTAAGATATGCTTTGGCAAATTCTTATAATATTCCGGCAGTTAAGCTGCTTGCTATGGTGGGTGTTAAGAGTATGTTGCAAAAAGCCTACGATATGGGACTTTCAACTCTTGAGCCGACCAATGAAAATATGAAACGGTTTGGGTTGTCTGTTACTTTAGGCGGTGGTGAGGTTAAATTGATCGATATGAATACTGCTTTTGGTGTGCTGGCTAATGGAGGTAAGCGTCAGGAGCCGGTATCGATACTCAAGATCGAAGACAAGAAAGGAAAAGTAATCAAGGAGAATAAAACAAAAGAAGGTCCGGAGGTTTTGAGTCAGGAGACTGCATTTATTATCTCGCATTTTTTATTGGATAATACGGCTAGGTCTGCGGCATTTGGCACCGGGTCAAGTCTTGTTGTTCCGGGTAAGACTGTTTCTGTCAAAACAGGAACAACTGATGACAAGCGTGATAACTGGACGATCGGTTATACTCCTTCATTGGTTGTAGGCGTGTGGGTTGGAAATAATGATAATAGTGCAATGAATCCAAAGATTTCATCGGGCTTGACAGGCGCTTCGCCGATTTGGAATAAGATAATGCGTTATGCGCTAAAAGATAAAGCAAGCGAAGATTTCAAAGTTCCAAGTAATGTTACCTCCCAAGTGATCGACGCAATTGGCGGAGGAAAACCCTGTCGCGATTTTGCCACTCGAGCTGAATATTTTGTCAAAGGTACTGAACCGACTGAGGAGTGTTTGAAATTCAAAAAGGTCAAGGTGTCCAAATCCACCGGTAAATTGGCTAATGATCTAGAGATCGCCAAGGGTGAATATGATGAAAAAGAATATTTCGTGTTCAACGAAGAAGACCCGGTATCGACCGATGGCAAAAACCGTTGGCAGGAAGGAATCAATGCGTGGGCATCAACACAAAGTGATGAACGGTATCGCCCGCCGACTGAAAACTCGGATGGCAAATCAACCGTGTCTGATACAGATGTGATTCTTGATATGGATCGACCAAGGGATAAGGATCAGGTCGATCTAAAAGTTACGATCAAAGCTAAAGTAACGGTCAAAGATGATACGAATGTTGAGAAATGTGAGCTGTATATTGACGATAACAAGGTCAAAACTAACCAAGGACTAAGTCCGGAGTTTGAATACTTGTTTACCGATTCACAGAAAGGCAAACATAAAATTCGGGTGGCGTGTAATTTGAAAAATGGCGGGGTGGGAACAAAAGAGATCACTGTATCTGTCGGACAGCCCTGGGTTGATTAATTTTTTATCACAGTTTTGGTCAAGAAAAAGGCCGGAGCTTTGAGGCTCCAGCCTTGTGGGGATTGACGAAATTATTTTTGGTCGCTTCGTCAATGTGTACGACCGATTTTTTGGTCCCTGTGACGCCGGGCGCGCGGGTGGTGTTGGGTCCGTGTCGCGACTTACTGGTCCTGGCAGGACCGGCGCTGCATGGTTTCCTCCAATCTTTTTGCCGGTTCCGGAACAGGCACCGAAGTTCAGCTCGAGGGATGAGCGCGTTCCCGAACTTCGTGTGTCGGGAATAAAATGACCGATCCACCCTACGCGGGCTAAACGGCCAATAAAGATCAGACATCCATATATCGGTACCCTCCATCCTACTCTTTTTTGAGTAATTGAACGGTTGACGGCAGTGGAATCGCCGTGGTTTGGGGTGCGATTTTGGATTAGTCCGCGGCCACCTACCAAAAATAAGGATTGAATTCCTTATGGCAGGATTTGCGGCCTCATCTTTTCCTCCTCGAAGATAGATATTGGCAAAAAAGGTGCACTGTTGACTCTTTTTGGGAGTCGTCCAGTGTTGATATTGTACCCTATAGTACTTGAATTGTCAAGTGTTGATCTGTGAGTAATAATGTTTATTCTAAAATAGTCCTGTAACTATTTAAACTTGGCCAAGATTTTTGTCTTAATCTCTGTAGCCTCTTCTTTGGAGATTGTTTTTTTACTGTCTCGAAGTTCGATCGTGAAAGTGTGAGCTGTCGATTTGTTTTTGGTATATCCCTCAATGTAGGTGATATTTGAAATTTTATCAGTCACACCAAGGAATATATTGACCAGCTGTCCTATTTTGATGGATGAGTCGACCTCAATGGTGATATCTTCAAAGGTAGGTGGATAGATAGGGATCGGTTTGAAAGATACTTTTGGTTTGGCGATCCTTATTAGCTCATCTAGGTGAATTATGGCAAAAATTCCATTGGTTTTGTGGTGTTTGGTTATGCCAATAGTAGCTAGTTCTTTTTTGTTGGCAGAAAAACTCACAGATTGATCAGGGTCAAGCTCGTTTGATTTGGAATGAAAATCTGTAGTGAATTTAATTCCGAGTCTGGTGATAATCTGTTCTATGATACCTTTGTATGCTGAAACTGAGAATTGATTGGAAAAGAGACAAAATTCCATCTTTTCTTCTGGTAGTGGCTCGTTTTTTTTGGGGAGATAAATATTCGCCAACTCGAAGAGGCTAAAATGCGGAGTGTATTTCAAATTAAGTTTAACAGCCTGAGCCATAGAAGGTACGAGTGATGGGCGCATAAATATGTTCTCGTTGAGTGGGTTGTTAAGTTTGACGACATGTTCTTTGGGAATTAGTGTTTGGTCAAGTAGTTCTTTGGAAATAATCGGACTGGTATATATCTCTGAGAATCCGTGCAGAAGGAGAATTTTTTTAATAAGGTTTTCAGTAACGAACTGAGGCTGTTTGGGGGTAATTTTTGATAATTGTGGTGGCAAGATTGATGGAAGCTTGTGATAACCATAGATTCTGGCAATTTCCTCAATTAGGTCCTCTTCGATCTCCATATCTTTGCTGCGATGTGATGGAATTGTGCAAGTGTAAGATTTTGCTGCTTTACTAAAAACCGAAGCAATCTCAAGAGAATTAAGGATTCGCAAAACATTTGCAGGTTTGATCGATATGCCGAGATAGTTTTCAAGTTTTGTGTGATTTAGATTAACTGTAAATGGCTGGTATTTTTTGAAATAGATGTCGACTAATTCACTAGCAATTTGGCTATTAGGCGAAAGCTGGTTAAGGAGTTTGGTGCTGCGATGAAGCGCTTTGATTGTCAGTTCGGGGTCGATACCTTTTTCAAATAATGTCGCGGCTTGTGTGCGGTGTGCGAGTTTGAGCGATGTGAAACGTATCCTTTTGGGATTATAGGCCGCCGCAATTAAGAGTACTCTTTTGGTCTGGGACGTGATCTGAGAGTTTGCTCCACCCATTATGCCTGCTAAATCAATGATCTTCTGGTCGTCTCGAATAATGATCGATCCTTGCGGAAGATCGTGTGTTTTATTGTCGAGGGTTGTTATTTGTTCGCCGGATTTACTTAATTCAATACTGGCGATTTGGCCGCTAATACTATCGTAATCGAATGCATGCATTGGCTGTCCGGTTTCGATCATGATGTAGTTGGTCAGGTCGACAAGGTTGTTGATTGGACGGATGCCGGCTGCTTCTAATCTTTTGGCGATCTTTGCCGGTGAGTTTTTAATGGAAATATTGTCAATTACAATGGCAGAGAATCTTAGAATTGTGTCCGGCTTGGCCTTGATTTTGATCGGCAGTACTTGAGATTTTTGGATCGGGAAAGTTATTTTTGCTGGATAGGGATTGATAAATTTTGCGCGAATTCCAAATTCCGGAAGGATGGTTGCAGCTTCGCGTGCAATTCCGATGATAGAAGCGGTGTCAGGTCGGTTGGTTGTTATTTCAATGTCATAAACCGTGTCCTTGTCTGCTTTGTTGGTTCGTTCGAATGACGGTCCGCAGAGTGAGACAGTTCTGGCTAATTTCGCCGGTGTTGTGCTGGTTCTAATAAAATCCAATAACCACGAATGTGGTACGAGTATATTCATAATTATCTAAAATTGTCTTAAGAACCTTAAATCTGGTTCGTATAGTTTGCGAACGTCATCGATGTTGAGATTGTCTTTCATCATCATCGTACGTTCAACTCCCCAACCGAAGGCAAAACCGCTGTATTTTTTGGTGTCGATATTTCCTGCTTTGAGTACATTAGGGTGAACCATACCGGCCCCACCAAGCTCAAGCCAACCTTCTTTGCATACCTTACAGCCTTTACCGCGACAGACCCCGCAGGTGATATCAATTTCAAAGCTTGGTTCCGTGAACTGGAAGTGGTATGGGCGAAGTCTGGTTTCACGTTCTGGTCCGAAGAAGTTTTTGACGAAGTAGTCGAGCGTGCCTTTGAGGTGTGAAATTGAGATATTTTCGTCAATAAGTAAGCCTTCGAATTGATAGAAAAAAGGGTTGTGAGAGACATCAGACTGTCTGCGGTAGCACTTGGCGATGTTGAGCATACGTATCGGCGGTGTTTTGACTCGGTGCATTTCGCGAACCTGACCGCTTGAGGTGTGCGGAGTCAGTACGGTTATGTGAGGTTTTTTGAGCTTGAGATTTTCAGGATTTTCCACAAAAAATGTTTCCCATTCGTCACGTGCGGGATGGTCGGCATGCATATTCAGTGATTCAAAGGCATACCAGTCAGTTTCAATTTCGGGGTAGCGTACTCGATTAAAACCTAAGCGCTCAAATATTTCGGTTATTTCATCAATAGCCTGGGTGACTAAGTGTAATGAGCCGGTAGTTGGGGTATGTGATGGGGCGGTGAAGTCTAATTTGGTTTGTTTTTGGGAAGATATGGTTCGATGTTGCTGGTCAATTATTTCTTGGATCTGGTTTTTGAGTTGATTAAATTTTTTTCCTGCCTCTGCTCGATCTTCTGATGGAAAATCCTTGATTGTGGCGATCGACTTGGTGAGTTCGAGTTTGGCAAATTTTTCAGCTGAGACAAGATCAGCTTCGGTTTTGGCAGAATTAATTCGGTTAATCAGATCGTCTTGCAGGCGATCAATCTTTTCTATCATTAACTACTAGGATAACTTATTTTTGAACGGTTTTGACCAGTTCGTCAAAAAATGGACGGTCGGTCAGAATCATGTCAGAAAGTACTTTGCGGTCAAGTTTGATTCCGTTTTTGTTCAAAACAGCGATGAATTTGCTATAGCTTAGTTCGGTTCCGGTAAGTGCGGCGTTTATAGTAACGATCCATTCGCGTCGTGCGTCCCTGCGGCGGAGTCTTCGTCCGGCATATGCGTGCTGACCGGCTTTAAGGGTTGATTGAATAGCTTGGCGGGCTAGTTTACGTCGCGGTCCGCGAAAACCCTCAGCGGCCTTTAGAACCTTTTTGTGTTTGGATCGGGAGATAACTCCCCTTTTGACTCTTGGCATAATTTTTTAGTTAAGTGTTAGTCTGCGGAGCCGGCGCTGGTCTTCGTGCTCAATTTTGCCGACTGTTGACTGTCTGCGTTTTTGACTTTTGCTTTTTGCTAACTTAAGGTGTGACCCCATTTGGCGCCCGCGAAGGACTTTGCCGTTTTTGGTGACCTTAAATCGTTTAACTGCGGCTTTTTTAGTTTTTAGTTTAGGCATAATAAAAAAAATACTAGCGAACTAGCCGCAATATGATAGTAGAAAATGGCTGTAACTGCAATAAGTGAATAAGTTCGACTATTTTTTAGTGCTTTTGGCCGGTTTGACAACCCCGGAAAACTGCAATCCCATTTGTTTAAAATCTCTTTCTTTTTCGCCGAATCCATCGAGGGCGGTCAGAATTTTTTCCAGGAGTTTTGGTCCAAATTCCTGGTGTGCCATTTGGCGACCTTTGAATTTGATGGTGATTTTGACCAAGTCTCCCCTCTTGAGGAATTCTTTGGTGCGATTAATGCGGGTATCAAAATCCCCCTCGCCGATAAAAGGACTGAATCGAACTTCTTTTAGTTCAGTTTCGCGTGTTTTTTTCTTGGCTAACGCTTCTTTTTTGGCCTCAATATATTTGAATTTGGCAAAATCGATTACTTTTACAACCGGTGGTTGAGCGTTGGGGGCGATTTCGACAAGGTCGAGTTCGACTTCTAAGGCTTTTTGTCTGGCTTGATCGATTGGGACGACGCCAATGAGCTTGCCTTCTTCGTCGATAAGTCTGACTTCCGGTGCGGTGATTTGGTGATTGAGTTTAAAGTAACGCAATTTAGAATGTGTTTTGGCTTGACTTGAAAATTGTGGTTGCTGTTTTAATCATCTGTGCCGACGAATTCTAACAATATTTATTAGTAATTAGCAAGCTATTTTTGTTCATTGATCGTTTTGAGCAGTGAATCGAGTGTAATAAGGTTCGATTGTGAGCCGTCCCGTGAGCGGACTGAGACTGTTTTTGATTCCTGTTCTTTTTGTCCAAGGATCAACATGTAAGGTATTTTGGCTTCGGTTGCGTTGCGGATAGAATCCCCCATGGTTTGAGAGCTTGAAGAAATCGCCATGCGGTAGCGAAGTTGGGCTAGTTGTGAGGCGATTTCGTCTGCGTAGCTTAAGAACCTTTCGGATATCGGTATGATTTGAAATTGGATCGGAGCCAGGAAGAATGGGAAGGCTCCTGCGTAGTGTTCGGTCAAAAAGGCGAAGAATCGTTCGAAGCTGCCGATAATGGCACGATGAATAATTACCGGGCGTTCTTTTTGGCCGTTTGAATTAATAAAGTTTAGGTCAAAAGCTTTAGGCATATGATAGTCGACTTGCGAAGTAGAGATCGCGAATTCGCGGCCGAGAGCATCTTTGGCAAAAACATCAATTTTTGGACCGTAGAACGCTGCCCCGCCGATTTCCTCCCGGAAATTGACACCACGTTCCTTTAGTACTTCACGAAGTACATTTTCGGCTTTTTCCCACATCGTTTCGTCTTTGATGTATTTTTTGTCGTTTTTGTCGTGTAGTGCGAGTTCAAAAATATGAGGTGTTAGTCCAACAAGCTCCAAGAATTGAATTATTTGGTCTAGGGTGTTCTGGATTTCGATTTTTAGCGAGTCCTCTGAGGTAAAAATGTGACTGTCGTTAATTGTAAATTCCCTAACTCGTGATAATCCCGTTAGTTCGCCGGATTTTTCATAACGGTGAACTTGGCCAGCTTCGGAAATTTTGAGCGGCAGATCGCGGTATGATCGAGGTTTGAATTGATAGACGGCAATATGACTTGGGCAATTCATTGGTCTGAGCAGATAGGTTTCTTTCTCGATTTTGATCTCCGGGAACATGGTATCGGCGTAGTGCGGGTAATGACCGGAAGTTTTATACAGGTTGAGATTGCCAAGCGCTGGGGTGTACACGTGTTGGTAGCCGTTCCTGACCTCGAGGTCAAAAACTAGATTATCCAAAATTCGTCTAACGGTGGCTCCGTTTGGCAACCATACTGGCATACCGAGACCAATGTCGGGAGTCAGATCAAAAAGCTCCAGTTTTTTACCGAGCGTGCGATGGTCACGCAGTTTGGCCTGCTCGCGCATTTCTAGGTATTCTGTTAATTCCTTGTCTGTGTGAAATGCTGTTCCGTATATTCTGGTAAGCATGGGATTATTCTCATTGCCTCGCCAATATGCGCCAGCTAATGTTAACAACTTAAACCCTTTGATGTTTTTGGAGTTATCGACGTGCGGTCCTTCGCATAGGTCGACAAAATCACCGGAAGTGTAAAAAGTGACTTCTTTGTTGCCAGATTTTTCCAATTCCTCAACGATTTCCAACTTAAACGGTTGGTTATTAAGCATAGTTTTGGCTTGTGTGATCGATGCAGTACTACAAACAAAGTCCAGATTTTGGTTAATAAGTTTTTGTGCTTCCTTTTCGATAATCGCAAGATCCGCTTCACCTATAGCTTGAGCGGTAAGTACGTCGTAGTAGAATCCGTCATCGATTACCGGTCCAATGGCAAGTTTGGTATCCGGAAATATTTTCATAACCGCCGCAGCAGTCAAGTGCGCAGCGGAGTGTCGGATCTGATGAATGCTAGAGTTATTTTTGATTTTGTCGGACATTAGTTGGAAGGTTTTCTAATTCTTGCGGAATAACACTTTTTTGTGAATTTTCGATGACGTTGGTTAGCCATGTGCTGACTCTGCTGAGTACACCGGTTTGACCGATAATGACGACTGAAATAATGCTGATTATTAAAAATCCGACGATCGTTCCAAGCGCCCAAGATATTCCGCCTAAGAAATTATTAATCACGATATGTTTTTTGCTATCAATGACTCTTAGGTACTTTTCGGCGGTTTCAATTTTTTTATCTGTCATATGAGGCATTTTAGCAGAAATTAGCTTGTGTTGTATTCCTTATTGATATACTATCTGCCACATTAAAATGAATTTTAGTAAATGAAAATTGGACTGATCTGTCCTTACAATATTTTTAAAAATGGTGGGGTGCAGGATTGTGTACGTAATTTGCAAAAAGAGCTGAATCGGCGCGGGCATGAGGTGATAATTATTACGCCGGCACCTAGGAAGACAGATGTGACGGGTTATAAGGGGGTAATTTTTATTGGAGGTTTGATCGATACTAAATACCCGTTTCAAACCACAGCGCAAATTTCGCTAAGTATTGAAAGTAATCGGATTAGGCGTGTATTAGAGGTTGAAAAGTTTGACATTTTGCATTTTCATGAACCGTGGGTGCCGATGATGTCGCCGCAGATCTTGGCAGCATCGAAGGCTGTAAATATTGCTACGTTTCATGCAAAACTGCCCGAAACCAAAACAACAAAAGTGCTTGAGCGCGTTATTGCTCCCTATGCCAGATTGGTCATGAAAAAGATCGACGGCATGACCGCGGTGTCGGACGAAGCTGCAATTTATGTGAGAGGTCTGACACACAAAAATGTCAAAATAATTCCTAACTGTGTAGACTTTGAGAAGTACCGATATGTCAAAAAGAGTAAGTCTGGCAATAAGCAAATAATTATCTATATCGGCCGGTTAGAAAAGCGAAAAGGAGTGAAACACTTGTTAAAAGCATATGAATTGCTGATTCAAAAATATCCGAAAATCCAATTAGAGATCGCCGGTGATGGGCCTGAAAGAGCAAAACTCGAAAATTATGTTAACAAAAAAAGATTGACAGGGGTTAAATTTTTAGGATTCGTGTCTGAAAAACAAAAAGTTCAAATGTATACAAGAGCGAAGATTTTTTGTTCTCCGGCACTGTACGGTGAAAGTTTTGGAATAGTGTTACTTGAGGCGATGGCACGAGGGGTGGTAACGGTAGCAGGGAATAATCCAGGTTATCGACAAGTGATGAAAGGGGCGGGTGAGGTTTCGCTGGTTGACCCGAAGAATCATGAGGATTTTAGTAAGAGGCTTGAGAAAATGCTGTTTGATGAAAAAGTAAGAACCGCTTGGATCAACTGGTCACAGAAGTATATAAAAAATTTCGATCTTGCGAAAATTGCCCGCCAGTATGAAGATGTATATCGGGGATATTTGAATGAAAAAAACAAAAAGAAAAATTAATTTTAAAAGGTACGGCTTGTATTTGGTGCGTTGGCAGTTATCGACACCGCTGCTTGCGCCGATCGTGGCTTTTTTTAAGCAGTCGGAGTCGATTTTTGGGACGGGTGAGGATTGGGTTGCGGCGACAATTGCTAATCTAATCGGCGGCTTAATATTTTTTTGGGTTGATAGTTTTATTTTTACTTCAAGCTCACTTAGCACACAGTGGGAGATTAGGGACAACGTAAGATGTGTGGATTGTGGAAAATTGTGTCGCGGTTACCGGCTTGTTAAGACGGTTAATTATGATCGTTCAAAGGATAGGTATCCGGAGTTCAGATGTGAAATTCATTCCAAAAGAAAAGCCAGGAAGTTAGAAAAGATCGGTGTGCAGATATAATTAAGATGAAAAAGGTGTGGGCCTGAGAGGACTCGAACCTCTGACCTTTACAATGTCAATGTAACGCTCTAACCAACTGAGCTACAAGCCCTCGTGCGTTAAGGGGTAATTGAGGTATCCCCTTAATATTCTCTTTATTTTATTGGAAAGTCTTTTCAGGCATAAGCCTGTTTAAAAAACCATATTTAGAGAATATTTTTTCAGCTTGGGTATTTTATTGGAAGAGAGATGTTATGGCAATAGTGTTGAGTGAAAAGGCCAAAAATCAATTAGAAAATCGCCGAGTTGCCATTTAGCTCCATTAGGGTGTTTTGATTACCGGTAATTGCACCAGTAATTCCGCCGATTTGTGCTTTACGTTGGTTGGTTAACTGGTAGGGGTTTAACTCTGGTTTTTTTGAGAATAGTTTTGCAAGCATGATTTTTAGTCGTGATCTTTCTTGGATGTGAATACTGGGAGCAAGATTAGCAACTGAGTCGGTTTGCGTTTCTCCGGTTTGTAATTTGGCTGAGGCTAGTTGCTGGTTAAGTTCGGAGATCTCTGCTCTTAACGCTGTTACCTTTTCTCCCTGTTCAGTTTTTAGCGCTTGTTCCTGTCTGAGTTGGTCAAGGTCAATAATGCCATCTAGTAATGACTCGTTTGGGTAGGGAGTTTTTTCAAGATGAGAATCAGAGTACGATGATACAAACGACTCAGGCTGACGGTCGCGTTCTTGTGAGACGGGCAGTCTAGAGAAGTTAGTGTTATTGTTTGCCATTTATGACATTTTGGTTATTACTGCTTTGTTAGTATTAACCGGTCGAATTATATCAATAAATGTGTGATTTTTACAAAATTTACTATTCGTAGCGCAATGCTTCGATCGGATTAAGCTTGGCGGCACGGTAAGCCGGTACTGAGCCAAAGATCATACCTACGCCTGCCGAGAAGCTAAACGCTAATATAACTGACCAAGCCGGAACACTGGTTGAGAGGAATTGAGAGAGGCCAAGTGAGCCTAAAAATCCCAGCCCAACACCGATCAGGCCGCCAAATAGCGAAAGGATCATGGCTTCGAGCAAGAACTGTGTAAGAATATCCCCTGGTGTAGCACCTAAAGCCTTGCGAAGTCCGATTTCGCGTGTTCGTTCAGTAACGGATACAAGCATGATATTACTAATTCCAATTCCACCTACCAGTAGCGAGATCGCTGCGATGCCACCAAGGGCGTAAGTAATGAATGAGACGATCGATAGAATACTGGATAAAAGTTGTTCTTGTGTTTGGATATTAAAATCATCATTTGTTAGTTTGGTAAGTAAAATATCGTTGATTCTGTGTTTGGCCTGCTCGATTGATTCCTGGCTTTTGGCCGTGACAAGTAATGAAGAAACTGTATCGTTGCCTGTTTGGGTCATGTAGGTGTTAATTGGTATATAAGCAGCATTGTCGGGGTCTTGTCCGGCGACAGCACCAAGCTTGTCAGTGACGCCGATGATGGTGTATCTGGCGCTGCCGAGAGTAATTTTTTGCCCCAGAGGATTAGTGTTTGGGAAGAACTCTTCAGCAAGAGTAGGACCAAGTACAGCAATTTTTTTAGCTCCCCTATCCTCTGCTTCGGTGTAGATCCTGCCTTTTGCGATATCTAGTCCGGCGACTTCAAATCCGTTACTGGACATAGCTGTAAGTGTGATGTTTTTGGATTTGTTGCCGAATCTGGCTATTCCAAAGGTGTCTTGCGATGCGACAACCTGTCCGAAACTGCGACCTTCCTCTCTTTTAAGTCTGTCAATGATTTCCCGGTCGAACTTGCTGACGTTCAGAATCGGTGGTCCTGAGGAAACTCCGCCTGTGCCCGGCAAAATAAAAATCGAGGTTGTGCCAAGATTTTCAAATTGTTTGTTGATGTAGTTTTGAATACCTGAACCGATGCTGACCAGAAGAATTATGGCAAAAACCCCGATTATTATGCCAAGCATCGTCAAAAATGATCGGACTTTGTTGACGATTATTGCTCTGGTTGAAACTTGTAAGGTTGAAAGTAGATTCATTTATTTTTTGTCGCTGACGATCCGGCCGTCTTTAATAGTGATTGTTCTGTCAAAAAATTTGGACATCGATGGGTCATGTGTAACTACGATAATCGTACGACCCTTTTTGTGTAAATCCTTGATTAATTGCAGGATCGTGGCGCCGGAACTGGAGTCAAGATTTCCGGTCGGTTCGTCGGCAAGCAGTATATCAGGATCATTTGCCAGAGCCCGAGCGATTGCTACTCTCTGCTGTTGCCCGCCAGATAATTGCCCAGGAGTGTTTTTTAGCCTGTCACCAAGACCAACATCTGTTAAGAGTTGTGTGGCTTTTTGGTTCCGACTCCCCGTAAAGGTTCTCGAGTATGTAAGTGGAAGCATGACATTTTCCAGTGCACTGGTGCGTGGTAGAAGGTTGAATTGCTGGAAGACAAAACCAATCGTTTTGTTGCGAATATAAGCTGTTTGGGTTTCGGAAAAATTTTCAATGTTTTTACCGTTGACGATCACCTGTCCGGAGGATGGTTTGTCCAATAATCCAATAATATGCATAAGCGTTGATTTGCCGGATCCCGAAGGTCCAACAATACCGATCAGCTCACCCTGATGAATTTTGAGGTCTACTTTGTCTAATGCCTTAACAATGAATGATTCAGTTGAATCTTGTTTGCCTTTACTTTTTTTTGCGTCAGGTTTGTAAGTCCGTGAGACGTTTTTGAGCTCGATTATGATTTTAGTTGACCTTGACCCTGGCATTATCAGTAAGATTTTGGTTAGTAATACTGACGATATCTCCTTGCATAAGACCAGAAGTT
This sequence comes from uncultured Gammaproteobacteria bacterium, assembly GCA_964445355.1. Lineage (GTDB taxonomy): Bacteria > Patescibacteriota > Microgenomatia > CAYQLK01 > CAYQLK01 > CAYQLK01. The sequence goes on from CAYUKQ010000011.1 coordinate 13,559, forward strand.
ATTTCTGTTTCAAAGTCAGATTCAAGTCCTGTAGTGACGATGGTTTTGATCGCACGGTTTTGTTTAATGACATAGACAAATTTTTGGTCACCACTCGTTGTAATTGCGGAAGAGGAAACATTGAGAGTGTCTGGCTGTCTTTTTTGAATAATTACCGCTTGGCCGTTTTGGTCGAGGTAAATGGTTTTGTTTGCGCTATCAAAAGATATTTTGACCAGATAAACGTCGATGCCGTTATCATTTTTTGTTTTTGATGGGGCAATTTCTGTGACGGTACCGAGAAAAGTCTGGTCAGGATATGCATCAAGAATGACTTCGGTTTTTTGGTTAGGCTGAATTTTAACAATATCCACGTCGTCAATTTCGGCTGTAAACTCCGGAATTTCGGTCGCTTGGATAGTTAAAACGGCTTGAGTGGCTGCGGCTGTTTCGCCGTATTTTTTGGAAACAGATGTGACGATACCGTTTATTGGAGAATAGATGCTGGTTTTGGCGAGATTATTCTTAGCTTCCTCAACTAGACTAACTGATTTTTGCAGCGGGATATCGGTTTGGGTACGGTCGAGTTTGCTCTGGTTGGAGAGAGGTTTATCTTTTTGTGACAAGTCGTACTCGTCGAGCTGTGAATAGTAGAGATTAAAATCTTTTAAAGCTCTGTCGTAAGCCAAACGATATGAGCGACTGTCGACTGAAGCAATTCTGGTTCCTTTGGTGATTTTGTCGCCGACCTTGTAAGGTTGGTAAGTAATTTGTCCACCCAACTCAAAAGAAGCGGTGAAAGTAGAACCGGACGTGATCGATCCATCAGCTGAAACAGCCTGAGTCACATCAGATTTTTTAACAATTTCAGTGTCGATGCTAGTGACTTCTGGCTTGAATTGGTTGTAGCCAATAAATGCCAAAATCAGGATGGTTATGACGAGCAGAATTTTTTTGACTGTAAAAAACTTTAATAATTTCATAGTCCGAATATTATTTGGTTAGGTTGAATTCAGTATCAACAACCGGAAGATTATACATCGAATAGTCAAAATCCAAGTCTGCACTGTTTTTTTTGAAGTCAATTATTTCTTGTGTAAAGGGTGTTTGTTTGGTTTCCTGATCGTTAGGAATGGTTATTTGCGGCTCAGGAATCGATTCTGTGGAAATTGTATCTTGGTTGGGACTTGAGTCTTTTTTGGGAATAAATTGAACTGTAATTAATAATAATAGTGTCAGTGAAACTAAACCGATCAGCAATAGAATTGATTTTGGGAGTTTGTTAAGGGAAGTCAGTTTGGGCTCTGGCAGATTAGTTTTTGTTGCAGGGGTATTCGGATTGTCCGGTTTCTTAGTGGTAGCAGTTTCGGTTTTGACAGAAGTGGCGTTTACAGTAGGTTTTGATGAGATAGGAGGTAGAAGGTCAGGATTCATAGAGTGTTATTGATCTCGTTAAGATAGCTGGCAGTTTTGCGGATATTTTCAATCGCAAGATTTGTATTTTTGGTAATTTTTGAAACATTTTGTCCCCCACTACTTAATCGGTCGACTTTGGGGATTAATTCAAAGTTTTGCTTAATCAAGCTGTTGGTGTCGTTAACTCGTTCAATTATTTGTGCCCGCCAAATTTCTTGCCGAGGGTCGGGACTAGTGACGTTGTTGTTAATATGGGTAAAGAGTTTGGCGAGTAAAATCTTGGCGTCATCTTGAAATTTTGCAATTCTAGCCGAGCTGGTGATCAATCGGAGCTGGTTTATTTTTATCAGAATCGCTTGGTGAGACTTGTGATAATTGTTGATGGTTAACTGCATTGATTCCAGGTCTTTTTGGTCGCTATTAATGATTGATTTTTGATCGATGTACCATTGATTGACCGACTGTAATGTTGAGTTAAAAAAAGCCATGGTTTCTGCTGGAACGACGTTTGATGTGATGGCTTCGGATTGAAGATAGTTGTTGTATGATATCATGGTATCTCCGATCGTTAGATAGGTAGTACGGGATGTTTCGAGCAATCCGGTCAGGTTTTGGAGTGAGGAGTCTTTTTTGTAAGCTGCTTTTGCGGTAATTAGCTTATTAGATTCAGTCTGGTAACGGTTGTAGTTGAACAGATAATCCTGGTAGGTTGAGGTGAGCTGGACTTGTGCCGAGGTTGAACTGGGCGAAAATAGAATGCTAAATAGGCTGAGAATTACTAGTGTGATCAGGGCAGACTTATAGCGCATGCTTGACTTGTTCGTTAATCTTAATATCCAATATCTAATTATAGGTAATTTTACTTTATTTTACTGAGGTATGGTTTGGGTATTAGGTTTATAAAGTTATTTTTTTGTGGGCGAGAGAGGACTCGAACCTCCAAGGATTTGACTCCACAAGCCCCTCAAGCCTGCGCGTCTACCAATTTCGCCACTCGCCCACGTGCATTGTGCGCATACTTTTTATATTTAAGTAGCCGAGGAATTTTAGCAAAAAGTTACCCGAATTGCCATGAAAAAGGAGAGCTTTTTTATGGCTCTCCGTTTTGATCGTTGTCGCTTGCTTAGGCTGGTTGGGCCAGGGGAAGTTCGAATTTGACCCAGTCCTGGTGGTCCGAGTCGAAGTAGCTAGCCTCGACCATTTCACCGTTTTCGAGGTCACGCTGTTCGATGTTGCGCCATTTTTTGATGGCGTCGATGCAGCTGGCTTTGGTGCCGAGACGCGGGTTGAGCAGCACGGGTCTGATGACCAGCGGGTTCGAGGTCGTGTTGAGGCGGTAGCTGATTGCCAGGTATGGGATCTGGTTGACCGCCTCCTGACCGAGCAGCGTCTCGCCGGTGCTGGTTGTGATCCTGAAAAGGATCTTGCCTGATGCTACGTCAGCGGAGATACGAACCCGCTCTTTGATGGCGTAACCGATTTCGGTCGAGTCGACCCAATCGTACATCTCACCGATGGTACTGATCTGCTTGATGCCGAACGAGATAAACATTTTCAACCGCCGTCTCCTTGAAAGTGCAAGATCTTAGCCTAAGCTAAGTTTGGAGAATTATACTATATATCCTATAGTTATTCAAATATTTGTATTATGTTAATATTGGTTTTTGGTTGTTTATTTGGTGATTGTTAGGTGTTAATAATTGCTAAAAATTATTTTAGGGCGAGTGGCGAAATTGGTAGACGCGCAGTGTTCAGAACGCTGTGAGCTTATGCTCTTGGAGGTTCGAGTCCTCTCTCGCCCACAAAAAAATAAACCGCAGCTGAATTGACCAGACTGCGGTTTTTGGTTTTGATTACGAGCTGAGCCGCGTGATCGCCCGCTGGAGGTTGGTCGATGCGGCTGCTTCGTAAAGATTGCGAAAGAACAAGGTTTTGAAGATCGGACGGTCGAATCTCTCAAGCACAGCTCTGCGCCCGTTGCGGTACGCGTCTTCGGAGACGAAATTGTATTCTTGCGCGATTTGGCTGTCATAGGCGTCAAACACGTCCTCGGGCTGTCCAAGGATAGCCATGTCGATGTCCAGGACATAGGGTTGATCAGGGTCGTTGGTAATCGTTCGGTGCTGTTTCGTCGCGAGAATGTGCGCAACGACCTTGAGTACCAGTTGGGGAGGTGCGTTGCAGTCTACGAGACAGATCAGTGCCGCTTCGGCACTAAGTTCCTCGTTGTCTGCCCGCTTGGGGTCGTAGATGACGTCGTGGAACCACAGCGCAAGCTCGGCGGCCAATGGGTCTTTGAGCTGGTCTTTGACCTTATCAAATTCCCTGAGACAGTGGTTGATGTGGTTCATGTTGTGGTACGCGCGCTTGCCGTCTTCATAACGGCTGACGAGTCCGATGAAGTGTGTTCTTGGTCGAGTGAACTTGGCGGCTTCCCAGAGATCTTGCCAACGGTCGATTAGTGCCATGTTTACCTCCTCTACTGTAAAAGTACTTAACGGATTATACTATGGGTCTTTTCATGTGTAAATGATCGAATTTTAGGCACGAGTAATTGACAAGAAGTATGGTTTTTGGGAAACTAGTTGTGTGGGGTTAAAAAATTGGGCAGCACTTTCTTATTCCCTGATTTTCCCCGTACAAACGATGAAAAAACTGCTCCTAGTTGTTGGTTGGCTTGCTGCCACACCAATATTTTTGTTTTATTTAATAGTAAGTGTAAATAAGATTTCTCACACCAGACATTTGAGTCGGGCGATTGAATCGTCGGTTAAAGTTGTTGCGACCGAATCACCATACAGGATGTTTGCAGCGCTTCCTGAGCAGGTTGAGTTGATAAGTAATTCGATCGAGTCGGAGGACGCCAGGTCGCTGATTATTACCAATTGGATGACAGCATACAAGGCACCTCTTGCACCTTACGGTGATGTGTTTGTGAAGGCAGCAGATAAGTATGGTTTGGATTGGCGTTTATTGCCGGCAATTGCAATGAAAGAATCAGGTGGAGGTAGGGCGATTCCTGTTGATTCCTACAATGCGTGGGGTTGGGGTATTTATGGAGATCAGGTCCTAAGATTTGACAACTGGGAGGATGGAATTTATACGGTTGCAGCTGGTCTTAAACGGAATTATTTAGATCAAGGTTTGACAACACCTGAACAGATTATGGCAAAATATACTCCCCCATCAATCGAGCTCGGTGGTCCATGGGCGCAAGGGGTGCAAAAGTATTTTGCAGAGTTGTCTGAAATCGAATAGTTTTTTAGATTGAAGGATTCTTACTTTTTTCCACGTCACGCTGACAATTTTTTTAAATGTAAAATATAGTTGTGTATATGGATAGATTAAGATTTGCTTTGGTTTCGACCGTTACAAAATTGACTGCTAATCTGATCGGGGTGAGCGGGAGGGGTAAGGGGCAGGCAGCGCCAGGGCTTGTGGCTTTGAAATTGGATCCTGAGCTGATTAAAAGGGCTCATAAATATTTTTCTAAAAGTACTTTTATAACCGGTACAAACGGTAAAACAACTACAACGAAATTACTTACACTGGCTCTGAGAAAATCTGGGCAAAAGGTTATTTCTAACGAGACAGGTTCAAATCTTGAACGGGGCTTGGCCGCCTCAATCGCAAGTTATTTGTCTGGCTTTGGCAAGATCGGTTCGACAATGGCGGTATGGGAGGCTGATGAGTCCGCCTTTGCAAAAATGATGCCGGAGTTAAATGCTGACGTGGTGGTACTGCTTAATTTGTTTCGTGATCAGCTCGATCGATATGGTGAGATCGATTCGACTGCGAAAAAGATCCATCAGGCTATTAAGTCGAAAAAACACCTAAGATTGGTTGTCAACGCTGACGATCCATATATGGTGGCAATTGCCAGAGAATTTGAAAATGTTACATATGTGTCGGTAAAGACAAGATTGCCAAAGACAACACAGAAGCTGATGCGGGATGCTATTTCGTGTCCATATTGTTTTGGTGAGTTGATTTTTAGGAGTCCGCTATATTCCCATCTTGGGGAATTTAGTTGCCAGACATGTAGTTTTGCCAGTCCAAAATCAGATTATGAGGTAATTGATTTTGATTCAAGATTTTTGCAGGTCAAGCGAGGGAAGAATATTATCAAACTGCCTCGGATACCTGGTGGTTTTTATAATATCTACAACGAATTGTCGGCTTTTGCTGCTGCAGAATTGCTTGGTGTAAAAGTTAATGATTTTACCTTAGCCGCTAAGGAGTTTAGGGTGCCATTCGGTCGGTATGAAAAGCTGGATTATAAAAATAAGGAAGTAACGACGATTTTGGTTAAAAATCCAACCGGAATGTCTCAAGCCTTGCAGTCAGTCGTCGAAGAGGATAAGCATAATACTTTGGTGCTTGGGCTGAATTCTAAAATTGCTGACGGTCGGGACACTTCTTGGATTTGGGATGTCGATTTTGAGGATTTTGTGGTTAGATCAAAGACATTTACGTTCGTAGTTACCGGTGAAAGAAGATGGGATATGGCGCTGAGAATCAAAACCGCAGGAGTTTTGCCGGATAGAATTATTGTTGAAGGCGGTTATCGTTCCGCACTTGATCGGGCGATCAAAACCAACATAGACGCAATTTACTATCTGCCGACATATACTGCGCTGATGGAATCATTAGATATATTCAAGTCAAAACCAACTAAGTAATAATGAAAATTAAATTAGCTCATTTATATGGAAGGACGATGAATACCTATGGAGATGACGGTAATCTGCTGGTTTTGGCTAGAAGATTGAAATTGCGAGGGTTTGATGTCGGAATTGAAATGGTCGATTTGGGGTACAAGCTAAAAACAAAAGAATTTGATTTTTATTTTTTTGGCGGTGGCCAGGATAGTAATCAAAAAGTAGCGTCGGTCGATTTAGTCAAGAACAAAAAGGCTTTGTGGTCAGAGATCGTTAATCGTAATGTTCCCCTTTTGGCAGTGTGTGGCGGATTCCAACTGTTGGGAGAATTTTATGAATATCAGAATGAGAAACTCGAAGGATTAAAAATTTTTCCAGCTTTGACCAAGGCTGGAAATGTCAGATTGGTTGGAAATATCGTTATAAAAGCTAATCAACGCTTAGGCTTGGACAAAAAAATAGTAGGGTTTGAGAATCACTCCGGTTATACCTCACTTTCAAAAAATGCAGAGAGTTTCGGAAAAGTAGATCAGGGACATGGAAATTATTTTCAATCTGATAGTGAGGGGTGTATGGTGAATAATGCAATCGGTACCTACTTGCATGGACCAATTTTGGCAAAAAATCCGCATCTGGCAGATTGGATAATTAAAAGAATTTTAGAAGTGAAGGGTTATCGTGGTGAATTTGTTGAATTAGATGACCGAATCGAATGGGAAGTGTGGGGCGATCAATTGAGTAGAAAGAATATTTAGAGTATTAAGGGTTTGGTTCTGGTGTTTGTGCTGATCGAGTGGAAGTATCAGGATGGGTCAGGTCAATGTAGTTGTCTGGTGCCTGAGCTGGAAAAGTTTTGCGGTAATGGTCGAGAGAAATTTCTAGAAATGCACTTTCTAATTTGGATTCATTTGGTGAGCTGCCTGGACTGAGTGTAATTATTAATCGATATGGAAGATTGGTTGTTTTGTCAGTCGCCACTTCGAATGAGGCATCAGTAAATTCAAGTATGTAGCTGTGGCTTAGGTTTAGAATTGACTGGGCTAATTCGTCGTCGGCGAATAATTGATTAAGTTGTCCAAAAAGTGACTCGACTCGCTGTTGGTTGATTTTTAAGTGATAGTGGTTGGCCTCGAAATCGTTGATAAAAGCCGGTTTTGGATCAAGGTAGTCGAGATCAAATACTGGATTGTTGGCGATGATTTGTCTGATTACTTGAGTTTTTTCGAATGAGCTACCTTCACTGGGGGGTTCGTTTCCATTAAGGTCGTTTTTTGTGGGGATGTTAAGAGCAGCACGAAGGATTTTTGGGTCGAATTTGATCCACTGGTTGCGTAAGTTGAGTAATTCTGGATTTTCGAAGCCGTCGAACTGAGTAAGTTTGAAGTAAGTAGATTGGTTGATGTTTAGAATTTCAAAGGAATAATTCTGGCGGGAAAAAATGTCTTTAGTGTTTTTGAAGTGGGTTTCGATTTCGATATCTGCAAAGAGTTTTTCCCGGCGATTGTTAAAGCCGGAGGGGTCGTCCGGGTGGTCTTTGCTGTTGGTATCGGTTTGGGCATGAAAATTGCCTTTAATGATACCGTAGTCAAAATTTGTCGAATCGATCACTTCTTTACGAAGCTGGTTGAAACTCGCAAGCTTAAACGCCTCGAGGTCCTTGTAGGTAAGATTAATATCCCCTTTGATCTCAAAATCTTTAGTAAGGGAAAATTTTTGAGCGATCTCTGAAAGATTGCGATAATTTTGAGTGAGTTTTTGATAAAGAAAAAATCCGCCAGTAGTGAGAATAATAACGAGTAAGATTGCAATCAAAAAATAATATCCGTATTGAAGAACAAAGGATTTTTTATTTTTTTCAGGGATATTTGTTTTTTGATTTGCTGAGGGCTGGGGGGTGATTTGCTTAAAAGCCAAATCAATATCTTTGATGTTCCACCCTGCTTTTAAGAGAATAGATTTGATTGTTTCTTTAGAAGTGCCTATCGAATGTTGTTTTTGGATATATTCAGTCAGTTTTGGTGTAATCATTTGGGCAGGCAGATATCGATGTTTTAGGGTAGTTTGATTTTACACTATCGGCGGTAAATGAATCCTTCGATCTAAAGGAGCGATGTGGGCGAGAGAGGACTCGAACCTCCAAGGATTTAACTCCACACGCTCCTAAGGCGTGCGCGTCTACCAATTTCGCCACTCGCCCGGGCGGTATAAGGACAATGTTAGTTTTTAATATTCGACCTAAATAGACTAATTGTGGGCACCGAGGGACTTGAACCCCCGACCCTCCCGGTGTAAACGGGATGCTCTAGCCAACTGAGCTAGGTGCCCTTAGCATTGAATCTTATCAGTTCAATATCTACGCGAGATTTTAACTAAAAGTAACAAGCAATGCAAAAAGGAAAGGACCCCAACCCTCTAAAGGTTAAGGTCCCGTGGTTGTTGACGACGAACTTAGACAGTAGTTGCTTGGTTTCTCAGAGCCATATTAACCTCTCGTAGGATTCGCTGTGCTGCTTGTCTCTGACTGGCGTGATCCGGTTGCTTGAGAACCGGTCCGCCGACGATGATCTTGTCCGCACTTTGGCGGATTGCTTGTGTCGGTGTGGCAGTGCGGTAATTATCGCCCGGATCGGTAAACCAGGTAGGGCGAATGCCGGCGCCGTAGATTTTAAGGCTTGGATCAAGCCCAAGCTTTTTGAGGGCTTCGATCTCCCAGCCACCGACGATGATTCCCTGAGCCCCGGCCTCTGCTGCCATTTCAGCAAAGGTCATAACTTGGCTGAGACGGTCGCGATTGTAGATTCGCAGGCAGTCTTGATCGCCGAGCGATGTATTGACCGTTGAGACGATAACCTGACAGATGCCGCGGTTGTCGATGGCCGCTTTAAGGCTTGCCATGCCAGAGCTGGGGTTGACTGTAAAGGCTACCGGCTCATGAATTTGGCTAAGCGCTTGGGCGGCGTTGGCGACGACTGTTGGCATGTCGCCAAGCTTTATGTCGAGCATGATCGGCGGAGTTTGGCCGTAGCGAATCTGGTTCGCATTGGTCATTACTGCGCCGACGCCGACGAAGGCTGAGATTTCTGCATCGACTTTGATGGCGAACATTTCGTTAGGATCCCTGGTGTACAGAGCATTGAAGAAGTCGCCTAGGTGATGCAGATGTTTGATGCCGTGTGTTGAGAACACGACCCGGCTTCGGTCGAAGCTGGGCATGTTCCTTGCGGCATAGCCGTTTGGCATTTGTGTGCCACTCGTCCTTTCTGACTCTGTTGTTAATGGTGCGTATTGCTGGTCGTTAAACCGGCATAAATTCTACCATGTTTATGAACAAAATCAAACTATAGGTTATATTTAATGATGATAAAATTATAGCTAGGGTCGGAATAGATAAGTTACAAGTTTCTTCTATTTTCTTCCCCTCTTCACTGCGTTTCACTTGTGCCGAGGGTCAGAATCGAACTGACATGGCGCGTTTTTCAGACGCGTGCATTGACCAACTTTGCTACCTCGGCCATATCTCCGAGGAAAAAGCCAAGTTTCTTCTTGGTATTCCTCAACCATATTGAATAAACAATTAGTGCCTAAACCAATATTGAGACAGGAGTGATTTTAGCAGACAAGTCGATCAAGCTTCAAGATTGAATAAAAGATTGCGTGAGAGTGAAAAGTTAGAAAAAAATTATGATTTGAGTCTGCGGTGACGATCCTGAATTAAAACGATCGTAACGACAAATACTAGGATTAATGCACTGAGTATGCCATAGGTGGCGATTTTTTGATTGTATCGATAAACCATGGTTGCCAACTGAAAAAGTAGTATCGATATCGATACAAACATCGAGCCAAAGAAAGATCCGGTGACGATACGGTAAGAGCTTCGTTTTCTACCAAGAGTAATAAATAATGCTGTAGCGAGAATGAATAAAGGAATATTGACGATTGAGGATATCACCAGTTTGCCGTTCTCATATGGAAGCAGTTCAAATTTTTCAAATGCCTTGTCGGCTTCGGAGTATGTCATGTAGTTTGTTCCCCGGTAGGAGTACTTTTTTTCCTGAAAAGATTGAGTTGGTAAGTTGACGTTGCCGTTTTTGTCGAGAGTTTGGGGTTTAAGTTTTTCGTAATTCGGTCTGATTGGCTGGGTGCCGTTATAGAGGGTGTTGAGGTCTTTGATGAAGAATTGGACGAAGTACAATAAACAGATTGCCAGAAGTAGAGAGACCAATAGTCCAACGGTTGAGAATTCGCTTGTTTTGTTGCCAGTAGTGTCCTTGGACATATTTCTAATACGTAAGTCTATATTTAATCATGCAAGGGTGTTTGTCAATGTTTTAAGCTGTTTATGGCGAAGTACAATTAATCATGTTTAGTATTGCTTGAGAGAACGATGCAAGGTAAAATTGTCGGGCGCTTGTGTGAAGATAAAAACCCTAAAGGGATCTATGCGGGGGTAGTACAGTGGTAGTATGCGTCCTTGCCAAGGACGAGGTCGCGGGTTCGAATCCCGTCCCCCGCTCAAGTAGGTTGTTATTTGAAAACCAAATATTTGAAAGCTAGGTAGTTGATTGGTACGACCACGCCGGTATTTAGCAGTGTAATGATAAAAACATTTATTCCTAAACTCAAAAAGTAGACGGTTGTGAATTTAATAATAATTACATTGACTGTGGCAAGGATTAGGTATTTGATGAAGTTGAAGACTTTCATTTTGGACTTGAAGGTTATTAGTGAGTTGACAATGAACCCGAAGATAATGGTGATTACAGCCGCTAAGATGACGGAATAAAGTTCTTCAAGATCAGTTAGTAAAAGGATGATTGCAAGGCTAAGGTTATTGATGATTACGGTAGCTGTGCCTGTTATGAGATATTTGCCGAAGGTACTTTTGTGTTCATCGAATATTTTTTTGGCTTTTTCTTGCATGTTTGTTTAGTTGAATTAATAATGATGCGTAAAATACAATAGCTTAGTTTATTGTAAATATATTTTTGTGAAAAGTAGCATAAAGTCGCTGTCAATTTTTTTGCCTGCTTATAATGAAGCTGATAATATCGGCAAGACTGTACGATCGTTGCTGGTTTCGGTGCCGGCACGTATTAATTTTGAATTGATCGTAGTCGATGATGGTTCGAGAGATAAAACAGCCGAAATTGTGCGAGGGTTATCCGTAAAGGACAGTAGGATAAGACTAATCAGACATCGTAAGAACCTTGGTTATGGGGCGGCGATCGCAACTGGTTTTCGTGCTTGTAAGAATGAGTGGGTTTTTTTTGCAGACAGTGATGGTCAATTTGATTACAGTCAGATCAAGAAGTTTATTAAGTCATCTGAAGGGTACGATCTCATTATTGGATATAGGGAAAAACGGGCGGACCCGTTTGTGCGCAAACTAAATTCTGGAATATACAATCTATGCGTTAAGGTTTTGTATAGATTCTGGGTTAAGGATGTCAATTGTGCTTTTAAATTAATCAAAAGAGATGTTTACTTAAATATCAGGCCGCTTGGCAGCAAGGGTGCCTTGGTTTCGGCTGAGTTGATCATTAAGAGTAAGAGGAAAAAATACCGAATACTGGAGCTGCCTGTTAAACATTTGCCCAGAAAAAAAGGTGTACAAACGGGTGCTAATATAAATGTAATACTTAGATCGTTTAAGGAGATTATTAAATTAGGTAGTTATTTATGAAGAAAAAAGTTTTGGTTACAGGTGGCGCGGGATATATTGGTTCTATTACTTTAGTAGAGCTCTTAAAGGGTTGTTATGAGGTTTGTGTGGTTGACACATTGGAAAGAGGATATATGCAGGCTTTAGATAGAGTTAAAAAAATTTCGGGTAAAGATTTTATTTTTGAAAAAAATGATGTTCGAGATAGAGTAGGTATGAAGAGGGTTTTTGAAAAGTTTGAACCAGAAGCTGTCATTCATTTTGCATCATATAAATCAGTTGGTGAAGCAGATAGAGAGCCTGATAAATATTTTGATAACAATGTGGGTGGATTTAAAACAATTTTAAGCTTGATGGAGGAATTTGGAGCTAATCAGCTTATTTTTTCATCGACAGCTGCTGTATATGGGGGTGGAGCCATGCCGATATTCGAAGATTACCCTAAAAATCCTATGAACGCTTATGGGCAATCGAAACTTCAGATGGAGGAATTGGCAAACGAATATGTTAACAAAGGGATTTCGACAGTTGCATTAAGATATTTTAACGCGGTTGGTGCTTATCCCTCCGGAGAGCTAGGAGAAGATCCATCGCGATCGACGAACTTATTGCCATTAGTTATGCAAACGTTGATTGGAAGACGAGAAGAAGTATTGTTGTTTGGTAATGGTTTTAATACAAAAGATCATTCTCAAGAACGGGATTATATTGATGTTTATGATCTGGCGATAGGTCATATTAAAGCTTTAGAAAAAAACATTAGCGGCTTTACAGCAATTAATTTGTCGACAGGCAAACCAACAAGTTGTTTGGAGATATTTCGGTTAGCCGAAGAGGTGTCAAATAAAAAGCTCAACTATAGAGTTGTTGAACCTCGTTCTGGTGACCCAGAAGTATTGTATGCTTCAAACAAAAAGGCGGAGATACTTCTTGATTGGAAACCTGAAATAACGGTAAAGGATTCTATTGTGAATCAATGGAATTGGACTGAAAAAAATCCGGATGGTTACAAAAATTAATTGATTGCCGGATTTTTAGATTTTGGTTTGAAAATATAATAATTGTAGATAAAAAAAGTGTAGGGAACGATAAATCCTGTAACAAATAAGTTAACAAAAAAGATATTCAAACTTGTATTCAGTAAGAACGTTGTTGCAGTTTTTACGATAAATAAGTTGAATAGTAATAAGATTAAATATTTAATAAATTGAATTTTGGACATCTTAGTCTGAAATGTAAAAATATTTGTTGCAACGTAGTTGAATACAACACTTATTAGCCAGGCAATAATTACTGAATTGAGATCTTGAAGTTTGAAAAGTTTAACTAGTATAAAAAGAAATATATTATTGACCCCGACACTTGCAAATCCGATAAAAATATACTTCAAAAACTTTGTTTTGTGCAGGTGGAATAATTTAATCGCTTTTTTTTGCATCGGGTTTGAGTATACAATATTAAGATAAATTTTATGATTGTAAAAAAGGTTTTTATTATTGTTCCTGTGTACAATGAGGAAAAGTATGTGGGCAAATTTATTAAAGATTTGTTAAAGGAGATTAGTACTATAAAAAAAATATCCCAAATTGTTTTTGTAAATGATGGTTCAAAGGATAGTACTCGAGAAATAATCTTAAGAGATAAGAAAAAGTTTCCGAAAATAAAACTGATAGATTTACCAAAAAATTCTGGTAAGGGAGTAGCGATGAAACAAGGGCTTAAATTTTGCAAAAAAAACAATGCAGGTGCGGTAATTTTTATGGATGGGGATAGACAGCATAGTCCAATACATATAAAGGATTTTTTACTGGCTTTAGAGGCCTCTCCGATAGTTTTTGGTTATAGAATGCTTTTGTCTGATGCGCCAAAAATTAGAAAGGCTGGTAATGTAGTGGCCGGTATAATTATTAGGTATTTGTTCAATATCAAAAGACGTGATATTTTATGTGGATTTATTGCAATTAGGGGTGATGTCTTTAATAAGATAAATTGGACGTCTAAAGGATATGGGGTTGAAGCGGAGATGTCTGCTGTTGTAGGAAGAAAAAAAATTGATTTTACTGAAATACTTGTCTCAACAATTTATTTTGATGTAAAAAAAGGTGTGACTATGAAGCACGCTATAAAAATTTTTCTACACCTCCCTATTTGGTATTTGAAAAGTTAGATTTTTATTTTTCCAGTAATAATAATAATTTTTTGATGGGTGAATCCCATCATTGAATCAGTATATTCAATATTTTCGATTATGTTTGGATATTTGTTAAGTGTGGTGAGACATGTATTTAATATTTTGCCCACTTGATCGTCAGGCAATAGTATTGCAAAGTTATACAACTCCTTGTTAATCAATTTGTTTAGTCTTTCGCGTACTTTTGATCTGTATTTTTCATTGGTTGCCATAAATTTGTAAATATTATTTGACGACTCTTCAATGTTAATTAAAGGCTTGTTTTTTAAGTCGGATAAAATATAAAAACCACTATTTGGAAGAAAACAATTTAAAGTAATATCAATTTTAGAACTATCAATTGGTAATTTAATTTGTTTTTCAAATAAATGTGGAATTTGTGTTTTGTGTAAAGCAAAATTTCTCTTGAGTGGAGGTCTAAATGCCCAATCGTATCCGAAATTAAATTTAACAATTCTTAAATTTTGAATCGTAAGTATTAAGGTTACACAGCTGAATGCAAATAAGTAAATTTTTTGCTTTGTGTATTTTAAATCTAAAAATTTAAAAAGTAATATTGCGCCCAAGACTTCAGAATAGGTTGCGTATCTGCTGTATCCAAAAACAATTGACCATAGAAGCATTGAAGAAAAAAATAAAAAATATAATATCTTTTCAGATTCTTTTAGTTTGTTTTTTATTCCAAAAAATAAACTAATCACTCCAAGAACCCAAAAAAACTGAAGTTTAAAATCATAAAAAATAGTATTCATTTCTCCTAACCTATTGTTTTGGAATATTGACAATACTGGCCAAATTATTTTATTTGTTAACGTTTTGCCTCCCCATCGCACATCTGCAAAATTTTCATATTCTAGATATGGAGATTTGAATAAGCCACTGTATAACGGAAAAAACGGATTACCTTCGCTTAATAAATAGTTTTGTAGAGAGTGTATACCTAATAATGAAGAAATTAGTATTCCTGAAGAAACGAAAATTAATAACTTCTTAATAAATTTTAAGTTTGAGAATTTTGATGAATAAAAAATTAAATATAAATTAATAACAATAATTGGCACAATAATTATTGAGTTGGTTATTTTTCCATAAAAAACAAACATAAAAATTATGTTGTAAATTAAGAAATATTTATAATTTGTTTCTTTTTTTGAAACAAATTTTAAAAGAAAATATGTGA
>CAYUKQ010000012.1:0-23233 GCA_964445355.1 uncultured Gammaproteobacteria bacterium
TCGTTCTGTTTTTTGCTCTCATTTCCATCTTGGCATTAATTTTGTTTTACAAAATTATTTCAAAAATATACAGTAATTTTGTTATTGAACTATTACTTCTTGTGATATTTTCATTCAATGGCTGGTTAATTTTATATGGAAGATGGATTTGGACGCCAAGTACATTAATATTTTGGTCAGTACTCTCCATTTATTTGATTGAAAAAAGCAGAAAAGAAAAAAAATACTGGCTGTTTACGGCGCTAAGTATTGGAGTCGCTTCACAAATTCATATTTCAGGTATATTACTTATTCCGTCAATCATAATTTATGCTTATATTAATCAAATACATCCACCGCGAAGTCTTAAATTCTATTTGGCATTCGTCGGATTAATATTACTCCCAGCTGTACCATTAATTATTTACGAAATTCAAAATAATTTTGTTTATCTCAATACATTTAAATTATTTTTTACAAATATCAGTAACTCATCTGTTTCAATCGAAGTCAGTGATGTTTTTCAAAAATTAATTAACTTTTATCGGCATCTCTTTCTGGTAAAAAACTATAAGTATTCATTCTTAAATACCTTTTTATATTTCAGCCTGATCATTCTGGTTATTGGTTTTATTCACAATAATATTCACCGCAAAATTAAATTAAACATCAAGCCACAAAAAATTGTTTTTTTGTTCTCAATAACACTTTTATTCTTTTACCCAATCTTAATAGGTCAGTATTATTCGGTCGAAGTAACAAATATTTCTATAATTAATAATACGATAGTTTTATTTCCATTCTTACTTTTTTCTATTGGTAAAATTCTTCAATATCTAAAAATAAAATATTTAATTATTATTGTCACAACATTTTTAATTAGTTATTTAAGTTACAACTTAATATTTATCTTTGAACGCATTGAAAATGGTTATGATGGGCTAAATTATTTTTATAAGGAAGAATTAGTTAAAGAAATTACAAATTATACTCAACATAAAAATTTTGAAATCCTTTATCTTAATCCGGACGAGGGGCAACACAATAATTCAGAATTAATTTCAATATTTGAAACTTACAAACTAAAATTTCCCGAAAGACTTAACAATCAGTCAAATAATTTTTCACAATATTCAAATATTATTCTTCCAAATCAAAAAGCAGAAATAGCCTTTTATATATATGACAAAAGTAATCAAAACTCGAGTTTGATTCCCAGTGATCTTAATTTTATTTATCAATCCCAGTATTTCTCCTTATTTGCTAAAATTACTCCGCTGTGAAAATAGTAATTAAATTATCTTTATTTTGGACAATATGTTTTATTGTTGCATTAGGTTTTAGTTTTTTCTCCTTCGACTTGGACAAAAAAAACTCAAGTACCGAAGTTCATAGTCAAGTGCAAAAAATTCTTGACGACTGCAAAAACCCCGATGAAAGTAAGCTAAATAATTGCTTCAGGGAAAAATCAAAAGAACTAGTGCTCGGCACCTCTGCTGCCGAGACAATCGTTGCACTACAATCAATTTATACTAGCGACTCTCAGGCAAATTATTCAATGAAAATTGCCTGTCACAGTCTTGGGCATATAGCCGGAGAGATTGACGGACAATATTCTAAAAATGTCGGCGAATCATTGTCAAAATGTACGCCAGACTGTGGTAATGCCTGCTACCACGGCATTCTGATTGGCGCGCTTAAAACCCATCAAGATCTATTAAACAACTTAGAATCAATTTGTAGTTCATTTGCTGAATTTGATTTTCCCGGTCAGCAGCTTACAGCCTGTAATCACGGTTTAGGTCATGGACTTAGCGAGTTTACCGGCAACGACACAAAGGTCTCACTCAACTACTGCGACAGTCTCAAAACCGAAGTAGCCAAAGTTGAATGCGGAAGCGGTGTTTTTATGGAAAGCATCGACGATCTAGTCAGTGGTCAAGCTGGAATAAAATTGCCTGAGGATATTGGACCATTCTG
The DNA here is from genome assembly GCA_964445355.1 of uncultured Gammaproteobacteria bacterium. Lineage (GTDB taxonomy): Bacteria > Patescibacteriota > Microgenomatia > CAYQLK01 > CAYQLK01 > CAYQLK01. Next base: position 1,960 of record CAYUKQ010000012.1, read on the forward strand.
CTTAGAGTTGAATCAGCCCTACAAAGATCTATGTATCCGTAATGTTGGTAATTATAAATATCGAACTACAAGTAATATTCCTAATGCCTTTAAAGCTTGTACACAATTAACAGGTGAATATATTGATAGTTGTATTGGATCGCTCGGATCAGACTTCTTCTTCATTTCACGGGGCGAGATTGCCAAGCTGGTAGAGATTTGTGAAAATATTCCCGCCAAACTAGATACCTGTCTGAATGGAGCAATTATTTCCAGCTTAGTGACCGACCCTTACGGCAATTTGACTATAAAAATTTGTAATGCGCTTAATAAGGGCACAGATAATTGTCTGTTAAGTTTGTCCTCACATCTTCTCAGACTCCAAGGCAAACAGTACCGCGATGAGTTTTGTGAGAAGTTCGTTTATAATAACAAACAAGCCTGTTTAAGCACGCAATGAAAAATATTTTCAACTTAAAAACAATATTTATTATTCTAAGTTTCGTGATATTTGGCGTTGGAGTAATTAGTGCATCAGACAAAAGAATTTCCAAGCTCGAGCCATTCGCTTCTATTAATGCTTCATTTCATCCCAACGACAATGACTACAATAATCCCAATCCGCTTGCCTTCAATACCTCTGCACAATACCGCAAAGCCGTCGAAAAACAGATAAAGCAAGCAAACAAATGTATTTCTGAAGATACTGTGGAATCTGAGCGTTGCATTAACAGTTTACTGCGTGAGATCTCTGCCAAAAAAGGTGCAAGATTCGCCCTTGATGTGATTGAGCCAATGTCGCAAGAGCACCCATTTATTCTTTCATACAGCCATGATTTATCGCACACAATTGGCGATTTTGCAGTTAAGTATTTTGAAGACAACCCAAGAACCGAAGGTGTTATTCGGTCCACAGAAGGGTTCACCGACGAGGAGTTAAAATTGATCGACAGCCTTGGTAAAGCCTTAGTGGACTGTGATGGCTGGGGGGCCTTTGGTTGTTATCATGGTGTGATAGAGGTAGGGCTTGGCAAGCTGCCCGCCAAAGACCGTACGAGAGTTGTACAAAAAGCTTGTATGGAAAATCCGGCAATTCAATCAAAACAATACTTTATTAATCAATGTTTGCACTGGTTCGGTCATGGCATGGCTATTTTTACTGACCAGCCACTGGTAGAAACTCTCAAGATTTGTGACAGCTTGAGCGAACAATTTGGCAGCGATGAGGTTCAGCTTTGTCTCTCTGGCACATTTCATGCCGGCAGTGTACCGGGAACGACCGATGTCGACTACCTCTCCAATGTTTTGAGAGTTTATAACAAAGACGATGTTTATTTTCCTTGTTTAGAAATACCTGAGAAGTTCAAAGGTCAATGTTTCAGTCATGTGCCCGGCCGAACCGGGAGTCAGGACACTAAAGTCGTATTTAGTAATTGTGAAAATATTCCCGAGAGCGATCCTAAAAAGAAGCGTAACTATATCCATCGCTGCTACGATTCGGGCGCCAATTTACTTCTGGTCAACTCAAATCACGACCCAAAAGTCGTAGTTGAAAGCTGTCAAAGAGACGCAAAAAAAGAATATCGCAAATACTGCTATGCGGGAGCAGTAAGGTACTCGATCCTGCGCGACCCGCTTCTGACCAACCCTGTACCTTTTGAGATCTGCAAACTTGCCGAAGTCGAAAACAAATCAAGTTGTTATATCGCTCTCGGTGCTGCCAACAACGAGAATTATTTTGACGGTAAGATCTTAATTGATTTCTGCCAAAAAGCCGAAAAAGAATATTATGAGGATTGTCTCAAAAAAGATATTCCTGACTAATCTACACTAGATGAGAAAAATATTATTTCTATTTTTATTTTTGCCGCTAATTACTTCCTGCTCCGGTTCGTCTGCTAATAACAACAACCAAGATCAGAAGGAAAAAACCCCGCTAGAAACCCAGTCTGGCGAAGTAACGATCGATATGACTGAAGATGGGTTTATACCAGACGAGATCAAAATAACCAAAGGCACCAAAGTAACTTTTAAAAACTCTGACAAGTTCTATCACTGGCCAGCCTCAGACCTTCATCCGTCCCACAGTCAATACTCAGACTTCGATCCTCGCCGCACCATCGAACCGGGAGAGAGTTGGAGTTTTGTCTTCGACAAAGTAGGAGAATGGGGTATGCATGACCACATCTCACCATATATGATCGGCAAGATCCACGTAGTTGAGTAATTTATATCTAAAAAAACCCAGCCGCACGGAAGTGCGACTGGGCGCTGACTGTTCTCCCTACTTGTAGCCGTTTGTGCGCTTAAGCTCAAACTGCTCGTAGAACTCTGATGGTGTGACGGAGAAAGCCCGAAGGAAAGCCTCCTCCCAGGGTGTGCCCTGACCACGAAGCTCGCAGAAGGAAGCTACGGAGCGAATCCCTGCACTGGATGCCAAATCATTCACCGCTAATGCAGCGACTGTATATGGCATCTGCGCACCCTGGCTAATGGTTTCCACGGTTGACAATGCAGGTAAATAAGAAGACCTTTTATCGCTCTCACGCCACCGCGTAAGGCGATAATCAAGCCTCTCAATTCCTGCAAAATCAAGAACCGCATGACCCACGAACTCTGCAGAACCTTCGAATAGCCAAGTAGGTCTTTTTTCTGGTGCGTTCCAGTTGACCTGTGGCGAACAACCCATAGACACCTGCAGGATGTGGTAGTACTCATGGGCTACAATCTTCAGCTTGTTTTGCTTGGATGCACCTAATGCGGCTGAAAACCAGTACTGGCTTCCAACGTAGATGCATATGTTGTCTTGTCCGGCAACCGCAAGCGAGCCGCTGCACGGGTTGTTTTGTGAGCTGAAGGTCTTTACGGTTGTCTGGCGATCAACGACCCTACCAAGCTGGAGGAAAAAGAAGCGATTAGCTATTTCAATAGCCTGACGGATTATCGCCTTGTCCTCTTCAGTTGTTTGGTCGTCAAACTGGTAAACAACATTTGCCTCTGGTACAACCGGCGTTGCAGTGGGTGTGTTTGTCGGCGTTGCAGTGGGTGTAGCTGTCGGCGTTGCAGTGGGTGTAGCTGTCGGCTCGATATCGTTCTCCTGAGCAGATGAGCTGCCACAGGCGTAAGAAACCAGCGGAGTCGCAACAAGCACTGACAACATGAGGACGGTCAATACCGACGCCGTCAAGCGTCGGCTGAACACGGTCTTCACTTGGGAACATCTCCTTGGTTTAGGTTAACGTGCCCGCAGTCAAGCTGCGATCGGACCTCTATTATACCAGACTATAGGTCAAATTTCAAAAAAAATATATAAATGGAAATCTACTGTTTGCCGTTATGAGCTAGTATGCCATTAGCAAAATAATTGTGATTTTCTGAAAGTAAGTGAAGATTGTACACCTGACCGGTTTTAGTGACGCTCTCTATTGTTGAAACAACAATATTTTCACCGTTTTTGCCTTGCAAATTATCACCTAACACTAATTGATCAGCTCTCTTCCACTCCGAATTATTTACCCACAAGCGATGATTGCCGGTCACACCTGTTGTGCCGTTTATTAACAAGTAAGAATTATTTTCCGGGTGTATAAAAGTCTCAACAACCTGATTAGCTACCAGCTTACCATGCTCAAAATCATAAGATATTACTAGATCACCGGATTTTATGTCCTCAATATTCTTGTTTGTTCCATCTGCCATAAGTATTTGTGTACCGTCGATAAAACACGGTGCAAATGACTGATATGGATAGAACCCACCGTACTGTGCCGGATAAAATCCTGGATAAAAGCCTGGATAGAAAGATTGATAAGGATAAAATCCAGGGTAAAATGCCGGATAAAATGACTGATACGGATAAAAAGCTGGATAAAACCCAGGATAAAAAGTCTGATAGGGATAAAAAGAAGGGTAAAAGGAGGGATAAAAAGTCTGATACGGATAAAACGCTGGATAAAACGCTGGATAAAAAGTCTGATACGGATAAAAAGCTGGATAGAAATCGGGATAGAACGCTGGATAAAATGCCGGATAGAAAGAAGGATAGAAAGAAGGATAGAAAGAAGGATAAAAACTGACGTAACAAGCCGGCGCACAGCCTGCATTATTATCGTTCTCATCCAGGTCACTGGTAGTTAGATCAACTGAGTTGTTTGCATAGGTCGCTGACAGTGCACTTGGTCTTCGGTAGTTGGCAGAACAGGACGAAGTATTTTGCAGTGTTGGAGTCATGCTTCCTGGATACCCATCAGAATCCTGATCCAGCCAACAAACATACTTCTGAGTAATTTGGGCCCCATTCACCCAGGTAAATGTTCCGGTTCCGCTTCGGGTTATACTACTTCCCGGACCCCAGACTAACTTTTTGTCAGTTTGAAGAACCTGAAGTGTCTGAGCAGTATTGATTGTGATTCCGCCATCATCAACCCCCCATACGGTTTTGGTATTTGGCAATGAACATCCGGTAGAAACAGTCCACGCACCAGTCATGGGAATACTAGTACAGTCTGCCGCCAACACTTCATCACGTTGCAATCCAAACAGCACAACAGAAACAAACAAAGAAAAAACAAACACTAGTCCGAATAATATTTTGTTAGTCAAAATTTGTTTGTTCATATTTATGACGGGTCACGAGGGTACCAAGAGACAGGCGCTGTTTCACCTAGTGAGTTGGTTGCCTCAAAATCAAACATATATCTCGTATTGTGAGTATCGTTAAGCGTACTTTCTAGCCTCCACACTTCGCGATATGTTCCGCTAATCACGGCTGCTGAGTACTGTGTCATCTGATAAACCTGATCAGTATTGTCAGTCCTAATCCTTACACTGACCGATTGCAATGGGGAAGCGGTACTCCAAACCGTCGCGTCAATTGTTTGTGTTTGTCCCGAAGCTGGATCATAAGGGTCAAAAGAAAACTGTATAAAACGCGGGTTAGAGCTCTGGCTTGCAAACACTATTACTTTACCGCTAGGCAAAGGGTCCGGGGTTGGAGTCGGTGTCGGAGTAGGCGCAGGCGTAAAAGTTTGCAACGAGCTGTTACCACTGGCAACTCCGGCATTATATGTTCCATTAGGGCCACAACCACCCCCACAAGATAACGCCTCCGGCGGCGTTCCCTCAAAATCAGCGTACAATTGATAGTTTGTTCCGTCAGTACTCACATAAGAATAGCTTTGACCATCAGTCGGATCCTGAGGAACATTACTCAAATATCCCGCCCAGGTACCACCCCAGGGTGCGCCGGTGATTTCATTACTTTCAGTCGATAGAGGATAAATATTATTTGCTACACGATACGCTTCCAAAGCCGTTTGAACTGCTTTAAGGTCAGATGCTCTTTGTGTATTGCGAGTTTGCTGTAATTGTCTTGCAGGGTTAACAGCGACCAGAACCAGAGTGATAAGAATGCCTAATATTCCCACAACAACCAACACCTCTATTAAGGTAAAACCCAAGCCTTCTTTTATTTGTCTGACGATTTTATTCACTATTTTGTGTACACAACTTCTATTGTAATAGTATCACTTTTAATTAAGGTTTAATAGTTGAATTTGTCCCAAATATTGCTTCAATAATCTTTGACGATACATTTATTCCTGTTACTTGCATAAAAGTCACAAACTGCGGACTAAGATTGGCCTCAATAAAATAATATTTTCCTGATTCTTCTACCAGCACATCCAATCCTATCAAATCCCCTCCGAGTGCTGTGGCGAGCTTGTTTGCGTCTCTAATAATATTATTATCAACGTTATTTACCGGTTCCATACCTTTAACACTTAGCCGATTTTCGCCCCTCACATGCATTAATCGGCTTACTACACCGATTAATTGTCCTTTAAGCATCAATACTCGGAGATCTTTTACAGCCCGAATTTTTGCCTGCAATAGGTATTCGTCTGGATTTATTTTCGTCTTAAATATCTCTAGCTGCTGTTTATTTTCGATTAAATAATTGCTCTTAGATCTGCTACTGATACGTTTTTTGATAACCATCGGATATCCAAAAGTATTTTCCGCCTTATTTTGTTCTTTGATTAGATAAACATCCGGAGTCGAGACCCCACAACGTTTAAAAAGCTGATACTGAAAATATTTGTCTTCATATTGGGGAGTAAAATTTTTCAAACATTTAAAATCTAAAACTATTTTTTTCGGATACCTCTCACATAGATATCTCACTATGTCATTGTATTCAACTTCAGTATTACTAGCGTCCCATGGCCACCTGATTAGAACCCTGTCACTATCTTGGAGTGTAATTACCGATTCATTTTCCTTCAGTTCACCTTTGCTTATCTTAAGATCTTCGTAATACTTGACCTGTGATCTGAACCCTTGTTTGTCAGCCTCCTGGGCAATACTTTGCACAGAAAGATCTTTTTCTGTTGCAAAAATATATAAATTAGTCATTTTTTATCCACTATTTTCTTTTTGTAGCATTATACTTACTCTTAATCATCCATAATATATGCCTAATCCTGAGCGGTATCTTTATCCAGAACGTACTTCACTATCAGTAGAGCGGCAAGTCAAAGATTTTTTAGACGCCGAGCCACTTAATTTAACGGAATCTGACACAGAGTCATTACTGTCGTGGGAAGCACCGCTTGCAAACAAACTTGAGTCTGCCGTCAGACCAAGCAGTGGTAGTTTTGATTTTCCGCTTGATTACTTGCTTACCTCTCAAGGGAGGCGGGAATTATGTGACACATTTCCGTTTACAGCTTTTGATATGACAGAGATGTCCGCCATAAAAACTATTGATGATGCCAGATTATTCGCTTATCGACACAGTCTGGCTTTTTTTGTCCCCGAAAACCGCGTTGATCCAAATCAAGATGAAGACGAAGAAGAAGTCACAAATCCAGAGGTCAAAAGTTACAAAAAACGACGGCAGTATTTTCGCGAAAGATCAGAAGAGTATGTAACTGATCAGTTTGTTACTCAGTATCAGGATTTTCTTGACGGCAAGATCACCTTTGATCAAATTCACGATCCTGTTTTTGTTACTCTGTGCGGCAGTGCCAAAAAAGGTATTGCCCGCATTCAAGGGTTGAAAGATCTTCGCAATACTCTCAGACAGATTGATTCTGATTTAGATCTTGATAATAGTCAAGCTAAGACACCGCTTAATGAGGCCAAAAAAATCGTCCTCAAAATGTATCGTACAAGAGTCAATGAATATCTAGCAGAAAGTTATGCTCATCGTTATGGGCTTAAAGTCAAAGCTGATCTATTAGGACAAGATGCACTTAGTAATGAAGAAGCTGTACTTTTAGATCTGCTTCCGCCACTTTCTCTCAAAAATTTGGATCGGATAGACAAATTCCTTGAAGGTGTAGAAGGAGAATTCTCAGGGGAGAATTACCTTCAGGTTTCGGGTCGCCTGCTTGCTGAAGCCAAACTAAAACTTGCCCAATATGAAATGGCCAACATTCATTCCTCACGCGACGAGGTCCTAAGACAAAAAGGACTGGATCCGCAAAAAATAGCCGACAATCCGATTAGGGCCGAAGAGCTAAAAGAGTGGTTTAAGCTAATGCTTAGCAGTCACGACATTGATATTGCACCTGAAGAAGCCAAAAATTCTAAACAAGGCTGGCGTCTGAATATTGAAGAAGGTCGTCGAACGATTTCGATCACTGGTAATGTCAGAAAAGTGAATATTCCTCGAACATTTTCCCGCCCGGTTTATAATGCCTTACCGGTAGCCCGTCATGAATTTGGCCACGTGATTCAGCACGAAAACCGTCGCGCTATTCCGCTGAAATTATTTGAAAAGCGTGGAGCCGACCGAGGTTCGGTCTTTACTGAAGCCGGCGGTAAGTATTTCGAAACCGAACTCGAAAGCGAACTTTTTGGTCTTCCACCCCAGGAAGCATTCAATATTGGCTATATCTTTGCCATCGACGCCAGGCTAAAAGGTGGTAGCTTTAAAGATTGCTTTCAAGCATTCCTTGAACCGCAATTGCGACTTCTTGACGCTCGTCAGATCGCTTCACCTAACTCTGCAAAGTCTCAAGCCTCCGAGAGATCTCGTCTGATTCGAGAATCATTCAACCGTACACTTCGGAACTTCCGTAATTCCTTTGCCTTAGAACAAAACACGCCCTACCTTGGAGAAAGTCGGGCCGCTGTTTATCTTGAGCAGATGATGTTGATTGAAACTCTCAAAAGAGTCGGCCATCTCGATCTCGCTTTTATCGCTCGAACTAATTTCGTTACTTTGACCTACCTGAAAATATTAGGTTTTTTGGATGAGTCAAAATTAATTTCTGAGAAAAATATCGCCAGAGATGTAATTTGGCCAAGAATTAGAGGTCGATTCAGTCTTTCTGATTAATTTTATTTAGAAAAAATCGCGTATTTACTGTATATTGTGCGCATGAAATCAGTAGAGCTCAGACAGAAATTTATTGAATATTTTCAGTCGCTTAAAGGTAACGAGCATGTTGCTATTAATTCAGCCCCACTCGTGCCTGAACATGATCCGACTGTTTTGTTTACCACGGCAGGTATGCACCCGCTTGTGCCTTTTTTGCTTGGCGAATCTCACCCGGCGGGTAAGCGTCTGGTTAATGTTCAGCGATGTCTCCGTACCGATGACATCGATGAAGTAGGGGATGAAACGCATAATACTTTTTTTGAAATGCTGGGCAACTGGTCGCTAGGTGATTATTGGAAAAAAGAATCAATTACCTGGTCTTATCAGTTCTTAACCGAAGTTTTGCATATTTCTCCAGATTTACTTGCTGTTACTATTTTTGCCGGTGACAGTGATGCTCCACTCGATCAGGAATCAAAGGATGTTTGGCTAAGTCTCGGCATTGCCGATAACCGAATTGAAGCCTTGGGCAAAAAGGATAATTGGTGGGGACCAGCCGGTACGACCGGTCCTTGTGGGCCGGATACGGAGATTTTTTATTGGACAGGTGATGGCCAGCCTGTCGGTACACCATCGTCAGACAAGCGCTGGGTTGAGATATGGAACAACGTTTTTATGCAGTACAACAAAAACCCTGACGGCTCTTTTACGCCTTTGCAGCAAAAAAACGTCGACACTGGTATGGGCTTAGAAAGAATGTTGGCGGTCTTAGATGATAAAAAAAGTATCTATGAAACCGACGTTTTTACACCATTTTTCGAGGTTATTAATTCAAAAAATAACCTTAGCGATATTTACAATAATAAAAATGCACGCATCATCGTCGATCATATGCGCGCCGCCTCTGTACTCGCTTTCGACGGTGTTTATCCCTCTAACAAAGAACGGGGATATATTTCCCGCCGGCTAGTTCGTCGGGCTGTCAGGGCAGGCAGTGAGATTGGTTTTGATCACCCTGAGTATTTCAAAGAATTAGTTGGTGTCGCTACCCGTGTTTTCGCTTCGACCTACAAGTTTAGCGACCAGCACGCATCTGAGGCGGCTGACATTATTGAGGCCGAAGTCAAAAAATTCCTCAATTCGATCCAAAATGGCCTCAAATATCTCTCCAAACAGATGGAAAAGTTCGATGGTAATGATAGTGAATTAGCCAAACTGACATTCTTTATGTTTGAAACGTATGGTTTTCCAATCGAGCTTACACTGGAAGAACTATCCAAAGTTCGACCGGATTCCAATTTATCCTCCATCAGTCAAATTGTTGACGAACTCTTTAAAGCTCATCAGGAAAAATCACGCACGGTCAATGCCGGACAATTCAAAGGCGGTTTAGCTGATCATTCCGGCCGGTCACGCATGCTTCACACTGCGACGCATCTCTTGCATCAAGCTGTTCGTACTGTTCTTGGCGATCAGGCGATCCAAAAAGGTTCGAATATTACTCCAGAAAGACTAAGGTTTGATTTTTCCCACCCCAAACAGGTAACACCTGAAGAATTAAAAAAAATTGAGGACCTGGTCAATGAGCAGATTCACAATGACCTAAAAGTCGAAATGAATATCATGCCCAAAGAAGCTGCCAAAAAATCTGGTGCTATAGGTGTATTTGATGACCAATACGGTGATATGGTCAAAGTTTACTCAATGGGCGAATTCTCAAAAGAGTTCTGTGGAGGTCCTCACGCAGACTCGACCGGCCAATTGAAAAACTTCAAAATTCTTAAAGAGAAATCAGCGTCAGCCGGTATTCGCCGAATCTACGCCACGATCGATTGAAAACATAACCCTTATTTTTTCAAGCTTTACTGCTTCTTGGAATTAAAAATACTTTTACTGATTTAGTTTAATCTGTTAAAATTCAAGTTAAATCAACATTCTGCCCATATGGACCCAAACACTGCTAATAATTCTCAACCACAGCCAAACCCACAAACCGGGAACCCTCAGGTTCCGCCACAAAGTCCGCCAGCTGTTCCCGTCCAAGCTGTTGAGTCGCCTCAGCCTATTGGGGTAGACACTTCCACCCAACCTCCTTCCTACACCAGTCCCGCCTCAACCGGACAATTTGGATCTTATCCTCCTGCCAATTCTCTACCGCCGTCGGACACATTCGGTTCAGCAGCCTCACCTTACACTCCCAACACCCCAATCGGTGTTTCTCCTTCTCAACCAATCAGTAATTCATTTCCTTCAAGCCCTCCCTCGGTTGCTCCTCAGGTAGCAACCACAGAAGTCAGTTCATCAAAAGGCAAAAAACTTTGGATGATTGCTATTCCGCTTGTAATTTTATTACTGGGGGGTGGGGGAGCAGCTGCCTATTTTTTACTTATGGACAACAAATCAAGTAATACACCTAGCCCTGAATACACCATAACTCCTCGCGAAGTCTCGGAGTCGCCATCAGATACTCTCCCAACAGAGGAAACAGCGCCGGTTGAGAGCGGCTTTGCAAATACGGAAACACAATCAAATGGTGCAAGCGGTGGGGTGGATACTACTCAGCCGCCGGCTGATCTTCCCACCGACCCTAACGCTCCTGTAAATTCCGGACAGTCCGCAGATCAGGGAGCAGTTACACCGTAACTCGCGATATTCTAAAAGGCAACCTCACACATTGGATTAGATTTTATTCTTACTGCGAGCATATAATAATTCCAATATCTGCCAATTTTGCCATGTTTTCAAAAATCAAACTTTTTGACAAAAACGGATCCAAAAATACTACCCATTATTATCTGTCAGTCGTAATTTCGCTGGCTGCCGTTGAAACTGCGGTTTGGGAAATGATTACTGATCATGGCGGAGGCGGATACAATATTCTCGGTTTTGGCCGCCGTGACCTAAATGGACAAGATGAGATAGAAAAAAAGGTTACCGAAGCGATCGATGATGCTGGTAAATCTGCGGGTGTGGATTTTGAAGACGCGGTTTTTGGATTACCCAACTCCTGGGTTGAAAAAGAAGATATTGTTGAACCTCACGACCAACTGATCGATAAAATTTGTAAGGATTTGGAGATCGAGCCGATCGCCTTTGTGCCTGTCGATACTGCGGTTGCTTATTTCTTAGCTTCAAAACTCGGAGGTCCAATAACTGCTAACCTAATCGAGATCGGTCATAGTAAGGTTTCTGTTTCAGTTATTAATTCTGGATCAATTAAATATTCACAGGACCTAAAAAAAACTACCGATATTCCTCAGTCAGTTTTTAATCTATTTGCAAACTCCAAGTCAGATAATCTGCCCGCCCGTTTTATTATCTTTGGCGCAAACAGTCAAGATGAGCTTGCAGAGATCGAGAATGAATTCAATAATTTCAACTGGTTGCAAAAAGACGGAGATTATTCAGCCTTCCTGCATATTCCAAAAGTAACTGCCGTTACTGATTTTTCACTTGCCGAGGCCGTGGCGATGTCTACAGCCAGTGACTTTTCGGCTCAAGATGAATTCGTTCAAGCATCACAAAAGGTTGAAAAGTCCGAACATGTCGAAAATATCGCCGAAGCTGAAGTATTGCCCGAAGAGCCTCAGGTTGTCACACCGTTTCCGGAAGAAGAAGCCCAAGAAGATAGTTTTGGATTTGTTCAAAACGAAGACGCTGCCTTGATTGAACCAAGTGAACCAATTTCACCTAAGTCTGATCGTGAAATGACCGCCGAGCCGGAATCTCAGTTTCCAACCAAGAACGCGCCAGTCACTGCCATCGACTTCCCGTCGGTTGACAATAGACCCCTACCCAAAGGTAAGCGCAAAGCAAAAATTTCTTTCAATATTTTTGCACCGCTATTAGGATTCAAGTTGATTCGCAAACACAAAACAGTTTTTTACTCTGTCATTGCCAGTCTTGGACTTATTGCTGTTTTTGTTTTATATCTCGTTATCCCCAGAGCCGAAATAAACATCAAAGTCAAAACACAGGATTTTGACCAGCGTTTTATCATCACAGCATCAACAGCCGTGGCTGCAGCTGATGTCGAAGCCCGCACAATTCCTGCTAAGTCAGTAACCGTAGAAGAGTCAGGTACCGAAAGAACTGTCGCAACAGGTGCCAAAACAGTGGGTGAACGTGCCAAAGGGGGTGTTACGGTTTATAACAAAACAGATTCACTCCGAACCATTCCAAAAGGCTCCGTTATGACGACAGGCGGTCTGTCCTTTACCCTCGATAATGATATTAGTGTTGCTTCACAATCCGCTGGGGTTGAAGGATCGACGTATGGCAAAGCTGATGCTTCGGTAACTGCATCAAATGTGGGTACAGACAGTAATATTTCCGCAGACAAGGAATTAAAGTTCTCTAATTTTGACATTAATATAGTCTCAGCCCGATCCAAGAGCGCATTCAGTGGTGGATCTTCCCGGCAGGTTACTGTTTTTAGCGATGATGACGCCAAGCGGATCAAATCACTGCTTTCCGACAAGCTTCTTGATCAGGCTGTAGCAAAAATCCAGGAAGAAAACCCTTCGACTCAAATACTCAAATCCGCAGTAAGTACCAAAATCCTCAGTGAAAAATATGACACTGCAATTGGTGATGAGACGATTGCTGCCAATTATGACCAAAAGTCCTCATTTAGCTCAATAATCTATTCTGCACAAGATATTAACAATATTAGTTACGATCTGATTACAAAATCTGTTCCCCAAGGGTATACGGTTCGTAAAGAAGATATCAAGATCGATCCAGTCGTTAAAAACTCTACCGGAACCAAGCTGGAGATTGAATTAAATATTTCTACCAAAGTTTTTGCTCAAGTTGACACATCTTCGATTGCCGAAAAAATCAAAGGCAAAAACTACAAAGCGGTCGACGAGTATCTTAAGACATTTCCAAATGTCACCGGCTATGAATTTAACCTGATTCCGCCACTGCCGGAGTTTATTAAGACTGTCCCTGCAAGCATTAAACAGATTTCAATCACCGTCATTCCTGAATAATTATAATTTGATGGCAAAATCGATCCATTCGTATCAAATCTGCCAAAACTTGTCCTAATTTTTAAACAAAATTACAGTAAAATACCCGCATGACTCTTTATCGGTATGTTAAGGCTCGACCAAGACATCAATCAAAATTTCCAAGTCTGCTGCTTGGCGGTACAGCTCTGCTTCTCGGTCTCGGGATTATTGGTTATGTGACCATTCCGTTTATTGGATTTTACGCTTCCAATCCTACATCCGAGGTCGTTACCGCCAACCCAGTTCCGGCCGATGAGATAATTGCCGCTCATCCAGGTGTTCTTGGTACCAGTAGTCAAACAACCACTCGTGTTCCGGTCACTGTCGCAACCGACGAAGATGGTTTTTCGTATTTCAAAACAGACTTCACTCCGCACGAATCGCCGGTAAAAAGTTTTGTTCTCACAATTCCCTCGCTGGACATTTTTCAGGCCGAAGTCAAAGTTAACTCAACCGATTTTGACAAGGCGATCGGCCACTTCCCCGGAACCTCATTACCTGGCGAGGTTGGTAATGCATTCTTAACGGGGCATTCGGTTCTGCCTCAATTTTTTAGCGAAAAGAACTACAAATCGATTTTTTCCAACCTCCCCAAACTTCGTTTTAACGATGAGTTTATTATTGAGTACAATGGTCGAAAACAAACATATGCTGTCGAAAAAACACGCGTTGTTGAACCCGACAATATTACTGTACTCAATCCGCCTGATCCCTTCGGCAAATATGTCACATTAATGACCTGTGTTCCGCCAGGATTGAACACCAAAAGGCTTGTTGTAACAGCCAGGCTCAAGTCAGAACAACCGATTTAGTCCGAACTTTATAATAGACACAATCTCTCTTCTTCAAGGCAGAATATACCTAGCTTTAAAACTGCCCTTATTATTAATAACAAAGTAAGAAACATTCAAATCGTCAAAATATTGGTCTATTTTTCAAATTATTCCCTCAACTGTTTTACTTAGACCTCTTTTTATAAACGAGCATAGTTTTTGCGTAAGCAAAAGAGTGACAAAAAGCAAGAATCAAAAATTCGCCATGATTCTTGATGTTCTACGTAAGGCAATTGAAAAAAATTTATTCCTTGTCGAAGAAAATAAAGTAAAATATCATACAATGAATTATCTTGGGGTAGATTACGGAACCAAAAGAGTCGGTATCGCGTTCTCGCAGGGTCAGATCGCTAGTCCTTTAGCAACAATCACTTTTCGCAATCTTGATCATCTTGCTGATCAAATACAGGCTTTAGCTCAACAACACAGAGCAGAGACGATTGTAGTAGGTTACCCTGAAGGCGATAATCGGTCGGCTGTTGACGGAGTGATTCGTAGGCTTAAAGAAAAAAACCTTAATATTAAGACTGTAGACGAGACATTGACCACTTGGCAGGTTTATCAGGACGCTTCACGTGTTAATATTAAGGCTGGTAAGGTCCGCCTGACGGTTGATTCTCAGGCAGCAGCCAATATTCTTCAGACATACCTTGATGGAAAGAGCTAAACGTAATTTTCGCAAAAACGCCAAAGTCTTTTATTTTGTAGCCTCGATTCTGGCCATAATAATTGTTATTCCTTTCGTCATCTCTCAGTTCATGAATTTTCAATCAAGGCCGGTTTCAAAAGAGCCTAAAAGCCCCGATGTTGTCTTTGAGATAAAAGAAGGCGACACTGCAACTACTGTCGCAAAAGGCCTCAAAGATAAGAATCTTATCCGTTCCGACACGGCATTTCGTTTTTATCTCAAGAGTAATAACCTGGAAAAAAATATTCACATCGGTTACTTCAAGCTATCACCTAGTATGACCTTTGCAGAAATAGCCGAGACCTTCAAGGGAAGCGGATCACAAGACGTCAGAGTCTTGATTCCTGAAGGGTTTCGAAACGAAGAGATCGCTCGGCGTCTTTTTAGGCAGCTTAATCTGCCGGAAAAAGATTTCCTGAGCTTGGCAAAAGAAGGTTACATGTTCCCCGACACGTATGATTTTCGTGTCGATGTTTCAGCTGAGGATATCGTTGATGTAATGCTAAAAACATACAATACCAAGGTCTCATCTGTTATACAGGCTTCGGACACTGAACTTTCCGAAGCAGAGATCATTACCCTTGCTTCGATCGTTGAGAAAGAATCCCGTACTGATGCCGATCGTCCGATCATTGCCGGAATATTGCTCAACCGACTTGAGATTGGCCAGGGGCTTGAGGTCGACGCTACCTTACAGTATTTACTTGGCGAAGGTGACAGTGGATGGTGGGCGCACAATTCGGTTGAACTTGTCGAGGCTAAAGAGATTGATTCTCCTTATAATACCTACAAATACCAAGGTTTACCGCCTGGTCCAATCAATAATCCCGGTCTTAAATCCGTACAGGCCGTACTTAACCCGCAATCGAGCAATTATTTTTACTATCTCCACGAAGTTAATGGCACTCCGCACTATGCCGAAACATACCAAGAGCATCAGGCTAATATTGCCAACTACCTCTAAGTGAATCACCTACCCAAATATCAAAAACTTATTATTGCAGCCATTACTGCGAGCATCATTTTAGGGGGGTGTAGCCAAAGATTCGACCCGTTTAGTCAAACTCAGCCCACGCAGGATAATGCAACACAATCAGCCGTAATTCGTAATGATTTTAGCTTTAGCTTAATTTCGACCGGTGATATTGGACTCGTTCGGGATGTAAATGCCAGAGTGATCGAAAAAAACGATCCGACCTATCCCTTTGTCGGAATTGCGGATTATCTCAATCACGCTGATCTTACAATCACCAATTTAGAAGGTCCTTTGATTAAAAAATGTCCGATCATTCTGACCGGTTATAAGTTTTGCGGAAGTCAAATCAATACCAAAGGTCTCAAATTTGCTGGAATCGATGCGGTTTCCTTGGCAAATAATCATAGTACCAACTATGGTCAAGTCGGCCTGGATCAAACCGTTGAAGCCTTGTCCCAGGAGGGGATAACCTTTTTTGGCACAGGAGATACTGTGACATATTTTGATCTCAATGGCCGGAAGGTTGCACTGATCGGATTTGTCGAACTTGGTAATAAATGGCCGGGCCTCAATAACGCCACGGAAGAAAATATTACAAACCTAGTCACAAAAGCCAAAACCGCCGCTGATGCAGTAATTGTCAGTTTTCACTGGGGACCCGAATACATTCGTCAGCCATCAGATAATATGGTAAAACTCGCACATTTGGCTGTGGATAATGGTGCAGACTTGATTCTTGGCAACCACTCCCATTGGATCATGGATACCGAAGAATACAATAACGTATTCATCAGCTACGGCCAGGGTAATACTATCTTTGATCAGGACTGGTCTCAAGAAACCAAAGAGGGTGTTTTGTACAAATTCGATTTTCGTGATGATAAATTCAACCTAATTGAACGCAAGTTCACTATAATTGAAGACAATTCTCGTGCCAGACTGGCAACAGCAGAAGAATCAGCACTAATTATTACCAAACTTACCCAATAAACTACCACTTCTTCAAATTTGTTTTTTACAAGTCTATTCAAAACTATAAGGCGTTCATTAAAATTGTCCCTAGTTTCAGGTTTCCTGTCTCAACGAGAGAATGAATTTTTAATTCATTCTTAACGCACACCTTGTAGCTTTTAGTTAGAGAAAAAGTGGGGGACTCATCTTTTTAGAATAACTAAAGCGAGAACCTACTCGAAGTGAAGACACGAAGATTCTAAAAGAATCTGGAGTGGCTTACTCGAAGAGAGGGTTCGAAGATTGCAGCGTAATCTGGAGAACCCTATAGTATTTGACATTTAGCCTCAAAAGTGATAAACTTACAAAAGTGCGGTTAAGTCCGCAAGCACCTTTTGGCTTCACATAAGTCCTGACCAAGTAATTCTGGCAGGCAGTGGCAATGGAGAGACAAAAACCCATGGTTCAGACTGTCCCGCCACAGCGCGACCTGGCCGCCGAAATCGAAATCGGTCGGCCCGAAGTCGATCCGGAACTGGCCGCTCAGATCGAGATCGAGCTGCCTGTCGGTGGTCCGCAGTGGATCGCTACGAACTTCGACGCCCTCATCGGTTCGCAGGTCAACACGATCCCACAGATCATCGCCAACCTCTATGTCATCCAGCCGGCGCTCAAGAACGGGCCCATCTGCCTCGGTCGCGTGACCAAGGTCTACCTGCCCGACGTCGAGAACCGTGCGAACCTGTTCGTTCGGACGGAACGCTTCGCGCCCGACGCGCCGGATTTGTTCGTGGTCCTCGATCCGAACATCGCCGGCGTCATCGTCATCTAGTAGGCTCTCTCCAGCCAGCACACCCAGCCCTCCCCTAAAAAGGAGGGCTTTTTTTACATCATTGATTTGTAATGTAATTGGATTTTTTTATTCCACTCTGTTATTATCCTTCGGCACTTTAATCCTCACCCCAAAGGAGCCTATAACAAAAGATGATTAGTAGTCTGAACTACGATCAGATCGTCTCGCGATTCCTCGAGCTGACAAGTTCGGTGGTCGTTACGGGTATCGTAACGGACAAGTCCCCAGCCAGTTTCAGGTCCAAGATCGTTACCGCAAACAGCGAGATCTGGCGACGTCGGCATATTTTTGGTCGCGACTGGGAGTTCTGGTCGGACCTCAGAGCCAGCAATCGTGATGAGGTCGGCACCGCGATTGCGGCAACCAGCCTAAGTTCCACGCTGGAAGATTCGGCTAGTCGGATCAGGGACTTCTTTGAGAACAACCTCACCAGGGGATTCTTCATGGTTACCAGTCCCAACCGTAAGATCCGCTACTGCTACAGGTTCGTTGACGACGAGTGGCAAGAGGTGGAGTGGGAGACCGAGCGCAAAAAGATCAAAAACAAGATCCGGATCTAAAATAGGTCCGTGATCATCACAGATACCACAGCTGGCACCGTCGCAATCAGTCGCGGTGCCATTTTTTTTAAAAATTAAAAAATTTCGGATTAAACAGACGTGGGGACGATATAGACATAATCATCCTGGTCCTCATTAGAATGAATTTCGGTTGTGATTCCGCCGACAGAAGTAATATAAGCGGTTGTACAGCTCGGACTTACTGTTTTGACGCTTCCGGAGACCTTTTTATTGATATTTGCCAAAGTTTTAGAGAATTGATCCGGATCGTTCGTTGCTTTTTTAGCCTCCTTTTTTATTGAATTAACATCTTTTTGTGTCAAACCGATCTTACCGCTACCCCCGTGAAATATTCCATCCTTGTCGGCCTTGGTTTTTTTGATTACGAATTTATTTTTTAACTTTGTTTTACCCTTATCCTCGACCAAATTAGTTATTTCATAATACCAGGGCTGGTCATTAATAAAAGCTCCGACGCTTACTACCAACTCAAAACTCCCGCCAATATCAGCACTAGCCCGGTCAGTAATTATTTTTAATGTATCATCAACCGTTCCGATTCCGGCTTTAAGCACATCTTTAAGCCAGACGTTAAGTCTGGTCTTGTCCTTCAATTCTGCTAGTCCGGTCCAAGAGAGTAGAGCAACACCGTCTGTGCAGTTGAGATGTATATGTTTAATTGATTTATCATCGAACAGATCACCGTTGATCTTTGTGATCCGATGGTCGGACGATTGCCAAATATGGCCCTTTTCAATAACTGTAATTATTAATGTCATGATTTTTGCCTGAGGCATTATACACCCCAACCCCTAATCCAATCTATATCGGCCTTCATTTAATTACTTGCCTCGATTCAAAATAAATCCTATAGTATTTGATTTTTTACCTAAAATGCGGTATAATTAGCACACTGAACATTACCAGTCACAGCAGATTAAGGAGACAAGAACTTGTTCCTGGCTAATCTAACCCGCGTCTTCGGGACGACAGTAGTCGCCGTCACGATCGCTCTTGTCGCGATCAATCTCGTCGGCACGCCCGAGCGCCCCGAAGTTTCCGAGGAATGCCGGAACGGTATTCCGCTCATCGGCGATCCATTCGCCGCAATCTGTAACGAGCTGAGGTAATTTTCAGCTTCCCGCAATTCCGCCCTCCCCTAAAAAGGAGGGCATTTTCTTGCCTTTTAATATTTCCTCCTTCCCATACTCCTCAATTACCTTCACAGGATCTTTTTCCGCAAACGGGCACGGTTTTTTGCTAAAAGCAAAAAGAGTTTGAGGAAATCGAAAGTAAGAAGTCACGCTGGGACTTCGAGCGTGCCAGTGAAGGGAATTGAAAAACCTTGTTTCTTGAAAAGAGAACGAGAAAGACTCATAGTATTTGACATTTAGCCTCAAAAATGCTAAACTATTTCACAGTTCATTCACACTCCAGGAGTTATCTTTGCGTACTATTTGTGTCGTCCCCGCCCAGCCCAACGAGTTCAGCAAGACCTTTTTCCCGCGTCACGTCGATGCCTATCTCTTCGCTCACCGCTCTGATACGCATCTCGAAGATGCCTATCCCGAGGCCTACCGCAGAGCATACGAAGACGGCGTCGGAGCTTCAGACCGTGTCATCGGCCTGCACTGCGACGCTCCCAACGACGTGCTCTTTGGAGCGCTCGACGGTTATGAGGCAGCCGGTTGCGAAGTCAGGTTCCTTGTGTACAAGGGCCCTGGCGAATTCGAAGGCCGCGCTCGCTATCCCAAGAACGGCTTTATGCTCACTCCCGAGCAGGCCGAAGTTGTGATGGATGCCATCGACGACAAAATGTCACACGTCGGCCATAGGCCGGCACTTCAGGAGATCCGCAATGGGATCGCGCAGACTCTCAGCCAGCTCAAAAGGCTGAAGCTGACCAAGATTCCGCTGCCACTCTAACCCCTCACCCGTCAAGCGTGTTCCACACACAGCCCTCCCCTTAAAAGGAGGGCTTTTTCTTGACTAAATTATTAGTTAATCCCATAATTCTGCTACCTTAACAACCTTAATCAAGGAGTTTTACCTTGGCAGAAAACAATCAGACCTTGGATATGTTCCTACCAACGCATTGTCCAAAAGGGCACATGTATGTTTTTTGCGGTGTAACTCTGGTCTGCATGGCTTGTGAAGAGGAAGGATCGGACAATTCCAGCTTCGCAACCATGGACCAAATGGTCGACAAATTCGCCGAGACTATCAAAGCCGAAATGCGCGTCAATCACCACAAGGGCATGCGTGACGCTTGGTTGAAACGGACGATCGACGAAGCGCTGTTGGAAGTGCATCAGCACGTAGCCAAACTTCACGTCGCGGTCATCCATCCTGACGACATCTACGAATGCGGTTGCGATCTGTACGAGGCTGATCACGACCCGGAAAGATGTACAGGCTCTGACATGCGACTTGAGCATGCCGCCGATGTTGCGGCCTGCTGCATGATGCTTGTCGATCTGCTTGGGCTACTCAATCCTTACGAGAACCGTGAATCGTCGCCAATTCCGGAGTTAAGAAACTCAAGGCCAACATAAGGAGGAGTCCGAATACCCGTGAGAAGAAGAATCGCACGTTTCGTTCAAGGAGATTACGGCGCGATCATGGTCATAATAACCGCCTTGATGGTTCTGGGTATGGCGATTTTTGTCACTTTTTACACCGACGAAAGTTCCGCCAAAAACTCCAATACCTGCACCGGCTGGAGCATTACCTCTGGAAGCCAGAAAATGAGAACCTGTTAAAAATTTCCCCAGCCCTCCCCTTAAAAGGAGGGCTCTTTCTTGACTGATTGCATATAATATTAACCGTGGATGACCTGTCTAAGGGCGTTCTGAAATAAGTCCGATAAACCCGATAGGGCGCGCGGTCGTATTCTGTGCTCTACTTTGTTTGCCTTGGCAGGCTGACCAATCCACACCCCGGCCCCGTGCTCGACCACGGGGCCTTTTCTTATTTTTTTCAATCAATACAATATTTCACCGGTCAAGCTTATAACGAAAATTACACTGTTGACACTAATTTGAAAAATATGTATAGTTGCCCTTAACCGCTTGACAGCAGGGG
>CAYUKQ010000013.1:0-20846 GCA_964445355.1 uncultured Gammaproteobacteria bacterium
TAAGTAGCAAATTATAATAATATTTGATTAATTACATTTAAGTTAATTAAAAATATTGGAGATAATATTTTGTGCTTTTGAAATATGTTTGGATAAATTAGATTTACAATTTTGTAAGAAACAAATGTAATTAGAAAAAAAGCAAGCAGGTTAGGTATTGTGCCAAGTCTGTAGCCAAATATAAAAATAAATGGATACAATAACATGTCATAAAATGCTGATAGGTTTCCTAAAGCTAGGGGAAAAAACTCATTAGGTGAAAATTGCCAGAACCAGTTGTGAAAGGCTCTTTGTGCATTGAACAGATGGTAAACGAGCGCATCATAAGATCTGTCAGGTATAAGAAATCTATTTAAAAACAAGACTGAGGGAATAAAAAAGGCAACCAAAAATCCTGCAATTATTACAAAATTGTTTTTTATATATTTAACCATTAATTATTTTAAACAGATTTCTTTTAAATGCTGAATCGGAATAAGTGTTGTTAAGTATTGTTTTCGTTTTATTATCTAAATCAAAACTATTTTCATTTTTAATTATTTCTAATGTGTTTTCTGTTAATTCGTCTACTGTGTTAAATAGTGATTTATTGTCAAAATTAAGTGTGTTAATGATATCTGGTAGTCCACCTCCATTATAAAGCACGGGTTTGCATCCAGCAGATATTGCTTCGATTGGCGCGATTCCAAAATGTTCAAACTTCATAGGATTTCTTGTTTCATTCTCGCCATACCCAGTTGCATGCCAATATATTTTTGACTGATGGAGCAGATTTACGAGCAATTTTCTATTGATGTTGAAATGGAAAAAAATTGGATAACCGTTAGAAATTTCTTTTAGATGTTTGGCAAAATTTTGACTGGTTGGTTCGTTACCTAGACCACCAACTAAGTGTAGTTCCCAATTGATTTTTTCTTTATCGTACATTTTTTTGAACGCTTCAATTAAAATTTCTTGTTTCTTACCATGGCCTAAAGTAAAAAATCGCCCAATATTAATAATGTAATTTTTTTTCTTAATTTTTTGACTGTAAAGCATGTCTACAGGTGGATATAAAATTACTGAGTTATGACCCCAATATTTTTTTATTCCCTGTTTGGTAAATTCAGAAATTGCAATTATTTTGTCGTACTTTTCCATTCTTTTTTTTACGTTTACAAATACTCCTGCTCTAATTCGATCAGTTATTTTTTGAGTGATGGGACTTAATATTTTTTCAAATCCATAAACGGGTTTTATTTTGTCCAAAATTAATTCGACATTGTCAGGTATGTTTTTGTTGTAGTTTGAAAATTTTAAATAAATTGTTTCTGATTTAGGTTTAACTGAATAACGAAAAATAATTTGATTCCTGGAATGAATTATTTTGAATGTACTACTAATTATTTTTGTATTATCAAAAGTGGCTGAGATATTTTCTAAACTTGTCTTTGTAAATTCTTTAAATAGAACTGAAAACTTAATGGTATAGATTTTATCTTTAGCTAAACTATAATATGCGACTTTTGAGTGACGATTGACTGTGTATAAAAGATGTCCGTGATAATAACGAACAAAATCTGGTTGAATAATAAATTCTATTGGTTTTGAAATTTTTGTAAAAATCGGTGTAATTAACGAATTAATAATATATCCCTTAATGTTCTCGTGAGCTTTTGTAGGGAAATAGGTAATATAGATATTTTTTTTGGCATATCCAAGTGAATAATCCATAAATGAAGCGTTAATAAAAAGATCTTTACCTTTTGTAATCTCTTTGAGTTTCAGTTCATCATTCCAAGCTTCCACAAATTCTGCCTTTGTTAGGTCAATGTTTAGTTTCTCAATAATTGTTTTATTGGGGACGAGTTTGCCACAAACAAAAGTTACTTTATAACCTTCTTCGAGTAAACAACGAGCAACTTTACAGGCCATAAATTCTCCACCACCGAGTGTATCGAGCCATTTGTCATAAACTACTGCTGATTTTTGCATAATTAATTAAAGTACCAATAACCGTTAAATATTTTTTTGAAATTATTATTTATTGCATTATTTGGCAAATTTTTATTTCTTACTATTCTATCCAAGGTGAGTTTAAAAATATTTAGCATAAAATATTTAATTACTTTAAGATACTGAATATTCTTAATTCGATTATTTTTATCTTTGCTATTTAGTGCAAATCTTAAGATTGATGTATATGAAAATCGAATATATTCTTTGATAAATACTCTAATTGGAAAGTTAAAAAATGTATGAATTAATCTTCCCTTCTCTGAATGAAAAATAAATAGTGGCGACCATTCTTTTGCCGACAGTGAGTGGTAATGATAAGCAATAGCCTTCGGACTAAAAAGAATAGTGTAATTTAATAATCTTGCTCTTTCGGATATATCTACATCTTCATAATATAGAAAGAAATTTTTATCGAAACCATCTAAAGTTCTTAACAAATCCTTTCTATATAAAACTGCACCACCACAAGCAGCGTACACTTCCTTTGTTTTGTTGTATTGACCAGAATCTATTTCATAATCTTGTAGGCTGTCTTTAATTAGTGATCCATTGTCGCGTCCATAACCATTTTGAAATACAGTAATTCCAGCGTTTTGTATTTTGTGATAGTAATTAATTTTTTTTGTAATAATTATTTTTTTTGTTACTGAATTGTCCGAAATCTCTATAAACTTGTCATTAAATTTATCGTATGGAATTTCCGCGAAAAAATTGTTCCCTTCGGAAATTGTTGTTATAGGTATTTCAGACTTTCCAATTGTTTTAAGTAGCTGGCTCTTTGTTAATAATAAATTTTGACTACCTGATTTAAGTTTGTATTTATAAATTGCTGGATATAACAAAATTTTAGAATTTATGGCAAAGGATTTTGGGTTCGCTTTTGCTGTTTTGGTTAATTCTGTTAACCAATTTTGGTCGACAATACAATCATTATTTAGTAATGCGACATATTTTCCATTTGAGATATTTATTCCACAATTGTTTCCTTTACCGAATCCTAAATTTGTATCATTAAAAACTAATATCAAGTCTTGATGTTTACTTTTTTTATATTTTGTTAATAAAGTTTTACTTTTATCTTTAGAATTATTGTCGACGACGATGACTTCTAATTTTTGTTTATCAAAGTTTTGAGAATAGATTGAATCAAGACATTTGATAATTAGATTTTCTCCAAAATAATTTAAGATTATTACAGAGACTTCAATATTTGATTTAGACATTTAATTACGGATAAAAAGCTTTTTGTATTGATTATATTTCTGCCACAGTCTATAAAATTTTGCTGATTGAATTTTGTCTAAATCAGCTTTTGCTTCTCTGTATTTTTTTTCTATTTCAAGACTTGCGGGGTTTGATGTGTTGGCAGATCTTGATTTAAATATTGAGTAAAATTCTTCATGATTTATTTTTGGGAAATTATTAATTTCTAAAACTTTTGCTAGCTCAACAAACTTGTAAAATTCCATTAATTTACTAAGTATTAATCCGTGAGTATTATCCTTGTACCCTTCAAGATCTAAATATCGGCGAAAAAATTCTGATTCATAATAGCTGATGATGTCTGTTTTTGGATTTTTGGTATCAACTATTATATTTTTGGTGGTGTTGGTGTATCTAATTAATTTGGTCAAAAAATCGTCTATGGTTAGATAATTATTGTGGATTACGGCATATTTTTCTTCCGGAGGTAGTGTTAATTTTTTACCTTTGTAAGTTGGTAATGTGTGAATTGTATCTTGCCATTTGACACATTTTTTTCTAAATAAGCGAATATGATTATCGGGCCACCAACCAGTGTGTTTAATATGTTTTTTAAAAATCATATTTTTGAAAGGTATTTCGACCAAATCGTATTTGTTTTCTTGTACAATTTGGATAATCTTTTCAGCTAAGCTTTTTGATAACCGTTCATCCGCATCAAGGAGTAAAATCCACTCATTGGTTGCTTTTTGAAGTGCAAAATTTCTGGCAGGTTCGACATATCCGTAATCTTTGACATTGTAAACTTTTGCTCCGAGTGATTTGGCAAGTTTTTTTGTTTGATCGGTGCTATTCATATCAGCAACAATTATTTCGTCTACGATATTTTTTGCTGAATTAATACAATCTATAATATTTTTTTCTTCATTTTTGGTATTAATTACTAGTGAAATTCTGACTGGTTGAGAATTGGTTTTCATTAAATTCCTATTTTATTTTTTATAACCCTAATCTTGTTTTTTAATAGATGATAATAACGATTCGATGAAATGATAAAAAATTGCTTAGGACTGTAGGCTCCTAAAAATATACTTGAAAGGTATTCTCTTAAGTTTTCGATAGTCTGAAAATATCGATTTCTGAGATTGTTTTTTATTATTTGTTTATTTGGCTTAGCAATAAAATAAGAGAACATTATTGGAAGATTTTCCGATTTGGTTAATTTTTTATCCTCATCGATAATTTTTTTAATGAGTTTATACTTTAATGGATTTCTTAATTTGGACACCTTTTTGTTGTGTGTTAATAATAGATATGCAATTGAGCCATTGGTGTCGTTTTGTTCTAAAATCTTAAAATATCTTTTTAAATTAGAGATGATTAAATTGGCATGAATGCCTTCGGTCGGATCAGTTACCATCATAGTGGGTAGGTGTGGATAAAATAAGCTATCGTGTTTAATCGACTCTGGTAGTAAATTATTTACATCATTGGCTAATTTCCATTGTTTTTTTGGATACTGGTTTCTACCTGGTCCAATATAGTCAAAATTTACGAGTATTCCATTGGGTTTTAGTGCTTTTGCAGCTTGGAGTGAAATTCGGTTGATAAATTGAACATGGTGCAGAGCCGCGACATTAATAATTAAATCGTATTCGTTTTCATTGAAACTAGTCTTGTTTGCATCCATTTGTATGTAATTAATATTTCTCCCCTTTTTTTGTTTTTTGGCCTGTGAAAGCAATTCTGTTGAGTAGTCAAAGGCTGTGGCTTTTTTAATAATTTTTTTATCAATAAACTCTCTTTCTACCCATCCGTTTCCACAGTTCAAAACTAAAGCGTGTTCAAATGGTTTTTTTGCAAACCTTTTTTTAAAATCACTTTGCCAGGTAGTTTTTTCTGACTTGGTGAAGTTTTTGTTCATATATGCAAGAACTTGTGGAATATCATTCCAATACATTTGACTGTAATAGACTTCGCTGTTTTCGTTTACTACGCTTTTCATAAAGATTGATTATATTTTTCGATTGCCTTGTCGATGTTCCCAAAATAAAGCTGGTTACCGTTTGATAATGTTAGTCCAACATCGCAGTAATTTTTTATTTGTTCGATGGAATGGCTTACCATAATTAAAGTAGACCCAGACTTTTTAAAATCCTTAATTCTTTGTAAGCATTTTTTTTGAAAGTCGATATCGCCAACGGATAGTATTTCGTCAACAAGCAAGATGTCTGGTGTTTCAGAAACAGCGACTGAAAATGCGAGTCTCATGTACATACCTGAAGAATAATGTTTGACTGGTTGATCAATAAAATCCCAAAGTCCGGCGAAATCCACAATATTTTTGAAAAGTTTGTCCATATCTTTTCTTTTTTTGCCGAGAATTGAACCATTGAGATACACATTTTCCCTTCCGGTTAATTCTGGGTGAAATCCTGCTCCAAGTTCGATAAGTGGAGCGACTGTTCCGTTGATTGTAATTCGTCCATCCGAAGGTTTGGTAACTCCTGCTATGAGTTTTAGTAATGTAGATTTGCCCGATCCATTACTACCAATCAAACCAAGACTTTGTCCTTGTTCTAATTTGAAATTAATTCCTTTCAATGCTTCAAATCGATTAATAAGTGTATCTTTTAAAAATAACGCTGGTAAAAATTCCTTAAAAGTTTTGTGGCGTTGGAGTGAATATGATTTGTGTAAATTTTCAGCAATTACTGAGTAGTTTTTGTTAGACATAATCAGCAAAACTTCTTTCTAATTTTTTAAATAATAAAAATGAAAAGGTAAAAATAAATAATGAGATTAGTAGTCCTGTAAGTAGGCTTGTGATATTTGGATTACCGCCACCAATAATTACTTCTCTATAAGCGTTTATGATTACTGCCATTGGATTGAGTGACATTATGAATTGAAATTTTTGAGGTATTGCCTCGATTGGATATGCGATTGGAGTTAAATAAAACCATACTAAAAGAAATAAGGTAAGGAGGTATTGTATATCACGATAGAACAGGTTGAGCGCTGAAACAAATAGTGAGATACCAACTGTAAAAATAATTTGAATAATAAAGATTAGAGGAACCCATAAGATTGACCAATATATAGGTACTCTAAACAATACGATTAATAATGCAAGAATTAATAGTGAAAATAAAAAATCAATAATTTTTGCAATTATTGTGGAGTAAACAAGTATTTCTCTTGGAAAATATATTTTGGTAATTAAACTGCTATTTTGTACGAGAACCCCAGAAGAGTTGGTTAATGATGATTGAAATAAATTCCAAGGAAGTAAGGCAACTGAAAGAAATACGATATAGGGCACACCAAGTGAGGGAACTTTAAGTATGGTTGAAAAAACAAAGCTTAATACCACTAGTTGAGTAAGTGGGTTGATTATGACCCAAGCATATCCTAGTACTGATTGTTTGTATCTAGCACTTATTTCTCTTTTGGCTAGATTAATAAGTAATTCTCTATAAAACCAAAAAAGTTTTAGGTTTTTTAATAGTTTAAAAAGTTTGTCGATATTCATTGATTTTTCTAAGTTTAAGTTTACCTTATTTTGTTTTTGATGTTTAGATTGTTGTGCTTAATGGTGTTGGAAAAACAATATTACTAAGATATACTGATATTATATGAAAACTAAAGACATTCCTATTAAAGTACATAAAAGTTTGGGTGCAGAAGTCTATATTCAGGATTACTCGCCTAGGAAGTTTATTGAGGGTGTAACAGTAAATAATCTTAAGAATTTTGTCGGTGAAGAAGGAGATTTTAGTGAGGTTGTAAGATTAGATGTCAATGGAGAGTTAGAGGCCTATCCGGGTTTTAAACTTCGCCAGGTTAATCGGACCAGAATGTTTCCTGGGACAATTAAAGCTTGGCATTTGCATCTCAAACAATGCGAAATTTGGTATATCCCACCGGCATCGAGAATGTTGGTTGCTTTGTGGGATACCCGTGAGGATTCCCCTACCTTTAATCAAACCATGAGGTTTGCTGCCGGTGGTGGAAATTCTCTAATGATCTATATACCCAATGGCGTTGCGCATGGAGCTTGGAATTATTCAAACGAGCCGGTTGATTTCTTCTACTTTGTTGACTCCCAGTTTGATATTAACGATCCTGACGAAAGTAGGGTTCGCTGGGACTATCT
This sequence comes from uncultured Gammaproteobacteria bacterium, assembly GCA_964445355.1. Taxonomy (GTDB): domain Bacteria; phylum Patescibacteriota; class Microgenomatia; order CAYQLK01; family CAYQLK01; genus CAYQLK01. The sequence continues at coordinate 7,361 of CAYUKQ010000013.1, forward strand.
AGGGGCGGATTTTTGGGATTTTGCTAAAGATTAGTAGGATTGATGGTAAGAGGTTCTGAGCTAGGGCTGGGTCGCAAGCGATCGCTTAAAAAGCTAAAAAGTTTAAGTATTTTTTTTCCGGCATATAACGATTCGAAGAGTATTGGCATGATGGTGGAAAAGGCTTATGGCGTCGGGTCAAAGATTTCCGATCAATTGCAGGTTATAGTGGTAAATGATGGGTCACAAGATCATACGGCTGAGGTGTTGGATAAACTTAAGATTAGATATCCTGATTTGGAGATTATTACTCACGCAAACAACAAAGGTTATGGTGGCGCATTAAGGTCTGGATTTAAAAATTCCAGAAACGAGTGGGTTTTTTATACGGATGGTGACGGGCAATACGATATTAATGAGCTGGTCAAGCTGTTTAGTATGACTGCTAACGAGGCGGTTGATGTCATTAATGGTTATAAAGGTTCACGCGCTGATGGTTTTACTAGAAAAATTTTAGGGCTTGTCATTAACCGCTTGTTGCATGTGGTTTATGATGTTCCTGTAAAGGATATCGGATGCGATTTTAGGTTGATTAGAAATTCAAAACTAAAAAAAATTACTCTTACATCAGATTCTGGACTTATTTGTTTAGAGTTGGTGCTTAAACTTAAACAAAAAGGTGCCAAGTTTGTAGATATTGAAGTTACTCATTTACCAAGAAAATATGGAAAATCAGAATTTTTTAACCGTCGCCACTTGTTCAAGACCCTTATTGATCAATGGAGCTTTTGGAAAAAGACCCGAAGCGGAAAACTTAATTATTAGCTGATTCGCCTGGTTCTAAAATATTGCTAATGGTGCCTTCAAGTATATGCTGTTCTGGTGTATTATCTTCTTTTGTTTCAAGGGTGATGACAATACGGTCAAAGCCAGAGTGAATATTGTCGGTATTGTATGAAGTATTATATTGACCAATTGAATCGGATTCCATTTTGCCGATAGAAAAATACTCTTTTGTTTGAGTATTTGTTACCCAGCCTTGATAGAATTCATTGTTCTTTGGTTTGTCGAGTTTGGCTTTGGCGTAAACACTATATATTCCTAGATTACGGTATATTCCGCCTTCGCCTCGCAGGGTGCCACCATTAACATCAGCAAGAATTGCTATTTGACCGTCGATTAATTCTTTTTCCTTAGAGTTAGCACTTCGACTAGATTCGACGTTGATATTTTTGTTTAGCTGTGAGATATAAACATCTTTAGGATCAACGGCGGGGGTTGGGGTCGGTGTGGGTTTTCCAGAAGCCAAATCGTTCGAGCCTTTTTTACAGCCCGATACAATAATTGCCAGTACAGCAATTGCAGTAATTGTGAATAAATACGGTTTAACCGTCATATTGATTTTACTTTAAGTCATATAAATACCATTGTCAATTATTTTGTAGCCATTTGGTTACTATAGGTTTATAATTATTTCAGCACGTTAAACAATCCCCAATATCGATGGAGGTCGAGTTTTGTCGTCGGAGACGGTATCCTTTGTCGGTTTTTTGAAGTATCTAGTTGCGCAAAAAATATTCGTGGTCATTGCTGGTCTCGAATATGCTTTTGCCCAAAAAAATCGTAAGGGCGAGATTTCGATTTCGCCCGATATCAGAAGCGGATATGCTGATCGGCTGGTTGCGAATTCGACTTTGTTGAATTTCGGTGTCCTGCTAAGAGACGAGAGTGTGGTGTCGGTTGACAATAACCCACAACGAATGTGGCGTAATTTGCACCAAATTCGTAATGGTCAGATAGTCAAACAGACGATGCGGTTGAGACTGACTCGCACCCAGTATCAGAAAGTTGAGGCAATGGGTGTTCGTCTGGTGGAACCCTATGATCCGACTACTGTGCTGTACAGTCTACGTCATGACAGTTTCCGCTGGATGACGGATCCGACGCTGGTGGGCCGGATATATTTTGACAACGGCGAGTATGTCCGCGCTAAGCGTTCGATCGTTGAACTCGAACACAAGCTGAAATGGTTTGAGGTCGAGATGCGCAGACTGTCCAAGCAGATAGCTTGGCAGTACATCGATTCTCGCGATCGAATTCCGAGGACGTTTATGCGTCCGAAGTTTATCTACGATTACGAGCCAACTGAGCCGGGCAATTTTGTTGGCTGGCAGTGGGTACTGGAGCCTTCGGAATCACTGGAGGACTATCGACCGATGCCTGATGGGCCGAAAAGCTATATCAGCTTCGTGTCCTTGGCAGAAAGCCGGTATGAAGTTCTGTATCATTTGCGTCCAAGGTTGACAGCGATCGTGCGTGAGTACGAATTGGCCGCTTGGGAACATTGGGGCAAAGAGGCAGAAAATCGGTGGAGTCAAACGCGAGTCAAACGTACTCTCTGGCAGGCCAGAAAACTGTCGGACGGAAGTCTGCTAAGACGTCGTGACCTGGTCCGAAGCGTACGGGTTCGTCCAGGTAGCACGCAGGGCGATGTAACTTTGAAATCCAGCCTGAGTTGATTTTTGGGCAGGGTTTTGAAAGGTTGGTTACCTTGCGAAGTGAAGTAGGGCAAAGTATCTAGCCGGAGTTTAGGGACACCTACTCTCCGGCATTTTTTTATACTAATATGTATCTATGTGCTGGAAACAAATATTAGTTACGATTGTAGTTGTTTTTACAATAGTCGGATGTAAGTCAGGAGCCGGTTCAGGAGTAAGTCTGGTTTCTCAAGGTGAAGATTCAAGTACGGATGTCGTAGTACCAGAAGTGCGAACTGCTAAACAAGACAAATATTTGGATTATTTGCCGGAGACATACCAAAAATTGAGCAGTATCAAGCGTGTTCTGTTCTTTCATGCTAATTGGTGCCCAACTTGCCGGGCGGCTGAGAAGGATTTTTTAGCGAACGAAAAAGGTATTCCTGATGGTATCGTTGTGTTTAAGCTTGATTATGACAAGGAATCTGAACTGAAAAAGACATATGGTATTACCTACCAGCATACATTTGTACAAGTTGATGCGAATGGAGAGATTCTTTCGAGTTGGTCTGGTGGGTCTGTGGCTGAGTTAGCAAAACATGTTAAATAAATGCTGATTTTGATAATTTTCGCATTCTTGGGTGGATTGGTGACAATACTTTCTCCGTGTATATTACCTATTTTACCGATTGTGTTGGCCGGGTCAGTGTCGGAAGGCAAACGTCGACCTTGGGGAATTGTGGCTGGATTTGTTTTAAGTTTTTGTTTTTTCACTTTGAGTTTGGCAACGTTGGTGAAACTTACAGGCATATCAACTGATGTTTTGCGTGGAATATCGGTTGTAATCTTAGTATTGTTTGGTTTATCGATGATCGTCCCCGCTCTGGGATCGCTAAATGAAAGATTTTTTACTTCGATTTCAAAATTTACCAAAATCAGCAATACTACCTCACAGGGTTTTGGTGGAGGTTTTATTCTGGGATTGTCTTTGGGATTGATCTGGGCTCCATGTGTCGGGCCGATTCTGGCCTCAGTAATTACCTTAGCGGCGTCGAGTTCGGTAAGTTTGGAGACTGTCTTTATTACACTGAGTTACGCGCTGGGTACGGCAGTGCCGATGTTTCTGATAATTATTGGGGGCAAAGGAGTGTTTGGTCGTGTTTCATGGTTTAAGCACTATACGGTAAGAATTCAGAAGAGTTTTGGGGTTCTGATGATTGTCGTAGCGGCAATGATTCTTTTTCAATTCGATAGGAAATTTCAGATATTTGTTCTGGATCATTTACCTTGGTATGGGTCAGGACTGACTAATTTTGAGAGTAATCAAGTAATTGAAGATCAGCTAGATCGGTTGCTTAATAGGTCAAAGATCGACCCGCAGGATCAGTCGTTGGCTCCGGATTTTGACGGTGGCGTATCGTGGGTTAATAGTAGTCCGCTGTCAGTTAAAGATTTAAGAGGCAAGGTGGTGTTGGTAGATTTTTGGACCTATAGCTGTATTAATTGTTATCGAACTATTCCTTTTCTTAATGCTTGGTATGAGAAATATGTGAGTGACGGGTTGGTAATTGTTGGTGTACATTCGCCTGAGTTTGAATTTGAGAAAAATCGAAACAATCTGTTTGGTGCGGTTTCGGAATATGGAATTAAATATCCGGTGGTTCAGGATAACGACCTGGTGATCTGGAATAATTACAATAATCGTTATTGGCCAGCCAAGTATCTGATCGATAAGGATGGGAAGGTTCGTTATCACCATTTTGGTGAGGGAAAATATGAAGAGACTGAAAAAGAGATTCAAAAATTACTAAGTGAGATCGGTGCAATAAAAACGGATTTGGTCAATATCAGTCAGCAAAGTAACCAATCACGAACACGAGAAACGTATCTGGGGTATTTGAGAATGCAGGGGTTTGCGTCAGTCGAACCGATCAAACTTAATGAGCAGGTTCAGTACTCTACCGCTGTATTATTACCTGGATCATTTTCGCTTGAGGGTAAATGGATCGTGAGTAATGAATATTCTAAAGGGTTTAGTGGTTCAAGGCTTAATTTGGATTTTGAGGCCGATAAAGTTTATTTGGTTATGAGAGAAACCAAAAATAACGGCAATATAAAAATATATCTTGACGGCGAGGTAGTGAAAAATAATTCAGCCGGTCGAGATGTTGATCAGTCAGGTATGGTGAGTATTAACCGTGATGGTTTGTATGAACTGATTGACTTGCCTGAGTCGGGCAGGCATGTGATAACGATTGAGCTTTTACAAGGAGAGGTTGAGGTTTTTGCTTTTACTTTTGGATAAAAAACCTTTTTTAGGTTAGTTTGCTTTCGAGATAAGCTTTGACGGCCGGAGTACCGAATGTGCGGATGATTGTGGCGAGGCGATCTCTACTGTCAGGATCTATCATGGCGCGATCAATAATTTCTTTCTGAATACTATTAATTCCTTCAGGTTTAGCAATTTCTGGGGAAGAAATTGGCGGCTGATCCGGAGCAGTCTCAAGGTGTGCTGAAGTTGTAGATTCTGAAGGCGGAATTTGCGATGTAGAATTAGGTGTATTAATCATTTTGGATGCAATCAGAACTTTGAGTCGTTCGGAAAGAGCCTGAGATCTTTTTACCAGCTCGGCTGTACTTTGTTCAGCGGCAGAGTTGTTACGTAGATGAGAAGCAAGTTCGGTTGCGAGTCGTGAGTAGATCGCAGAGATGGATTCTGGCGGAAGTGGTTGACCGTCGTTGACGATCTGGATTATTTGCCGCTCTTTTTCTGTGGCCTCTTTTAAGGCCAGATCAATACTTGATTTAAGCTTGTCTCGGTCCGGTTGCTGTTGTTCGATTTTTGTGGCTAACTCCTGAGTTTGAGTGAGTTGAGTATTAATTATTTGTTCAGCTTCTTGGGCAGTTTGTTGTTTTGCTGCAGGATCGGAAGACCTGCGAAATCTTTCAAGTACCTCCTTGAGCGCTTCCTTGAATGAAGGTAATGGAATCAGATCACGGTCTCCTGCGACAATCGATTGGTAAAAAGCATTGCCGGAGAGCGATTGAGTAAGATTGGCAATTGAGCGCTTGATCGGTTCGCGTCCGGCTTCGTTAGGATTGCTTCTCTGCAAACTGTCATTGATTTTGCTGAGTGAAACTCGAATTTGATCACCGAGTACTTTGTCTGCTCCACTTGCTGCTCGAAAAAGTGATTCCAGATTTTCAAATTCTTTGATCAATTCTTCGGTTTCTTGGTTGGATTCCGGTGTTTCGATAGCTGTTGGCGATTTTTCAGTACTTATATGTGTTTCGGCTGAGGCTGTGGGTGGCAAAATCCCCGAGTCTGGTTTTGTTTCGGGTAGGGGTGGTTGAAGCGGGTCAGGAGTTATAGCTGTTTCGGGTCCTCTTGGGGTAAGGATGTCAGGCGGTTGAAAATGACCAATTTCTGGCTGTGGACTGTAGATGGTTTGGTGTGACCCGGAAGCTAATTCCTGCCCGGGAGGTCGGGTAGAGAAAGGGTCGTTGGGCAAAGTTTCTGACATTGTAGGATTAATTATCGCAGATATTTAATGACATAAAAAGTGGTTTGGTGATAGTAATATGTGTCAATTTTGTCTCAATCAGCGTAAAACGATACTGGCAAGTCCAAGGAAAACAAAGAATCCGATTACGTCTGTAGCGGTAGTAATGAATATTGTGGCTGATGAGGCAGGATCTTTGCCAAAACCCTTCATTATTAGCGGCACTAAAGAGCCAAAGAATCCGGCAACGATCAGGTTGACCACCATAGCTACGCCAATAACCAGCCCAAGGGACGGGCTTTGGTTAAAGATTATGGCAACGGCGGCGACAATTAATCCATTGATTAGCCCGTTTGTTGCGCCTGCCTTCATTTCATTGACGATGAGGCGGTGGCCGGTTTTGAGATCTACTTCTTTAAGGACGATTCCTCTGATCGTGACGGCCATGGTTTGAGTGCCGGCATTACCGCCCATACCAGCAACAATCGGCATATATACGGCAAGCAAGGTGAATTTGGAAATTGTATTCTCAAAAAGTCCCACGACTGAGGCGGCAAGAAACGCGGTTCCGAGGTTGATAATTAACCATTTGTAGCGGTATTTGACCTTGGTAAGAGCGCCATCTAAGGCATCTTCTTCGCTATCAACACCGGCGAATCCATAGAGGTCTTTGGTCGAGTGTTTGTCGACCAATCTGAGGATATCATCGGAGTGAATAATTCCTAGGATGCTATCATCTTTGTCTAGTACGACGACTTTGTCGTGTGGGTGTTTGATAAACGAGTTTACGACCTTACGTTCGTCGGTATCGTAGGCTAGTGACGGAACTTTTTTGATCAATGTTTGGATTTTTTCGAGTTTACCGTTGGGGTGGGTAATGAGTGCATGACCAGGCAATTCGCCAACAAGCTTACCATTGTCAGTAATAAGAATAGTGGGAAATTTGGAATTGCGCTTTTCGTGGTTGATAACATCTTCGAGGATCTTATGGATATTCTCGTCAGGTCTAGCAACAACGTAGTCCAAATTCATCAGTCCCGCAGCTGCTTTCGGATTGAAGCGAAGTAAAAATTCAACCTTTTCTTTGATACTGGCGCTTAATTTTTCGAGTACATTATCGGCGCGGCGCTGATCAATCAGTTGAAGTATGTCGGTAACTTTGTCTGGGTCTGGAAAATTGAGCAGAGCTATCAGTTCATCATCGGTTAGTTTGGAAAGAATTTCTTTTTGAATTCGGGTTGGAAGTTTTAGAATAGCTATCCCCTGATCTTTAGGCTCGATTTCGAGAAACGAGGTAAGTCTGCTGGTTGGAGAAGTTTCAATTTTTTTTACTGCTCGGTCGATGGATAGACCGTTGGTGTTTGACATAAGGGCAGTATATTTAAGTACTACAGATACAATTATTACCAAATTTCTAGTTTTTTTGCGTGAGCATAAACGAAATAATTATTACAGGCTATTTTTAGATGATTAATTAAGGCTAAAAATTAAGTTATAGTGTTAACACTAACTTGACTTGGTAAGTATAATATGGTATGCTTGGGTTTACAGTGAGGCAGATTGAAGCAATAAATCTGCTTATATTTTAAGACAGTTTCTTTTTTCAGTTAAGATAAAGATGCCCTGCCTAGTTATTAATGTAAGACGGTATCTTTAAGTATTGAATAAATGATTTTTTGTTCTGATTATCTAAGCAGGTTTATTGTTTTAACTCCCACATCAAATATAGAGTAAAGTAAATAAAATGAATCAAAGTCGTAGCCGTCGTGGATCTTTTGGCCGTGATAGTGTCAGGGGTAATTTTCGCAATAATTTTCATAAATCCCGCCCAAGCAATGTTTCCGGAAGCGGAAATGGACAGGAGCGCAGAAAATTCGGCAACAAGATCAAATATATGGATGCCAGATTAATCGTTAAAAAAGAGGCTGAGTTGATCAAGTCTGAGCCATATCAGGCAAAGTACGGATTCAGTGATTTTAATATTGCTGAAAAGATCAAACAGAATATTCTGACTAAAGGTTATAAGACTCCAACACCGATTCAGGACCAGACAATTAATCACGTACTCGAAGGAAAAGATGTTGTCGGGATAGCTAATACCGGTACGGGTAAAACCGCAGCTTTTTTGATCCCTTTAATTAATAAAGTTTATATCGATCGTGGACAAAAAGTGCTGATCGTTGCTCCGACTAGGGAGTTAGCGGTGCAGATCAGGAACGAATTTAATGATTTTACGCTTAATGCCGGACTCGAATCAGTGTTGTGTATCGGTGGGGTCAATATTAACCCGCAGATCAGAGCACTCAAGCAGCCATTTAATTTTGTGATCGGAACACCGGGTAGAATTAAGGATCTGAAAAATCAAAATAAACTTAATATTGCCTCCTTTTCAACGATCGTACTAGACGAGGTTGATCGTATGTTGGATATGGGATTTATTCATGACATTAAGTTCATTATTTCGCATTTGCCTAAGTATCGTCAGTCGTTGTTTTTTTCTGCTACGATGACGCCCGCGGTAACAGAAATTATGCATTCACTCTCCCCTGACCCGGTTACGGTTTCGGTTAAGAAACAGGAGACGTCACTGAATGTTGATCAGGATGTAGTCAATGTAAGAGGTGCGAACAAACTTGAGGTTCTACACGACCTGCTTATTTCGGATGGTTTTGAAAAAGTATTAATTTTCGGTCGAACCAAATGGGGTGTGGAGAAGCTGTCCAGAGCTTTGACTCAAAGAGGTTTTAGGGTAGCTGCTTTGCATGGAAATAAAAATCAAAATCAAAGGCAGAGGGCGCTGGAAGATTTTCGAAATAACAAAATTAATATTTTGCTTGCGACTGATGTGGCTGCGAGAGGTTTGGATATTGACGGAATTACCCATGTGATCAACTATGAATTACCTGAAACCTATGACGATTATGTACATCGGATCGGACGTACAGGTCGGGCAGAACGTAAGGGTACGGCATTAACGCTTATTGATTAATAGAGACTGATTATTGTGATTGAGACTGTTTTCGATATAATTACTATCAATACATTTAAAGTATTAGGTTCGTTAGGTGTCTTGGTAAATATCACATTGAACAAAAATGTGAATCATCTCCAAACATTTAAGGCTAAAAAATGATTGTAAAAATGTTTGAAAAGGAGGTGAAATAAATAAATGGCAACTAAATTATTTGTCGGAGGTTTGGCTTGGGCTACAACTGAAGAATCGCTTGGCGCAATGTTCGCTGAGGCTGGTTCAGTAGTTTCTGCAACTGTTATTAAAGACAAATTCACCAATCGTTCTAAAGGTTTCGGTTTTGTTGAGATGTCTTCGCAAGAAGAAGCTGACAAGGCTGTCGAAATGTTCAACGGTAAGGAGCTTGATGGTCGTGCGATCACGGTCAATGAGGCTCGTCCGATGGAACCTCGCGAGAACCGCGGTGGATCTGACAGAAGGTATTAATTATTAATACCTGATACTTATAAAATTCCCATTGTTTAGTTACAGCTAGATATGGAGTTGATTGGCAAGTGCCGCTTGGTTGTGGAAGTGTTTTTTTATATTTAATTAAAAATGATAAAGTGGATGGATATGCGTAAATTGATCAAAATTGAGTCAAAACTAATGTTATTTATAGGGTCAGGATTGGTAGTGGTCATTGTGGTGGGATTACTGTTTGCGAATATCAGCAAGCAATCGATCCGGGGTCCATTTCTGGATCTGACCTTGTCAGGTGCAGGTGAAGATTCTGATGAGGTACTTTCTGAAAACGTGCCCTTTGTTGAATTGACGATTCCCTATTTACGTAACAAGAAGTACGAGGGTAAGTTGGGAGAGCGTAGGTTGGAGTCCGAAAAAGATAGTTACACTTCATATCTGACGGATTATGATTCTGATGGATTGCGAATCAATGCTCAGCTGACAATACCAAAAGGTGTTAAGCCTCTAGCTGGCTGGCCGGCGGTGGTATTTGTACATGGGTATATTGTGCCGACGGCTTATACGACTTTGGGTAAATATGTAAGTTACGTGGATTTTTTAGCCTCAAATGGGGTGATAGTACTAAAAATTGATCTGCGTGGACATGGAGAGTCGCAAGGAGAAGCGGGCGGGGCGTATTATTCGAGTGACTATGTTATTGATACGTTGAATGCTTACAACGCTGTCTTGCATTTAGCAGAGGTTGATTCGAGTAAAGTTGGATTATGGGGGCACAGTATGGCGGGTAATGTATTATTGCGCGCAATTGCTGTTAAAAAAGATATTCCGGTGGCTGTTATTTGGGGTGGTGCAGGATATTCATATATGGATTTGCGCGAGTATCGACTAAATGACAACAGTTATCGTCCGCCAAGTACGCAGTCGCAAAGGCAGCGAAGGCGTGATGAATTATTTGGTGCGTATGGCGAGTTTGATAATAATAGTCAATTTTGGCGGAGCGTTGCCCCTACCAACTACCTAAATGAGATAACAACCGCGATCCAGCTTAATCATGCGGTTGATGATGATGTGGTTAGTGTGGAATATAGCCGAAATTTAGGTAAACTACTTGATCAGGCTGATATCAGGTACGAAATTCATGAGTACGGCAGTGGTGGGCATAATATTAGCGGTGCTAGTTTTACTAGGGCGATGCAGAACACAGTCAGATTTTTAACGGAATATTAATCGTTAGTCAGCGGAAATTAAATCTTGAGGAATTCAAGGATGTGGTACACCACAAATGCCGGCCAAAGAAGTGATTTGATAATTGCAACAAGAAGTTCGGTGAATGTTTGAGACTGCTGGATAAAATAAAATAGCGCACCGATCAAACCCAGTCCGTATACAGCCTCTCCTCCCCCATTGATCTTTTCTCTAACGATCTTAACTTCCTTTTTCACACTCTTATTATACTACTAATTTGAATCTTAAGATGTATTTTGTAATATTTTTTTATCTAGATTATTTAAGAACTAGACCAGGATTTTGTACTGCTTCCTCTAAAACTTTCCTTAATGTTTTTAGGTTAACATCTTGAATTTTTTTTATTCGGATACAACTTTTACCTAGACTTACTTTACCTAGGTTGTCTTTGTAAGTTTCGGCGACGTATTTTCCATCTTTGGTGGCACAAACATAAAGGGATATGTAATTTTTTTGACTTGCAAGGGCAACTGTAGGCCAATCAATAATTTCTTTCTTGTAATTTCTATATTTGAATTTGCCATACCCAAGCATGTTGTTAGCAAAATATGGATTGAGTGAAGGGGCACATTTTTGAATAAAAGTATCAAAAAACGTAATTATTTCCTTTTTGTCTTCAGTAAGTAAATTTATGTATTTGTTTCTGTTCCTAGCAATAGATTGTTGAAACATGTTCATTTTTAGGTTGTTTATTTGCCTCCCATTATTTTAAAAATATTTTAAAAAAGTATATAAACTTGCTGCGGGACAGGGACTCGAACCCCAAACCTCGCCTTCAAAGGGCGGTGTGATGCCATTTCACCATCCCGCATTTCTATTTTTTTTGGTGTAATTGCTTGGAAATTATATAGTTTTTGACTTTTGATTCCAAGCAACTAGGTTATTAGCGAGATTGGTTGGGGGTATTTGTGATAACTTGAAGATAGTAAAGAAAATCAAACTATTGTCATGTCCATTAGACTGAAGTTGCTTTTTTTGATGATCTTTGTGGTCATCTATACAGTGGTGCTGCTTGTTTTGTTCAGGTATGGTGAAAACCAGAGGTTGTACACTGAGCTGACGGAAAGAACGAAGGTAGAGAAGCAGGTTTTTGACGATGTAGTTACTTTGGAATCGTCATTACAGAAAACACTTACGGACGACTACTCTTTTTGGGACGAGATGATCATATTTATCAATGCAGAAGATGATGTTTGGGGTGATGAAAATATTATTCCAGCACTTGATACATACAGAGTGGACAAGATCTGGGTGTTGGATAGTGATATGAATTTGAGGTATGGAGTAGAAAAAGGCGGGAGAAAAATCACCTATATGCCTATAATCAATACTGCGGATTTGAGCAAGTCATTGCTTAAAAATCCATTCAATAGTTATTACACTAACTCTCTAGAGGGGTTGATAGAAATAAAAACCGCACCGATTCAGCCAGTAGGTGATGTACAAAGATTGTCAGAGGCTCAGGGTTATTTGGTTACGGCGAGAGTTTGGGATGATGAAAGAGTCTCTAATCTGGAAAATTTAACAAGATCTGAGGTTGAGATCGTGTCGCCCGAAGGGACTAGTATGATCGATGATTCTGAGAAAAGCCTGATAGTATTTAATAAATCATTACTAGATGTAAATGGCAAGGATGTTGCAAAGTTCCATGTCCACAGATATTCGTCGATAATCGCTGATCAGATAAGAAGTTTTAATCTTCAGTTTGTTCTGCTTTCTTTGACGATAATAATTATATTATTGGTGGTTATTTTCTTTGTGAATAAATGGATCACAGAGCCGATGGCGGGAATTGCGGATTCGATTAAGAAAAAGGATGTTAGTGATTTGTCCAAGTTGCGCAAAAGAAATGACGAGTTTGGTGATCTGTCAAGGATTATTACTAGGTTCTATTCGCAGAGAGAGAATTTGCTTGAGGAAGTCCATCGTCGCAAGAAAATCAGCCAGGCTTTGTTGGAAAAAAGTAAGGAACTTGCGGTCAAGTTGAGATTGATCGGTAAACAAAATATCGCCTTAGAGCGGACTGAATCAAAAATGACCGATTTGGTAGAAAGTTTAGACAAACAAAAAGATAAGTTAAGTTACGAAAAATCCCGAGATGAGGCACTGTTATCCAGTATCGGTGATGGGGTTATTACTGTTGATTCGAAGCTAAAGATCGTCATGTTTAATAAGCAAGCCGAGGCAATGTTTGAGGTGACAGAAGATGAAGTACTTGGCAAGGATATCACTAAAATAATTAAGTTACTTGGTGATGAAGGCAAAGAAATACCGTATGAGCAGCGGCCTATTGTAAGAGCGGTAAAAAATGGTAAGAGAACGATTGCTTCATATTATACGTTTGTTGGGCAAAACGGAGTTGAACACCCTGTTTCGATCACAGTTTCACCGGTCAAGATGAAGAATAAAGTTATTGCGGCGATGACTGTTTTTCGTGATTATTCTAAAGAAAAAGAGGTTGACAGAATGAAGACCGAGTTTATATCCTTGGCGTCTCATCAACTAAGAACTCCACTTTCTGCGATGCGTTGGTATTCTGAGATGTTACTTAACGGTGATGCCGGTAAGATGAGTACGGATCAGAAAGATTATGTGAATAATATTAATCTTTCAACAATGAGAATGATCGAGCTGGTCAATGCTTTGCTAAATGTCAGTCGAATTGAAACAGGGAGGATGATCATTGAGCCAAGAGCCATTGATGTTGCACAAGTTGTAAGTGATTGTATTGAGGAGGTTAAGTCGGTGGCACAAGTTAAAGGAATCACTTTTGAATTTAAAAAGGATAAGAGTTTAGATAAAACCAGTTTGGATCCAAAACTAGTTCGTCAGATCGTGCTTAATCT
>CAYUKQ010000014.1:0-19090 GCA_964445355.1 uncultured Gammaproteobacteria bacterium
TTTATCCTTGCCTGTTAGTGGGATGGGGGTAAAAGTGAATTTTATAATCACTAACTACGCTTGTAGATGTTTTTGGTTGAATTATTATCGGACGCGGGTTCATAGCCCGCCATCTCCACTTGTTGGAACGAACTTGTGACCAAGATTTTTTGTTAAAAGTCGTATTGGTTCTAGTATTGTTCCTGTTGAATTATTTCAAAAAGGCTGCTCTGTAATATCAGGAGCGGCCTTTTTGTTAGAAAGAACTATATAGGTGATGATTTTAAGAGTAATTAAGGATTTGTTGTTTCCCAAAAAATGCTTTGGTTGTGGGGTAAATGGAAGGTATTTGTGTGCAAAATGTATTCACAATCAATCGATTTATGAAATTCAGCGCTGTATAAAATGTCAAAGATCCAGTCTTGACGGCCTGACGCATCCGAAATGCAAGCAAGCTTGGAGTGCTGAGGGGTTGTATGTAATCTTTCGATATCGAGGAGAAATCAGAAAAATAATTAAGGAGATAAAATTCAGGCGGCTCAGTGATTTGGATGATGAGCTGAGCGATTTGTTCGATGGCCTGGATCGAAGAATGATTGATTATTGGCGGAGGAATGATTTTGTGGTGACTTGGGTGCCGATGCATCAGAGAAAGCGAAACAGTAGGGGATTCAATCAAGCTGAAAAGATGGGCAGAGCTTTTGCTCGTAGGAATGAATTAAAAACGATCGATTCTTTGGTTAGATTAAAGAATACTACTCCTCAATTTGCTCAGGGTAGGGCAGAGCGACAAAAAAATATTCGTAACGCGATTCGGATAATTTCTAAACTGAAAAAGGAAAATATTATTTTGGTTGATGATGTGGTTACGACAGGTGCGACGGTGACGGAGTGTGTGAAGGTGCTGAGGCGTGGTGGTGCCGGAAGAGTTTGGGTACTGTCTTTGGCTGGCTAGAGTTTAATAGCTAGGATGCTTTGGTTGGTGAGTAGAAAAATAGTTTGATCTTTTTCGGATACAGCAATATCGACGGCTTGGGCAATTTGTGGGTCCTGATATTGAAGTTTGTATCCGCCGGTTTTACCAAAAGCAATGACACGGGAGTTGTCTGGATCAAGGATGTAGATCAGATCGGTTGATTCGGAGTCTGAATATATTTTGGCATTAGTTCCGATTTTTTTATCTAATCCAGAAGTGGGGAAGCTTGTGCCGGAGTCCGGTAAGAAATTGTAAATGTTTTCGCTGGCTGTTAGGATCCATACCGAACCATCGATACTCATATCTATTCCGTCGCTGATGTCGCGGGATACTTCATCTTTAATGTAGTTTGATTTGGTAGAGAATGCAGTATCGGTAGGAGTATATTTCCAAACCTGATTGTTACTGCTGTCGAGAGTATAAACATTACCGCCGAATGATGCGATTGAATTGATTTTACCCCAGCTTTGATCTTTGGAATCAATAACTAATTCTGTTTTGCTTTCACCGCGGGTCGATCGAGTAATGCCTGATGATTCTTTGTATGCAAAAGTGCGGCCAAGTGAACCGGCGACGAATTGTGCATTTTTGACCAGTTCGCCTCCGCCGACTATTTCGGTTGATTTGCGATCAATATTGATTTGGTAGAGTGAGCCATTTTGACTGTCGAGTACATTGAGGGTACGACCGTCCAAATCAAGCGATGATCCTGTGGAGCCGGTTTTTATGAGGTCAAGTTTGATGAATTCAGAAATAAGCGTGTCTTTAACATTGAGTGTTTGAGAGATACTATCTTGGATTTTGGCAAGAAGGATTTTGGCTGATTCGTTGTTGGGGGTGAGAGCAAGAATATTATTAAGTTTGTTTTGAGCCGTAATTAGTTTGTTGCGGGCAAGCGGAGGGTTGGAGATGACTAATGGTACGGCTTGCTGATATTCGGTTTGGGCCTCGGCTAAAAGCTCCTGGCTTTGTAAGTTCTTAGATTCTTGTGTTACTCCGGTAAAAGCCAGAAAAAGTTTGGTGGTTAGTAGGGCGATCAAAACAAGGGTAAGAAGACCGTAAGTTTTTTTTGCTTTTCTGGGATCGGAAAAAATTTCTGTCAGGTTGGGTCTTTTAACACGACTTTGAAGTCTTTTGTGCTCTGGAGAAAATTCAGGCATTAGCTCTACGTCTGGGGTGGTTTCTTGATCGGGTTCTGAGGAAGGTGAGACGATGTTTTGGTTAACGTCTTGAAGATTATCGTAGGTAATTGGTTGGTTTTTGGGGGTGTCGGACAAAGTAATTATCCGGCAGATACCGAGAGTTGATTGGTTGAGCACTTCAATATCAACGTGCTGTCTGAGTTGTGACTCAATCAGGTCGGTGTCTTGGTAGTCGAGTGATTTGAGACTGTTTTTGAGAACAGGGTGGTAACTGCTGGAGAGGATGATGATATCGTTTTCTTGCCATGGACCTGAGGCGGTTCGGATGATGTGAGATTGTGCTTCGGATTCTGATTCCGAAAGAGTGGGGTTGTGGACTATTGTTCCGAATTGGCTATGGCGTTTGAGATAGACTTGTCCTAGTCCTTTGGTAAGAGCGTAGATGGTCTGATCGATAATTGCTACAAGACTAGAGTTCGGGTCATTGAGAAGGCTGAGTCCTTCTGAAAACGCGGTTTTTAGCGCCTCAAGATTGCCAAGAGAAATATTGGTTTTGAGTGAATTAATAATAATTTCGAATGAGTGTGCGGCTTTTTCGTTGAGGTTATCGAGTGGTTGGCTGGGGTTGAAAGCGAGAATTAAAAACGCAGGCTGACTATTGTGTAACTCTACTTCTCTAAAAACAACATCACCAGTGTTTGGCTGGTCACTACTTGATATTTTGATCGTACTGGTAATGACAGAGATGTTTTTCACTTTTTTGAGGCAGTTAAAAAGATATAATTATATTTTAGCCCGTATTGACTTGGCGATGTCACGTTCAATTGCGGCTTTTTTGAGAACGGCGCGTTTGTCGGCAAGTTTCTTGGGTTTTGCTAGGGCGATTTGGACTTTAACGAGGTTGTTTTTGAAATAAATTGCCAGTGGAATAATGGAAATGCTTTTTTGGGTGTTTTGTTGGGTGAGATAAAGAATTTCTTTTTTGTGCAAAAGAAGTTTGCGGTCGCGATCAGGACTAATATTAATTTGTGAGCCTTGAAATGGCGGAATGTGACAGTTGACTAAATAGAGTCCGTCAGTGAGGGTTTTGACAAAACTTTCCTGAAGATTACCCCTGCCGAGACGGAGTGATTTGACCTCTGAACCCGCCAAGGCAATACCTGCTTCAAAGGTTTCGAGGATAAAATAATTATGTCGGGCTTTGCGGTTTGTGATACGCATAGCTAATATTTTACCTGATTAAGATGGTGAGGGTTTATTTTTTGAGGTTGTAATTGCCAGATTTGTCGGAATATTCTTTTTGTTCGCGATCAAGCTGCCGGAGAGTGTTAGTGTCGATTTGCAGGAAATATTTGGTAAGCTCTGTATCATCCGGTTCGATTTGAATTATGGTTTGATCATCTTTGTTGGATGCAGTAAACCTACCTTGGCTGGATAATGGGCTGGTTTGACCAAGATACGTCTCGTTGAGGAAATATTTTATTGGTTGTTTGGTGTTTGCATCGTAGTACAAGGTCAAGGTTGTTTCGATGCCCGGGCAGTCAGTACAAGGAAGTGTACCACTGTACGGTCCGTCGGCTGATAATGATTGCGAAGGAGTGGTTTGTTCTTGTGTTGTATCGGTTTGTTGTGGTGAGGTGTTGCAGCCGGTAAGTACAAGTGGAATTAGCATTAAAACGGTAAGTGCATATTTCATACTAATAAAAAATTATAGGCAAAATTAATTCTAAGTCAAAGATTTGGGTGGAAAAGTAGTGAGTGATTATCTGTTTCTTTCGTTGCGAACAAATAAGAATGTGCCAATTATCAGAAAAATGATACCTGCTCCGAGTACGATGGCTAAATTGATTATTGGGTTGAGTAGAACGGTTTTTGAATACTCAGGAGTACCAAAATAATAAACGCTACGTAATAGATCGACCGCGTATGTCATTGGTGACAGTCGGGAGGCAATGAGAATGGGAAGCGGCAGATTGGTGATCGGGTTAAAAACTCCGGCGAGAAAAAATTGTGGGAAGAGAATAAAAGGAAATATTTGGTTGGCTGCTCTTTGGTTGCTGAGGCTGGACATTACCATGACCCCAAAAGCACCGCCAAAAAAAGATACCGCAAAAATAACAGGAATTAATCTAATTAATTGGCCTATTTCCAGTGGAATATTCATTATAAATCCAAATATCAGTACACCGAATATTTGAACCATTGAAATTAATGTTTCGCCGAGGATCTTACCAAGCAGAATGGAGTATCTTGAAATTGGAGCAATAAACATTTCTTGAGCGAAGTCGTTTTGACGATCCTCAACCAGCGAAATGATACCTGAGGCTGTGGATTGAAAGAGTGTTTGGGCTAGTACACCAATAAAAATAAAAACCAGAAAATTGTATCCAAGCCCGGTACCTAGATTTTGCTGAAGGCTTGTGCCTAATACGCCAATAAAGATAACCGGAAATATCAAACTGGCAAGTATCCGTGGTCGATCCCTGAATAGTTTCGATAGGTCACGGAAGGCGATGGTAATAATGGCATTAATTTCGTGCATTTTTGTTGATGATTTCTACATAAGCCTCTTCGAGTGTAGGGTTGTGAATATCAAGTAAGTTAAGCTTGGTTTTAATTTTTTGCAGTGTTTCCTGGCCGGTGGATTGATTAATGATAGGAATATTGAAAGGTCCTTGGCCAGAGAATTTGATCTTAAGAGAGGTGAGTTCTTTGGTTAGCTGGTCACGCTTGACACTGTCGAGAGTAATGAATTTTTTTATGAGTGTTTCTTTGATCTCTCGTGGTGTTCCTTTGGCCGTGATTTTGCCATCATCGATGATACAGATAAAATCCGATCCTTCGGCTTCTTCAAGATAGTGAGTGGTAAGGAAAATTGTGATGTCTTCCTGTTTGCGAATTGATTGTAAGTATTTCCAGAGGTTTTGACGGCTGACTGGATCGAGGCCGGTTGTCGGTTCGTCCAGGAAGAGGACTTTGGGTTGGTGCATCAGTGAACGGATGATTTCGAGTTTGCGTTTCATACCACCGGAAAGTGATTTGACGGGTTTAGTAATGTCTTTTTCCAATCCAACAACGCCCGCAAGGTCGGCAACCTTTTTTTTGTAAGCAGAAGGCATTAGGGAATAGGAAGGCATGTAAGGGAAAAGATTGTAAAGACTGGCATGAAACCGGATATTTTCTTCCGCAGTTAGATTAAGATCGAGTGACGGGTTTTGAAATATTACGCCGATGTTTTGGCGAACTTGTGATGGTTGTTTTTCAACGTCAAAACCGTTGATTGTTGCCTGGCCTGAAGTTTTGGAAAGGATTGTGGTGAGAATGGAGATCGTGGTTGTTTTGCCTGCACCATTGGGGCCGAGGAGGGAGAAAAACGAACCCTCTTCGACATAAAATGAGATGTTGTCGACGGCGTTTACTTTGGATTTTTTGTAACGTTTGATCAGATTATTAACCTCGATGATGTGAGTGGTGGTTTCGCTTGACATGATTAGGTAATAATAAAACAACTTTGGTAGAATATGCAGGCTCAATTGAGAGCAAGGGGGTCGTATAAGAACCTCAAAGAAAACTTTGAGAACCTTGTTCGATTCTTACAATCAGGAATTAGGAGGGGTCGCATAGTGGACTAGTGCGGTCGTCTTGAAAACGACTAAGGGTTTACGCCCTTCGAGAGTTCGAATCTCTCCCCCTCCGCAATCTGAATCAGTAAGTTTGTGCGCCCGGCAGGATTCGAACCTGCGACCCTCAGATCCGCAATCTGATACTCTATCCACTGAGCTACGAGCGCGAAGTAAATTGTAAATTTACGAGCAAAAGTAGAGAAGAGGAAATCAGAACTTTTTTGAGTTGCTGATATCCACTGAGCTACGAGCGCTAAGCTAAATTTGATTAAAATCAAGCTGTCATACTCTTATTTCCTAATTAAGCCTATTTAGGAAAATTAGACAATTAAAGCTTTTCAGGAGGGAATTTTACTCTAAAGGAACTTTTTCAACAAGCGTGTCAGCCATTTTGTCGACAATTAGGCCTTTGTAGTTTCGTCTGTATTCTAGGTGATCAGAAAGAATATCGATAATATTGTCGATATCTTTATCCTTAATGATGAAGATCAGTGCGGGGCGAAGTTTGTTTTGGGTGATATTGAGGATGGTTTGTTTGTTTCTTTGTGAAAACCAAAAACTGCCAAGTTCTGACCAAAGATAGGCGTTGCCGCCGCTGATGATACCAAGTTTGGTAATTGAATTATTAATAATCGGTGGTTCGACGTAGGCAAGTACATAGGCGACAAAACCTAAAGAGAGAATCAACATCGCAACGATCGGCTCGTTGATGGTAATAGCAATAAGTCCCAAAAGGAAGACAATAACTGCGATATTGATGTAATACATTTTGGTACGTTTTTTGTAAACGCGAGAGTAAGCCTCCCAACTAAGAAGTGGTTTGCTGCGGATTACGTCCGACTTGAGTGCGAGGATTTCTTCTTTGGTTAGTTCGCGATCCGGATTGGTAAAATCGGGAATATCGAAGACTTTTTTAATAATCTTTTTTCCTTTGGTGCCGGATTTTGATTGTTTTTTTGGTGAGGATTTGCTGGGCATGCTACTGATTATATCAGTACTAAAAAATCGTAAAATATTTAGAGCGTTGTGAAGGGGGGTAATTTTACTTAAAATACCACACTTGGAGAGGTCGCCTAGAGGCCTATGGCGCTTGCTTGGAAAGCAGGTTTACGCGTAAGCGTATCGGGGGTTCGAATCCCCCTCTCTCCGCCAATGAAGGTAAGGGTATAATTAGGTTAAGCATTTTAGTGAGGTGGTGATTAATTGGATGTTTGCAACAGAAATAAATTATTTGGCAATGGTAGTGGCTGGTTTGGTGGTTTATGCGATTGGAGCTTTGTGGTATTCACCGGTTTTGTTTATGAAAGAGTGGGTGAAAGCTGCAGGGATTGATACGAAAAAAGCTAAGCCTGCACAAGGTCAAATGATGCGAATATATGCTATCGGATTGGTTGGTAATATGATCGGAGCATTTGTTCTGGCGAGACTTTTGGTTTGGACCAGAGCCGGTGACGACTTGGTAGGTGCATTAAAAATTGGCGGATGGGTTTGGTTGGGTTTTATTGCAGTTTGGATGATTAATAGTTGGCTGTATGAAGGCAAGCCAATCAAGCTATTTGTGATCAACGCTGGTTATGCTCTGATAGCGGTTTTGACCGGAAGTGTAATACTGACGCTTTGGCAATAAGTTGATATTCCAAAAAGACAGACGGAGTTTTTGTCTGTCTTTTTTTGTTGTATTTTTGTGCGCCCGGAGGGATTTGAACCCCCGACTTTCAGATCCGGAATCTGACGCTCTATCCACTGAGCTACGAGCGCGAAGTAAATTGTAAATTTACGAGCAAAAGTAGAGAAGAGGAAACCAGAACCCTTTTTGAGTTGCTGATATCCACTCAGCTACGAGCACAGGTTGAATTAGATGTGGTAATGTCTGAGTAATTTTTTAATAAAAAAAGAGGGCCGGTTTTCCGGCCCTAGTTTGAACTTTCAGAACGTTATTTGGTGACGAGCCAGGCGCGTGACCAAATTCGGCAGACGTTGTAGTAGCTGCTCTCTACCGTAAAACCGAAGCTAAGTTCTTCACGGGAGTAGTTACCGTCGCCACCGAAAAGACCTCGCAGTCCCCTTTCCCCATCTTGCCAGAATGCTGTTCCCCAGCGCTCGCGCTCGTGCTGGATGAATGACCATAGTGTTTCCACTATAGTTGTTTCTTGCTTGGGGAACTGTTCATACTCAACGTCGGTGATGGCGTTGAACATGTAGCGAAGTCCGAATTTGGAGATCACTCGTATTTGTGCTAGATAGCCATCCTTGTTTGGTGCTTCAGATTCTGCAACGAATACGACGAAATCCTGGTTCGGTTTTACTTCAGAGCTGTGTTGAACGCCCATGATGCGCATGAGTGCCTCAAAGTCGGCTTTGCTTACCTCGTTGCCGAAGTATACGACTCCGCCGCAAGCGTCCGTTGGTGGAGCGCCAGTGAACGGATTGTTATTTCTTTGGTCTTGGTATCCGTAGATACCGTCACCATGTCGTGCGAATATTGTGAGGTTGCCGGGTTGGATTTTTAGACCGTCTCTTGGCCAGGTGAGAGGGGAGATTCGTATTTTGTCGCCCAGGTTGAGTGTTGCCGTCGAAGGAGATGTGTGCATTCCTGCCTCTTTTCGTATGAATTGTTAGCGTGCGGTGTTTGGGTGCTTAGTCATACATTAAAAGAAATAATTCGTCAAGGAGTCATAGCAAACGAGTGCTCTCTGAATCAGGAATAATAGTAACTATATTATTTGTGAACTCTAGTAGAGTTCTAATCATTTTCCCCAAGATATTTTGCAATTTAATACTATGTATTAATTTACAAAATATGGCGGAGGGGGAGAGATTCGAACTCTCGGAAAGGAAAAATCCCTTCAGCAGTTTTCGAAACTGCCGCACTAGTCCACTATGCGACCCCTCCCTAGCACTCCAAGGACAAACCTATGGTTTTTCCTTGGTATTCCTTTTCCTTGATAGGAAAATTTTGTACAAGCAAAGCCTGTACAAAACCAAATTATATATTTTTTAGCAAGAAACGAGATTATAGCTGATTATTTGATTATAGGGTAGAAAATTGCAGACGGAGGAATTTTTCCCGGAAATCTTGGGAGCGAGCAAAAAGTAATTTAACTTTTTGAGTTGAATAGCTGATTTTGGCACTGGTTACGTTGTTTATCTGTTGACCATCGGCCATAAACACTACAGGACGACGTTCTATGTCTAGAGCAGTAAGTGTGATTGATGAACTGTGTGAAAGTTGAGCGCTTCGCCAATTATGAAAAAGCGCGGGACAAATTCCGGTGAGAATCAATTGTTTGCTGTCGATGGGAAGGATTTTGCCGCCTGCTGAGGCGTTGTATGAAGTTGAGCCGGCTGGAGTTGAAACAATCACCCCGTCGCAAATAAGCTTTTCGAATCTGATTTTGTTATTGACAGCGATTTCGATGCGGCAGGTTTGAGGAGTGGATCTTTCAAAATAAAAATCATTAAAGGCTTGGATGGTGCGAAGTTTGTGGTTGTGATCAAATAATTCTGCTTTGAGAAGTCGGCTTTCGACGGTGTCAAAATGGCCGCTGATTATTTCTTCAACAACATCCTCTTTGGCTTCGTTGAGCAAAAATCCCAGGTGGCCAAAATTGAATCCGACGAACGGGATGTGTAACGGGTAATGTTTTTTGATGGCAGTGAGCATGGTGCCGTCACCGCCAAGTACAAGAATAAGGTCGGCTTTTCGGTTGGGCTCGACTATTTCTAGTTTGGTTTTTATGTTGTCAATCAACTGGGAAGATTCAGGCAAACCTTGTCGGGAAACAAGAATGGCTTTTAGCATATGGATATTTTAGTACGAATTTATGAAAAAAGCCGACTTGCACTCTGGGATGAAAGTCGGCTTGGTGGTGCGGGTTACTTGCGTGTGGTTAAGGTTTTGACTGCTTCACGCATGGCAATGTCGAGATAGATCGAGATGTTGGGATCGCCGTCGTGGCCGGTCCCTGGGCACGGGATGTTGAGGTACTCTCCTGATCGGATGAAGCTGCCTTGCTGAGCAGCATTAGCTCCATATTGGCAGAATAGGAAATGTTGTGCCTCGATGACGGTGACTTTTGGGGTCGTGATTCCAAACGCGACGCTGAGGTCATCATTGGTCAGACGGATACGGCCGGTCGTTTTTTCGTAAGGTGTCTGGATGACTTCCCAATCGAGGAACCATCGATCCGTGCCAGGTTCACCTGCTTGGCTAACGGTGAGTTTGGCGGCGCTGCCGGCGACGATCAGCAGGTGTTTGGCTGCGTCGAAGTTTGTGACTCGCATTTTGAATCCGTGATGGTGCCACCATGAAGGTGGTCCTCCTGTCATGTGTTCGGTCGTGCCCCTGGTTAGGACTGGGGAATTAGACACGTGTGAGCCTCTCCGGATTAGTTTTAGGGATTCTGTTAGAGTGCGTGGCGCAGAATACACTTATTTAGGCTTTGCGTCAATTAATTTGTTTGCTAGTTGAGAATTGAGATCGAAATATTGAGTATGGTGGCAAAACTGACCCAGGCTAAATATGGGTAAAGCAGGTATGAGGCTGGTTTGGAGAATGGGTGAAAATATTTAATTGTTAAGAATATTGATACCCAGAGTAAAAAGATTTCTACCATGGCCAATTCGGGGGATTTGAGACCAAAAAAGATGATTGACCAGAGGGTGTTTAACGCTAATTGGATTGCAAAAAGCGTGAGCGGTTTTTGTTTTGAGCGGTTTTTGGTTTTGGCAATCAGGATTAAATAGAGTGATATTCCCATAAGAATGTAGAGTGTGGTCCAGACCGGGCCAAAGATCCAGTTAGGCGGATTGAAAAAAGGTTTGTTGAGGGTTGAATACCAGGTAGGGATTGATGAGGCGGTGAAGAAAGATCCGATACCACCAGCGGAAAGCGAAATTAATAAAGCAAAGGTTAATTTTGGCAGATTCAGTGTCATAAGCGGCAGTTTTTTTGTGTTATTAACATATGAATTTTGGCGGAGAGGGAGGGATTCGAACCCTCGGTAAGGATTAACTCCCTACAGCGGTTTAGCAAACCACCGCACTAGGCCACTATGCGACCTCTCCTGAGCTTGTATATTCTACCTGACTTATGTACGGAGTAAAAGTGAGTCGTCTGATAGAATGTTTGATTGTAAATATGGAATATTTTTTTAGGTATTTATTTATTTTGATTCCATTGACGCTGATCGATTTTGTGTGGTTATTTTTGAATTCAAAGAGTTTTTATGGTAAGCATATTGG
The DNA here is from genome assembly GCA_964445355.1 of uncultured Gammaproteobacteria bacterium. Taxonomy (GTDB): domain Bacteria; phylum Patescibacteriota; class Microgenomatia; order CAYQLK01; family CAYQLK01; genus CAYQLK01. Next base: position 10,965 of record CAYUKQ010000014.1, read on the forward strand.
TCATTTGATGGCTGGTAAGGTAGAGACGTTACCAGTGGTTCTGTTTTATTTAATTTATTCTTTGGGGCTAATGATTCTGGTGGTTGCACCGTTACTCAACAATAATCCATCGTGGATGAAGATTTTTGGTTTTGGTGCGATTTTTGGTCTGGTGGCATATAGTACTTATGATCTGACCAATCAAGCTACACTTAGGGATTGGCCGATATTAGTGACGGTGGTTGATATGGTTTGGGGGAGTTTGCTGACAGGATCGGTTGCTGTAATTGCAATCTGGATGATAAAAACGTGGAGGTAATTGTTTGAATTAGTGGAATATGCTGGTTAAAAACGTTTTACAATAAATATCAATATACATATGTCTTTTGATTCAGAGGCCGGTGAAACTCCAACTAGTAGCGACAAAGGTTCATCAGTGATCGGAGATGCTTCTAAGTCTCCTGAGACTAATTGGGATAGGACGATGATGGTTGAGACGAGATTAAGAAATTCTGAATTTTATGAGGAGTCGGATGAGGTGGCGCCGAATGGGTATTTTGGCAGAAGACCGATCATTGGCCGAGACGTACCTGTAATTGGAGGAGTTTATCTTGGTGCTAGCTCGAGGGAAGCAATTGTGGTGTCTGAGAACTCTAAGATAATGACCGAGTTTTATGAAATTATTAGAGACCAGCTGGATGAGGCGAGAGATGCGGGTGTAAATATTAAGAGTAGGGTAATGCAAATGGTTTTTGATTATGTGCTTGAGGCGATGCCTTATAGTCAGGAGGGTGTAGATAAGATAGCGAAGGATTTTAAATTGGGGAAGGACAAAAAAATTTCTTTGGATATTTATCTGTTAAGACAATCAGGTGTTTGCAGACATCAAGCTTTGATGGTGGCATATGTTTTGGAATCACTAAAACGAGATGGGTATGTGAGAGGGAATGTTTCTGTTGATCGGAATACGGTTAAGGGATTGGGTGGCCATGCTTGGGTGAGATACACTAATAGTCGGGGAGAGGTTTATATAATTGATCCGGCGCAGAAATATCTTGGTAGATTGAGAGACACCCAAGATGACAGATGGTTCTACGAGAGGCCGGAGGATAAGAATCGGGAGTTAGTTGCATAAAATATGAGTGAAATAATTGTATTAGTTGACGAGAATGATAACCAGATCGGGACAGGGGAAAAAATGGAAGTTCACCGTGCCGGCAAATTACACAGAGCCTTTAGTGTTTTCGTGTTCAATGGTCGGGGTGAAATGTTGTTGCAGCGAAGGGCGCTGACTAAATATCATTCTGGAGGCTTGTGGACTAATACTTGTTGCAGTCATCCAAGAGTGCAGGAAAAGACAATTGATGCAGCCAAAAGAAGGTTGATGGAGGAAATGGGGTTTGTGTGTGAACTAAAAGAGATTGACTCATTTGTATATAAAACAGAGTTTGAGGGGTTGTTTGAGCACGAATTCGATCATGTGTTTGTAGGTAAATATGATGGAGTGATAAAAGTGAACAGAGATGAGGTGGAGGAGTACAAGTGGATCAGTCTTGATGATCTTTACAACGATGTCGAACAAAATCCGGATAAGTACACATCTTGGTTCAAGATCGCATTGGAGAGGGTCGATTTTCGTAAATTACCTTAACTATTTTTTTGTTTGAAAAAGAAAAACCCGCCTGTTTCCAAGCGGGTAAATGTTGTTGGCGTACTATGCCGTCAAGCGAGTGCGGTTAAGCCTCTGGATGTCCAAGCTGGACGGATAAGTCCGTCGGCTAGAGCGTAGCTTGGCAAAGAGCGGGCTTTGCGCTAAACCTTGTCGGCGATTGTAGCCGATTACGTTGTGGCGGAACCACGGGGAGGTGAGGTAGAAATAGCGAGCGCGCATGTGCGCAAACCCTCCCTCAGGGGCCGGTGGTGCCTAGTTCAGCATCGCGAAGGCGGTCGGTTGGGGGTGCCATTCGTGAGGCTTCGAGCTCGAAGGGGAGCCGCGGGCGATCGTGCGACCGTATTCGATGTTCGAGTGGAGGAGGAGGTTCGTTTCGCCAGAGGTCGCTGATGCGCTGATGCGACTGGTGACGAAGGTGTGGCTGGCGACGATCGGTGCGATGATCGGGTATGCGAACCCTGCTCCGATGCGTTTGGCCGACGAAATCATGCTGACGTAGTTGGCGAAGTGGCCGAAGAAGATCGCTGCGAGCGTCTGTCTGAGGCCGGATCGTTTGCTTATCCCCGAGTTATCGCGTTCGAGGCTGAAGGATGGGGTGCTGGCGAGACCGAGAGGTGTACCCTTGGAGGTGCCTGTCGCGGTATGGCGATAGCCGCGCTGTCCCATTTCCTGGCGCCGGATGTAGCGAGGACTGGCGTTTTCGACGAGCGTGCCGAGTGTGGCGACTCGAAGAAGGACCGCAAATGCAACCGTGACGGCGACGAATGCCCAGAACTGCGCAGACGCGGACTGGGCGGCGGTGTTGCCGACGGTTGAGGTGACGGAGTCGATGATGCCGGTGGAGAAGTTCGCGACGTCGGAGACTGCACTGGTCGTGCTGCCGCGGATGTCGGGAAGACTCGAGCTCGGCGTCGTAAGGTCGTGGGTCGAGGGCCCGATGGCCTGCGAATCGACGGGCTCAGTCAGACTGGCCGCCGAAGCGTACGACGTTTGGGTCGCGAGTGTTGCGAAGACGACGAAAGCAGCAATGATGGCGATGAGTCATGCAATGCGTTTGCCGCCTATCGTTTGAGCGATCTCTTTGCTCAACAGGTCCTCCTTGTGAGGGGGTTGGACCACTATTCCACACAGGTGCGCGGATTAGCTTCGGTGGGTTTGCATGCGATGCATGATTTTGGGGTTCTTTGGTGCCGCAACTACCTTTCTTAGGGGTGTTTACGGACTTAAGAGTTCCTCCTTTTTGATGTAAAGTACCGCGCTTGTTTCACTGGCTGTGAAATTAGCACTTAGGATGATTGTACACCCTATATGCAAGTTTTGTTAATATTATGGGGTTGTTTTAGCATTTAGGAGGTTACTGAGGAGATATTGTGATATATTCCTAGTCAAATGAATGATCAGGTTGAGCAAATAAAAGATAGGATCGATATTGCGGAACTTATAGGCACTTATGTTCAACTAAAAAGCGCCGGTCGGAATATGAAAGGCTTGTGTCCTTTTCACGGGGAAAAAACACCTTCGTTTATGGTCAATCCTGAGAGAGGAACTTGGAAGTGTTTTGGGTGTGGGGAGGGTGGGGACGTTTTTACATTTTTGGAAAAGATCGAAGGTCTGGATTTTAGCGAAGCTTTGGAAAAACTGGCAAAAAGAGCAGGAATTGTTTTGGAGAAAAGCTATAGTGGTCAGAAAGATCGGCAAAAAGAAGTATTGCTTTCGATCAATGAAACGGCTAAGGATTTTTATCACAAGATCTTACTAACTCATCCGGTAGCGGAGAAGGCCAGGGAGTATTTGAAAACCAGGGGTTTGAAATTGGAGGATATTAAGACTTTTGAGCTTGGCTATGCACCAAATTCTTGGGATTCGCTAATCAATATGTTAATGAAGAAGGGTTATGGTCAGGCAGATATCGCGATGTCCGGACTGGTGATCAGCAAAGACAGGGGCGGTTTTTACGATCGGTTTCGTGGAAGGATCATGTTTCCGATCAGGGATGTCGCTGAGAGACTCGTCGGGTTTTCCGGTAGGACGATGCTAAATGATCCAAAGGAGGCTAAATATGTGAATACTCCGGAGACGCCATTGTTTAGTAAGCGCAATATTTTGTATGGAATCCATCTTTCCCGTCAGCATATTATGAAAGCGAATGCGGTGGTATTGGTGGAGGGTCAGTTTGATATGGTTTCGGCTTATTTGGCAGGAACGAAGAATGTGGTGGCTAGCGGTGGAACGGCGTTGACGGAATCTCAATTACGGGTGATAAAAAGGCTTGCTGAGAATGTACTGATTTGTTTTGATTCAGATTCGGCAGGGGATGCAGCTTCAAGACGGGGAATAGAAATGGCAGAAAATGCGGGATTGCTGGTCAAAGTGGTGACGCTGGTGGGGGCAAAAGACCCTGATGAGATGATTAGATCTAATCTTAAGGCTTGGAAATCGGCTGTTGTGAACGCTCAAAGTGTATATGACTATTATATTGATTGGGCTTTTCGGTCTTTTGATCGAACAACTAGTGAGGGAAAGCGTAAAATCGGTCAGGAGTTAATGCCAGTTCTGGCTGGAATAAGTGATGAGATAGTCAAGAATCATTATGTGAAGATAGTGGCGGACAGGTTGGATACGACAGAGGATGTGATCATGAGGAGTATGAGTCAGGTCAAATCTAAGTCCTTGGATGCGTTGAGTGAGTTTTCTAAGGTAGATCATGAGGAAAAGCAAAAAGTAAGTGAGGATGTGCTTAATCATAGGTCAGGACTTGAGGAATATTTTCTGGCACATTTACTGCAGATCGGCGACTATAGTTGTGAACTTAAGGTTTGGCCTGAAGTGGGGGATATTACTGATGAGGAGTTGAAGCAAGTGTATCAGAAGCTGATAGAGTATGAGCCTTTTGGTAGTGCCGGCAAATTCAAAAAGACCGAAGCAAAAAGTGAATATTTTAATCAGACGAGATTTATCAACGATTTGCCGGAAGATCTGGTGGTCAGGGTCGATAAGTTGTGTTTATTGGACCTGTCCGAGGTGATAGATGAGGCGCATCTTTTTAATAATTCTCTGGAAAAATCTGCTATCAAGCTTTGTACGCTTGCATTAAAAACAAATTTGGATACAATAACACGGCAGTTAAAAGAACTGGGTGCTTCGGGTAAGGTTGAGGACCTATCGACCTACAGCCGGAAGTTTGCCAGATTATCAAAAAAACTAAGGTCAATACAAAAAAATTAAGCTATGCCAAAAACCTCCACCAAAAAAACTACAGAAGAAACGAAAAAACCAAAAATCATCAAAGAAAAGCAGGTAAAAAAAGAATCCAAAGCCAAGGTTGTTAAAGTCAAACCGGTCAAGATTGTAAGGACTGCAGCTGAAGAGAAACTCAAGTTGCAGGTTCGCAAGCTGGTCAAGAAAGGTAAGGATAATGGTTATGTGACTCAGGATGAGATTTTTAAGGTTTTTGATAAGCCTGAAGATCACATCAAGGATCTGGATCAGTTGTATGCCAAGCTGATCGATCTCGGTATCGATGTTTTTGATACGATCGAAAAAACAGAATCCGGTGAGGAAAAGACGGACGAGGTAATTGTTTCTGAAGATTTGGGAGTATCGGACCCGGTAAGAATGTACTTGCGCGAAATCGGAAAAGTACCACTACTCAAGTATGAAGAAGAGATTGAGCTGGCTAAGGCAATCGAAGCTGGTTCGGCGGCAGCGAAACAAAAACTGATCTCTTCTAATTTGAGGCTGGTTGTATCGATAGCTAAAAAGTATGTGAATCGTGGTTTGAGTTTGTTGGATCTGATCGAGGAAGGAAATATTGGTTTAATGAGGGCGGTAGATAAGTTTGATTACAAAAGAGGGTTCAAATTCTCGACTTATGCGACTTGGTGGATCAGACAGGCAATAACGCGGGCGATCGCTGATCAGGCAAGAACTATTCGTATTCCGGTACATATGGTCGAGACTATCAATAAGTATGGCCGTGTAAGCAGGAGGTTGATGCAGGATCTAGGACGTGAGGCAACAGCTGAAGAAATTGCAAGAGAAATGGAGATCGAAGTAGAAAAAGTAAGAGAAATAATCAAGGTAAGTCAGGAACCAACGAGTCTGGAGAAGCCAGTAGGTGAAGAAGAGGACTCCAGATTAGGTGACTTTATTCCTGATGAAACTGCTTCGCCGGATCAGCAAGCATCAGCTGCGTTGCTTAAGGAGCATATTAGTGAGGTATTTTCGACATTAACTCCCCGCGAAGCAAAAGTATTGGAGTATAGGTTTGGTCTTGAGGACGGCAAGCAGAGAACATTGGAAGAGGTGGGGAAAGAGTTTGGAGTCACACGTGAAAGAATTAGACAGATCGAAGCGAAGGCGATAAGGAAACTCAGACATCCGTCCAGGGCTAAGAAATTGCGCGATTACGCAGAGTTTTAAGCTTCGTGCTTCACGAAGCGAAGGGCGTAGCAAGTATTTATGAAATAACGAGCTAGCCGAAGTTATGAATAAATACGAGCGAGCAGCTATTTTTCGGAGTTTTCTAGTTCTTGAGTAGGGTCGGTGATGTTGATTAAGTTGAGATCTTTGTCGATGTCGCTGGCTTCAGTGGAGTTGGACATTTGAATGTCTGATTGTGAATCAGATGATGTAGTGGAAATATCGTTTAGTTGCTCAGCGCCGTCAATGGAGGTTTTGGAGCTATTGCAGGCGGCAAGTGTGGCGGTCAGAGCTATGGCGATGAGAAGCTTCTTGGTGTTCATTGTTCTATTTTGGACCTTTCTGTATCATCTTTTTCTTTGGGATCAGAAATCTTTTTGGCTTCGTTTATTGATTTGCGCAGCGCTTGTTGTGTGGCGACTAGATCTTGGTGTGTTTTTCTGATCGAGTCTTTGAGGGTAGAGAATTGGTTTGAGATATTATCCTGGTTGATCGAATTGAGAATATCGGTAGATGTGGTAATACCGATCAGGGCTTGAGCAAGATAATTTTGTGCATTCGTGATCTCGGTTTGGATTGCTGAAACATCCTTGCCGGCAGATTCCAGTTCGGTGGTTTTGGTCTGAATCCTGGTAATAATTTTGTTGAGATTGTCGGCGTGTTTGGTCTGTCGTTCGATGACGGCTTTGGCTACTTCGGTTCTTTTTTGCTGGAATTTGAGCTTGATCTCTTCTCGGCGTTCTTCGATCTTTGATTCGATCTCTTGTCTTTTTTCTTCAATATTAGATCTGACTTCTTCGTGTTTTTGCTGAATGTTGGATTTGATCTCCTGGCGCTTGAGCTGAATTGCTTCTTTTGTTTCAGTTTTGTGCTCATCGGTATTAGATGTTGTGGGCTCGTGGTCGGCGAGAACCGCGGTTGGGTTGAAGATAGCACTTGCAGTGATTACTGAAATGGCAAGTTGTTTGAACATGTTTTAATTATACATTTTTTGGGTTTTGGCAATTGACTGGCGGAGTGGTAAAATCTTGAAGCTAATTATTGTAATTAGCAATAGTCCTCGATAGCTCAACGGTAGAGCGCCCGCCTGTTAAGCGGTAGGTTCTAGGTTCGAATCCTAGTCGAGGAGCAGATTTTTTAACTCCAACTTTTTAATGCCCGAATTGGATACTAGAACCTTCTGTTATACTTTTTTCATGAGTGACTATGATCCGAATTATGTTCCAATAAAGAGCTGTGTTCTAGTCGGACAAAAAGCTATTGTATTGAACAGCCAAAAACAGTTTTTGACACTTCAACGTTCTGAGAAATCTGGAGCAGGCGGTAAATGGTCTCTGCCTGGGGGAGCTCTTGATGACAAGGAAGAACCTTATGCTGCGATTGAAAGAGAGATTAAGGAAGAAACCGGACTAACGATTACCGACATAAAACCCTTTTACCTTCGTACATATACGACCAAGGAAGATGATTTTGTCTTGATTGTTGGTTACCAGTGTAAAACTAAAGAAGAAAACATTACATTAAACTGGGAGCACGACCATTTCAAATGGTTAACAAAAGAGGAAGCATTGCAATTAGAATTGACTGAAGACGGAAGATTTTTTATAGAGCATTTTGATAATGCTGGGCTCTGAATGAGTTTATAGGGTAGAGCAAATTTGTTATCATTTTTAAAAATGCAAAGAATAATTCCGAATTTGTGGTTTGGTGGAAATGCTAAAGAAGCTGTGGATTTTTATCTGTCTGTTTTTACAGACGGTAAGATTGTGAGTACTGCCTATTATCCCGAAAAAGGCTTGGCGGATTTTCAAAAGGATTTTGCTGGTAAGGTATTAACAGTTGAATTTGAAATATTAGGACAAAGATTCGTAGCAATAAATGCCGGTGATGAGTTCAAATTTACCGAAGCGGTGTCGTTTCTTATTCCATGTAAAGATCAAGACGAGATTGATTATTATTGGGGAAAACTATCAGCTGTGCCTGAATCTGAACAGTGTGGGTGGTGTAAGGATAAATACGGCTTGAGTTGGCAGATTTGTCCGGAAAATATGGA
>CAYUKQ010000015.1:0-18839 GCA_964445355.1 uncultured Gammaproteobacteria bacterium
GTGTGCTTTAATGGCGATTAATGCTATTAGGACCAATCTTTGATTTGCACATCTTAAAAGATGGTAAGTATACTTAAAAAAACAAATAAGAAAGAGAGGAAGAAAATGTCAGAGGAACAAGTAAATCAAATTGTTGATAGTTTGCCTAAGGATAAAAGCAAGTATCGAGTCGAGGTTAATCGTAGTTTGTGTATTGGTGCGGCTTCGTGTGTTGCGGTAGCTCCTAATACTTTTGAGTTGGATAACGAAAATATTGCGATCGTAAAGGCCGAGGGTCATGACTCGGATGAGGCTAATCTGTTGGCTGCTCAGAGTTGTCCGACAAAGGCAATAATAATTACGGATATTGAGACAGGTAAGCAGGTTTATCCAGCATAAATTGAATGGAGAGTTTTGACTGTTTGATCATCGGGGGTGGGATAGCCGGTACTACGGCAGCTGAAACTTATCGGAGGAATAACCCTAATGCAACAATATTAATCCTTAATAAGGAGCCTGAGCTTTTGTACTCAAGGGTTTTGCTTTTTCAGTTATTAAAGCATGAGGTGACCGAACAGCAGGTTTTTATGCGCAAAGAACAGGAGTATTTGGGTAAAAAGATCCAGATCAGAACGGGTGTGACTGCAACCAAGATCGATACGGTCGGTAAGATCGTCACAACAGACAAGGGGGATTTTGGTTACCAAAAATTGTTAATTGCTTCAGGTGGTGTACCGCGTAAACTTGGTGTACCAGGAGAAGAACTGAACGGAATCTTTTATTGGAGGTCGATATTTGATTCGCGCCAGATTGATAATTATGTGACAGGTAAGAAAACTGCAGGTGTGGTTGGCGGTGGATTTATTGGGTTGGAATTAGTGCAGGCATTTATAAAATTTGGCTTGGAAACTCATTTTTTTATCCTTGAAGATTGGTTTTGGCAAAATATGCTTGGGGAAGAATCAGGAAAATTGTTGGATCAGGTGTTGAGTCGAAACGGTGTCAAGATGCTTTATAATGTGTCAGTCGATCATTTTGAAGGCGATGGCAGATTGGAGAGGTCGATACTTAAAAATGGTCAAAGTATTGCAACGGATCTGTGCGGGATTGGTATTGGTATAGTACCTGAGACGGAGTTTGTTGGGGAGGAAATTAAGCAAAATAAAGGAAAAATAGTTACTGATGAATTTTTGAAGACATCTGCTAATGATGTCTGGGCGGCTGGTGATATTACGGAGTTTTGGGACACTAATCTTAAGATGCCTGTTAATTACGGAACTTGGGTGAATGCTTCAGAGCAAGGAAGAATAGCCGGGGAAAATATGTGTGGTAATGTGAAAGCTTTTAAATTGATCGCTGCTTACTCTGCACCCGTGTTTGATGCGAATTTGACAACTGTAGGGGTCGTTAGGCGCGACTTAGCGCAGCAGATAGAGGTCTTGGGTAGTGCTGCTGAAGGAAGTGTGGCTGAAGTGCTGATCAGTGATGGAAAGGTGTTGGGTGCGACATTGGTCAATGCGCAAGCGATGAGAGGCAAAATCACTCAGATGATCGAGAGCGGGGAAGTGTTTGATAGGGCAAAGTTGGTGTAGAGGTTTTTACTTTTTAAGAAACAATATTTTTATTTTTTTATAAGACAAATTTTACATTTCCTCCTTCACTTTTTGCTGAGTGGCGTGTTGAGAGGAGTCCGGCCACTCATCAAGGTGAATTTTCTGACTTAGAAAACGATTATTTGTTTGATTAGATTTTTAGTTCAGAGAATGTCCGAAAATTCAAACCCGCTCAGGAGAAAATGTGGAACAGTTGTTTTGCTTGTCAGCAAACAGGAAAATTATGGTAAGAAAATGCCCTCCTTTTTAGAGGAGGGCGAAGGTGATGCTAGTCGAGGTTTAGTTCGACTCGTCAGACTCTTCCTCTCTGAGCTTGACGATGTTGAAAAGCGAGATGAGGCAGAGGATGCCGTTGATGATGCCTGCGCCGATGAAGACGTAGCTGAAGAGTGTCCACAGATCTTGGGTGGTGGTTTCTGTGGCCGCGTCTTGGGCGATGTCGACCAGCAGAAACGCAAGGACACACAGAGCTGTGTTGACAGCCAAAATAACGGGGACGATGTATTTCAAGGAACTAACTCTCCTGCGGGGTTAGGCGAGTGTTGTAGATGAAAAATATTTCTACAACGTAACCATTATATCATAAATAGGCCTATAGTACAATATTACTTGTAGTTATTTTGACATGATTTGTGCGGTTTGGGATGATAATTGTGTATGAATGATGTTTATGATGTCGTGATTATTGGAGCTGGTCCAGCAGGAATGACTGCAGGAATTTATACAGCCAGAAAGCTGCTTAAGACTTTGGTGATATCTAAAAATATCGGTGGACAGATGATCTTTTCAAAGGATATCGAGAATTATCCCGGAGTTGGAGAAGTTGACGGTTTTGGGCTTGAACAGAAGTTTAAGAGCCATCTTGAACATTTTGGACAATGGGTAGGTTTGAAGGAAGGTGAATCGGTAACTGGAATTGACCAGTCGGCTGATGGATGGTTGGTGCGAACTGACTCTGGTGGATCGTATGGTGCAAAAGCGGTGATTTTGGCTAGTGGCAGAAATCCTCGAAAATTAGGTATACCTGGTGAGGAAAAATATTTGGGAAAGGGGTTGGCGAATTGCACAACCTGCGATGCTCCACTTTTTAAGGATAAGATTGTAGCGGTAATTGGCGGTGGAAATGGTGCATTGGATGCAATGCAAACATTAGCAAAGGGAGCGAAGAAGGTTTATTCGGTGATAGTTGAGTCTGATTGGGTAGGGGATGATCTGATGTTGAGAAGTGTGGATGAAAAGTTGGGAATAGAAAAGATTATTAATAGTAAGCCTGTAGAAATAAAAGGTGACCAGGTGGTTAGAAGTCTGGTCGTTCAGGATATTAATACTAAACAGGTTAGGGAAATCGAGCTGGATGGGGTATTTGTGGAAATAGGCTGGGTGCCTAGTGTGGATTTTGTAAATGAGCTGGTCGAGTTGGATGAGAAACAACAGATCAAGACCGATCCGGTAACAATGATGACCTCTGTGCCGGGAATTTTTAGTGCTGGGGATGTGAACGATATTCGTGGTGAACAGATCGTGATCGCTGCAGGTGAAGGTGCTAAGGCTGCTTTGGCGGCTTATGATTATCTGAGAAAAAATAATCAAGCTTAAGAAAAATTGTTTAGAATAGAGTAATGATTTATGTTGCGAGTGATCATGCCGGTTGGCATCTGAAAAATAAGATTATTGAGTGGCTTGAAGCTTCTGAATATACAGTAGAGGATTTAGGTCCCAAGGAGTTAGTAAAAGGTGATGATTATCCTGACTTCGCAAAAAAACTAAGCAAAAAAGTTCAACTCAATGGTGGTTCCAAGGGGATTCTTATTTGCGATACCGGAATTGGAATGTCGATTACTGCAAATAGATTTGCTGGAATTAGGGCGGCTTTGGTCTTGAATGAATTTATGGCAAGGCGGGCAAGAGAACATAATAATGCTAATGTGCTGGTTTTGGGTGCGGAGTTGAATAGTTTCGATGAGTTAGAAAGAATAATGAATGCTTTTCTGAATACGGATTTTAGTGGTGAGGAGAGACACATGAGAAGGATCGAAAAAATTGAAGATCTGGAGGGGAAATAGTGATGTTAGAGATCGTGCCGGGAATTTTTGTGAGTACAGAGAGTGACCTGAATGGATTGATCAAGATAGCAAAGACATTCAGTCGGGAAATCCATATCGATATAGCTGATGGGGACTTTGTATCAACTACGAGTGTCGGAATTGAGCCTATACAGAAGCTGACGCCGCGTAATGAATATGAATTCAATTTGCATCTAATGACTTTTTTAACCAAAGAGGGTTTGATTACTTGGTCAAAAACTGCGGCAAGCAGAATATTTATTTATTCCAATGCGTTGAGGAATTTGGAATTTGAAGAAGCATTTAGGATTATTGAGAGTTCTGGAAAGCGCTCAGGGTTGGCGATTGAGCCAGAACAGACTGTTGGCGAATTGGAAGAGCATATTAAGTTGGTTGATGAGGTTATGATCATGGGGGTGCATAGTGGAAAATCTGGTCAACAATTCATTGGCGGGGTTTTGCCGAAATTAGGGCAAGTCAGAGCAATCAGACGCGATGTGCGGATAGGAGTAGATGGTGGAGTGAATGTGGATACCGTAAAGAGATTAAAGGGATTTGATTTTGCTGTGGCTTCTAGTGCAATATTTGGTGGTGAGCCCCAGAAAGGGTTTAATGATTTAACGATGTTGGCTAAAAATATTTAATTAATTATGAAAATAGGATTTTTTGGTGCTGATAGAGCGGTTACAGGTAGTAATCACATGGTAGAGTTCGGTCAAACCAAGGTGTTGTTCGATTGTGGAATGTATCAATGTGGTAGGTTCTGTGAGATTGAGAATTACAAACCCTTCACATATGATCCGGCTTCGGTCACGGCGGTTTTTATTTCTCACCCACACGCTGATCATTGTGGCAAACTTCCTAAATTGTTCAAAGACGGATTTCGCGGCAAGGTGTATTGTACAGCTCCAGCCAGAAAACTAGCGCAAGTAGTTCTGGAAGATAGTGCAAAACTGATCGGCAGGGAGGCAAAACAGGATAATACCGAGCCGTTGTTTACGTTCGATGATGTCGAAGGAGTAATGGATTTATTTGTGGATTTGGACTACCATACCGAAGTAGAAATCGGAGGAGGAAGATTCAAGTTGTTGGATGCAGGGCATATACTCGGGTCGGCAATGGTTGTCGGTGTAATCGAAGGCAGAACGATTGTGTTTAGTGGGGACTTAGGTAATTCTCCGGCTCCGTTATTGCAGCCGACAGAGACCGTGCAAAAAGCAGATATCGTAATTATGGAATCGACTTATGGTAACAGATTGCATGAGTCGGTTACGGAAAGAGAGCGGAAGTTGCTGGAAGTTATTTTGGAGGTTGTGCAGAATCGCGGAGTTTTGTTGATACCAAGTTTTGCGATCGAAAGGACTCAAGAATTGTTGCACGATATCGACCATATTTTGGGAGCTAATAATTTGGGAAGGGTTAAGGTGTTTTTGGATTCGCCAATGGCAATTAAGGCAACAGAAATATATCAAGAATCGTTTGCTTATTTGTCTGATGGTATTCAGGATCATGAGACACCAAGGAGCTTGTTTAATTTTCCGCAACTAGAGTTGACGGAATCTAAACAGGATTCGCTGGAAATTGATGATGAGAGTAATCCTAAAATAATTATTGCGGGTAGCGGTATGATGAATGGCGGAAGGATATTGTCGCACGCTGTTAAAGTACTTCCCAATCCAAATAATGTTCTGTTAATTGTCGGTTATCAGTCGGAAGGGACATTGGGTAGGCGTTTATTGGATGGCGAGCGGAAAGTAAAAATCGAAGGTAAAGAGGTGGAGGTTTCGGCAAGAATCAAAGCAATTGGGAGTTATTCGGCTCACGCTGATCAAAATCAGATCCTGATGTGGTTCAAGGCAATGGGGTCGATGCCGGAAAAAGTATTTTTGGTGCATGGAGAAATTGATCAGGCGCAAGGTTTGGCTGATAAACTGAAGGCTGAAGGTATTTGTGATGATGTGGTCATTCCATCGTTTGGGGAAGTTTTTGAGATTTGATCGCTGTTTTGATTTGACACGGGTCAGTTTAATTATTGAATAATAGAATATGGCTGTAAAAATAAAACGCATTTCTTTTTTGGGGTACTCGACAACATATCCGGGCGAAGATCTGTATCGTGAAGCTTATGAAACAGCCAAGGCGGTGGCTGAGGCAGGATATATTGTGGTAAATGGTGGCGGTACCGGGGTAATGGAGGCAGCGAGTAAAGGAGGTAAGGCTGGTGGCGGTGAAGTGATCGGCGTCACCTTTTATCCTAAAGGTGCGACCCATTTTGAGGGTAAGGATATTCACAATCCAATGGACCGCGAAATTATTACTGATAATTATTTGGAACGGACTTTGAAATTACTCGAGATTGGAGAGATATATGTGATATTCAATGGGGGTACGGGAACGATTTCGGAGTTTGGAATGGCGTGGGGAATGAGTAGGATCTATTTTGGGCATCATAAGCCGATGGTGTTGTACGGAGCTTTTTGGGAAAAAATTATTAAGACTTTTGAGGAGAATATGTTGCTTAGGCCGGAAGAGTTGAAGGTGTACGAGATTGCCACGACCCCAAAAGAGGTGGTGGAGGCGATAAAAAAACTTAAGAAGAGGATGAAGAGAATTCATACCCATGATGATCTTGGGAGTGAAAAGTCATTTATTATTTAATATTTTTAGTTAAAAGCTTCATAATGTATTTATGACTGTCCAGGAATTAGAGTTAACTGCCAATACTGTTCGGCAAGATGTGATCAAAATGCTTTTGGAAGCGGGATCGGGGCATTCGGCTGGACCGTTGGGTGCGGCGGATATTTTTACGACTCTTTATTTTGAACAGATGAATATCGATCCTCGTGATTTAAAAAATCACGATAGAGATCGTTTTGTATTGAGTTGTGGTCATTATTGTCCTGTTTGGTATGCAACGATGGCAAATCGCGGATTTTTTCCTAAAGAAGAGTTGATGACATTAAGAAAGTTCGGTACGCGTTTGCAAGGACATCCTCATAATTTAGCATTACCGGGTGTGGAGAATTCTTCCGGACCTTTAGGACAAGGGTTAAGTCAGGCGATTGGTATGGCGATAACCTCCAGAATGGACGGTAAAAAATGGCGTACTTATTGTTTGACGAGTGATGGTGAGCATGATGAGGGGCAAATTTGGGAGGCGGTAATGTTTGCCGGTAAAGAGCGTTTGGACAACCTTGTTTCGATCGTGGATAGAAATAATATTCAAATCGATGGTGATACGGAAGATGTGATGCCGCTAGAGCCTTTGGGGGATAAATACAAAGCTTTTGGTTGGCATGTTATTGATATAAACGGTAACGATGTTTCTTCTCTGATAGAGGCTTACAAAGAGGCGGATAGTGTTAGGCAGATGCCGTCGGTAATTATTGCTCATACTACGCCCGGGATGGGGGTTGAGTTCATGGAGGATGATTTTAAGTGGCATGGGGTGCCGCCAAACAAAGATCAGGCCAGAGAAGCTCTGCATGATCTAAGGACTTTAAGAGGAAGGATCAGAGCGGAGCATGAGTAGTTATTCGCCAAAATTCAGTAGAAAACCGTTTCCAGTATTTTCGCCTG
This sequence comes from uncultured Gammaproteobacteria bacterium, assembly GCA_964445355.1. Lineage (GTDB taxonomy): Bacteria > Patescibacteriota > Microgenomatia > CAYQLK01 > CAYQLK01 > CAYQLK01. The sequence goes on from CAYUKQ010000015.1 coordinate 7,235, forward strand.
TTTCGGCGACGTCCTGCCGTTTAAAGATTAAAAGTACTTTTAATTCTCTCTGCCAGAGGGAAGCCTAAAATTAAATATAAAAGAATGAAAGAATATTTAGCTAAAGATTTTTTGATAAGCCCTGAGCTTAAACCGACTAGGGACGGTTTTGGTACCGGATTGGTCAAGCTTGGGTATTTGGATGGGAATGTGGTGGTATTGTGTGCTGACTTAACTGATTCAACCAGAAGTGCGGGTTTTGCTAAGGAGTTTCCTGAAAGATTTGTTGAGGTAGGGGTAGCAGAGCAGAATATGATGGGCGTGGCAGCTGGGATGGCTTTGTCAGGCAAAGTTCCATTTATCAGTTCGTATGCGGTTTTTAATCCCGGTAGGAATTGGGATCAAATGCGGGTGTCAGTAGCGTATTCAAAAGCGAATGTAAAAATTGCTGGTGCACACGCTGGAATAAGTGTTGGTCCAGATGGGGCAACACATCAGGCGTTGGAAGATATGGCGATTGTTAGGGTTTTGCCAAATATGACGATTATTGCTCCGTGCGACTGGATAGAGTGTGAGAAAGCTACGATTGCGATCGGCAAGATGTTTGGTCCGGCGTATATACGGTTTGGAAGAGAGAACGTTGCAACAATTACTACAGACAAAACACCGTTTGAGATCGGGAAAGCGGAGGTTTATCGGGAGGGTGAAGATGTTACGATTGTTGCATGCGGAGTAATGGTCTTTGAAGCGCTAAAAGCCGCTGACGAACTTGAGAAAGAAGGAATTCAGGCTGAAGTGATCAATTCGCATACGATCAAGCCGCTGGATATTGATACGATTGTTGCTTCGGCCAGAAAAACCGGTCTGGTGGTAACGGCTGAAGAGCATCAAATAAATGGTGCTTTGGGTGGGGCTGTTGCTGAAGCGTTAGGGGAGAATTGTCCGGTACCAATGGCAAGAGTTGGTGTTTTGGATACCTTTGGGGAGTCTGGCAAGCCTGATGAACTAATGGATGCTTATTCTCTAAGAGCCGGGGATATTATCCGTAAGGTAAAAAATTTAGTTAAAAAGTAAAATGTTGGATTTGATAGCTGTTGGTGATACTTCAAGAGATGTTTTTAATGTGGTGCCTGATGAGACGGCATATTGCAATATTGACACTAAGGAGTGTGTAATTGCCTTTAATTATGGTGACAAGATTATGGTCGACGAGATCGTAACCACGATTGGTGGTAATTCGGCGAACGTAGCGGTTGGGGCTGCAAGGCTGGGTTTGAAATCAGCACTGTATACACAAGTAGGTGATGATGAGATCGGAAGATCGATCGTTGATGAATTGAAGAAAGAAAATGTCAGTTCGACTTATGTGTCGATGGATAAAGGTAAGCGTAGTAATTATGCGACCGCAATTTCCTTTCAGGGTGAGAGAACATTGTTTATATATCATGAACCAAGGGAATACAGTCTACCTGATCTCGAGAAGTCGTCTTGGGTGTATTTAAGTTCGACAGGTAAAGGGTTTGAGAGAATGCATGCGCAGGTTGTGGAGTATGTGAAGAGAGTGGGGGCGAAGCTTGCCTATAATCCTGGGTCTTATCAGATGAAAGCTGGGATGAGTGTGATGGGGCCGGTGATAATGCATAGTGAAATATTATTTCTTAATCGCGAGGAAACGGCGAGAGTATTAGGTCAAGGATATTCTGCTTCGGATGATGTTAAGAAATTACTGAGTGGAATGATAAGCCTGGGGACAAAAGTTGCGGTTTTGACGGATGGTCCTTCTGGTTCGTTTGCTTCGGATGGTAAAAATTATTGGAATTGCGGAATATTTGATGCTCCGATAGTTGATAGAACTGGTTGTGGGGATGCGTTTTCGACGGGGTTTACTGTAGCTCTTTCGAAGGGTTTGGATATACCAACAGCAATGGTATGGGGAACAATGGAAAGTGCTGGAGTAATTGCGGTTATGGGACCACAAGGTGGGTTGTTAACTGTGCAAGAGATGGAAAAGGTTTTGAGGGATAATCCCGAGTTTAAGGCGGTGTTGATTTAGGGTTTTTACTTAAAGGAGATACAATAGTTTTTTATTACCTTCACGAGAATACTTTAGGTTTTTCTCCTGACGGAGAAACATGGGTTTTTAGTTTCACTACTCACTTCAGCTCTTTGGCCTGCATGACGTTAGCGCACCTTGTTTTGCCGTCGCAAAACAAAAGGCGTTCGTAGTGAAATTAGGTAGGTTGAGGGATAGTTGGGAAAGACAAAAAGATGTAAAATGAGAGGTGTTTGTAGTGAAAATATGGAGCATATTGGAAAGTATTTATAGGTTCTCGCTCAAATTCTTTCGTAATTCTACTCCGTTCATTACTCATTCAGTTTGAGCTACAAGCTTGCGTAAAGAATTAATTAAATAAATGAATTCTCTCTTTGAGACAGGAGACTTGAAACTAAATAAAACCCTCCTTGTTAGGGGAGGGTGATGTGTGGTTAGAGTTGGAACACTGTCTTCCAGATGTTGGCGATTTCGACTGCACGTTCTGCGGCGATGCCGGTGTAAAGCGTCGGATCGCTCATGACGCGCCTTTGGTCATCGCTCATTCTGGCAATATAGGGCGCAAGTTCTGAATCGCTAACCAGCAGTTCTTCCATGCCGATGCCGTCACGGATTGCCTGCTGGGTTAGCTGGCGGACCTTTTCGTGGGCGTCAGGGTGACCGAGGAAGGAGAGGATGATCTGCAGTGGTTCGGCAAGGATCAGGCCCTTTTGCAGGTCGAGATTGTCTTGCATGTGACCATGGTCAACTTCGAGTTTGGCCATGATTCTTGTCAGGCGTTTTGTGCTCGCAACCAGGTAGTTGACGCTTTCGCCGTAACTACGACCTGAAGCGGAGTTGGTGAGGTCTCGCTGATGTTCGCTGAGCTGGTCGAGAAATACGGTTATTAATCGACCGAGGCTGATTTTCCAGACACTCTTGAGGTTTTCGAAGCCGATAGGATTGCGTTTTTGCGGCATCATTGATGAGCCGACCTGTTGGTCTTCGAAGGGTTCGCCGACTTCGCCGATCTCGGTTCTTTGAAGGTGGCGGAGGCTGTCTGAGAGGTCTGCCAGAATGCCTTGAGTGATCGTAATTTCGCAAAGCAGTCTGATCAGGGGTTCGGGCGGGGCGATCTGTGTTGAATGCTCTGCTTGTTTTAGGCCGAGCAGAGAAAGTATTTCGCCTTCGAACGAGCGTGGGTCGTCGAAGAAAAGGTTGGAGGCGTTGTAACTACCGACTGAGCCGGAGAACTTGCCTTCAAGCTCTGTTGCGAGGGCTTTGAGTGCCTCGATCGATCGACCGAGACGGGAGACGTAGCCGGCGATGAAGTAGCCGAAGGTTACAGGAGAAGCGTGTTGTCCGTGCGTGCGCCCGACCTGGACGGTATCTGCTTCGCGGATGGCTAGGCTGATCAGAATCTGCTCGAGTTTGATCAGTTCTGGAATGACAACGAGCAGTGTTACATCTCTGTAACGCATGGCTGTTGCTGTGTCGCGGATGTCGAAAGAAGTAGCTGGTGTGTGAACGAACGGCTTGTTCTTGGCCGACAGCCTGGCTCTGATCAGATTGACGAGTGCGCGGATGTCGTGTTTGATGCGGTTTTCTTCCAGGTAAACCTGGTGAGTGGTGATCTTGTCGGCTGCTGCTTGGGCTTGTTCGACGGCTGAGAGCGGGGCTATGCCGCGACGGTGAAGCACTTTGATGAGTGCAACTTCGACCTGTAGCAGGTAAGCCGTGAAGGCGTTTTCTGACAGGTATTTGGCGACGTCAGAGTCCCAATAGCGGTAGTCAGCCGGCGAGATGCTTTCGTAAACATCGCGCTTGAGGAATTTTGGCAGGCGAACCATGGTTTTGTCCTTGTAAAGTGCAGATTCTAAGTCCTGGGTGCGGACTATAGGGTGGTTACATTAGCATTTTTGGGATGAAGTCGCAAGATTGTGTGGACCTTAGGAGACTCGAACTCCTTACCTCTGCAATGCGAATGCAGCGCTCTACCAGATGAGCTAAAGGCCCTTGTCAGACGTGTGGCAGATCCTTTTTGTGAAGGAAAGTGAACAACGTCTGTACAAAATCAAATTATATGAGGGATTATTGTTTTTTGATAGAAACCACACTTATTTTAAGTGGGTTTTGGGTGAATAAAGTGGAAAGAATTAGCCTGATAGGCTATCGTAGATAATATAGGAGGAAAGTAGAAGCATATGAAAGTTTACGTTACGAGACCAATCCCAGAGCCTGGAATAAGCATGTTGAAGGAGGCAGGTTACGAGGTTGAGATAAATAATGAAGATAGAGTCTTAAATGCTGAAGAGTTAAAGGCAAAAGTAAATAGTGTTGATGCGATCCTATCTTTACTTACTGATAAGATCGACTCTGGTGTTATTGATTCAGCTGGTCAGAATTTGAAGATCGTAGCTAATTATGCTGTTGGGTTCGATAATATTGATTTGGAGGCAGCCTCGAGTAGGAATATTATTGTAACTAATACCCCTGGAGTTTTGACTGAGGCCGTGGCAGAGCATTCTCTGGCGCTTATTATGGCTGTTGCCAGAAAAATTGTTGAGGCCGATCAGTACGTTCGGGATGGGAAGTATAAGCAATGGGAACCGCAGTTGTTGGTAGGGGAGGAGATGTTCGGTAAGACAATTGGTATTGTGGGAATGGGGAGGATCGGAAGTTATTTGGCAAAGATCTGTGCCGCCGGACTGGAAATGAAGGTTTTGTATCAGGATATGATGAAAAATGACCTAATGGAGGGCGAGTTTGGAATTACAAAAGTCGAACTTGATCAGTTGGTTAAGGAATCGGATATTATCTCCATTCACACTCCTTTGACTGAAGAAACAAAGCATTTGATCGACAAAGAAGAGTTTGACCTAATGAAGCCGGGGGCGATATTGATCAACACTTCACGTGGTCCAGTGGTTTCGGAAGTGGCACTAATTGAGGCGCTTAAAAGTGGAAAGATCGCCGGTGCAGGGATCGATGTATTTGAATTCGAGCCTGAGATATCTCAAGAATTGATGAGTTGTCCAAATTTGGTAATGACGCCACATATTGCTTCAGCGACCACCAAAGCAAGGCAGAGCATGAGTGAAATCGCAGCGAAAAATATTATTGCAGTTTTGTCCGGTCAGCCGGCGCTGAATCCAGTAGTAAAGAAATGACAGTTAAAGAATCAATTGACCAATTAACAAAAAATTCTAAGGCGCTTTGGTTGGCGTACGATCAAGGAATGGAGCATGGAACGATCGATTTTGATGAGAAAAATATTGATCCACAATATATACTCGATATTGCTGTTTCTGGTTATTACACTGGTGTAATCGTTGGCAGAGGAATTGCTGAAAAATATTATCAAGACTTAAAATACAAAGGAAGAGTACCATTGATTATTAAAGTAAACGGCAAGACAAGATTTCATCGTGATGATCCGATCTCACCCTTGTTGTGTACGATTGACGAGGCGAAGGCGTTGGGAGCAGTTGCGGTAGGTTATACGGTTTATGTTGGTGCGCCAAGTGAGAATGTGATGATGAAGGAGTTTGCGAGAATAGTAAGTGAGGCTCATGAAAAAGGTTTGGCGGTGATCGGCTGGATGTATCCGCGAGGTAAATTAGTAGGCGAACTGACTCCAGAGATAATTGCTTATGCGGCAAGAGTAGGAATGGAAGTTGGGGCAGATTTTGTCAAAGTCGCTTATCCGAAGAGTTTAAAAAACATGCAGTGGACAGTTAAAGCGGCTGGAAAGACTCACGTGATGATTGCTGGTGGGGATGCGGCGGAGGAAGGTGAGTTTTTGAAGATGGCAAGTATAGTTGTGGAGTCTGGGGCTACTGGTTTGGCGGTAGGGAGAAATGTTTGGCAGGCAAAAGATCCGACAGAGATAAGCCGTAAATTGAATGAAATTGTATTTGATTAGGAATTGAATAGCCAAATATAGATGGATGGGGAAGTAGGTTTTTATGGAAGCGGGGTTTGAATAATTAGATTTTATTGGACTAGAATAGCTTAATGTTTTTACCTTCTGTTGGTGCAGCGGTTTTGGCTGTGATGTTCGTAATCGGGACTGTTTTTTTAGGTAACCTTAATTCTGGAGGAAAAATTGAGATGGTTGCTCAGACACAAATTAATGATCTGAGCGAATTGCCTAGTGGGGTGGTTGAGGTTGAAAAAGAGATTAATTTTGAGGATATGAAGCTTCAGGTAGAGGAAATATTAAAAGATCACGATGCTGATTTTGGGATAGGATTTAAGGATCTCGAGACGAATATTAGTTGGGGTATTGATGAAGATAAGGTTTTTACTGCGGCTTCAACGATGAAGGTTTTAGCAGTATCGGCTTTGTATGATGAAGTCGAAAGGGGGATTTTGGATTTAGAAAAAAGAATCGGCGGAGTCGCTTTGCGTGAACATGCCAGACTTGCTTTGGAGGTTTCAGATAATAATTCGTGGGAAACTATCAACAATGCGGTTGGGTATAAGGATTTGCAAAAATATGCAGTTGGATTAGGATTATTGGATGTTGATGTATTTGAAAACCGAATCAGTGCTCGAGATTTTAGAGTATTGTTGGAGAAATTGTACCGCGGTCAGTTACTAAATAATGAGAATACTCAGGAGGTATTGTCGTTTATGGATCATACCGAGACAGAAAATCGTATCCCCGCTGGGATTGATGAAACAGAGATTATTTATCACAAAACGGGTACTTTGGATGGGCTTACGCATGATGGTGCTGTCGTAATAAGCGGGCAGGGGGATTATATTTTGACTGTATATACAGAGTACTTAGAGGGAGATGTTGACCAGCGGTCTGAGGTAATTGCACAGATTTCGAAGGTTGTTTGGGATGAATATAAACTTCTAATGAAAAATTAGTTTTGCAACAAAAATAAAAGCAAGGTAAAATCAGAGTCTAATTATGTTAAATAAAATTCCTGTTGTTGCTTGGTTCGCGATCGCTACTACTTTTTTGTTGATTGTTGGTATGGTCATTGTTTGGAAGACAACCGGTGGGGCGAAGGGTCCAACGGTTAATGCAACAGTGGAAAAACCGGTTGAAATAGCACAGGATTTGTGGAATCGGGTGGTTGGAGAGAATAGCTGGACTAGACAGGGTGATGCTTCGGCAAAAGTTACTGTGGTAGAGTTTGGTGATTTTCAGTGTCCAGCTTGTGGCTCAGCCTATCAACCTCTTAAGGAATTGGAAGAGGAGTATAAGGATAAGAGTGTAAGGTTTGTATATCGTCATTTTCCGTTGACACAGATTCATCCTTTTGCTTACCGTTCGGCTGAGGCTGCTGAGGCGGCCGGTGGTCAGGGGAAGTTTTTTGAGATGCATGACAAGATCTATGAAAATCAAACCAAGTTGTCTGATGAGGATTTGAAATCGTATGCAAAAGAAGTGGTTCCAGATTTGGCAAAATGGGAAGAAGATTTTAAGTCTGGCAAGTATAGTGCCAGAGTAGATCAAGATTTGGCGGATGCTAATGCGATCGGTGCGTCGTCAACTCCAACATTTGTGGTTAATAATAAAATTATTGCCCATGGTCAAGGACTGGCAAATTTAAGAGCGGTGATTGAGGCTGAATTAGCTAAATAATGTCGAATCGGGATAGTTTGGAGTATCACAAAGAGAATAAGGGTAAGTTAGCAGTAGTTAGCAAGGTAAAACTGGAATCTCGGGAAGATTTGAGTTTGGCATATACGCCTGGAGTATCTGAGGTCAGTAGGTATGTAGCTGAAGATGTAAATAAGGTGTGGGAGGTTACGGGTAGGGGTAATGCTGTTGCGGTAGTAAGTGATGGGTCTGCGGTTTTAGGGTTGGGGAATATCGGAGCAGAGGCGGCTCTGCCGGTGATGGAAGGAAAGGCTATATTGTTCAAGGAATTGGGAGGGGTAGATGCTTATCCAATCGTTCTTAAAGATCAAGATAATCAAAAGACAATTGAATTGGTTAAAAATATTTCTCCGGGATTTGGCGGCATCAACTTGGAAGATATTGCGGCTCCAAATTGTTTTGTGATCGAGGAGGCTTTGCAGGGGATCGGTATTCCAGTGTTTCATGATGATCAATGGGGAACGGCGATCGTTGCCTTGGCCGCATTACAGAATGCGTTAGGTGTGGTTGGTAAGGATTTTACGAAGGTAAAAGTTGTTGTTTCCGGCGCTGGCGCGGCTGGTATGTCGATAGCAAAATTATTATTAAGGCGCGGTGTTGGAGATTTGATATTGGTCGATTCGAAAGGAATTATTTACGATGGTAGGGACGATATGAATGAGTATAAAAGAGAGATTGCGGATATCTCGAATTTTAATAAACTAACCGGAACGATTGCCGATGCGCTTGTTGGGGCAGATGTATTCATCGGAGTTTCTAAAGGGGGTATCGTAAATAGGTCAATGATAGAAAAAATGAATAAGGATGCAATTGTTTTTGCGATGGCTAATCCAGAACCGGAAATCATGCCCGATGAGGCGTTGGCTGGCGGGGCTAGAGTGGTGGGTACCGGTAGATCCGATTTCGCGAATCAGATTAATAATGTTTTAGCCTTTCCTGGAATTTTTAAAGGCGCTTTGTCTGTCAGGGCTACATCGATAACGATGGAGATGAAAATGGCTGCTGTGGTGGCGATTGCTGGTTGTGTGACAGAGCCGACTGAAAAAAAGATCGTTCCAAATGCTTTGGATAAAGCTGTTGCAGAAAGAGTTGCTGCTGCGGTGGCTGCGGCATGGAAAAATAGAACTGATAAGCTGAATTAGGAATAAGTTCAGCGAGGGATTTTTGTTAGAATTAAGCAAGAGTATAGTAGTTAGTTTTGGTAAAGATCTGCCCAAATGACAGAAATTAAGACAAATCAACCAGTATCAGAGATTGAATTACCTCACCCACAAGAGGTGGTTGATTTTCGCCCCAGTGAAATTTCCCATGCTGAACCGATAATGCCCAAGCCGTCTGTGGCCGGCGCAGAAAGAGTTGGGGTGGTGGCTGAGAATCGAGTTGGCCAAATTAAGGCTGTGGGCGGAGAATATATCGAGGCAGAGGCGTTAAGAATTTTACCAGAGGAAGTGGTTGCGACTGTTCGTGTCGACTTTGATGATATCGATAAATCTTCAAGTTGGTTGCACACCTTAAAAGAGAGAATTAATAAGTTGAAAGGGGCAGCGTAAGAGTCAGTATGGAGCTTGATTTTGCGGAGTTGGTAACAATGCTACTGATGATAATCGGAATTGTTATTCTATTGGGTGTGGTAGGGGCTGTTGGGGCATATTTTGGAGCAATAAAGTATCGCAATCGTGATAGAGAGGAGAGGTCGTTGAATTTTGTACTCTTATCTGTTGCAGTCCCGCGGGATAATGAGGTTAAAATCGACGCAACTGAGCAGATGTTTTCAGCACTGTCGGCGCTATCGGTGCCGGAAGGATTGTTGAGTTTTTTGAAGCCAAAGGATCATATTTCGTTTGAAATAGTTGCCTTACCTGGTGATATTAGATTTTATGTTTCGACGCCAAAAACATATAAGGATCTATTGGTTAAACAAATCTATGCGGCGTATCCAGGTACGATGGTCGAAGTAGTTGATGAATATAATATTTTTAGTGAGGATGGTGAGGTTGCCTATGGTGCACTGAAGTTGAGTAAGGCTAATTATTTTCCGATAAAAACATATAAAGAGCTAGTTACTGATCCATTATCATCATTAACTTCTCCTTTGGCTTCGCTACAGGAGGGTGAAGGTGCTTGCATACAGATACTGGTGTCAGGTGCTGACTCGAAGTGGAGAGACACTGCAAAAGCTTTTGTTTCGAAACAGAAAAGCGTTTCTGATGACGGCAAGGGTCCAAAAAGTTCTGGTGACCCTAGACAGATCGAGGCAGTTGAGTCCAAAATGTCCAAGTTGGGTTTGGAAGCAGTAATTAGGATCGTGACATCTTCGCAGTCGAAGGAGGGAGCTAAAGTGCATTTCGATAATATAAAAAATGCTTTTTCGCAATTCAGTTCGGATTTTAATAAGTTTTCGTCGGTGAAGGTTAAAAATAAGCGATCCTTTATGGAGGATTTTATTTATCGTTATATGCCGATCAGAGGTGGTGGTGGGTCAGTATTAAATATTGAGGAATTGGCTAGTATTTTTCACTTTCCTAATAGAAGTGTTGAGACGCCAAATATCTACTGGTTGAATTTTAAACGCGCACCAACCAGTTCAAATATGGCGACAGAGGGCTTGCTGTTGGGTAAGAGCGTGTTTAGGGATACCGAGCGACCTGTTTATCTGTCGGATGATGATCGGCGTCGCCATGTATATATTATTGGGCGAACTGGTACAGGTAAGACGGAATTGCTTAAATCGATGATTTTACAGGATATTAGAGCAGGTAAGGGGGTATGTTTTATTGATCCGCATGGGGATGCGGCGGAGGATTTGTTGGCAAAGATTCCAAAAGAGCGTGCAGATGATGTTATTTATTTTGATCCGTCAGACCAGACAATGCCGATGGGGTTGAACATTATGGAAGTAGACAGTGAGGAGCAAAAGGGAATGGTGATATCGAGTTTTATTGGCTTACTTTACAAAATACATGATCCCCACAAGCAAGGAATTGTCGGTCCGAGGTTGGAGCATGCGGTAAGAAATACGATGCTGACGGTAATGAGTATTCCCGGATCGACATTATTAGAGACATATCGGGCAGTTACTGATCTGAATTATGTCAAAGAGATATTGCCTAGGGTTACGGACCCGGTTGTCAGGCGTTATTGGACTGATGAAATTGCTAATACAAACGAGTATCACAGATCTGAGACTTTGGGGTACTTTGCTTCAAAGTTCGGGCCATTTGTTACTGACAGAATGATCAGAAATATTATCGGCCAGTCAAAAAGCGCATTCAACATTCGTGAGGTAATGGATCAACAAAAGATATTAATTATTAATCTTTCTAAAGGCAAACTGACGGCTGAGAATTCGCAATTTTTGGGCTTACTATTGGTTCCGAAGATATTAACCGCTGCTATGAGCAGGCAAGATATGCCGGAGTCGGAGAGAAAAGATTTTTATTTTTATGTTGATGAGTTTCAAAACTTTGCGACCAATACCTTCGCGGAGATCTTATCAGAGGCTAGGAAGTACCGTTTGAATTTGATCGTGGCAAATCAATTTGTTAATCAAATGCCGGAGGAAGTGAAGGATGCGGTATTCGGAAATGTTGGTACGTTGATCTCGTTTAGGGTAGGGGTCGAGGATGCAAATGCTTTAAGTCACGAGTTTAAGGGTGTGTTTAATGAAGCTGATTTGACGAATATTGCGAGGTTCCAGACCTACGTCAGAACTATTTTTCACAATGAACCGCTTGAGCCATTTTCGATGGATACGACAAGGGATTTAACTAAAGAATTTAAGAGTTTGGAGTTGGCTGCCAAAATAAAGGAGCTTTCACGCCAGAAGTTCGGTAGAAATGTTGATGAGTTGGAACCTGAGATTATCCAAAGGGCCAAGCTGGGTTAGTGGTCGGGTTTTTTATTAGGGCAGAAATGTGTGGGCGCGCTTGGACTTGAACCAAGGACATCGACCTTATAAGAGTCGCGCT
>CAYUKQ010000016.1:0-14418 GCA_964445355.1 uncultured Gammaproteobacteria bacterium
AAAAAGCTCCTTTGCAATTGAAGCTTTTTTTGGGCTTGTGTATTATTCAAATTACCAAGCTGTTTGTCAATATATAAAGTGCTTAATCAGTTAACTAAGCATTGACCGGTTGGATTGATGCGCGAAAAAATATTGTCGGAGTCTAATAAATGGCCTAACTTAGCTATGAGCAAGTTCTGCTTAGATTCGTTTTGGAATTTGTACGCTTGGAGGAATTGTTCAACGAAATATACAACTGTTAACAGTTTGGCCAAATTGGAATTGATAAATACGCTTTTTTCGGATAGTTTTTGAACAATCAGATTAAAATCCAGCGAAAAACCGTCCGCAAATAAGAGCGAATTACAGAATTCGTATTCAAGCGGACCTGTCTGGAAGTGTTCAAAATCAATAATCTTAACCCCGGAATCGGTTGTGATCAAATTACCGATATGGAGATCGCGGTGCAGGGGCTGTGAAGGAAAATTACCCCAATCCACGCTAATTAGATAATTGATAATTTGAGCGACCTTTTCGACCTGATCACGCCGCCCGAGTTTGTGCTGGAAAATATGAATATTGGAGTGGAATTGATACTGATTTGACTTTAAATACCTTATCCATTCAGCGTTATTTGGCAAACAGGCCTTGTTGAGTTGAGTAATAATATCCGAGAGCTGATCGCAGATCCGCGACCCTTTTGTTTGCTTGCTGCTTCTAAGCTTGTCAAAAATTATCAAGCGTCCTAGGCGAAAAATGATTCTGGGTGCACTACCCGGACTGTTGTGATAGAAGGTATTTACCCCAAGCTCTTCACGTTTTGCCACCTCTGTGGAGGTATAGAACTTAAGGATATATTTGTCCATAACATCAACGACATTGTGTACTCCCCTGCCAGTTTGGATTAATTTGATCATTTCTTGGTGTGAAGTTTTTTCTGATCAAATAGCACACTGGGGAATTTTGCATTGAGAGTAAAGGCCTCAGCATATTCATTCTCTTTGCTACGTCTGAGATGATAACCGCGCACACAGGATAATGATTTCTCAAAAACGGTTGACTTGGAATCGGCTTGCGACTCGTAAATACTAAATAGTTGCATTTTTTGATCGATGTGATCGGTAATATCGACCAGAACTTGAGGGGTTATGGGCAACATACCTTCGCCATAAAGCACGATCGGCGTGCGGTGAGGTTCACCCAGCTCAGGTTTAACACCGGTTGCGGCCCAGAATGAAGCCTCTTCGACTAAGTGGGCAGCTTCCCTGTGATCGGAGTGGTAATCGAAAGGATTCATCGAAAAAATGATTTCCGGCTGAAGATCACGAATTATTTTGACAATGGTAAACATTAGTTTTTTGGAAAAAACCAAGTTAAGGTCTTCCTGGTCAAGCAGAAATTTCTGCTTAATACCGAGAAATTGAGTGGCTCGATCAAATTCTCCCACCCTGAGATTAATAACGGTATTTGACGTGGCTGAGGATATTTTCCGCCTATCTCTACCCTCTTGTGAGTTGGTCAGCAATATTTCGAAGGCTCTAAATCCTTGAGCCTGGAGTTTGAAAACGCTGCCAGCACAGGTGATGTGGTCGTCAGCGTGAGCTGAGACGATTAGGACATTAGGTTTTTTTGCTACGGTTTTTTGCATGAATAAACTCCTTTTTATTTAGCAATAACTTGACTTGTAATTAGTTGGCGTCTACTGCCACCGCCACTGGAAGCTTCGAGCGAAGTTGCAACACGATAGGCTGAGTAAGGTTCCCCTTGGAAATAGTATGTGTAAGGTTCAATTTCGATCACAGCTTTTTGTTTGCCACCTTGAAAATCGGCATCTTGAAGCTCAAAGGCATATTTAACAATGTTGATAAGTTCAGGGTGCGCTAGATAGAAACCAATATCCAGCCCATCGCCCGTCGATGCTGCCAGACCGTGCGGAACGACCCTGACAACCGGCGAAACGAGTGCTTTGGTTTTTGTGCCGACAGACAGCGGAGCCACGTAGTTGCTACCGAGCGAGGTGTTTTTGTGCGCAATCACTACTGGTGTATCAAAGTGTCTTTCAAGTTGTTGCAGAAGCAGCGCCCAACCGTTGCCACCAAGCGTCAGCCCGTGTTCTTTGAGATCAGTTAGTGCAATATCCCCTTCTAACTCGAAGTGATCGACCCCATCTTTAGACTCTTCAATCGGTCTAATTAGTTTGCGCGTTGCGATATCCCACGGACCATTACCAAAAATTCCCCGTGCAAAGCCGTTTTTGGCATGGTCATCAAAATCGGTTCCTGCAAGCCGTGCGTGGAACTGGTCGTAATGACCTTTGCTGACTTGTGTTACTTGCACACCAAAATCGGTAATGTCGGAGAGTTTGGCCTCTGTTACCGTAAAAAGTTCATTACTGGGTGTATGAAAAATACCTAATTTTTTGCAGAGTTGCTTATTAAGCGCATCGTATAGCTGCGCAAATGTCGATGGGTTTGATTTTGAAAGGGTTTTGAGCTTGTTTAAATAAGCGGAAAAATCGGACGAATCAAGTAAGTCTTCAAGCTCACCAAGGTCGATATCCGATCGAGCGTCCAAATTTTGAATTTTGGTTCTGACCGCGGCAAATTGCTCCGGAGGAAGAAATCCTGTTGAAACCAATGAAGGAATTAATACCCTTTCGAGATATGATCTAACCGAGTGTGAGTCAGGATCAGTATCATAAAATGCGAGCCTAGTTGAGACAGTTCCGTCGGAATTTTCAAAACTGGCTGCTGCCGACAACATGATCGCTTCAACCGGATTGGCAAAATCGGTCGTTCCGTAATTAAAGACCGACTGTTTGTCTAGTTGCGATTTTTCACTAAGAGTTAAAACAATAGGATCGCCCTCACGGTGGCCGAGAGCTGTTGCAACACCAAGCACGCTAGAGGGTAAAACATTGTCGGCAATCCCAAAGACTGAAGCGATTTTTGGCTTCGGCAAGGGACCGTTCGCCGGAGTCGATTTAGCAGGCTTAGAGGATGACTGAGGATGTTTATCGTTTATGATTTTTGTGCGCTCCAAATCATCGATTTTGGTAGCCATTTGCCCTAAAAGCTCGATCGACCGTGTTTGATCAAGACGCGAAATTCGCTGACAGAAAAAATCCGCATCGAATACGTCAGTGTCAAAAAACTCGGCAAATATCACCCAAGCTCCGCTCGTTAATAATCGGTTATGAATTAGACGCACTGTTTGACTAAACTGTGCTGTCTGAAACCGGTCAACGAATGTATCTGGGTTCGATGAGAGTGATTCGGAGAGGTGAGCGGAGGTTTTTGGTGGTATTTGTTCGTTGTGGATAATCTTGTCAGGTTCATTAACCTGAGCAAGAGTTATTTGAATTAGGTGATCAAAATTCCTGACCATTTTGCGCAGTTCGTGAACTTTTTGCTGATCAGGTTCTGAAATATCAACAGGATTGGTTCTGGCAAGTCCGGCAATTCTGGATAATTCGGTCCCTTGAACAAAATTGATTGAGAATTTGGCTTGATTCGGTTTTGCGTGTGGACTAGCCTCAAGTGTCACAAGGTGAGAAGCCGAACTAAAAACCTGTGCTAGCTCAACTGGTGGAAGTTCTGAAATGTTTTTTAAAGGATTTGCAATTTCAGGACAGGTATTGGGTATGAATGGTTTTTCGTTAGACATATTTTGGCTATAAAAAAACCTCCCTGTGTGGGAGGTTGTTTGGCTTTTACTGAAAGCTGTGGCTCTTTTAGATTAGAGACCTCCCACGTGAAGAACTGCGCAAAAAGCGCATCCAAATCTTGTGGAGATAAATACAGTTAGAATTCAAATTTTGTACAGATAAAATATCCATAGTTGGAGTTGATGATACGATTAGGATTACGATCTTGTCAAGGATTACGGGGTGTTGAATTCAAATTGCTCGAATTTGTCTTTTGTTTCTTCGCTACGAATTCTGGCATCTTCGGCTCGTTCAAGCTGTGCTTGCGGGTTGACTGAAAGCATGATCGCAGTGGCAAATATCAAAAACCAAATCAGAATGAAGAAGGCTAAAATGCCTGTAATAAGAAATTTGACCCATTTAGGCCAAGAAGTCCAAACCCACATCAAAATAAAACCTGCCGGAAAGGCAAAAACAAGCAACAATACAGTGATCAAAGTCCTAGTGTCGCTAGATATTCCATTATTTTGAGCCTGCACCATATGTTTTTATCGTGGCGATTTTTTGCAAGTTTTGCAAGAAAAAGCCCTCCTTTTTAGGGGAGGGCGAGATGGCCGAAGAAGTGTTTAGCTCACCCAGCTGCCGTGTGAGCCGATGAGTTGTGTGCCGACACGGTACACGACCATGTCGTGACTCGGGCTGAAGGCCCGCTTGCGCTGATCCTTGACTTCAAACTTGAGGGTCCAGGCATTGAAGGACTGCACACCGACGTAGACGCGACATTGCCCGATCGGATTGGTCCTGATGTACTTGAGCCGATCTGTGATGATCTTGGACGCGTCGAAGTTGATGACTTTGGCACTGGCCAGGGTCATCTTTTCGAGGCTGGCGATGAGCGTCTCCTCTGCGAGGTTGGCATCATCAGCTTGAGCCATTACCTCGCGGAATTTGGCGATGGCGAGCTCAAGCGGTTGATCTTGAAGGTCGATCGCGAGGGTCGAGTAGACCGTTATCACGATTGTTGAGTCCGCGAATGCGGCTTCGACGAGTCGTGACAATGTTTTCACTCCAGGTTTTCGCCCGACGACCTCGAACATGTGCGGCAGTTGTGAGTCGTATGGGATAAGGTCCTCGATCGAGGGGTAGATTGACCTTGGCTTTCGGGACAAACTTCACTTCCTTTGTTTTTTACGTGCGAATTGAAGTGAATTATATCCTATAATATTAAAATAATCAAATTGAAGAGAAGGGATTATGCGGTTTGACCTTTGGATTTGGCAACGATATTAGCAGCAATATTTGGCGGTACAACATCGTAATGGCTAGGTAAGAGCACAGATGTTCCCCGACCCTGAGTCATGGAACGAAGATTGGTTGTGTAACCAAACATTTCTGATAGCGGAACAAGTGCTCGAATAATAGTGGCATTACCACGACTCTCAGATCCCTGGATTTGAGCCCTTTTACTGGAAAGATCACCCATAATATCACCCATAAATTCATCAGGTACGGTAACTTCGACATTCATAATAGGCTCAAGAAGAACCATATCGGCGTGTTTGGCAGCGTCTTCAATAGCCATACTTCCTGCAATTTTGAACGCCATTTCAGAAGAGTCGACGTCATGGAACGAACCATCATAAACGGTAACCTTCATATCAACTACCGGATAGCCGGCCAAGATACCTGAGGCCATTTTTTCGACGACACCTTTGTTGATAGGGGTAATAAATTCCTGAGGAATCGCACCACCTTTAATTTCACTTGCCCATTCATAACCCTCTCCACGGCCGAGCGGTTCGACACGCAATAGACAATGACCATACTGCCCACGACCACCGGACTGGCGAATGTATTTACCCTCTCCGGTCGCCTGCTTGGTGATTGTTTCTCTATATGCTACCTGTGGTTGACCGACGTTGGCTTCGACTTTGAATTCGCGCTTCATTCGGTCAGCAAGAATCTCGAGATGAAGCTCTCCCATTCCAGAAATGATGGTTTGTCCTGTTTCATGATCGGTTTTGATTCTAAATGTCGGATCTTCTTCAGAAAGCTTAGAAAGAGCAAGTCCCATTTTTTCTTGGTCGGCTTTTGTTTTTGGCTCGATTGCAAGATCAATAACCGGTTCTGGAAAAGTGATGCTTTCGAGAACGATTGGCTTGGATTCTTCGGCAAGTGTGTCTCCAGTAATGGTTTTTTGCAGACCAATGACAGCGACGATCTCACCTGCAAAAGCTTCTTTTATTTCCTCACGTTTATCAGCGTGCATCAAAAGCAAACGACCAGCGCGTTCTTTTTCACCTTTAGTTGTGTTGGTGATATATGAACCGGAGGCTAATGTACCGGAGTAAACACGAACGAATGTCAGTTTTCCAACATGGGGATCGACCTGGATTTTGAAGGCAAGACCACAGAATGGCTCTTCCGGGGTGTTTTTACGAACTTCTGGCTCACCGGTTTTGGGGTGGGTTCCGTGAGTCTCACCGACATCTTGAGGTGAGGGAAGGAATTGCACGACCGCATCAAGCAGAGGCTGGACACCTTTGTTGCGCAGACTAGAGCCGGCAAGTACCGGAACGATTTGATAGTTAATTACTGCTTTTCGAAGCGCAGCATAAAGCTCCTCGAGTGTGGGTTCTTGTCCGTTTAGGAATTTTTCGATTAGATTATCGTCAGTTTCGGAAATTTTTTCGATTAGGATCGCGCGGTATTTTTCTACTTCTGCTTTGTGTTCTTCGGTTACGTCAGAAACTGTGTACTTAGCACCTGTTTCGTCAGTTTCCCAAACATATTCCTTGCGGGTAAGCAAGTCAATAACGCCCTTAAAGTCGTTTTCGGAACCGATCGGGATATTGTAAGCGACGGCCGGAGCAGCAAGCCTGTCTCTGATCGATTGCAGTGTGGCATGAAAGTCAGCACCGAGTTTGTCCATTTTATTAACAAAACAGACCCTCGGAACTTTGTATTTGTCGGCTTGGCGCCAAACGGTTTCTGATTGTGATTGGACACCTTCTTCGGCGTCAAGAACAGTAACGCCACCATCCAAAACACGCAGTGCGCGCTCAACTTCAGCAGTAAAGTCAACGTGACCTGGGGTATCGATAATGTTGATACGGTGTTCAATGCCTTCGAAAAGATTACTTGTGGGCGTCCAAAATGTCGTAGTAGCGGCTGAAGTAATGGTAATACCACGCTCTTTTTCCTGCTCCATCCAATCCATTGTGGCTGCACCTTCATGGACTTCACCGATTTTGTAACTTTTACCAGTGTAATAGAGAATTCTTTCTGAAGTTGTGGTCTTGCCAGCGTCAATGTGGGCGATGATTCCAATGTTTCTGATTCTGTCGAGTGGGTAGGAACGTGTATCAGCCATAATTGATTACCACCTAAAGTGTGCGAAGGCTTTGTTGGCTTCAGCCATTCTGATAGTATCTTCCCGTTTCTTAATTGCTGCACCAATATTGTTACTGGCGTCAATGATTTCAGCAACTAGTTTGTCTTTCATGGTGTGATATTCACGCGAAGGACGATCGTGAGCAGCCTTAATGATCCAGCGAATAGCCAAAGCCTCCTTACGATCTCCACGGACCTCAACAGGGACCTGATAGTTTGCTCCACCAACACGACGAGGTCGAACCTCAACTCTCGGAGCGACGTTATTAATTGCTGTTTCAAATACTTCCATGCCGTCCTTTTTGGTTTTGATACCAATTTCTTCGATTGCGGAGTATACGATTTTTTGAGCAATGGTTTTTTTGCCTGATTCCATGACCCGATTAATAAAACGGGTAATAACGGGTGAATTATAAACTGGATCCGGTTCAGTGACTCTTTTGGCAAATGTATTTTTTCTAGACATAATTATTAAATTCCTTTTGCGGCGGCTTCAGCTGCGCTTGTAGCTCCGCCTTTTTTGGTTCCATATAAAGATCTGGCTTTTTTACGGTTGACAACACCAGTTGCGTCAAGCTTGCCGCGAATAATGTGATATTTTACACCAGGAAGGTCTTTGACACGACCACCGCGAACCATAACCACTGAGTGTTCAGCTAATTGATGACCAATGCCCGGAATGTAGGCCGTAACCTCTTGCTTGTTACTCAATCTAACACGAGCAACTTTGCGGAGTGCGGAGTTTGGTTTTTTGGGAGTCATTGTTTTGACCACAGTACAGACACCTCTCTTTTGTGGAGCTGTGCCGGTTGTTGGACGGTTAATGAGTGAGTTAAAACTCTTACGCAAAACCGTGGCTTTGATCTTTTTTGGCTTGGATTTGCGTCCGTGCCTGATAAGTTGCTGTACTGTTGGCATATTTTTTATAGCCGCGGGATTATACCTAAGGTTTTTAAGCCGCGTCAACCTCACCTTCTGCGGGGATATTGTCGACGATTGCGCGATCAATTGAAGTTGGAATCAGGCGACCAATAATTACGTTCTCTTTCATACCCAATAACGGATCGACTTTACCTTCGGAAGCAGCCTGCGTTAGGACATTGGTTGTCTCCTGGAAGGAAGCGGCTGACAAGAAGCTTTCGGTGTAAAGCGATGCTCTGGTGATTCCCAAAATTACCAACTCGGCAGTAGCAGGTTCTCCACCTTCGGCGATCGTTTTGGCATTCTCGTATTCGTACACATGTTTTGCGATGTGTTCTCCGGGAAGGAACTTAGTATCACCTGAAGAGGTGATCTTAACCTTCTCGCTCATCTTGCGAATAATTACCTCGAAGTGCTTGTCGTCGATAGGTACACCCTGAGCCTCATAAACACTTTGTGCTTCGTCAGCAATGTATTTCTGGGCCTCGCGGAGACCTTTGACTCTGAGAATTTCTTTGACATCAAGGTGACCTTTAGAGAGTGGTTCTCCGGCTTTGATAGTGTCACCTGTTGTGATATTCAGGTCCTCAGTTAATGGTAAAAGGTACTGTTTTTCGGTTACAGGCTTTTCGGATCCTTTGATCGTAATAACGAATCCTTCGGCTGTTTCATCAACAGTTACCTTACCGGTTATTTCAGCAATCGGAGCTGAAACCTTGGGCGTTCTGGCCTCGAGAAGTTCTTCAACACGTGGCAAGCCTTGGGTAATATCAGTTCCAACAATACCTCCGGTGTGGAATGTTCTCATTGTTAGCTGTGTTCCCGGCTCACCAATACTCTGAGCGGCAATGACACCGACTGGTGTACCGATCTCAACGAGTTTGCGGGTCGAAGTGTCTCGTCCGTAACAAAGTGCACAAAGTCCGATTGTCGCCTCACAGGTTAGCGGAGAGCGAACAACAATCTCGTCAGCAGCGTCTGCGACACTTTTGGCAGTATTCAGATCAAGAAGATCTCCGGCTTTAGCTACGCCTTTAACATCTTTTGCAAGAACCATACCAATGATACGGTTCTCAAAAGCTGCGCGACGGGCAGGGTCAGTCTTAAAAACGGTAATACCCTCTTTGGTACCACAGTCCAACTGACGAATAATTACGTCGTGCGAGACATCAACCAAACGTCGGGTTAGATATCCAGACTCGGCAGTACGTAGAGCACGGTCAGCCAAACCTTTTCTGGCTCCACGGCTTGAGGTGAAGTATTCAAAAACACTCAAACCTTGACGGAAGTTACTCTTGGTTGGAAGAGGAACGATTTTACCTGAAGGGTCTTGAACAAGACCTTTCATACCGGAAAGCTGTTTGATCTGATCTGAGCTTGCACGACTTCCACCTGAATCAGAGATCATTTTGACTGAATTGTCGCTTTTAATCGCCGCCCAGGTCTTCTGGTACACAACATCGGTTGTTTCGGTCCAAATATCATTAGTCAAACGACGCTTTTCGGCTTCGGTAATTAGACCGTCGTCGAATTTTTTCTCGATCTCGTCAACACGCTTATCAGCCTCGGCAATGATCTTATCTTTTTCCGGAACGATCTCGTTGTCAAAAACCGAAACAGATAAACCGGATACCGTAGCGAATCTAAAACCAATGTTTTTGACATTGTCGATCAGCTTAAGTAGCTCTTCCTCGGTCAGGTTCTCCAGGTGTGCGCTAATGGTTGACTTAATTGTTGAGTTGCGGAAGGTTTCGTTGAGGAATGGGATTTTGTCCGGCAACATGCGGTTGAAGTTGATTCGGCCGACGGTTGTTTCGACAATTTTGTCATCCATTCTAACTTTGATCGGCTGACGCATACCGATTTTACCGTTCTGCCAGGCAAAAATTGCCTCTTCAGAATCAACAAAGATCGTATCAACAGGCTGGGCGTCTTCATCAATTGATGTGATGTAGTACGCACCGAGAGCCATTTCTTTGTTAGGGATCGTAATCGGTGTACCGTCAGCTGGACGTAGGATGTTCTGTGAAGCCATCATCAAACGACGCGCCTCGGCTTGTGCATCTGTAGAAAGCGGTACGTGAACAGCCATTTGGTCTCCGTCAAAGTCAGCATTAAAACCGGCACAGATACACGGGTGAATTCTGATCGCATCACCCTCAATCAATACTGGATAGAACGCCTGAATACCGAGTTTGTGAAGAGTTGGGGCACGGTTAATCAAAACCGGATGCTCGCGGGTAATCTCTTCAAGGATATCCCAAACTTCTGGCGGTCTCTTCTCGAGTACGTGTTTTGCACTCTTAACATTAGGTGCAAGCCCAAGACCAATAAGGTCGCGAAGAACGAATGGCTTAAACATTTCGAGCGCCATTTCTTTTGGAATACCAACCTGGTCAAGATCAAGTTCCGGACCAACGACAATAACTGAGCGTCCAGAGTAGTCAACACGCTTACCAAGAAGGTTCTGACGGAATCGTCCCTGCTTACCGCGCAACATATCAGACAGCGAACGTAGTTCAGCTTGGGTCGTACGAGTGGTGGTTGAACGGGAATTTGTATCGATAAGTGCGTCAACTGCTTCCTGCAACATACGCTTCTCGTTGCGAAGAATAATTTCAGGCGCACCAAGATCAATTAGTTTTTTAAGACGGTTATTGCGGTTGATAACACGACGATACAGATCATTAAGATCACTGGTTGCAAAACGTCCACCAGACAACTGGACCATTGGACGAAGATCGGGCGGTAAAACCGGAAGAACGGTTAGAACCATCCAGGTTGGATTGATATCCGCTTTGCGCATACCTTCAGCGACTCTTAGACGCTTGGCTGCTTTGATGTGTTTGATTCCAGACACTTCAGTAAGCTCTTTGCGCAAATCAGTGACGAGTGCATCCAGATCGATATTCTCAAGAATGGTCTTGATCGCCTCAGACCCCATACCGACTTTAAGGAAAGAAGCTATACCGAGATAGTCTAGGGTCAAGTAATCTTCTTCAGATAGCAAGTTAAGAGGCTTGACCGAGGACATAAGTTTTTCAAGCTTTTTGAATTTTTCTTCAATTTTGGCAAGTTCGACACTGTGAGCGTCACGAAGCAGAGCGATTTTGTGTCGGGAAGCTAGCTCCATCTCTTCGACCTTGAGATCCAGATTGTTTTTTTCTTTTGTCTTTTTAACTTCTTTGACTTCGGATTCAGACTCTTTTTTGACTATACCGATCTGTTCTTCCAGAACCTTAACAGCGGCTGCAATTTCTTTTTCCTGAAGAGCTTTGAGTTTTTCTATGTCTTCTTTGCGCTTTTCGGGATCGAGTGAGATGACAATATAGCTGGCAAAATAGATAACAGCGTCAAGATTACGTGGGGAAATATCTAACAGCAAACCAAGCTTGCTTGGTGCACCACGGAAGAACCAGCTATGTACAACCGGCGCAGAAAGGGAAAGGTGTCCCATTCTTTCACGACGCACGCGAGCTTGAGTTACTTCAACACCACATTTTTCGCAAATAATGCCACGGAATCTGATCCTTTTGTACTTACCGCAGTAACATTCCCAATCTTTGACCGGACCAAAAATCCGTTCATCGAATAGACCGTCTTTTTCTGGTTTGAGTGTGCGGTAGTTAATGGTTTCTGGTTTAGTGATCTCTCCATGGGACCATTCTTTAATATTCTCTGGTGAAGCAAGGGTGATCTTTAGAGCTTTGAAATCAAGTAAGGCTTTCATTATTTGTCTTCTCCTTCTTTCTCATCCTCGTCTGAGGAAGTACTTTCTTCTAGTTCGGTAAGTTCGGCTTCAGCTTCAGCATCTTCAGCAGATTCATCTTCGGTAATTTCGTTTTCTGCCTCAACACTCTTAATGTCAGGAACGATCTCAGAAAGAATTTCCTCTTCGGCAACATCAGCTTTGACTTCGATCTTTTCTTCAGCTTTGCCGTCTTCGGACTTATCTGATTCATCAATAATTGTTGCACCTAAGGCTTCGACATTGAGTGAAAGAGACTGGAGTTCTTTGACTAAAACTTTGAATGACTCGGGAATTTGGGGAGTTGGAATCTCAGTTCCTTTAACGATGGCTTCAAAAGCTTTTGGACGACCTACAATATCATCAGACTTGATCGTTAACATTTCCTGAAGGATGTGAGCTGCACCATAAGCTTCGAGTGCCCAAACCTCCATTTCTCCGAGACGCTGTCCACCCATTTGAGCTTTACCACCAAGCGGTTGCTGAGTAATAAGTGAGTACGGACCAGTGGAACGGGCGTGCGTCTTGTCCTCAACCATGTGGATAAGTTTAAGAATGTAACTAGTACCGACTACAATCGGACGATCGAACGCTTCACCTGTGCGACCGTCGAAGAGAGTGGTTTTACCATCGACTGGCAGACCAGCTTTGCCAAATTGCTCGACAATTACATCTTCGTCGACCTCTTCGAATACGGGAAGTGCGACCTTGTAACCGAGTTTTTCAGCACTAACACCAAGATGAGCCTCCATTAACTGTCCGAGGTTCATACGGGCAAGCACGGACAAAGGACTGATGATGATATCGACAGGTTTGCCTTCTGCGGTGTGAGGCATATCAGCTTCAGGAACGATCTTACTGATAACACCTTTGTTTCCGTGGCGTCCGCAAAGCTTGTCACCAACGACGACTTTACGCATTTGAGCAATTTTGACGGTGATCTTTTTGATTGCGCCTGGCTCTAGCTCGTCACCAGCTGCACGAGAAAGTACTTTGATCCCAATAACAGTACCGCGTTCGCCGTGGGGAACCCTCAAAGAAGTGTCTCTGACTTCGCGAGCTTTTTCACCAAAAATCGCACGGAGCAGACGCTCTTCGGCGGTGAGTTCAGTTTCACCTTTTGGAGCGATCTTGCCGACAAGAATATCGTTAGGTCCGACTTCGGCACCAATAACAATAACCCCGTCTTCATCAAGGTTCGCTAGGTCTTCTTCAGATACGTTTGGAATATCGCGTGTGGTTTCTTCTGGTCCGAGCTTAGTGTCAACAACGACTGCAGTATGCTCTTCGATGTGAACCGAGGTTAAAAGATCGCTCTTAACGAGGCGATCAGAGATAACGATTGCATCCTCGTAACCCAGACCGTCGTAACTCATGTAAGCGATAGTTAGGTTTTGACCGAGCGCCAACTCTCCACCTTCTGAAGCTGGGCCGTCAACCAAAACATCACCAGTTTTGAAGCTGTCACCTGTGTAAACAAATGGCCTCTGTGAATAACATGTAGACTGCTGTGAGCGAACGAATTTTTTAATTGGGTAGGTAACAAGTTCTTTGTCTCCGCTGTAGCGAACGACGACTTTGTTGGCGTCGGCGAATTCTACCTTACCGTCTTTTTCGGCGGTAATAACGCGACCCATAGTCACGGAAACCGGATTTTCCATACCTGTACCAATAATCGGCGAGTGTGGAATAAGAAGCGGTACGGCTTGACACTGCATGTGAGTACCCATAAGAGCACGGTTAGCGTCGTCGTGGCTCAAAAATGGAATTAACGAAGCCGAAGTACCGATGATCTGGCGAGGAATGATATCAATATAGTCTACTTCTGTCGCAAGAGCGGTGGTGAATTCCCCCATGTGACGGACCGGAACTCGATTCTCAACAATAGTTCCGTCTTTGGCGAGTTCGATTTCTGAGTGAGTAATAATCGCTTCATCTTCGTCGTCTGCAGTAATGTAGACGATCTCGTCTGTAACGATGGCTTTGTCACCTTTTTTGATCACTTTGCGGTAAGGTGCTTCGATAAAACCTAATTCGTTGATACGCGCATAAAGCGCAAGATAGGTAACCAAACCAATGTTTGGACCTTCCGGACTTCTGACTGGACAGATCCTGGAATACTGAGAGGAGTTAATATCGCGAATCGAGAATGCAGCTCTTTCACGAGTAATACCACCGGTACCCATAACTGATAATCTGCGCATAGTGTCAACCTCTGCCAGCGGATTGGTCTGGTCAAGAATAGTAGCTAACTGCGAGGTGCGGAAAAATTCGTTGATCGCCGACATGACCGGACGAGCGTTAACAAGTGTAGCCGGTGTAGGTGGAATTTCCGGATTGGCGGTGGTCATTCTTTCACGAATAACACGCTCAAGACGAAGAATACCGACACGGAAAGCGTTCTGTTGGGTCAGTTCGCCAACTGAGCGTACTCGACGATTGCCGAGATGGTCGATATCGTCAACACGACCTTTATTGAAACTGAGTCCAATTAGATAAGCAATTGATGCAAGTAGGTCTGTCTTATTGAGAATCAGCGGATTAGAATCTTCTGAATCTTCGGTTTTGACTAGAGGTTTAATGTCTTTAAGTTTGCGATCCATTTTGTAGCGTCCGACCTCGGCAAGATTGTAGCGACGATCATTGAAGAACATTCCTTCAACCATAGCTCTGGCGGTATCGAGAACCAATGGATCACCAGGGCGCATGCGGCGATATATTTCCAGCAAAG
>CAYUKQ010000017.1:0-4402 GCA_964445355.1 uncultured Gammaproteobacteria bacterium
AGGAGGCAGTCTCAAACTACCAAACAACTCTTAGCGCTATACGAGATTTAATTTACAGTCATTCAGTCTGTAACTTGATATTACATGGTTATAATTTTTATGTCAACACTTTACTACCCTATAGCTAATTATCCAAAAAAATATAGTGACCGATAGTATTTTATTTATTACATGTTTAAAAAATATCCTATTGCAATAACACTATTTAACATTATTGATGCTTTAATATTCTGAACAGTTTTTGTGGATAAACAGGTTGACAACTGAATTATTCCTAATACAACCAGCTAATAAGATCGAAATTACTTAATCAATTAAACAATCGTTCCAAATATTATGCGTCCTGAATCTCGCTGAATAGCCTTGACCACGCCAACTTTAACTGTCTTGCCAATATATCTATCGCCCTTATCTACTACCACCATCGCTCCATCAAACAAAAACCCTACTCCTTGCCCTTTTTCCGATCCTGATTGAACAATCTTAACTTCCAACTCCTGGCCGGGAATTGCATCCATTTTTATAGAATTTGCCAAAGTATTAAACGACAATACTTCTACTCCTCTTACTTGAGCCTCTTTGCTGAGATTAAAATCCAAAGTTAACAAAGGTAACTTATTTTTTAGCGCGAACTCTACCAACCCTCCATCTGTCTCCTTATTTCCAAACCTATCAACAATTTTTATCTTTACAGATCTTGAATGTTTTTTAATTTTAGTTAAATCATCCAATGCTCTCCTCGCCTTCACTCTCTTACCTTCATCTTTACTATCTGCCAAGTGCCTAAGTTCGGTTAGCACATTTTTCGAAATGATCAATTTACCCCGTAAAAATCCAGAATTGACCACACCGATCAACCTTGAATCAATTAGCGCCGAAGTATCCAACAACACTTCATCACCGTCAAACTTTGCCTTCTGTTTTTTCCTCGCCTTCCTTTTGGGTAGATTTTTAACCACACTGGCCGAAACACGTACGGCTAACATATCGACCAAACTTCTAAAACCTGACTTAGTCGCAATTACGATCAAATCCGGAAGAAAAAAACCCACTGCCCCAAACACAAATGCACTCAGAACCTCAGCAAAAACCGGAGGATCAAACGGAAAATCCGGCCAAACACCCGGCCTTGCTAAATAACCGCCAAAACTCAACAGAATCGCCATTCCCAGAACCCTTGTTAATAAAAACCACAAAAACTTGTTTTTCGGCAGCAAGTATTTAGGCATTTTTACTATTAAGAGTTATTAGCGCTTCCGCAATATTCTTCAAACTTTCCGGATGAATAAAATATTCAAAACCTAATTTCTTTGCCTCATCAATCCTTTTTTTATCAAAAGCCACCCTCCTGACTTCACCGAGCAAACCTAATTCCCCAAAAACAACAGAATTTGGCTTCAATGGCTTGTTTTTAACCGCCGAAATAATCGCCATCGCCACTGCCAGATCCATCGCCGGCTCCTTAATACTCATCCCGCCGGCAACATTAACAACCACATCGCTAGTAGACAAAGGAAGCTTAGCGTATTTTGTTAACACAGCAATAATATTTTGCAGTCTGGAGTAATCAACACCTGTCGCCACACGCCTCGGATTTCCAAACAAGCTTGGTGTTACCAACGCCTGAACCTCAACCAAGATCGGCCTGTCACCCTGTACGGTTGGGAAAATAACTGATCCGGCCATATTATCCTTCCACTCCGCCAAAAAAAGCTTTGACGGATTTTTAACTTCTGCCAACCCTTTGTCTCTCATTTCAAAAATTCCCACCTCAGAGGTAGAACCATATCGATTTTTTGAAGCTCGAAGTACCCGAAATATCCCAAAACTATCACCCTCCAAAACCAACACAACATCCACCAAATGTTCCAGTATTTTTGGCCCGGCAATTTCACCTTCTTTTGTTACGTGTCCCACAATAATAATCGGGATATGCAAAAATTTAGCGATCTTTGCGAACCTCAATGTTGATTCCCGTATCTGAACCAAACTTCCCCATGATCCCCCAACTGACGGTGTTTGAATTGTTTGAATAGAATCGACAATTACCAACTCATACTTATACTTCTCAATCGTTGCATTAATTACATCCACATCAGTCTCCGCAAGAACCTTCAGATTTGACGGAATATTATTAACAATCCTATTACTTCTTAATTTCAACTGATATGCTGACTCCTCGCCCGACACGTACAACACTTCTTTGTTTGGACTATTTCTGGCAATATTAGCCGCAGACTCCAGTAATATAGTCGACTTACCGATACCCGGATCACCCGCAAGTAGTATTACAGATCCAGCAACCAAACCGCCACCTAATACTCTGTCAAACTCATCATAACCTGTCTGAAATCTTAACTTAACATCATTTTCTTTCACTTCACTCAAACTAACTGGTACTGCAGCGCTGCCAGAATTAGAAATAGCTTCATTTTTCACTCTTAGTTGAAACGTTCCCCATTGAGAACACTCGGGACATTTACCTATCTCAACCGGAGAATAATAACCACAATTCGAACAAATATAATCGTTAGTTTTTTTCATTAAGTTAAAAATTCAACCACATCATACCCTATCAGGTCAGGCTTAATCAAAACACATAAAAATTAACAACCAAACTTGAAAAAATACGAAAGAATTTAAGCAACTATCGGTACATCAACGGTTTCTCAGTCAAGACAGGAGCAAGCGAAATCCTTCTTGAAACCACATCCACCGACTCAACCGTACACTCAATTTCTTGGCCAGCCTCGACAGACAACTCTGGCGGAATTTTTGAAATATGCATTAATCCTTCAACGTCTTTATCGATCTGAACAAATGCACCAAAACCGGTCAGTCTCGTAACCTTACCAGAAACCTTGGAATCTTTCGGAAAACGACTCGCAACTTCTTCCCAAGGATTATCTTTCAATCGCTTAATAGACAAAGTTAACTTACCTTCCTCAGGCAAAACAGCCGTCGCAACAACTTCGACCTTGTCCCCAACCTTCTGTTCGTTATTTGGATCCTCAACTTTCTCCCAGCTCATTTCCGATATATGCACCAAACCTTCAATCGAATCCCCCTCTTCTTGTGGTGCCACACGTACAAACACCCCAAAAGGCATCACAGCCGTTACTTCGCCGGTAAACTTATCACCAACAGTAATTTTTGCCAAAACTTCTTTTTTCTTATCCAGATCCTCAGAACTTATACCTGCGGATTTCTGAGAAAAAATAAGTCTATTCGAAGACCTATCAGCCTCCAAGACTTTAACCTTAAGTGATTTATTCATTAGTTTCGCCGGCCTTCGCTCCTGACTGGACATTTGAGAAGTTGGTAAAAATCCACGCAATCCGCTGAAGTCCAAAATCAATCCGCCTCGATTTGAATCAACTACCACTGCATCTATTTCTTCTGAGGATCCGACCTTATTCATCAGTTCCTCCCAACGCTTTTCTCCACCCAGTTTCCTTAATGAAAGCACAACCTGGCCTTGCTCATTCTCCGGAACCAAAACCGTAGCCTCGATCTTATCACCTGGCGACATGGTCGAAATCAAATCTCGAGAACTTAGTTGCTCTTTAGCAGCCAAAATACCCTCTGATTTGCCACCAATATCGATCAAAACTTCGCGATTAGATGCAGAAATAATCGTTCCCTCGACTTGTTGTCCGCGCTTGAAACCAAAGATGGCCTCCTCACCCAAGGACGCAACTAATTCGTCCATGGTCTTAAAATCTTTCTTAACTACAGTCTTTACAGATTTTTTAACAACTTTTTTCTCTTTTTTGTCTGTCAATTTATATTTCCTTCTTTCTTTAAAATTCGCCATAACATTACAGACCAATATATATGCCTGCCGTTAAAGCCGCTAGATTCTAGCAGAAACGGTTTATTATTTGCAATAAATTCATTTTTTGTCCGTTTGCACTTATTTCGCAAAAAAATGCCCCGAGTCTTCTTATTACAGAAAACCCGGGGCGGACAAACATCGCTGCTGCTTAGATCTCCCTGCTTCTCATCCTCACAACGAGGAATCCGATGATACTGACCGCACCCAAAACGAGTGCGACCACAGCCATCCACCCAACAACCCCTTGTCCGGAACCTCCAGACACCAGGACCAGCGGATCCCCCGTATCAGCCCGAACCGTAGCGGTTGGGATTGGAATTACGGAAGTCGCGGTCGGTGTCGGAGTTACCGTCACCGTAACCACAGTAGTCGGCGTACTCGTGGGAGTAGCTGTCACCGTAGTCGGCGTTGCCGTTGGCGTAGAAGTCTTCGGCGTCTTAGTAGGCGTCGCAGTCTTCGTCGGCGTTGTTGGCGTAGCCGTCGGTGTCGAGGTCTTGGTTGGCGTGCTCGTCGGCGTTGCCGTTGGCGTAGAAGTCTTCGGCGTCTTAGTAGGCGTCGCAGTCT
>CAYUKQ010000017.1:4502-13487 GCA_964445355.1 uncultured Gammaproteobacteria bacterium
TAGCCGTCGGTGTCGAGGTCTTGGTTGGCGTGCTCGTCGGCGTTGCCGTTGGCGTCTTGGTCGGCGTACTCGTAGGAGTAGCCGTCTTCGTCGCTGTAGGCGTTGGCGTCAGAGTAATGCAACCTGATCCGGGTGCTGGAGTCCCCTTGCAGGGCTCCGGCACCTCTGTCGGCGTCTTGGGAACATTTGTCCCCTGAGGCGTTGGATCGGGTCGGTCAGCCATAACTCCACTCGTGGTAGAGCCAAGCATCACGGATCCGATAGCAAAGGCCAGGGCTGTCACCCCAACCATTGCCAACGCCAAATTTATTACCTTGGTAACCTTCAGGGAAACACCTCCATGGTGTTGCGGGAGACCAAAATTAGCAGCAGCAGATGTTAAGGATCAAAGCGAGTCTCAAGCCCAACTAAAACCGCCAGCGGTCAAAATTAGCCTCAAGATCACCGTAGAATTATAATATATATCCTATAGTTTGTCAAATCATAACCTGTAAAAATGAAACCAGCAACTACAGGATAAAAAAACCCATCCTCCGCCAGTAGTTATACTGACTTAAGATGGGTATGTTTGCACGCTCTCTCCCTTAAACTACCTACCGCTTCGCGGCGGTAGAACGAATGAAAGCGCCTGCACACAGGAGTGCAACCGCCAATGCGCTTACGAGCATCAGCAGTCCCGACATCGAACTGCCACCGGTTCCTCCAAACGGATCACCAGTATCAGCACGAACAGTAGCAGTCGGCACCACGACAACAGATGTCGCTGTCGGCGTGGGAGTGCCAGTCGCAGTGCGAGCAGGCACAACGGTCGTGGATTGCTCGGTAGGGGTAGCGGTCTCGTCTGTCGTCGAAGGCTGCTGCTCTTCCGATCCGTCTCCGCGACACATCGTGAAAAACAGAACCAAAGTGAGCAACCCGACGCCAGCCGCGATCATCAACAGCTTTTTGAACGAAATCCGACGACCATGGTCAGGACCATCATCGTCATCGTCATCAACGACGCGGTGCTCCCCTTCGATGATTTCGGGGTCATCGTCCGGATCGTTGGTAGATCCAAGACCGCGACCAAACTGGGTCAAAACTAGCCTCCTTAAACTTAAATGTGCGATCCGCATTCTAGCATATTATAGGATAATAATCAAATCAAAAAAAATACCTCCATTAGCTTATATACCAAAGGAGGCGTGTGAGAATTGACCCTCAACGAACAGACAGCACTGACGTCACCATCTGCCCATTAGTCTGGCGAACAGTAAACGTGTAAGTGTAAACACACTCGTGCGTGTCCTGAATCAGGTAGGATAGCGTCCAGACATCCTTGTAGATGCCTCCGGAAACCGTCTGCGACACCGCACTCAACCCTAAAGGCTGTGAATGTCCATGATCGGTACCCAGTACAACATCCACCGAGTCAATCGAGGTATCACCCCAAACCTTGACAGTCAATCCTTGTGACTCTCCTACCAAACCGTTCAGATTACTTATGTCGATCTGGACGATCCTCGGATAAGTACCAGAACTGCCGAAATAGGTTATTGACTCCGAAAGTGGTGGAAAATTACAAGCTACAGATGTCGGCGTTGGCGTTGGTGTGTTCGTAGGTGTCGAAGTGAATGTAACGGTGGGTGTCATTGTCGATGTAGATGTCGGTGTTGGCGTCATCGTCGACACAATGACTGTTGGAGTCTTTGTCGGAGTTTGTGTCGCAACAGACGTACTCGCACCGGTCGGAGTTGATGCAGCAGTACTAGTGCTTGCAGTCTTTGTCGGAGTTTGAGTTCCTGTCTGCGTTGCGGTTTGTGTTGCTGTCGAAGTTGAAGTGCTCGTACCGGTCTGAGTCACTGTTGGAGTGTTACTAACAACACTCGTCGTCGTTGATGCTACTGTTGGGGTCGCAAACCCAGAAGCAGAATCCGCCGCAACCATCGGTACTCTTAGTACATACGGCCGAGCAGACTGTGCTCCAGTTACCGAACTTGAACCCCAGAGTGAAATGGCAAGCAAGACAAATCCCGCCAGTGCCATAAACATCGGACCAAGAAACTTTGGCATTACCGCCCCTTCCTACTGCTTTCGTGTGTATTTTTGGGTTGTTTAGGTGCAAACAGCGACGAACCTTATCAAAATTTACTTAAGCTTTGCTTAAGAAAACTTAGGGCTACACAACTTCAAAACCCAAAAGAACTTATCTGTGCACCAACCGTTATGACCTGCTCTACCAGCCTGTTACTGTAACCCCATTCGTTTACTAGCGTGAGATAACAACGAATGGCCAAGCGTAAGTTAGAGAAGTTTCAACTGTGCACCAACCGTTATGACCTGCTCTACCAGCCTGTTACTGTAACCCCATTCGTTATCATACCAAGCAACAATCTTAACAAGGTCACCATCCACCACCTGAGTCAAGGCCAAATCAACAATCGCCGACTCTGTCCGCCCGACAATATCCGCTGATACAATCGGCTCATCAGTAACGGCAAGTATTCCTTTATATAAAGCATTTTCAGACGCCTCGGTCAAAACTCGGCTGATCTCTTCTTTTGTTGTTTTAGTTTTAAGCACAAAAGTAATATCAGAAACCGAACCTACAGGTACAGGGACCCTAAAAGAAACCCCATCAAACAACCCTTTCAACTCCGGTATAACCTCAGTCGTTGCAATTGCAGCTCCGGTCGTGGTTGGAATTATTGAGGACTGTGCCGCCCTCGCTCTTCTTAAGTCATCATGCGGTGAATCTTGCAATCTCTGATCTTGAGTATAAGCATGAATCGTGCTCATCAAGGCCTTCACCACCCCAAATTTTGCATGCATCACAGCCACAACCGGGGAAATACAATTAGTCGTACAGCTGGCATTATTAATAATTCCGCTCACACCTAACTCTTCACCATCTTTGTAACTATTTACACCCAGCACGTAGGTTCCAACGTTCCCCCCTTTTGCTGGCGCCGAAATCACTACCCGTTTTGCTCCTGCTGCCAAATGAGTTTTAGCTTTTTCTTCCGAAGTAAATAACCCTGTCGACTCGATTACCACATCAACTTCCAAATCCTTCCAAGGTAACTCTGTCGGATCTTTTTTTGCAAAAACCTTAAATTCCCTTCCATCAACCCAAATAGCATCCTCGGTCGAATCTACTTCACCCCAGAATTGCCCGTAATTACTGTCGTATTTCAATAAATGCGCCAAGGTTTTTGTATCTGCCAAATCATTAATTGCAACAATCTCTACCGTATCTTTATGATGCATCAGAGCAACCTTAAAGGCGCTTCTGCCAATTCTTCCAAAACCGTTAATTGCAACTTTAACCATTTTTTGAATTCTACTCTAAAGTTATAATTAAATTTGAATTTAAAAAATATGGCGTAGCTTTGTGACTTTGAAAAATTTGCAGGAAGCAGAATTTTTCAAAAAGAAAAGCGAGCACATATAATTCAATCCCTCACTTCTAATCTTACCAAAAAATAGACTATTTTAGAGATTCGATTCCGGGCATTTTTTCTCCAGATATATAGTTAAGCATCGCCCCTCCACCCAAACACACCCAATCAACTTTTGAAATATTGCCAAAACAATTAAATGCACTAATAGTGTCACCTCCACCGATCACAATTTTGGCTGAGCTATTCATCAAAGACTCCACTAAAGTCTTAGTTCCTCTTGAGTATAATTTATTTTCAAAATTACCAATTGGACCATTCCAAATAATACTTTTTGCAGTAGCAATTTTATCTGTAAACACTTTAAGGCTCTCCACACTAACATCCATACCCGTCTCATCGAGCTCAGCAACAAAAACATTTTTTTCAAAATTAATTTTCATTTCTCTGATTTCTCTAGGCAACAATCCGCCAACCAAAACATCATCAGAAAGTTTTGATACAGCAATAATTACCGGCAATTTTGTGTCGATTTTTGCTCCACCAATTATTGACACCAGTGGATGCTGCGACTCTTTTAACACCTTTTCAAGTTGTTCAACCTCTTTAGCAAACCTAAAACCAGCATATGAATTGAGATATTGGACCACTCCGACAGTCGAAGCAGAAGCACGATGAGCAGTCGCAAACGATTCGTTCACAAATAGATCAAAGCCACCAGCTAATTTTTTTGCAAAATCACTATCATTCTCTTCTTCGCCCGGATCAAACCTTAAGTTTTCCAAAAGCATTACCTTTTCGTTAAAATTTTCTATCCAAAAGTTATCAACATAGCTTATCTGAAGAGCAAAAATTTCCGACAAAGACTTAAGTAAGTTTCGAGTAGACATTGATTTATCGGCCCCTTTTGGTCGACCAATATGGCCACACAAAACCAGATTACTCACACCTTGATTGATCAAATAGCTGACAGTTTCCTTAGCGGCGGTAATTCTAGTCGTATCAGCAACCCCACCATCCTTACCTAACGGAACATCCAGATCAAGCCTCAGTAATACTTTTTTATCACGCACATGCGCAGAATTTAACAATTTCATAACTTAATTTAATCTTACCAAAACAACCACTAAACCCTAATTAGCCACAAAACCAGCCGTTCGGGAAGCAAATTCCTGATCTTGATCATTATCCATGCTTCAAAACCAACCGACTGCCTTAATGGTGGATTCTCGTCCTCCACCGACTCTAATACTCTTTTTGCAACCATACCGGGATTAATTTTAAACAAATTAATAATTTTTCTTTTTCGCTCATACTTCCAATACACGCGTTTGTACGCTGAACGCTTCAAACTCTTCCATACCTCTACACGATTATTCCTAAACTCAGTTTCTACATTCGAAGGCTCAAACAATAAGACTTTTATTCCGAATTTTTTCACCTCTAAATACAAACTCTCGCTTAATGCCTCAATTGACCATTTTGTTGCTGCATACCCACCAATACCCGGATAGGCATATTTTCCATCGATTGAACCAATATTGACTATTACACCTCTTTTTCTCTTGCGCATGCTTGGAAGCACCAGTCTGATCAAAAAATAAATACTAAAAAAATTAACCTCAAAGTTATTCTTCACCAGCTCGATTGACGTATCCTCCACTACCCCAACCAAACCATAACCGCCATTATTAACCAAAATATCAACATTTTTATCTAGTTTGATTATTTTTTTATATCCGCGCTCAATTGACCCTTTTTTTGACAAGTCGATCTTTGCAAAACTAACCGCCAAACCTTCAGTTTTTACAATTTGCCTTAGATTCTTAAAACCAGCAATCCTATCTGCAGTCGCCCAAACCTTGTACTTATTTCTGGCAAATTCCAATACGATTTCAGCTCCAATTCCTGATGATGCACCGGTAACCAACACAACTTTCCTTTTCATACCCAAAATTTATCTATTCTGGGCATTGGGATTATTTAATCCTAACTTACCAGTGATTACAACCACCCAAACTTTAGTAGAATATTAATAATGACTAATCTTGCCCAATCACCCTCATTCTCTCCGACCAAAATTGCCTCAACAAGTACAATAAACGCGCTCGACATCTTAACAAACACCCTACTAATCCCAGTTTATTATTTTTCACTTCCGGCAATACTTAGAACTTTTTTTGCTCCGTACAAAAAAACCGCCTTTGTCGAAACAACTCCTGGACTCTCGACCAAATTAAACAATCTAGTAACTAGCATCATTTCAAGAGTAATTGGCGCAATTATCAGATTTTTCATAATCATATTATTTCTAACATCGTTCATCATATTCATACCTATTGCACTTGTATTTTGCCTAATCTCACTCCTTCCACCATTCTCGCTAATAATTTTTAAGAAAATTACTCCCGATGATATCGAAACTCAGCCGAACAGCACAGTTGGAGAATTCACCACCCTACTGATCAAATCAAATTTTTTCAAATTCTTTTTAACCAAAACCGGCCTTTCACCAGAACTGCTTCTGTCGCTGCAGAACGACCCAACTCAACTACAATCGATCGATCCAACATTACTTCAATCGGGTCTTAAGGAAAAACTAGTACTTCTGTATCAAAAACATCCGGCATTCAAAAAGATTTTTGATGATCTTCATCTCAATGATAGCGATCTGACAAATTTAGTCATTTGGTACGAGCTTGCTTTTCCAGTCAGATCTCCATTATTTCTCTCCCGTAAAAAAGTTCAATCGCTTAATGGTATTGGGCACGACTTAGCCTACGGATACACCATCAATCTGGATCGTTTTTCTAAAGATCTTCTTACACTAGAAACCAAAGACGTCAAAGTCTTAGGGAGAACAAACGAAATAGCCCAAATCGAAACAATACTCAGCAGTTCCCGTAACAGCAACATTATTATTGTTGGTGAGGCTGGAGTGGGTAAACACACCATCGCAATCGAGCTCGCCAGAAGGATTAACAAGGGTCTTGCTCCTAACACTCTAATTCATCGTCGCGTACTCGAAATTGACTTTCACGCCATCCTCTCTCAAGGCACCAATCACGAAGAAGCAAAAGTGCTCGTCTCGAAGATACTCGAAGAGGCCGAAGAGGCCGGAAACATCATTCTTGTTATTGATGATTTGGATCAATTCGTCAGCTCACAAGACGGCAGAACCGATATTTCCGAAATAATCCTCAAATCAGCCGAAAGCAACAAAATTCAGATCATCGCCATGACCAATCAGACCTTTTACGACAAATACGTTTTGTCACACCCAAGTCTGGCCAAAAACTTTTCAAAAATTATTATCAAACCACTCTCGGTTCCTGAAAGTATCAAGGTTCTAATAACCAACG
Source organism: uncultured Gammaproteobacteria bacterium (assembly GCA_964445355.1). GTDB lineage: Bacteria > Patescibacteriota > Microgenomatia > CAYQLK01 > CAYQLK01 > CAYQLK01. The sequence goes on from CAYUKQ010000017.1 coordinate 11,245, forward strand.
CCGAAAAAATCCAAAATCAGCAAAAGATCACTCTTAATTATTTTGGGATCAAAGACATTGTCCAAAAATCCGACACCTACATTCACTCATCACCCCTACCAGATAAAGCGATTAATTTGACTTTTGAGCTAATTTCATACGTCAAAAACAACAATCTCGGCAACACTCTTACCCCAGATATCATTAATCAATATCTGACTCAAAAAATTGGCACCAATATCGGCAAACTGTCCGAAGACAAGAGTCAAACACTCAAAAATCTTGAAGAAATACTTCACCAAAACATTATTGGGCAAGATCCAGCCGTGATCGCGGTCTCTAAGGCTTTACGCAGGCGCTCACTACAAGTGTCGAACACTCAAAAACCGATTGGTACCTTTCTTTTTCTTGGTCCTACCGGTGTTGGCAAAACCCAAACTGCAAAAATCCTTGCCAAGGAGTATTTTGGTAGTCAGGACTATGTGTTAAGGCTCGATATGAGTCAATTTCAAGACTCAACCGCAATTGAAAAATTAATTGGCTCCAATCTCACCAATCAACCAGGAATTTTAACTGCTCAACTACAAACCAAGCCTAACTCAGTTCTACTGCTCGACGAACTTGAAAAGGCGCATCCAAAAATTCTAAATCTACTTCTAACCCTTCTTGATGAAGGTTATATAACCGATGGGTTTGGCCGAGAAGTCAAAGCACAAAACTCGATAATTATCGCGACCAGTAATGCCGGAGCTCAGCTAATTGCAGAATTAGTCAGCAACAATACCCCATACCAAACACTACACGACTTGCTTCTTGAACATATTAAATCAACCAATACCTTCTCGCCCGAATTCATCAACCGTTTTGACGAAGTAATTATTTTCCATCCACTCACCCAAGAAAATCTCAAAGAGATAGTCAAACTTAACCTTAACGATCTCAATCACAGACTTAAAAATGAGAAAAATATTACGGTCAATATTAACGACCAATTAATAAACTATATTGTTACAAAAGGCTACGATCCAGCTTTCGGAGCAAGAAATATCATTCGCTTTATTCAGGATTTTGTAGAGGATTCCGTTGCAAAAACTTTACTCGATAACCCTGAAATAACTGGAGAAATAACTATTGAGATTCCTTCTTCTTAAACTGCCTGTAAGCTTCCAACACTTTCTTATTTACTCCATCGCCATCCAAAAGAATATCCGCCTCCATACCCTCACCAACCCAAGCAATATTCCTCCGCCCCTCTTCCCGATTTTCTATCTCTCCATAAAATCTTTCCACACTCACAGCGTGATAATAATAAGTGTAACCATTCAGAGTTGTCGCAACGAATTCTGCAAAAACTTCCACCTCCTCTGGAGTCAAACCAACTTCCTCACCAGCTTCTCTTACAGCCGCCGCGAAAACATAATCCTCCTCCAAGCGATCAACATCCTCTATTTTTCCACCCGTAAAAGTCCATCGATTTTTAAACGGACCTTCATCTAACCTCTGCTCCAAAAGCAGTTTTGCATCCTGTGCAAAAACTAAAGTAACTACCTCTCTCAACTCTTCGCTCATAATTTTCTGAGGTGCGGGCGGGATTCGAACCCGCGAATAACAGTTTTGCAGACCGTCCCCTTAGACCACTTGGGTACCGCACCATCTATCAGGCTCGAGCCAGTATATCAAAACTACAGACTTTGTTGTAGAATACCAGCAGTTCGGAGGTGAAACTGCCCAGATTTTATGAAAGGTAACGACAGACCAAAAAGAGAAAAGAAAAAACCAAAAAAGAGCAAAAAGTAAACTTCTCTTTAGGGTATTTTAATTCCCACTGTTTTTTAATAGAATACCTAGGCTCATTTAGGGCGCGTAGCTCTAGTTTCTGGTTTCCAGAAACGCAGAACGTAGTCTAAGTTGAGAACAAAAATGACTGGTCAGTTTTTGAACGAAACTTAGACGAGTAACTTGTAGGTTAGAGCGCGACACTTTGAGAAGAAACAAATGATTGATATATGGGCGCGTAGCTCAGTTGGTTAGAGCGCCACACTGATAATGTGGAGGTCCCAAGTTCGAGTCTTGGCGTGCCCACCATTTATCAATCATTTGTTCTTGCGCTTCGCTAAATGTCGAGGTCAATGGTTCGAGTCCATTATCGTCCACACTTTTTAACCACAAAAAAGACACCTTTTTACAGGTGTCTTTTTTAAGGCTTTTAGCCTCACAAAAGGTACAAAGAAACGTTTAACTTTCCTAAATGTTACAAGGATTTC
>CAYUKQ010000018.1:0-12760 GCA_964445355.1 uncultured Gammaproteobacteria bacterium
TCGCGCCGTCCGTGTCGTCCGCCACCAGAATTGTTATTTCGATCAAAGCTTCTCATATCAGTTGCCCATAGTAGCACTTAATCCCCACCCTTGCCCGACCAACATTTTTCCTCACACCCCAAACTTCGTTTTTGTTGACCTCTTTTTGTCTTTCCTTTTCATTCCCCCTCAGAAGATAACACAAGGAGTATAATCAAAGTATGAAAGGTTACAACATAGACATCGAAACAGCTACAAACGAAAACTCATTTTTTCGCAAAGTTCTTTACACTGGACACAATTCACAATTAGTTCTTATGTCCCTCCAGCCGGGTGAAGAGATCGGACTTGAAGTTCACAACGACAGGGATCAGTTTTTTCGTTTTGAACAAGGGCAGGGTGAGGTACATATCGACGGCAATGTTATCGCGGTCAAAGATGGTATGGCTGTCATTGTCCCAGCCGGTGCAGAGCACAATGTCATCAATACTTCACAGACCCAACCACTCAAACTCTATACGATCTACTCTCCGCCGGAACACAAAGACGGTACGACCCACGTGACCAAACACGACGCAGAATCAGCCGAAGAACATTTTGACGGCGTCACTACGGAATAGTAATTGATTCTTTTTACCTTACTTACAGTAATTGATTTTTATGATGACGGGATAGTTTTTTCTTGATTCTGACTAAATAAAATACAAAAACCATCATTAACACAAAAAACAAAAAACTGAACATGAATCCTCCGGAGGAAAAAGCGTCCCTTCCGTCTCTGCCGGTAAATGAAGCCAGTACGAAAAAAATTACACTTGTCATCACAAATAACCCCACGACCGCAAATACGCTATAAAGCATTCTGATTGCCAAAATCATATATGTCACGATCAGCACGACATAAATAGCCAGCAGCATCAGATTAGAAAAGTTCAACAGATAATTAGAAAAAAAATTTTCGTCAATTGGCATTTTTAAAAAACAGACTTGAACCAATTATTTATATTCAGTTCTTCCTGAAATTCCGCCGAGTCAGAGGATTCTCCCAGTACCTGCACATCTCCGCCGTCAAAAGAACCCTCCAGACTATCCTGACTATTTTGATCTATTCCGTACCCTCCAAAAAGCGCAGCCGGATCGCTAATGCCATAATAATTAAGAATATCTTGGATCATTATCGTACCTTCAGGTTTGATTACATCTATTGTTCCATTGTGGGGTTTGGCAGTGACTAGGATATTTACAAACATATCCTCACCCTCTTCTTCTGTGGTGTAGTCGAATTCTGCTGTTGTAGTATTTGAGCCAAGATTACTATTGATCGTTAGTCCTCCGACTTGTTTATCCTTAATATAATACTGAACAAACATCGAAACCTCATCACCACCCTTATAATTCTGACCGATCTCCACATATGCGTCCTTATTGCTTGTGTCCTTAACTCTTATTTTGTGAATCAGTTTATATCGACTCTCCACCCACAGATCAAAAGTCTCCCATCCCTGCAGTTCTTCACCCCAAGACTCTTGGCACTGTTCAAGTGAGGAGTTCTTGTCTACTTTAATTGTTTCGGGATTAAAACTCGGAAGTTTTTTGTAAATACTTGTTTCAAATATCGTCTCTACCAACGCCTTACAATACTCGATCGCATTATCTTCATCCACCTTGACCTTGTAGTGATAGGTATCTTGGCCGTCACTGAGTTTTTCTTTTCCGACAAAACTATCCATTATCAATACACTATTTTCACTACTATTTGAAAATAAATAATTATTACTCATTGCCGATATCGACCTCACCAGCTCCGCCACATCTTCATTCGTTACACTTTCAGCTGCGGTTTCCGATTGGGGTAGGGTAATATTAAGCGATCTCAAAAAATCACTCTCGACTCCGATCCATTTATCATCCAGTTCCGAAATCCCCGGCAAAATACTATCCAGCCCCAGCGGGGCAAATCCGCTCAGCTTAAAATAAGTATTAGGAAAATCAGATCCCTGAGCAATCTCGCTCATTATTTTGGCTACCAGATCAACCTTTTGGCCATCAACCTCATAGCTTAGCTTGCCGTCACCATTTATTTTTGTCTCATCAAACTTCACCGAAAAACCACCGCTAAGCTTATTCTGTCCGGATCGATATTGTACATTCATTGACAGCTCTGTTTTCTTGAATTCATCAAGCTTCTCCTTCTCGGTATAAGCTATTGCCATTTTGTCAAAAGCTTCGCCCGATCGGGTAATACTGGTTCTCCAGACATTCTCCGGCCGATTCGGTAGATAAAAAGCCATCACATATCCGATTGCTCCACCTGATATCAGCAGCAAAATAATTACAGCCACAACGATCATTATTATTTTCTTTCGGCCACCACCTACAATGTTTGATGCTTGGCTCATCGGCACAGCCTGGTTTGGAGTTTGTGCTACTGTTTCTGGAACAAACCCGGTCTGAGTATTAGTTGTTAGCGGTTCTGGGCTAGTAATCGGCTGGGTTGGCGCGATCGCAGGTTCTTCCGAACCAATATCGTCCATTGTCATTGTTCCCACGGCAGGGGTTATCGGGTCATTGTTTGTCGGGGGATTGGTTTGCAAGTTCTGATTGTCCTGATCAGTTGGATTCATAAAAAATAGGCATTAATTATTACATTACAGGGTATCTTAACCCTACGCAATATTAGTGCTAATTTTTTACTCGCAATAGTTATAATTACACTAGCTCGCGAATTTTTTATGGATCTTTTTTTGAACAACATTTCCGGTCAAGTTTTTATTTGGTCAATCAAAAATAAAAACCTCATAATTACCGCATTTATCATTACTCATCTGCTGCAACTTGGGAATATTATCCTGGCCTCAATATTAGTAGCCCAAATTACCAGCGGAAATGAATTAGGTATTTTGTACTATGATCTCGGCGGCAAGTTCGGCACCCTAGCAGCTCTTTGTTTTGTAATTACAATTACACCCGGCATTGCCAAGCGGTTAGGAATTCAGCACAAGATTTTTAATATTATTCAGACGTTCCGTCGGCATTTTGGCATCATGACTTTTTTGTTGGTTTTGACGCATTATGCGATTCTTCGCCTGGTCCCTCTGATGACATGGCAGGGATTTGTAGTACCACCTCTTAGAGAAACACTTGGATTTGTTGCATTCGTCATGATGTTTCTGATGTTTCTAACCAGCAATGATTTTTCTACACACAAATTCGGAATATGGTGGGGGAGAATACACAAACTCGCTTACATTATTGTATGGCTCGTTTTTGCGCACGTTGTCCTGGAAGAAGTTGGACCAACATCTCTGCTTGTAGGTCTTTATGCAATAGCTGAGTGGGGGAGTTTGTTATACACCAAGTTCAAAAAAGCACCAACCCAAGTCCCGTCCAATCCTTCTGCCACAAATTGATTCTTAAAAGTAATATCTATTAGTCCAGGTTATCTAGTATTCCCGATACGATCGCCAATACGATTCCGAACAGCATAGCCAGCCAGAATGTTTCGATTACAAATCCCACCACCAAAAAATCAGCAATCAGAATAATTATTGTATTTACAACAATCGTAAACAATCCAAAAGTCACCAAATTAATAGGAAATGAAAGCAACATTAACACTGGCTTCAAAAAAGTATTCAGAATAGCCAGAGCTAGTGCTACCCAAAAAGCAGAAACAAATCCATCCACCTCGACTCCGGGAATAAAATAAGCACAAATTAGTACCGCAATCGCATTAATCACCAAACGAAAAATCAATTTCATACCTAGATATTATCGCCTAATCAGCTCACTTGTCAAAAACTTTACCCTACGCTATTAGCATTCGAACTTAATAAGTGCTAACAATATCAAAGTAATAAAATAATTTGTTAATAATCAATAATCACACTAATAAACAGGGGACTAAACAAGTTAAAAAATCCTATTAGAACAAGCTAAACAAGCTATTAAATAAAAAATACTTTTTGCATCCGATTCATGTATCTATTCGCAATTAATATACATATGTATGGATACACTATGTAATATTTACAAATTATCTCGATAATCTATTAGTCCGAAGTATGTCAATGCCTGCATCAAAGATGCTAATGTCTGACCGTCAGATATCTCATTATTTTTTATTTTTTCAGTTACTTCTTTGATCGAATATTCCATAACTTTTGTAATTCCTTCTTCGCTTCTTTGATCCTCATCAGTTCTTTTCAAACCTCTGGCGACCAAAGTAAAACAGGTTTCAGAAAAAATTCCGTTCATCGGATAGTATTTGCCCACGATCTCAATCGAGTCACAGACATATCCTGTTTCCTCCTTTAGTTCCCTTTTTGCAGCGTCGACTATTTGTTCACCATCACTTCCGCCGGCCGGTATTTCCAGAGATTTGATCTGATTCGTGTATCTCACAAGCTCAACAAAAATAATTTTGTTTTTGTCAGTTATTCCGACGATACATATTGAAGGTTTTGAATCAACGACACCATAGATACTTGTTTTGCCATCAGGATGAACAACCTGATCCTCTCTGACACTGATCCAATTATTTTTGTAGACGATTTTACTGGACAATGTTTTCCACTTGTTTTTCATCTCCATCATTCTAACAAACGGATTATCAATAACACGCTTTTACCTCTAGCCAATAATCAGTAACTCCTTTTTTGCCCTGGTCACCGCCGTATACAGCCACCTCCTCCACTCTTCATCGGTTGCTTTTGGGAACCGTTCTTCAAACAAAATAACTCTTTCAGCTTGTGAACCTTGTGCTTTGTGTACTGTCAGTGCATACCCATAATCGAACAAATCCCCTTGGTGTCCGTCAGGGTCATGCAGATTATTACTTATCGTCTCTTTTTGGTTGAATTGCGGGATATAAACATATCCTTGATATATCTTGTCTTGACCATCCAAAGCGATTTTGACTAGCATCCAATTACCTGAATCATCGACTTCTAATATTTTTTCTATCACCCCCGTTGCGCCGTTGTAGATCTGTGAATAATGATTATTTTTCAAAGCCACAACCCGATCACCACTCTCAGGTAATTGACCAAACTTTTCTTTACGTGCCCGCATTTCTTTATTCAAATTAAGTCTGGTCGCATTGTATCCACAAATGATCATCACGTCTTCGTCATATCCGCTTAATGCCTCATTAATTATCTCTCTCGAATCCGGATCGTGCTTAGATATCTTCATTACATTGTCGCCAAATTTTTTGATCGGGATCTGACCTGTTTCCCTGGCCAATATCGATACATCAATTATTGGACTGTCCTCCTTCTGTCGGTGGATCTGATCCAAAACCAAATGAGGGTTTTGCATCAAAGAGTAATTTGCGCCAATCGGAGGTAATTGCCCATGGTCTCCGACTGCAATAATCGGAATATTGTAGCTAATAAGATCATTAAGAATATATGGATCGACCATTGACGCCTCGTCAACGATTATCAGATCAAAATCTAAATAATCTCTGCGTCGCCAGCCAGTGACATCACCCTGCTTGTTAGTTACTGCTGTATAAATCAGCGAATGAATCGTTGATACATTGTCTCCTGAAAATATTGCCTTATTTTCTTTCAGCTTATCCTCAAGATTTCTTGCCGCCTTTCCGGTATACGAACAAAACGCCACTGTAATTAGCGGATCCTTTTTAAATATTTCCTGTCTGATAAAAGCGGTTAGTGTAGTTTTGCCCGTACCCGCATAACCTCCAATTGTTAAATAACTACCCTGAGGCTGATTGACCCAATCCAGTGTTTTTTTCAAAACCTGTTCTTGATCCGATGAAAGTTTTATTTTTTTGGTCATTTTTTATTCAAGACAATAATCTTAACTGTTCAACCAAAAAAAATCCCCCGAGGTTAGTCGGGGGAGTTGATAAACGATCGCGTTTTTATACGCCTTGCCTTAGCCTGCGGCGGTGACACTGCTCCGGAGGCGATTTCTCGCTCCTCCGAGCACTGGCAGGATCGGGCTTTCCATCGCAATGAAGTCGGTAGGGCGAATCCTCTCGCGGGGAACCTCCACTTCGGTGCCGGTGTGCGGACCTGCGGTGACTCTGATGGTTGGCCGATCGATGTCAGTGATGTCGCTCTCGTGCGGGGCGAACAGGTAGTCGCCCGGCATGATATCACCGCCGAGTCCGTAGGCGAACTGGCGGAGGGGTTGGGTCACTATCATGATTCGACAGGACAAAGGTTTCCTCTTTCTTTGGATTTGTTAACTTGCCTAAGGGCGAATTATATCAGATTTTAATCAATTATTGAATATTATAGGATATTAATGTATAATCCATCTCCAAACTTTAACAAGGAGTTGAGATTGACTCTTCCACCACCGTCTGTCGCAGAAATGTGGAAAGTCGTCGACGACAATGGTGATCGTGGTCTATTTCCGGTCGTCAGCGAGTTCCTCGACGAGCCAATGGCCAGGGTGGTCATGAAGCCGTGGGGTCACGAGCTGATCGTGGCTGAGACGCCAGAATACACCGGCAAACTTGAGCACATCAAAGCCGGATGTAGGCTGTCAATGCAGTATCACGCCCAAAGCCCGGGTCACGGTCCAAGCGGGGGGAAACCCGCCAAAGACGAGACCATGTGTCTCATCAGCGGCAGAGCAGTCCTCTGGATTGGAGTCTCACCGGAAGATCTCCGTTCGATCGAGATGAAACCATTCGTCGGGTATCGGATCAAGCCTCCGACTGTGCACCGGCTCGAGGCGATTACTGATTGTGTGATCGCCGAGTTCAGCACCCCCGAAACTGGGAGGACTGTGCGCCTTCACGACGACTATCCACGCTCCCAAGTCGAGACTGAAGCGATGCGTGCTGATCCCAATCGTGGATGGAACGGCTAATATCCGCCTCCATTCAACCCACGCCCTCCCCTAAACAAGGAGGGCTTTTTTTTGCATTAGGTTTCCTAATGCGAAGGATGTAGCTATAACAAAGGAAAAATTTGGTGGAGCCATAATTTTTACGACTTAGAGCGAGTACCTATAAAACTCTCCCCACACTCCAACCTCTTTTTTGTTCCATGTCCTTCAATTTGCTTGGCGAAGATCTGTTTTTGTTTATATTCCCAAACATTCCATTTGTTGCCACTTGTCTCATCCCTAATCACACTTATAACGCCTTTTGTTTTGCGACGGCAAAACAAGGTGCGCTAATGTCATGCAGGCCAAAGAGCAGAAGTGAAAAGTGTGATTAAAAACCTTGTTTCTACGAAGTAGAAAACCCTCATTAAAAAATAAATTATCCATAAATGTATCTCATAATACTTGACTTATAGCCTATAGTAATATATAATATTCAAAACTAACAACAGGAGTACGCCTTGAAGTACAGCCCGATCAAGTCCCAGAATGAGAGCCTCAAGAATTCCGGACCTCGTGGTCGGCGCCTCATCAAGAAGCTCGCTCGCAAGGCGCTTCGCCGTGCTGGCTACTTCGACGACGGGATGATCCAGGTCAGCGCCGGCTACTAGAGCCAAACCTCATCCCAAATTTCTCCGCCCTCTGAGAGCAACGCGCCGTGTCCTACCGCTTTCAGGGGGCTCTTTTTAATGTTTAAAACCTATATTTTTTAGCAAACTGGAAATAAATATCCGCACAATCTCACCTGAGATATTCAAATATACTTATCAATTGTTTTGCAAACATCCGCACTAATTGGCAGATCACTTTCTAATCTTGTGGGCCACTTGATCTGACCATTGAGGGCATATCTTCTCGCCTTAAAAATCGTTGTGTTGTCAAACATACCCAAAGCCGGTGTCTTGTATGTGCTGACTAGGTCCCAAACGATTTTTTTATCACTCGTAACCTCGAACAAATGTCCTTTATGTCCGTCAACAAACATCGTATTACCGTTCGGCAGTCTTTGGGCACCGCCAACCAAGAAGGAATACAATTTGCTGTGTTCTACGCCCTTTGGTCCGTTGCCTAACTCCCAAACAATCTCATTCGTTACTGGATTGATTTCAATTATTGAACTTCCGGCAGGAACAGGCGAGAAAGCTTGGTAAATATTATTGTTAAATACCAATACATTTCCATTTTCAAGCAGAGTCGGGTCGTGTTGTCCACCCAGCAAACCCTTTGGTGAGCGCCAGATTATCTTGCCTGTGGATTTGCTGACCATAATTACTTCACTGGCAGCGCGGAAACTTACCAAATATCCCTCACTATTATCAATCGGGTTTTTGGACATATATTTAATTCCATTAATATTGGTCCAATTAGCGCGAGGGGATTGGGAATTAAGACCATCAAGGCTCAAATCTAGATTCTCGCTGGCTTTCCAGCTCCAAACCACCTTACCTTCTCTATTGATCTCAATAATTTCATCATCATACATATCCCCCTTAAATTCTGTTCCCGCCACCCCGCCTTTTACTTGCGCCGCAATATTCTTAGGTGTCTTCTGCCAAATCGTCGCGACAATATTCCCGTTAGGCATAATATCGAAGTCGTGATGCAGCATTTCGTGTCTGTACTCCCAAACAACCTTGCCGTTCCAATCCAGCTCCTGAATAATTCCGGTTCGGCCGCCAGAAGGATAGTTCTTTGTGTCGACGGGGCTAACTAGTGCTGTAAGCAAATTGCCGTTCTCCCTAAGTACCGAGTAAAAACCGGAAAATTCCGTCTTCCATTTGTGAACCGGACGACCATACAGATCAAGCAGATATACATAATTCTCCCCATTAGTCTCCGAATTCTGACTAAGTGGGGTGATCAGCGTATAGCCACGGCTAATTTTATTCTTTTCAATTACAGGTGATAAGCCGTTCAGACCCTTAATACTGTATTGATTGGCGCAATAATAGTTATTAATTCCCGCTACAGACAAGAAAACCACCAGGACAATAATCGAAACAATCGCAATAAAATTAGCTTTTGATTTTGTGCGATCTAATTTTGACATTTAACTCTGCATTCCTCGCTGCAATACTCTTTGTATTTTTCCATACAATCACCGCAACAGATAAACAAATCATGGCACGACTTATTAGCACAGTCAACATAATTATCTGAATGATTACCGCATAGTTTGCAATTGGTCAAAATCTTGGATTTTTTTGCCTTATTAAAACCAATAGCCATGCGTTTATCGAATACGAAGCATTTACCTTCAAAATACCCGTCTGGGTATTTCTCTGCATACTTAAAAATACCACCGTCTAGTTGATATACGTCAGTAAAACCTTCCTTTATTAATAGAGCCGAAGCTTTTTCGCACCTAATTCCCCCTGTACAATATGTGACGACCTTTTTGTTTTTGTATCTCTTGAGTGTATCTATTACATTCGGCAGCTCCCGGAATCGATGAATTGGGGCCTCTACTGCTCCTTCAAATCTGCCGATTGCTGATTCATAATCATTTCTCATATCCACCAGCACCACATTTTCGTCTCGCTGTTCAATTAATTGATGTAATTCATCCGCGGTCATTCGTTTACCGCTTTTTGTCGGATCAAGTCCTTCAACACCCAAGGTCACAATTTCCGGCCGGAATTTAATTTTTAATTTACCAAAAGTATCTTTTGGGCCTTCACTTATTTTGAATTCAATACCATTAAAAATTTTTCTTGCCTTCATCCAGTCTTGATACTTATTAGTCGATTCAGGCTCTCCGGCAATCGTGCCATTGATTCCCTCATTGCCGATAAGTATTCTGCCAGTAATATTATTTTCTAGACAAAATACCCTTTGCAGCTCAACTTCAGCAATCGGATCGGGGATATTTACATATTTATAATAGAGCAGAACCGGAATTTGTGCTTCACTCATATTTTTAATCACCATATTCTACCGCTGATTCGTTTAGATCACAGCGCAATTATACTCAACAAGTAATTCACAGTAAAAAATGAGCAATTTGTTCGACTCTGATCAATTTGACTTCAAGCTAATTACTGACTAGAATACACGTGTCAGGTTGAACAGTAATGTGTGAGGTAGACGCGATTTATAAGGTGGTCTGCCTTTTTTGTTACTGTACTGACTATAAATAAAAAAATAACGACAAACTAAATAAACAAATATATGGACAATAACCCATTCGTTGCCCGAACCGAGTTTGCAGCTGCACTTAATCAGGTGGCTTCAGAGCGTGGAATCGATGTTTCTGACGTGCTCGAAACAATCAAAGTTGCTATCACAGCCGCTTACCACAAAGACTTTGATCCTGAAGAGTCTGAGGTTGACGTTGATCTCGATCCTATGACCGGAGAAGTCAAGATCAAAAAAGAAGGCAAAGATGTTACTCCGGCAGGTTTTGGCCGTATTGCAGCGCAAACCGCCAAACAAGTTATTTTGCAAAGAATTCGCGAATCAGAGAAAAACTCTATTCTCGACGAATTTCGCACCAAGGCCGGTACAGTCATGGGCGGGCAAGTACAACGTATTTCCGGACCGATTGTTACCGTTAACCTCGGCAAGGCCGAAGCTATCATGCCTCCACAGGAGCAGATGCAGGGCGAGAATTATTCTCTCGGACAAAGACTTAAATTCTATATCGTTGGTATCAAGGAAGGTACTCACGGCGAAGAGATAATTGTTTCCCGATCAGACAAAGGATTACTTGAAGGATTGATCAAAGCCGAAGTTCCCGAACTTACCAGTGGGGCGGTCGAAATCAAAGCAATCGCCAGAGAAGCCGGACAGCGCTCCAAAATTGCTGTTTCCAGTAATCAGATGGGTGTCGACCCTGTCGGCAGCTGTGTCGGACAAAAAGGTGTACGTATCCAGGCAGTCATCAATGAACTTGGTTCAGAAAGGATCGACATCATTCAATTTTCTGATGATCTCAAAACCTTTATCGCTCAAAGTCTTTCTCCTGCCAAAGATATTTCCGTTTCGATAAACGAAGAGGAAAAAACAGCCACCGTCACCGTGCCTGAAGATCAGCTGTCACTGGCTATTGGTAAGGACGGGCAGAATGTCCGTTTGGCTGCCAAACTCACAGGTTACAAAATTGACATTCAAGGTTCTGGTACCGCTTCCGAGGCAAAAACCCCTTCACTTAAAGATGAGCCTGTTGTAAACGAGGCAAAAAAAGACGGAACACCTAACTCTCCTGAAGAGCCTTCAACACCATCAGAATCGGTTGAAGCAGATGGAGACAAAGAAGAAAATGCGGATAATTTACCTGAATCAGTAGAAGCAAACTCCGCCCCTTCTGAAGAAACAGTTGTAGTGGAATCGTCCACTGAAGAATCTAGTGACGACTCAGTCGTCGAGGAAACTGGCGGCGATCAAACAACAGAAATAAAAGCCTAATTTGCTTTTTACAGCAGTGAAAAAGTCAAACAAAACAAAAAATGCCAAACGACACAATTACATCAAGCAAAAATCGCCCGCCGGTTGTGTCGGTCTTGGGTCACGTTGATCACGGCAAAACTTCACTTCTAGACAAAATTCGTTCCACTAACGTTGCCGCCCGCGAATCAGGCGGAATTACCCAAGCCATCGGAGCCTACCAGATCGATTTTAACGGTCGACTGATCACCTTTATTGATACCCCAGGACACGCAGCATTTGAAGCGATGCGATCGCGAGGGGCACAAGCTTCGGATATTGCACTATTGGTTGTAGCTGCCAATGATGGTGTCAAACCTCAAACTGTCGAAGCAATTAAGCATATCCAAAACTCCTCAGCCAAGATGATCGTCGTTCTCAATAAGATCGACCTGCCAAATATCAGCACCGAAAAAGTATTAGGTGAGCTAACCAAAGAGGGTGTTGCCTTAGACAAAAACGGCGGAGATGTACCGGTCGTGCAGGTATCAGCAACAACTGGGCAGGGAATTAATGAACTACTTGATATGATCATCCTTGTTTCCGACATGATCAACTTACAGGACACTTCCTCCGAGCCATTTTCAGCTGTTGTTATCGAATCAGAAATGTCAAAAACCAAAGGTGCCGTTACTCATGCCATTGTTAAATCAGGCATACTGAAAACTTCAGACATGGTTTATGTTGGTACAAGAACAGGCAAGATCCGCTCACTTATCTCAGACAAAGGTGTTAGCTTAGTTGAAGCCGGACCATCTACGCCAGTTGAGATCACCGGGCTTAGTTTTGTTCCCGAAACTGGCACTTTGATTACTGCATCAATCCAATCAAACTCGGAACGATCTACTCAAGATACTGAATCAAAACCAATATCGGCCGCTGAGCTTATTGCTGCAGGCCAAGCCAAAAAAGATAGTTTTTTAATTATCATCAAAGCCGACGTATCTGGTTCGCTTGAAGCCATCACAAAAAATATCCCCGGCAAGGTCCAGATATTATTTTCTGCCACCGGTGACGTAACCAATAATGATGTTACTTTGAGTAAGTCAGCCACAGCTCCGATCTTGGCCTTTAATGTTAAAGTTCCTACTGAAGTTGAAAAACTTGCCGCCCGTGAGGGAGTAATAATCAAACCCTACAAGATTATTTACGAATTACTCGATGATATTGATGATGTTGTTGCAGCCATCGAGGCCGAAAAAGAAGAGGAAAAAATCAAAGCCGTAGCCGAAATAACAGCCGAATTTAATATTGAAGGAGTACACATCGCAGGCGTCAAGGTCACCAAAGGGTCGCTCAAAGCCGGAATGAGCGTATTTCTTTTTCGCGCCGGACAAATTCTCTCTGAAGCCAAAATTTCTTCACTGAAGCAACGATCCAAGGAAGTCAATGACGTTCGGTCCGGTCAGGAGTGTGGAGTGCAGTTATTGCCTCCGCTTGACTTCAAAATTGGCGATAAGCTAGAATTCATTTCAGAAGAATA
>CAYUKQ010000019.1:0-12526 GCA_964445355.1 uncultured Gammaproteobacteria bacterium
ATAGTAAAATGTATTTCATGTCGCAGCCAGAAAGTGGCTGTGATTTTTTATTGACTAATAAATATGGATAAACAAAATATTCGAAATATTGCTGTAATTGCTCACGTTGACCATGGAAAAACGACTTTGGTTGATGGACTTTTGAAACAAGCAAAAGTTTTCCGTGAGAATGAAGAGGAATTTGCAATGACAACCATACTGGACAGGAACGATTTGGAGCGTGAACGAGGTATTACGATCCTTTCGAAGGTGGCTTCTGTAAAACGTGGCGAAATTAAAATAAATATTATCGATACTCCCGGGCATGCTGATTTTGGAGGTGAGGTTGAGCGTGTTTTAAATATGGCCGATGGGGCTTTGTTGATCGTTGATGCACAGGAAGGTCCGATGCCGCAAACTAAGTTTGTGTTAAAAAAAGCTTTTGAATTGGATTTGAAAGTGATCGTGGTGATCAATAAGATCGATAAGCGTGATGCTAGAGTGAGTGAGGTGGAAAAAGAAGTAGAGAATCTATTTCTTGAATTAGCAACTGACGATAAACATCTAGAATATCCTATTTTGTATGCTATAGGTCGCGATGAAAAGGCATGGATCAGTATGCCTGGTGATTTTAATGCCCCTGCAGATTTAACAGTATTATTTGACAAGATTGTGGAACATATTCCGGCCCCAAAGGGCGAGATTGATAAGCCATTTGGTATGGTTATTACTGATTTAGATTTTGATAATTTTAACGGAAAATATGTGATCGGTAAGATCAGCTCTGGAAAAGTAACAAAGAGCATGAGACTTGTTTTGCATAGCCGTGATGGTAAAGAGATGGGGTTTAATCCTTCAAAAGTAATGGTTTATGAAGGTTTGGGGAGAGTTGAGGTTGATGAGGCGTCTGTTGGAGATATAGTTGCCCTGACAGGTGTTGATGGTCATATTGGGGAGGCAGTAATTGAAGCTGGTGTTAAGATTGATTTGCCTGAGATCAAGATCGAAGAGCCTACACTCAAAGTTACTTTAGGAGTAAACACTTCCCCATTCTCGGGTCGTGAGGGAAAATTTTCGACCTCTCGACAGATTGGTGAACGGCTGAAAAAAGAATTAGAAACTAATCTGGCATTGCGGGTTGAGGAATTATCGAGTGGAAACGAATTTTTATTATCAGGTCGTGGAGAATTGCACCTGTCGATTTTGATGGAAAATTTGAGGCGTGAAGGGTTTGAATTTCAAGTTGGTAAGCCTGAAGTGGTTTTGAAAGAAGAAAACGGACAGAAGTTGGAGCCGGTTGAAGAGGTTGTCATCGATGTGTCTGATGAATATTCTGGCGCAGTGAATAGTGAAATGTCGCGAAGGCGCGGTTTGTTGGTCGATATGGTGCCTGACGGTAAGGGAAATACGAGACTGAAGTTCAAATTAACAACTCGCGGTACGCTTGGGTTAAGGAATGCATTGCTTTCGCAGACCAGAGGCACGGCGATAGTCAACTCGATTTTTGATTCCTGGCAACCACTTGGTGCTGAACTACCAAAACTAAGAAGTGGAGTATTGATCGCGTCCGATGGTGGTAAGGCCGTAACTTATGGCCTTAACAATGCACAACAGCGGGGAATTACATTCATCGATCCACAGACGGAGGTTTATGAAGGTATGGTTATTGGTCAAAATCCTAGAGAAGATGATATCGAAATTAATGTAACCAAGGAGAAAAAACTAACCAATGTCCGGTCTTCAACCTCTGATATATCGGTCATTTTGACTCCAGCGAAGAAAATGAGTTTGGAAGAGTGTTTGAACTTTTTGGAAGCTGATGAATTGTTAGAAATTACCCCGGAAAATTTGCGGCTTAGAAAAAGGTTTTTGACTCAGGGCGAAAGAGCAAAAGCCCGAAATCGATCATAAAATAACAGTTATTTTTATTTCAAAAAATAGACGGATCGATTGGTTTGACTTGCCCTGGTCTGAGTTTTAGGTCGCTTAGTTTAAGCGGTCCGATACTTGTGCGAATTAGTCTGGTTACTTTGATATTGAAGTAGCTAAACATTTGTCGAATTTGACGTTTTTTCCCCTCTGTAAGGATAATTCGATAGGTTTTTGAACCAATCTTAGTGATAATTACAGGCTTGGTAATATAACCTGATTCAATTTTGACACCAGTTTTGAAGATGTGTAATTGTCTGGATGTTAATTCGGTATTAACCGTGACTTCGTATTCCTTTTGCTTCTCATATTTTGGATGTGTGAGTTTTTGGGATAGATCGCCGTCGTTGGTCAAAATCAATAAACCTTCTGAGTCGTAGTCTAATCTGCCGACAGGAAAAAGACGGGATTTTTGGTAATTTTTTGGAATAAGATCCACAATAGTTTTTCGATTAAACGGATCGTTAAGCGTGGTAAGAACTTGACGCGGTTTATAGAGAATGAGATAAGTCAATTGAGCATCAAATTTAAGTTGTTTGCCGTTGAGGGTAATTACGTCACCAAGTTTAATTAAAGCATTAAAGTTTAATTCCCTTTGACCATTAATTGAGACCTCGCCATTTTTGACGTGATTAAAAATTTGTCGCCGAGAGAGTTGTGTTGCCCCGGAAATGAATCGGTGTAAGTACATAGAATAATTATATCCTAAATTGTATAACTACAGGATAATTAAAAAATATGTTTGACGTCTCGATAGGTACCATCAGAGAGTTTCGTAACACCGTCGTTAAAGCCCAGCAAGCATTTATTTTTGCCCTTTTCATAAGTGATCATTTCACAGTTTTTTATGTTAGTTTTTAATAGTGATTGATAAGAATCAGAGTTTTGTGATTTAACGTAGGCTTCACTCCACATCATTACACCAAGTCCCCAAAAACATTCCTCTTTAGCCTTGTCTCCAGGTGCGTCTGTACAGTACTTAATTATTTGGTCGATCGGAAGTTTAAGTGTCCTGAGCCAATATTCAGGCTTGAGCGTATAACAGTTGATGTTGTCAGTTAAATTACAGGGATAATAAGGTTTTTGAGGGTCGAATTCGAGTTTTGGTACCATTCCCCTCCCGTCGGTGCCTAGTCTGGCAAATGTGAGTTCCATGACGGCTCCGTCTTTGCACCGGTTGGCAACGTCCGTTTCGGTGGCGCGATTGCAAATTTCATTTGCTTTAATAAATGCATCGTCGTTGAACCCCAGATTATGCAGGACAGTGTGCCCGATAATATGAAGACAGTTAGAAGCGTGGTTGTCTAGGGTAATCGATCTGCAGGCTTGTTCCAGTAGTGGAATGTCGTAATTAGTAGATCGAACAGCTTCGCTCAGAAAGCCATGGGCACAGCCGAAGTATGGGTCTTGCAGAGTATTATCAAAACATTTCGTGACTCCATATGGGCCAAACTCTTTAAACATTTCTTGACCAATATAGTGTGAGAATGCATGGTACTCCCGGTAAGTTATTGGAAGATTGCCGGCATAGATCAGTGCTTCTTTGTAAGAATATTTTTTGAGTATTTCTTTGGTTCGCGACAGCTGCTTGTCGTAATCAAATTTTCCTGCCGATTGGGCTTCAGTGATAATCAGGTTAATATTTTTTTGATAATCAGTACCACTTTTGATGGCATAACCGGCACCGATTGCAAAACTAAACAGGGTTAGGGCTATTAATTTGATTGAGAAGTTCTTCATTACCAGCTTCCTCCTCCGCCGCCAGAGAATCCTCCGCCAGAAAATCCTCCACCACGGCTTCCGCTGCTAGAAGGTCTGGAGGCTGTTGTCGCGGTAAATGAGCGACTAAATTGGTTAAGATTGGTACTAAAGATTATCGGATTGAAAGTATTGGACCCCTGATACCAATTGGATTGCGATGGTTTGACCCCCATGTCTTTTGCGGCCTTAGCAAACTTATCAACAATGCCAAACATTATGGCATATGGGAGTATTTCATTGAAAAGATTATTGTCTTCAAAAAACTTTTGCGGGTATTTTTGGGCTTGTTCAATAAACATTTTGTAACCTTTTGCTCTTTGAGTTAATTCAAAGCCATAGGCACTTCGGCGTGGCATAAACCGACTAAAAATTATGATAATAATGGCACTGATTGTTAACCACCAGACAAATACAAATATACTCGTTATCAACATAATTATGCCAATGGTTAGGTATTTTTTGCGTGTTTTATCGGGATTTGATTGAAATAATTTTTTGTCAGTTAAGTCGAGATAGGCTTGGTCTTTTACTTTGGCAAGATCAGTATAAAAAGTGTTTTTTAATGACGAAAGTTTGACTTCAGTTGAGCTTTTGAAAAGCTTGTCGAGAAGGAGTGTTTCGTAGTTTTCTAATTTGTCTGAGTTCTTGGTAGATTGCTTGATTAAAGTGTAATCAGTCTTGTCCGGAAGAAGTGAACGCTGAGTTTTTGTTTCTTTGATCTTAATATGGTTGCGCACAGCAAGATCAATAATTGTGGCGGTAATATCGATTGTGTCTGCATTTTGATCAAGCAAAATACCGATTTCTGCGGGTTTTAGATTATCGGGTGGTGTAAATTCTGGAGCGATTGAACGAGAAAAAAATATAGGTTTACGTCGATTTTCGCCAATATCATCCCGACCTTTTTTGTGCCAGATAAGAAAAAGAATGACGAGAGTAATGATTGGACTTATTGGGATAAGAATAATGTTAATGACTAAAAGTATTTCTAATATTTTTTCAAATAAGGTTTTTTGTTCTGTAACTGCAAGAATCGGAATTATGTTTGATGGATAACTGACAGCAACGGTTAAATCAGAACCCGGATCAAGCGGTTGGGTTGAGCTAAATGTGACGGTAGAATTGTTCTTAGGTTCTGCTACACACGGATCTTTTGATCCAAAAAAACCAAGATAGCATGAGTAGTTGATGATATTAGTATTTTCAATTTCGACTGTAGATGCGGCTGATTTGATGACTACCGGCCAATTGCTGCCTATAGTATTGATATAAAGCTCGTCGTATTCGGCAAATGATTGAAGAATGCCGGTAATGCTGTAGTAGATTGTGTAAATATTTTTGCCTGAAATGGTTTTGTCGGGATCGCCGATTTTGATAATGAAATTATTACCGCTTTTGTAGGTAGAAAATTTCTCGGGTTTGTTGTTTCTTATAATTTGAGATACTCCGATGTTGGTGTAGTGCGTAGAGCCGTCTTGGTTGGTGTAGTTGAGTGGCAATTCGCGGAATATTCCATGTTTGGGAGTAAAAAAATCAGCATTAATCGTTTCAGAAATTTGCACAATTCCGTCTGATTGAATTTTGGTATACGAATTAAAAGATTCGATAGTCCACTCAGATTGTTCTTGAGCGTCAGCGGTTGCGGGTCGAATAAAACTTAAAAGAATTAACAGTATTGAAAACAGTAATCGGGTTAGCATTTTTTAGTTGTCTTTTTTGAGTGTGAGTTTAATGATCTTATCGTCATTTTTTTGGATCTTGCCCCGGCCGTCCCGATTGGAAGTTGTAATAATTATTGAGCGATTATCAACTGCGGTCACCCCACGAATCCGGCCATAGCCTTCAAGGATAATTTCGTCATTTTTTGCCTTACCGTCAACAATGTCAACTTTTCTCAACGCCTCGCCTCTTAATGTAGCAAAGAAAAATGAGTTTTTGTACTTATCTATTTTGTCACCAATAAATGCCGCACCTGAGGGGGCATATCTTGAGGTTTTTGAACAGAATATCGGATCAGTGAAATCGCTTGATCTGGATCGGCATTGTTGAAAGTGTGGCCATCCATAGTTGGCGCCCGGTTTTATAAGATTAATTTCGTCATAGGCTTCTTGGCCGTGCTCGGTGATGATCAGATCTTTTGTAATCGGGTGCCAATCTAGTCCTTGAGCGTTGCGGTGTCCAAGGCTGTAAACTAATGAATTTGGAAAAGGGTTGTCTGCTGGAATCGTTCCGTCAGGGTTGACCCTTAATACCTTACCGGCCAGTGATTTTGGTTCTTGAGCGAGACTGGCTTGAGTAGCGTCACCGGTAAGAATATAAAGTTTATTATCCGGTCCGAATTTAAGCCTACCGGAATTGTGGAATTGGCCTCCAGGTATACGATCGACGATGAATTTTTCATTTGAAAGAGAATTATTTTCTAATTGAAACTGTGAAATTCTGTTGAAAGTGATACCTTGATGGCTATATGTGTAATAAAGGTATATTAAATTGTTTTGGGAAAAATCCGGGTGCAGAGTTATGCCGGTCAGTCCCCCTTCACCGATTTCTTTACTTTGGGTTAGGTTAGCAATCAGTGTCACTTGTTTATTATTTGAGTCAAGTTTTTTGAGCAAACCGCCTCGTTCGGTAAAAAGTAGGTCTGAATTGGGCAGTATAACCACATCCCAAGGTACTATTAAGTCTGTTGCCAATATTTCTGTTTCCCAATGGTAAGTTGCGCTTTGGTCAGCGTTGGATTCTTCTGTAATGGGTGAATTATTGATTGAAGTATTTTGATAAATGTTTTGGTCGGTGCGGCACCCACTTAAACCGAGAGTAAAAAGCAAAGCCAGACTAATAATCAACTTATGCATATCAAGTTAATTATAGCTTTATTTATTCTTTTGTCGTGTCGGGGTGAAAGGACTTGAACCTTCGGCCTCTGAGTCCCAAACTCAGCGCGCTAGCCAGCTGCGCCACACCCCGATAGAAATGTATATAGATACGAATGAGATTTTAACAGAAAAGATAGATATGTGGGCAAGGAGGGACTCGAACCCTCAAGACCTTGCGGTCAACAGATTTTAAGTCTGTCGCGTCTACCAATTCCGCCACTCGCCCTAGATATTATTTATTATTCTGCAAACGATATTTTAGCTGTAAAATGCAAAAAATGCGATTAGTTAATAATTGTGTGGAGATGATCGAGAATTTGACGCATTTCCTCACGGCGATTTTGGCTGTTAAGCATGGTGATAATAATATCGTGATTATTAATGTTCGCTACAGTAATTAGGCAGTAGCCGGCTTTTGGTGTAAATCCTGGTTTGAATCCTTTAACACCAGGATAAGTGGTAAGGAGATTAGTTTCGTTATATAGATCAAAAAACTTGTGACTGTCGGATTCGGCGATTTGATAATTGTAAGTGCCCGCAATTTTTTGAAGCAGCGGGTAGTTAGTCCAAGAATAAACGGCGAGTTGGGTCATATCCTTGGAGGTCGAATAATCATCACCGTCGCCTTCAAGACCCGAGGAGTTAACAAAAAATGTATTTTTCATTCCGATATTTTTCGCTTTTTGATTCATTATATTGACAAATTTACTCTCAATGCCCGCGATGTTTTCGGCTAAGGTTATTGCAGCATCGTTACCGGAAGGGAGCATTAAGCCATATAGCAAGTCTTCAACTGTCAGTTGTTCGCCTTCCGAAAGCAACATTGAATCCTCACCGACACCTGCTGCTTTGGCGGAAACTGTGAAGATGTTATCAAGTTGACTATTGTCGAGTGATACAATCGCAGTAAGGATCTTAAGTGTGCTGGCGGTTGGTAATTTGAGTTCTGGATTTTTGGCAAAAAGCGCTTTTTGATCAGTCAGATCGTAAATATAAACCGATCTAGCGGTAATATTTTCTAACATCACAGATGATGTGGCATTATCCGGCAGATCAAGCCTGTTTGGTGGTCCGAGATTGTACTGTTTTTCACCGGCAATTGCAGGATGCGTGTTGTTCTCAGGGTTAATTGGACTTATAGAATAGACAAAATAAGTAATCGCGACCAAACCAATTACAAGAAAAGGCACAAAGATTTTCAGTCTGGAAAAAATTGCTAACATATCAAACATGTTAGCAATTTTGGTTATAAGTATGTAATCTTGACATAAGCGGAATTGTACGTATAGTTTGGGATGATTATGGAAAGAGCAGAAATCTCAAGGGGTTTGAGGGGGAAAAGTTTGATAGAAAAGGTAAATTCAGCCTTAAATAGTGGATTGGGCGTGGATGCAAATACTTATTTTGAGGCAATTACCGAATCTGAAGATGGTAAAAAGTTTTACGATTTTGATTGGCCAAGGCAGAGTTCGCTAGATGATTTTGATCGAAGTCTGGGTTCGAATGCTGTTTTAGATGAGAATAACCGTCCGTATAAAGCACCTAAAAAACGACGATAAAATTAAAATCCCGCAACTGGGAATTTAATATGATTAATACATGATTCATACCACTGGTCAGTAGTCCATAAGTCTTTGACTAATGGCCATCGAGTTGTGGCAATTTCTTTTTCGTGATCCCGTTCTGCGTACTGTCGACACAAAATTTTAGTTCTAGAATCGACATCTTGGGGTTTATTTTGAATTATCAAATAGAAAAAGATCCCTAAAATGGGGGGGGGTAAATATAAAAAATAGGTATCGTTTTTTGTTATTCACTTTGTTAAAGTATAAGACATAATTTTAATTGAGTTTAGTCTTTGTTTAATATCTTTATAAATAGGTAAGGAATGAACATAATCTAAATAATTTATCGATTCACTTGAATAGGGGTAATAATTGCTGGTAGAATTTGCGGGCTCGCAATTATCGTATTCTGAGTAATGCGGGTGTGGTTCAATGGTAGAACATCGCCCTTCCAAGGCGAAAACAGGGGTTCGATTCCCCTCACCCGCTCATATTTGATAAAAAATTTGGCAAAAATTAAGACGTGTTTTATAATGTACCCCTTGTTATTGATTAATTAAGTTACAAATAAACAATTATTAGATTAAGAAATACAAAAATTCGACCTAGTTAAGGACTCTCCTGCTCAACTTTTAGGTTTTATTAATTTATGAACTTACCTTACGAGGATAAAACCTCGACTGTGACAATTTTTCCGTTCTTTTTGATCAGCCTGTTGTCTTTTGTGAGTGGATTATTCATTTACAAAATTATGTTCTCGGCTCGAGGGGTAGATCTGTTTACTTTTGCATTATGGATCGCGGTATCTGTATTTTGTCTTTTTCTGCTTACTAAGTTTGTATATTTAAGTGTCAGGGTGGAAAAAAAGAATTTGGTAGTTTCTTGGGGAATTTTTGGTGAGTCGATTCCAGTATCTGAAATTTACCGATTAAAGATCAAAAGAGTTAGTCTAATCGATTTTTTATCAGCTTCAGTTAGTTTGATCAAATCCAATGACGGTAAAGAATTCGTCAATCGTCACGGTTTAGGTGTGGAATTGAAGGTCAAGGGTGGTAAATCATATTTTATTTCGACAGATAGACCCGAAGAGCTGGTATCTATAATTCAAAAGGCAAGAGCTCTTTGAGGGTGGAAATCAACAATCTACTGGAATCAAATCGATCGGGAATAGTATTATTGTAGCTAATGAAGATTAAAAAATTATTATTTATTTTTGCGCTTTTTGCTTTGGCGGGATGTCAAACAGTCAGTAATCAAAATAGCTCTACTCAGAGTAAAACTGTTGATCAAAATATGCCAACGTCGGTTGTTTTGACCGCAGAGGAAGTAGCTAAACACAATACCGAAACGGATTGTTGGCTTGTCATTGCTAATAAAGTTTATGACGTTACGGATTTTATTAACGAGCACCCTGGAGGAAGTTTTAGGATCATCCCTAATTGTGGGAAGGATGCTACGCAAGGTTTTGAGACCCAAGGCGGACGTGGTCAGCATAGTGCTGATGCTTACCAGCTATTGCCGGAATATTTAATTGGAGAGCTTGGATCAGAAATAACAAAATAAGTCCTTAATGGATACATACCTGCCCGGATCAGATGAGGGTTTTTGGGAAAGATATAGAGTTAAAATGGCTCTGGTTGGAGTTTTTTTTGTATCGTTGTTTTTTGGTTTATGGTATGTAAATTCCCGCAATAACTTTGACGTGAATAGGCCAGCAATAAAAGAGCTGGTTAATGCGCAAAGTGTTTTGGCAATGATAAGGTATCAGGACTTAGGAATGCTGAGGTTGGAGGGTGCGCGATTTAATGTGCCTATTGGGTATGTTCACAACCAAAAAGATGCATTCCATGAAAGTATATTTCCGTCATACTTATTAATGCCTGTCTATACGGTATTTGGATTTGATTTAGGGAAAATTGTTTATTTTTATGTGATTTTGGGGGCGCTTGCCTCAGTAATGGTATTTGTAGTTGCAAGGATGTTATTTGGTTTTTGGCAAGGGGTATTTGCGGGTGTTTTTTACTCCAGTTCTGCGACAGTTTGGTTGAATTCAACTGTTCCAATGCATTCTTCGTTTTCACCGCTATTATTTTTAATCGTGTTTTATTTTCTATTTCAGATAATTTCTGGCAAAAACGGGTACAAAAATTGGTCATTATTGGCTTTTTTTACGGCGCTTTCGTTGCAATTTCAGGCAATTAATTTACTGTGGGCGGTGACGGTGCCAATAATTGTGATCTTTTTTAAATATCAAAAAATGTTTGATTGGAAAAAAGTTTTTTTGACAAAAATAGTTTTTTTGTTCACATTAAGTCCGATATTTATTGCTGAATTAAATAATGGGTTTGTTCAAACCAGAGCTTGGGTTGGATATTTACCTACAATTTTTTTGAAAAATTTCGGTGGTTTTTTGGTTGATTTCTTTGTCTCAATTGGTAAGAATTTAGTTTTTTATTTTTTACCTGGGGCTACGTCGAGTGAGAGTATAATGTGGATCTTTGGATTAGGACTGCTAGTGATTTTGTTATTAAGGATGCGATTTTGGAGGAACTCAGATCAGGTTTTGGTGAAAAATGAAAAGATAATATATTTGTTTTTGATAATCACAATGGTGGGGGGTTACATTAATTATCTGGCTTATTTTAAAAGTCAACTTGAATATGTTGCGGTCTCTAGGAGTTTTGGTTTTTATTTTCCGATTTTGGCAATTTTTGTTTCGATGTATGTTTCGTTTGACTTGCAAAGTAAAAAAAGAGTTATCTCAGTAATTATGGTTGTTTTAATGTTTATCAATATGTTTAGCTTAATAAAGCTAACTATTCGGAATGCTGACGATTTACATGGATATGAAGAAAAAAAGGCAGTTGTACGAGAGGTTTTTGCTTTGGCGGGTAAAAAAAACTATTCAATTGAAATAGATTCGGATCTTTTTGATCCGACTACTTACGTCTATTTGTCAGATATTGAAGAAATACCATTGCCTGTTTTGATCAATGGTACTTCGGTTGTGCGTAATAGGCTCTTTCAACAAGGAGATACGTTTTTGACAAATATTCAAATTGGTAACGATACGGTTGTAATTAAGAGTACAAAAAATCTTGTGTTACAGAACGTAGGTGAGGCTGACATAAAATTACTAGTGACTGATGTAGGTATTGATAATTTGCGAGAACTGAGGCGAATCGGCAAATATAGAATCTTCGTAAAAAACTGATTATTAGGGTAAGTGCGCCCGGCAGGATTCGAACCTGCGACCCTTCGGTTCGAAGCCGAATACTCTAATCCACTGAGCTACGGGCGCAAATATTTGTAAATTTTCGAATTCGATCTTGGACTGAATTATATCGTATTTTACTTCTGTAAGTTCAAAATCAAATTATATATCCCATAATATTTCCAATCGCCTATTTATTAAATGTGCTCAATAGGTTGAATTGAGATTGATTTAATGCTATAATTCCGCGTCCTCAGTTGTGCTGTTGTTGCAGTGCAATTTTTTATGCATAAAAAGTATATAAAAAATAACTCATAGTATGAGTTTTGTACACAAAATAACCTCAAAATTTAGAGGCTTACTTCGAAATCCGGTAATTGAGCACATCGAGCCATTAAAAAAGAACTCGATGATCGGTGCAGGGGTTCGTAAGTTAGAGAAAGAATTTGTTACCCACACCACACTGCGCGAGCATAAGTCTGCGGTGCACACTTTTGTGTTTTGGCAAAAGTTTTTTTTATTTTTGTTAATCACCGGTTTTGGGCTAGGATTGATTCTGGATTGGTTACTTACACTTCAAATTATTGTGGGATTGCTAACTGTAATTTATTTTATAGATGTTTTGTTCAATCTGTTCTTGGTTTTGAAAAGTTTACATCTACCCCCGGAACTTGATTTTGAAGATAAAGATTTGGAAAAAATCAATGATGATGAATTACCTGTATATACGATTCTTTGTCCGATGTACAAAGAAGCACAAATCATTCCTGCTTTTTTGGACGCTATTAATAATCTAGATTATCCAAAAAACAAACTTGATGTCCAGTTGCTCTTAGAAGAGGATGATCTTGAAAGTATTAGAGTCGCAAAATCTTATGGTTTGCCAAAATATGTACGTGCTGTAGTTGTACCCCATTCTCAGCCAAAAACTAAACCTAAGGCGTGTAACTACGGCCTTAACTTAGCTAAAGGTAAATATCTAGTAATTTATGACGCTGAGGATATTCCTGATCCTAAGCAGTTGAAAAAAGCATATCTAGCCTTTCAAAACGTTGGCCCGAATGTTGTTTGTTTACAGGCCAAGTTAAATTATTTCAATCCCCACCAAAATTTTATTACAAGATTGTTTACAGCAGAGTACTCGCTATGGTTTGACGTTGTTTTGCCGGGGTTACAAGGGATCAATACAAATATTCCGCTCG
>CAYUKQ010000020.1:0-12470 GCA_964445355.1 uncultured Gammaproteobacteria bacterium
AACCGACGGCCTCGCCGTCCCGAACGACGCGCTCTGCCAGCTGAGCTACACCCCGATAAATGTGAAGGGTCAACCAAGCTTACTATTCAGAAAACTGTGGGTTAAGTCCAGTCAATTACACTCAAATGGAATAGTAGCAGGGCATAGTTTGACGATTTTGATGCTAAAAATCAAGAACTTTTATTCGAAGAAAACATCTTCTATGGGAAGATGTTATTCACATATCCTGTAATAATTGTGGAGTAAATAAATAAAAATATCCTATAGTTATGTATGGTCGATAATAATTGAAAATTGAGGTAAAATATTGAGGCTGAAACGGCAAAATTTGTCGTAAGATGCCCTTAATTGCTAACAGGTAGGGTTTGGTATCGTCTTGGAATACAAATTGAAAGCTGTTGTTGGGTTTTGTAGTTTGAAATGTGTATTCGTTCGATGTTTACTGGATATCAGCATTACGCACGTTTCAGTCTGATTTCCCCTGAGCTACAAGGGCAAGCAGATTTAAGAATTTTTGGTTTTGTAGCTTGCCCTTGTAGCTCAGTGGATAGAGCACGCCCGTCCTAAGGGTGGTGTCGGGAGTTCGATTCTCTCCAAGGGCACTCGTATAAGTCTCGATAAGACAACTACGTTTTCTTCTCGACGCTAAGCCAAGCGGATCTTGCTCTGTCGAGTGCGCTTAGTTACTCTTCTTTCCTTATTAGATGCATTAGAATGGAAATTACACAGATTTATGAATGTAAAAAGAAAAAAAGATTATTTTGTGACTGTTTGGGTGCGTACGCTAGGAAATTTTTTGATTTTTGGCTCAGTAATTGCGCTTGTTATTACTTTTTGGCCGATTTTGACTGCCGAAATCAAGTACCGTTTCGATGACGTGTCTGGTGTGAAGTTTGGAGTTGATGACCAAACTCAAGTTTATATCTCTGATTCAGAAGCCCAGACTGCTGATCAGGAAGTCGGGTTCGGTGACTTGATAGACGATGAGTCCGGTACTGTCTTTTCCTCGATTATTCCCAAATCGACCAAGTTTGGAGTGGTGGTTGAGAAGATCGGGGCGAATGCAATGATTTTGCCAAATGTTGATCCTTCGAATCGGGTTGCATACGAAAAAGCGCTAAAACAAGGGATTGCACATGCTAAAGGCAGTGTTTATCCGGGCCAAAAGGGGGTATCTTTTTTGTTTTCGCATTCGACGCAGAATATTTGGGATGTTCCGAGATACAATGCCATCTTCTATCTTCTCAGAGAGCTAGAAGTGGGTGACAGGATAATTACTTATTTTAATGATGTTAGGTACGACTATGTGGTTGATGATAAGGTTGTCGTGGATGCGGATGACACAAGTTATTACAATTTAGACACACAAGAGCCTTTGTTAATTATGCAAACGTGTGATCCTCCTGGTACAACTTGGAAGCGGCTACTTGTGGTGGCTAAGCTGGTTAATCCTGATGGTGCCAAAGTTCCGGAACGGTTGTAGATTAATGCGCTTATTACTTGTGTGGATGGGGTATTGCGTTATAATGTGTGAAGGAAAATAGTTGCTCGCTCGAAGTCGTCAAAGTTCTGGTTCAACTAAATTTTTCCTTAGTTAGAACTATGTCCTGCGTTTTGTGGAGCACGAAGCTAAAAGATTTTCTGCCCAGAAAGTTGAGGCAAAATGTCTGAGAGATTGAGAGTACCCTGGAAAGCAAGAGTTGTTGCTGCGGCAAGCCTGACGCTGGCCGGTGCGGCTGGTGTCGAGTGCGGTGGGAGCAGTAATGAGCTTGAAGTGCAGGGGGCCGAGACGGTTGCAACAGAGTCATTAACTGCAACGGTCGAACTTGAGCCAACCAAAGTCGCTACACCGGAAAAAACCTCGACACCGACCCCAACTCCTGAATTGGTTGTGCCTGTAACTGATCTGAATGAAATAAAACAACAAGTGGCGGTTGTATATGAAGGAAAGACTTTGCAACAGGGCTCATGCTCGGTCGATATATTGGGTGCTTATATTGATCAGATTTACGAATTGTATCAAAAGAATCCCAATAAGTTTACACTTGCCGGACAGATCGCGTCTGTTTATGCAGAGTTGGTGGTGGTTGCAGAAAATTCAAAGAGTAAAGATGTGACTGAGTTGATGAAAAGGATCGAGTTTGGAGTTGAAATATTAATAAAAGAACATCTAAAAGATCGTAATTTGCCGGCCGAGAATTTGCAGTCAGGTGTCGATGCTTGGAAGCAGAACGTAGATCGTAAAGTCCTCGGAATTAGGGATGGCGGAGGCTGTGATATTGTAATCGAACAGAAGGGTAAATAGTTTTCGGTCGTATTAGTGCAGGTATGGCGTTAACAACTGCCTTTTTAAGTATTTGCTAAGATGAGTTGGGGCGGGGTTGGTAAGGGTTTTGAGAGCGATAATAAAAAAGTCGATTGACTTGAGGCAAATAAATCGCAATACTATATTGTATATGTCCATACTGCCCGAGTTTAAGTCGTATAGAGATGATAAGAGTGTAGAAGCTTGCCGTGGTTTTGTGAAGCTTTATCTATTTATTATTGCTTTAATGTCTTTGGTTTTAGTGGTGGTAGTCGTTGGTGGAATTTGGTTAAAAGGTCAGTCTGGGGAAGTATCTGATAAATCAAGTGATGGAGTGCAGTCGACTATCGGAAGGACGGCGGGATTTCAAAGAGAACAATTGGAGAAGAATAGAACATATGCTGGATATGTTTCGTTGTTCGGGCAATTACTGATCGACTATCAGATTGCCCCAAGTGACGAAAGAAAAAAAGAGTTGGATGATTTAGTAGATGAAGCAAAGAGAAGTTTTTCTCAAGAATTCAATAAAGCAGATTTTATTATTCCTTGTACTGATGAAAAAACGTGTATCAGTGGCCTTGAAGACGAGGAGGTTGTGGTTTTAATTTCGGCTATAAAATCCAGCGCTGCTGATCGTTATCTGATCGATGCAGCGGTTAAGAGTTTGGTTAGTTTGGGGAGCTACGAGTTTTTGGAAGAGACAAGGTTGGTTGGTCCATATAATCAAGCGTACAGCTATGCGGTGTCGGTCTTGGATATGGATAAGTCAAATAAGGAATTGGAGGAGGCAATAGTTAATTTTGAGAGGATAATATCGCAAAAATTGCCAACAAAATTCCAATTTTATAAAGATCAGGGGATTTATAAGCTGACAAATGAAGATGTATCGGCTCAATAGATTGATACTGAATATTGCGATTGGACTATTTGTTTTGGTTGCTTTTGTGGTGATCAAAGGGGCGACAAGCAGTAGTGAGGTTTTTGCGGTCGATAAGTATGTAAGTGCATATTTCTCTAATACCGAGGCGGTGCCATTAAATGTCCACTTTGTGTATTTGTACGGCAATTGTCCGAATGTGCAGTATGATCCAAGTACGATCCCTGGCTGTGAGAGGATTGCGGATCCTGGAGTAATGAAGCATGGTTATTTGCCGGAATCGAATGGTTCAAGTTATAACTTCGCTGCTGCATATCCGGTTTTGGCAGCTGGAGAAAATCCACCATACTATGTATGGTGGTATGCAACTTATATGAGTGGGGCACAGTGTGTCGATCCGACAGATGGAATTCCACCTTCTGAAAATCCGACTTTTTATAGGGTGACAATTAATGTTGAATGTACACTGCCTGATTACGTACCTCCGACTTCAACCCCAACACCTACCCCTCCGGCTCCTATTTTGTCGGGAAACGCTAATCCATATTGTTATTCAAATGACTCAAAGGTGGATTTTTCTTGGAGCCGAACACAATCAGGCTGGAATTATGAGGTCAGATGGACGATCATATCGACCGGTCAGAGTTTTACTCAAGATGTGGGAGACACAAGTGCTTTGACGGTGAATGGTTTTACTCCAAATATAGGTGTTTCCTGGACAGTACGGCCTTATTTGGGTAGTAATATTGGTCCGACTTTTACGGGTAATAACTTTACGACAGCGACGAATGTGTGTGGTGGCACGCCGACTCCGACAAATACACCGACTCCAACCAATACCCCTCCACCATCTGGAGTTTGGAACTTGAGTTATTCTCAGGTCTGCGATTCCGCGACCAACAGTGTTGATATTACACTTATTTATTCCGTGCCGTCCGGGGCGAATAATCCAAGGCTGAGATCTAATTATTTTAGTAGTTTTGTTTCACCCGGCTATGCTTTGTCGTCACCAAGCAGTTCGTCGTATACGGTGCAAAATTATCCCGTCGGAACGGCTTTTGATACACAGCTAACTTCCGGTACAAGTCCGATAACTAATCAAAAGTCCATTTCCGGAACGAGTTTGAATTCTTGTGGTGTTACACCTACTCCAACTCCGACTCCGCCAGTTGCGACACCTACGATTCCACCGCCACCAGCGAACTTTAATGTGACTTCGGATTGTTCATTCGGTTCAGCGAGAATCAGGATGAGTTCTTATTCGTATGGTTTCGTGGTTGTATACAAATTGATCGATACTACGACAGGCAGCATGGTTGGTTACTATGAAGCATTAGGGTCTGACTATAATAACTTTTATGGTTTGGCAAGTAATCGAAGATATCGAGCAGAATTTAGAGATGGAGGGTCATCGCTTCCTGTAAATGCGAATGGGCCGATTATTTATCAAACAGATATTGTTACAGGTAATTGTGCGCCTCCTCCAACCGCGACACCAACACCGACACCGCCGCCTTTGGTTTGGGATGTAACCGGTGCAGGAGAATGCTATAACAGTAGCGGAGGAGTTGTAAGGTTTTCTGTATCAGCTCCGGCTTCTTGGTACACAGTAGATAGTGCGTCAGCATCAAATCCGACTTATTCAGCGGGTACTGGAACATATTCTAATTTGCTAGATGGAGTTTATCCGTTTGGAACATCGGGAACAGTTTCGTTATTTAGCGGAACATATCCTTCTGGGGTGTTGCGTGACTCTTTTGCTTACACAATACCTTCCATGGCTGCTTGTGGTGTTGCACCGACAGCAACGCCGACTCCAATACCTACTTGGAGTCTGAGCGGTGCTAGTCAATGTTTTCCATCAACGCCGCCAAGTACGGGTGGAATTATTGTGTTTAATGTGACTTCTTCGACCAACTGGTACGTGCTCAATAGTTTCAATCCGACTTCACCACCTTACACCTTGGGCGGTCCGGGATCTTCGGGTGATTTGGCTGCAGGTGTATATGCTTTTGAGGCTTCAGGCACGCTAAGCTTGTATTCTGGAACATATCCGACCGGTGTACTGAGAGCCAGCCAAGCCTTTACTATTCCTAGCTCAGAGGATTGTGGTAATGAACCCCCCTGTATTTATGAGCTTCCGGATACGCCGGTATTTATCGGAGCAATTTCGGGATTCACTGGAGGTCATCCGCCGCCGATGTCGCGTAAGCCGTATATTCAATGGTTGGGTAATCTTAAAGGTGATCCAACAGGGTACTACGAGTTCAGAATTACGAATGACGGTGATCAGAATCCGCTGACCGCAACTGCAACTTCGGTTGACTGGAATACCCAGGAGAATTATTGGACTACTGGTACGCTATTGGGCTCCGATCAGGATTTCGATTGGAACTCAAGTGATTATTCGAAATTATCGCCACATGGTGCGATTGGTGCATTGCCCGCACAAAGTGAAGGATTCCCTGAGGACTCAATACTTTATGTATTCGTAACTGCGGTTAATACTTGCGGGCACGCTGATTCGTTGGGAGCGTTCTGTTTGAAGAAGGATATATTCGGTTGGCTGAAAACAACCAACGGTGATGTGGCTAGTGGAAGTATTATTGATGGTGGTTCGGATGCGCCGGTTGGTCAATATAACACCACTTATTTGCAGCTTTCTAAGACTGGTGGTATCTCCAGCTTCAGAAGTCAGAATTGGTCGGTGTCTGATGATGCAAAATTCTCGACAAATCCGGCAACATTTTCAGGCTTAATGTCGATGTATGAATCCAAGGCTGTTGCTTTGCCAGCGCCTGGTTCGCTGCCTGGCGGAATTTATGTTACAAATGGAAATTTGACCTACACGGGTAATTACACTTTTAACGGTCCAGTTGTGATCATTGTCAAGTCTGGCAACCTGTATATTGAGAGCGATCTTAATATCAGTGGCAACCAAAACGGGGTGATATTTATGGTTGATGGTGATATTAATGTTCGTGATACTGTGACGGAAATCGATGGAATGTATATTGCTAAAAATACTTTCAGGTCTGCGTATAACTTGCCGTCGATACAGTTTACCGATCAGTTGGTGGTCAATGGGGCAGTGTATAGTTTTGGAGGTTTTGCTCTGGATAGAATAATCGATCCTGGGGTTGGTGCGCCTGGAAATGTCGCTGATGAACCTGGCGAGCTGATTAACTATGATCCAAAGTATTTGATTATTTATGGCGGATTGCTATCAGTTTCTAATACAAGCTGGAGTGAAGTTGCGCCTTAATTACCGGAAGTAAATACTAAAATGCTTGATGTAATTGGTGGAAAAAATTCAAACGAGAAGGTATTGACTTCAGCGATTGAGCGGCCGAAAAATATTAGGCGCCTTTTTTTGATCGGTTTGGTATTATTGGTTATTTTGATAGTTATTGGTGCGGTATCGTACTGGAGGATGAGGGTAAGTGATTTGCCGGTTGTGTATCGTGGAGAGATAGTTGATATTCAAATTACCCAGAAAACAATAGGTATTATTCCTGAGGAGGAGATGAAAAAAACGACATTAAATACGGTTAGTGTTAAGGTAAATAATAAAAAAATCGAGTTCGGGATGAATCCGGAAATGGTCGTTGAAAAAGTTAATTATGGAAATAATATTGAAAAATTAGGTAGTTTAAGCTGGGACGACTTAAAGATTGGCGATAAAATTGTTTTGGTGATGAAAAATGGGTTTAAGGATGTTGAGGTAATAAGTCCAGAGTTTATTGAATATATTGGAGTAGAGCAGAAATGAGTACTGTTTTGGTGGAGAAGTTGAGAAGTTTAGTATTGCTTGGATTTTTGCTGGTATTGTTTTTTGTAGTAAAGGGTTTAGTCTCGCAGGTTGGAGCACAATCGATTTCTATTACAAATGTTCAACCTTCTGCGTTAGGGTGTGGAATGTGGCAATATACTGTCAGTTGGTCAGGTGGTGGATCTGATGGGGCGGCTTATCCTAGGCGTACGAGGGCGCAAGGAGTGTTTACTTCTGGGACTGATACTTATTTTGGGACTAATATTTCCCCTGGCTTAAGCCCAAGGCAGCCTATTAGCGGTAGCTGGAATATTAATGATCAGAATCAGAATCTGACGGCGACTTTTACGCTGTACAATTATAATACCGCAACTAACTCTCAGTCGTTTCTTGCACAGACTTCTTATAGTTTTGGATCAAATCCGTGTTATTCATCCTTCTATCCTTCGTTCTATCCTTCATTCTATCCTTCGTTCTACCCAGCTTTTTATCCGTATCAGACTTTTTATCCCTCCTTTTATCCGGCTTTTTCTCCCTGTTCAACAACTAATCCGTCTGCGCCTGCACTTGTCTCACCAGCGAATGGTGCAACCGGGCAGGCTTTGTCGGTTGGTCTTGACTGGAATGCGGTTAGTAGCTGGGGGAATGAGTGTGGTGGGGTAAGCGGTAGGAGGTATAGGGTATATTACCAGTCTGGGGTGGTAGCTAATCCGGCATTGGTTGCGACTGTGAATGATCCGACTACGATATATACTGCCTCAGGCTTGTCGCCTAATACTACATATAGTTGGAGGATCGGGGCGGTTAATGGTGCTAATAGAGAGACCCAGTCGAGTGTGTATCAATTCACCACAGCGGCGGTACCAGGTCCATTTACTTTGTCGGCGACGCCTTTTTCTCAAACAGCGATCGATCTTAGTTGGACTGCCTCGACCAATGCGGTTACATATGAGTTGAGACGAAATGGAGTGTTAATTAGGACTCAGCCGGCTAGCGATCCTAGAGTTTATCGAGATAGTGGTCTTACATGTAATACGGTTTATAATTATCAGGCTAGAGCAATTAACCCTGCAGGCAACACGGATTCTAATACGACCGCAGGTACAACTGCGATTTGTTCCCCTGGACCGTTTACTTTGACCGCAACACCAGTTTCGCAGACACAGGTTAATCTGAGCTGGACAGCTTCGGCCTATGCGTCGAATTACCAGGTTTATCGAGACGGTGTTTTGATTTCGACGGTTGGTTCTGGAACGACTACGTATAATGATAGCGGGAGAAGTTGCGGAACAGCTTACTCTTATCAAATCGCAGCCACGAATGCCAGTACGCCTCCAGTAACGAATTCTAATATTTCGAATGCAACAACGAGTGCATGTACTCCGCCGTATCCTGGTGTAATTACTCTAAATAGTGCGGTTGAGGGGTGTGTGAATGATAGTCCGGCTTATACAATTACCTGGTCGGATACGATCGCGGCTCCAAATGCGCCAGCTGATAGTTACACGGTTCAAGTTACCAAGGTGTCAACAGGGCAAGTCTATACGAGAACAGTTACAGGAAGCACATTTAGTGTTTCATGGTCAACAGTTAATCAGTTTGCATTAACACCTCCAGGTACGACATTTAATTACGCGCCAGAGCCATCAACTAACTACTCATTCAGAATAACTGGTACCAAGTCTGGGTTTTTGAGTGGGGCTTCGGGAACTTTGTCAGATACCACATCAGCTTCTTGCTCTTCTTGTGCGGTTAACCCGCCTGTCGCTTTTACGAATCTTGCTCCAGCTAACGGAAGTATTGCGCCTTATCGTCCGGATTTTAGCTGGACCAATGCTTGGCCAAGTGGTAATTCAGGCGCTAGCTCATATACTTTGAGGGTTACGCCGCAAGGTCAGTCGCAACTGCCCGATGTCGTTACAAGTAATACTTATTTAACTTGGGATCAGGTTTATGCGGTGTGGGGGGGGCAGCCTTACTTGGGTGGCAATGACTATTTGCCGGTAGGGGTAGTTTATACTTGGTTCGTGGTTGCCGACAATCAATGTACTGGGAACCAGACGAGTCCGTCTACGACATTTACAGCACAGAATCTGGCAGCTTGGCTCCAAACTGTGAGTGGTTCAGTTGAGTCAATAGGCGATATCGAGCTGGATTTTGCCAGACCATCGGGTTCTTATAATGCGACTCATACAGTGATTTCTGGAGGGAATAATACGAATTTTAATTCGCAGAATGGGTGGGTAAGTGAAGGGTATGCAAACAGTGTTACTCCGGATACTTATTTTTCACTTAAGAATTTATTTTCTGCTCGCGCGACAACAACTGCAACCTTATTGCCAAATAATGGGATATTTTCGATCGCAGGCAGTCAGACGATCAGTTCAGGGTTTTCGGTTCCAAATGAGCCTACTGTTTTGATTGTCGGAGGAGATTTGAATATTAATGCAAATATTAATTTGCCTAACGAATCGGATAATAATGCAGCCTTAATTCTGGTTGTGGATGGAAACGTAAATGTTGATTTTAGTGTGACGCAAATTGATGCGTATATTGTTGCCGGCGGAAACTTTAATAGTCGTACGGGTGCGGCACCAACATCGTTTTCGAGTCAGCTAAATATTTTTGGTGGACTTGCTTATTATGGTGGGGCCAACTTTGATAGAATAATTGATCCAGTTCTTAATCCTGGTAATGCTAATCCAGCAGAGAAACTGACTTACGACCCGAGGATAGTTTATTTATTCAGCAATGAGAGTTCTCTGGGTGTCAGTCGAACTACTTGGCAAGAGCTGGTACCCTAGTAGGGTGTAATCTCCTTTGTTGATTAAAAGTCTATAGCTTATTGTTAGGAAAACAAGTAATCAGGATAGAAATTGCTGTGATGAGGGTATGTAAATCCTACAAGGGACGGGCGGGAATCCCTTTTTGAGAGTACAGAGGGGGAATTTATCTTAGGATCAAAGTATAGAGATTGGATTGGTTTGTGCTGCCAGTATTGAAGTTTGCTTCGATTACAATCTTGGATCCGTCTGGCCATGGGAAGGCAGTTTTTTGACCAGTAAAATTGCCAGAGAAAACTAGTTGTTTGTTGCTACCATCTGTTTCGATAATTGATATTCCGTCGTTAGCGGTCAAAATCAGATGTGTGCTGTTTGGGTACCAGTTAACTAGAATTTCTTGATTAAAGGAGCCGACGACAAGTTCTTTTTTGAGTTTAATATCGTAAACTCTGTAGGAGTAACTCGAACCTTCGTTGAGTCTGTAGAGAACTTTTTCTTCGTCAGGAGAGAATTTAAGGTTAAATGGAGTGTAGTTGAGTGAAAGTTTGGATGATTCGGTGCTTTCGGTCTTGTTGAGTGAGGTTTTTGTTTTGGCGGTTGTTGGTGACGGTGTAGCTGTTGGAATTTCGCTGGTAACTTGGTTGGCGATTGTCTGGATAGATTCAGGTAAATTTGAGACAAGGTTTGTTTGGAGCAGTCTAATTGTATCTTGCCAATCTGCCAATGTCTTGGAAGCCTCTGCTTCTGAAATAGGTGTTAAGGTGTTGTTTGTTCGATTGATATCAAATAAATAGTATTTTGGTGTGTCTTTGGTGGTTTGGACTAGAATTTCATCGGAAGATGGTGACCAGGTAATGTTGGCGAGATCGAAATCAACGTTTGTTGTGTTCTTAATTACATTTTTGGGTCCCTTGTTGAAACTTAATGGTCCGTCCGCCATCGTGTTGATCCAGATTCCGCCTTTTTCTGTACCTGAACTTGTGTAAGCAATTTTTTGTCCGTCAGGGGACAATTGAGGATTGGAGGCACCGGATAGAGTTAAGGGTTTAAGTTCTGGGGCAAGCGGAAAGAGTAGGGCGTCAATTTCATTGATCAGGTCAGCCTTTACTTCAATGTTTTTTTCCCAAGTGGTGAATCCGTCTTTGGTGATTTTTACATTGTAATTTTTGGGTTCAAGAAATGAAATTGTTGCGTTGGTGGCAGAAACTAACTTGTCATCAAGAAATACTTTTGCGCCGTCGGGGACCGAGTTTGCGACTATCAGTCCGGTACGGCTAATGCCGGTTTGTGGGCTAATTTTGAAGCCACGAGCCCAGAATATGGCAATGATTCCAATTGTTAATAAAATTATTGCTGTTCCTAAAGTGAGAATTATTCTGTGAGCAGTTAATGACATATGGTTCGTGGGTTTTGTGTACTATTTGGTTGATGCCAAAAGTGCGAGCTAATAATAATATGCAAAGTCGTTTTAAGCAACTGGGGTATTGCGTAGCCTTTTTAGGTATAATTTGTTCCCCAGGTAGTTAGTTCTATATATAGGTAAAGACAAATATGAAGAAACTAAAGTTTGGTAAAAGAATAACTGCTCGCTTTGTAGTATATAAGCTGCGCCTTTTTCTTTTACCGACCAGATTAAAAAATGAAAAAGTTTAAGTTCGGTAAAAGAATTGGAATAGATTTAGGTACCGCTAATTGTTTAGTGTGGCTAGAGTCTGTTGGTGTTGTGATGAGCGAACCGACAGTGGTGGCGGTATCAACAGACGATGGGAGAGTTGTTGCAGTTGGTAATGAGGCAAAAGAGATGTTAGGTAGGACGCCAGAAAATATTACCGCTCTTCGGCCATTAAAAGACGGCGTGATAGCTGATTACGAAATAACGCAAGCTATGCTTAGATATTTGATTGATCGTGTTTGTGGTAAAAGTCGCCTTTTTAAGCCGGAAGTTATGATTTGTGTTCCTGCTGGGGTAACTCAGGTGGAAAGAAGAGCTGTACTGGATGCGACAATGTCTGCTGGTGCCAAGCGAGCATATTTAATTGATGAGCCACTCGCTGCTGCGATCGGTGCGAAGATTCCAATAGGTGCGGCTAGCGGAAGTATGATTACTGATATTGGTGGGGGGTCGGCTGAGGCAGCGGTTATTTCTTTGGGGGGAGTGGTT
The DNA here is from genome assembly GCA_964445355.1 of uncultured Gammaproteobacteria bacterium. Lineage (GTDB taxonomy): Bacteria > Patescibacteriota > Microgenomatia > CAYQLK01 > CAYQLK01 > CAYQLK01. The sequence goes on from CAYUKQ010000020.1 coordinate 11,899, forward strand.
GTGCATGAGAGTGTGCGTGTGGGTGGGAATAAGATCGATGAGTCAATATCAACTTATCTAAGGCGTAGACATAATTTGATTGTGGGCGAGCGGATGTCGGAAGAGATTAAGTTGAGGATTGGCAGTGCGATTGTTATGAATCCTGAAAAGACGATGGAGGTCAAAGGTAGGGATTCTATTACTGGACTGCCAAAAACTGTTACGGTAAGTTCTACTGAAGTAACCGAGGCAATTTCAGAACCTCTTAAGGCAATAGTAGGTGCTATAAAAGGGGTATTAGAGCAGACGCCTCCGGAATTATCTTCGGATATTATTGACAAGGGGATTGTGATGAGTGGCGGAACGTCGATACTTAAGAATTTTGATAAATACGTAACTCTGGAGACCGGTGTGCCGGCTCATGTGGCTGAAGATCCTCTTAAATGTGTGGTTTACGGTACGGGAGTGGCCTTAGAACATATTGATTTGTATAAGAAATCAATCACTAGAAAATGATTAATTTCTTCTCTACACGAGTAAAAATCGAATCACCGGGAAATGATTAGCGGTAATGATGTAGAATTTGGACTATG
>CAYUKQ010000021.1:0-11263 GCA_964445355.1 uncultured Gammaproteobacteria bacterium
TCGCTTAAAAGGCGAGTGCTCTACCATTGAGCTATCGGGCCATATATAAAGACTAGCACGAACGTGCGTATTTTACTCTAAAGCAAGTTGCCAAAACAAGATTAAAAATATTTGTTTGACGGGTGATTATATAATGTGGGTGGTTATCGCAAGGCTGGCACCTTAATTCCTCACAGTTCCAGAATCCAGACCACACCCGATTTCAGGAGTCAAAGCAGATGAAACTTTTCAGGGTTTACACTCAAGATGGTGGCGCGTGGTGGGGCACCGTCGTGGTTGCCAGAAATGAAGCTGAGGCTATTTCTGACCCCTGCCTGCCAAAAAACGACCTAAGTCAAACCTCCGCCGACAGACGACCGCCTTACCAGGTAGTCGAAATAACATACGCCAGCCTCAACGACCTGGAAGCCGCTCATCACTGTCCGAGGTTCGTCTGGCGGTTCAACGACGCCGCTTCAAAAAGCCGTGAGATGCAGGATTTTGTACGCCGACAGCGGTACACTAAAAAGCCTGTAAGCGAGCTAAGTATGCCGGAGATCGTCGGCGTTACTCCTTCACCGGTGATCAGAAGAGACAGAGAACCTCCCAACTGCCGAGTACGACAGAGGAGCAAAAAAAACCACTCAGACCTAGCCAGCTGAAGCAACCAACCCCCCGCGATAATATCAAAGGGGTTTTTATTTGTTATCGTGAGGACAAAATAAGGAAATTCTGTTAAAATTCCTTCGCAAACTTGTGCAGTCACGGCCCCGTCGTCTAGTGGCCTAGGACACTTGGTTTTCATCCAAGAGATCAGGGGTTCGACTCCCCTCGGGGCTGCTAGATATTATTTGCTTACTTTTTTCATAAAAAAATGCCCTCTTTTTTTTAGAGGGCGAACGATAGCTGTATTGTATTGGTGGAGTGATCGCTTACGCGATGGTCAGGCTCGACGTGCCTTGACCATCAGCCGGCCAGCGATCGTCCTGGGCATGAAGGTATTCGTGGAGCCGGTAGAGGCGACCCTCCTTGATGATCAGGCTGGTGCCGCAACTATTACAGTCGGTCGTGGCGCCTTCGATAAGGCAGACGTCGGCATGTTCGGCGAAGTGCAGTTTGACCCCGCAGGCGGGGCAAAAACCGTTAAGCCGAAGAGGGTTGCTGGCAACATCCATAATGGATATTTTACTCCTTGTTAAGCAGCTGTAACGACGATTGTACCATTTCCTGAAGCTAAATGCAAATACTACAGGATACAAAATCGCGGAAAATAGATAAAAATCTGCCAAGGTCTCCAGCTTTGTTATACTCGAGTAATGAACTCCTGGACGAGGTGGAAATACAAAAACATCACCATGTTTGTGATTTCTGTGATATTTGCTCTCTGGATTACACGATTCGAAGAATTTCATACTTTTTTGTTGCGCTTGGGCGATTGGGGTTATATTGGAGCATTTTTTGCGGGGTTTTTGTTCGTTTCGACTTTTACAGTAGCGACAGGGTTTGTGATCCTGTTGGTAATGGCTGAATCACTCAACGTACTCGAACTGGCGTTCATTGCAAGTTTAGGAGGTGTGCTAGGTGACCTGATCATTTTTAGGTTCGTTAAGGATGGATTAGTCAAAGAAATCGCGCCAATATATAAAAGCCTCGGAGGTAACCAGGTCAATCGAGTTTTGAATACTAAGTATTTTTCTTGGAGTTTTCCGGTGATCGGCGCAGTGATTATGGCTTCACCATTCCCGGACGAGCTTGGTGTGAGTTTACTAGGCCTGACGAGGTTAAAAACTTACCAGTTCATGATCATCTCGTTTGGACTGAATGTGATCGGGATTGTTATGTTAATTACCGCGTCCGGTTTTGTGAAACCTTAGAGTGTTTGATCAAGTGGAAGAATATCTTTCTTAGTTCTTCGATAATAATTACTGAAGTACTCATCAAAATAATAACTAAGATCTCCCGAGTATTAAGTGCGGTGGTCCCAAATACTCTTTGCAGAAGCGGATGATAAATAACAAACGCCTGAAGGATCGAAACAAGAATAATCGCACCGATAAGGTATTTGAGTGAAGTGATTTTGGAGCGAAAAGCTGAACTGGTTTCGGAACGGACATTGAAAGCGTTGACCCACTGAAAAACCGCTAATACTGTGAGTGCGATCGTCGAGGCTTTGATCGGATCGACAAGATAGGATTGACGATAGAGAAAAAGCGAGCCGATCATAATCACGAAACCGATGGTGAGGATCCGAAATAGCATGGTCAGATCCAACATCTGATGTTTGGCGGCTGACCATTTGCGAGTGAGCAAACTACGCTCTCTGGTTTCGAATGCTAAGGCGATGACGATAAAGACGTCGGTAACAAAGTTCATCCAGATTATTTGTGACGGCTTAAGCGGAATACCGTAATCCAACACCATTGCACCGATAATGACCAGTACTTCCCCCGCACTGGTCGAGAAAAGATAAAGAATGATGTTTTTTATTTTCTGAAAAATCACTCTCCCCTCTTCGATTGCCGCGACAATACTGCCGAAATTGTCATCAAGCAGAATGATCGAGGAGGCTTCTTTGGCGACTTCCGTACCGATCTTGCCCATAGCGATACCGAGATTGGCGGCTGTCAGTGAGGGTGCGTCATTAACACCATCACCGGTCATTGCCACGATTTCGTTTAGGGATTTGAGAGTATTGATCACTCTAATTTTGTCTTCGGGGGTAACGCGAGCAAAAACTGTAACACGACTGATTATTTCCCTGAGCTGGCCGTCAGTCATGGTTTGGAGCTGGTGACCGGTGAGATATTTATCTCCATCGGTATAGATCCCAGCGTCCCTAGCAATCGATAGTGCGGTCGCCAGGTGATCGCCGGTCGCCATTACGACCCGTATGCCGGCATTTTTGACCTTTGCAACCGAGGCCGCTACACCGATTTGCAAATTGTCCTGCAAACCAAAAAGTCCGCCGAATGTCAGCTGAGGAATTTTTTGATCAAGCGATCTTTGATTATTACGATAAGCAAAGGCGACGACTCGTAAGCCTCTGGAGGACAGATTCTCCACAATCCGGTGATATTTTAGTTTTTCTTTTTGACTAAGTCTGGAAAGTTCGAGGATCTTTTCCGGTGCACCGGAAACACATAATAGATTAGCCGAGTGATTCTTGATCAGTACCGCATGATATTTCTCCTGATAGTCGAATGGGTGATCCTCAATAATCTCGATATCCTCCTCCAAATCAACTCCAAGTTGGCGTGATACTTTGGCAGCATAAACACCTAAGGCTGCTTCGGTCGGGTCACCGGAAACAAGATAATTATTCTGTGAGTCACGATAGACTTTGGCTGTGGCTGAAGCGTAGGCCACCAAGGCGGAGGTAAGAATGTCTTTTTGGGATGATTTTTGATAACTCAAACGACCTTCACTACTGTAACCAGTACCGGAAACCCTGACAAGTTCTCCCGGCAAAAAGAGGTTGGTTACGCAAAGCTCATTCTTGGTGATTGTGCCGGTTTTGTCGACAACGATGACAGAAGCCTGACCGAGTACTTCGACAGCTTGGAGTTTTTTGATCAGAGCATTCCTTTTGCCCATTTGCCAGACGCCAAGGGCCAGAACCAGTGTCAATACGACAGGCAGACCTTCGGGAATAACCGAAACCCCCAAAGAAATCACCGTCCTGACCATTAACTCTAAGGAATATCCTTCGATTAATCCGAGAAGAATAATAAAAAGTGAGAGTATCCCTGATGTGGCAATGATAATTCTGGAAATCTTGTTGAGTTCTTTTTTGATAGGGAGATCGACGTTGACGTCGGTAATTTCGGCTGAGATCTGACCAATTCTGGTGTTCATGCCGGTTTTTATGACCTTAGCGATACCAAAACCCGCCACGACGACCGTACCTTTGTAGGCCTGATCGAAGCCTGCGGTCGGATCTTTGCGAACCGGAACAGATTCACCAGTCAGGGCAGATTCGTCAACTTTGAGATTAGTAGACTGAAGTATTTGTAAGTCGGCGGGGATTTTTTCGCCTTCGCGTAGTACGATCAGATCACCGGGAACAATTAGTGAATCGTCGATTATTTTCTCAACACCGTCACGAATAACGGTGGCATTGGTCTTGGTAAATTTTTTTAAGGCAAGCAATGTGTTCTGTGCCTTGCCTTCCTGGAAGGTACCGATTATGGCATTGAAGATCAAAACAACGAATACTAAAAAGGCATCGATATACTCCTGCAGGGTTAGGATAAAAATCCCGGCACCCAACAGCAAATAGATCAACGGGCTACGGAATTGACTAATAAATATTCTGAAAATGCTTGGTGGCTTGGTCGAACTGAGTAGGTTGTGTCCGTAGCGAACAAGTTCCTCTTTGGCTTTGGCCTCAGTTAAACCGTTGTGTATAACCGAATAATATTTTTTGGCGGACATATTTTAATACTACCTGAATCTTAAATGAATTAGAAAAAGCCCTCCTTGTTGAAGGGAGGGCGCGGGAGTTGCACTTGTGGTGCGTTGGTGTTTTAGGCCGCTGAGGTTTGACTGTTGAACACCAGCTGGGCGAGCCCGTCTATGACCCGCAGAGTGGCGGCCGGAACCATGGGAACCGGCTTGTCGCCGATCTTATGACCATTTTCGTCACGACGCCAAACCAGAACTGGCTTGTTATTGCTGTTGATGGTTTCCTTGCGAGCCTCGAAGTTGAGACTGAGAAAGGAACCGACGACCTGATCATTGACGATGCGCGGATTGCGGTATGCCCGCACCCGCCAGAACGCCCGACGGCAAAGTTCGAAAAGATCGAACTCGACGCTGGCTGCAACCTTGACAAACTCCGGACCAATGACCGCAGACTCCGTCGGTACCCAGGTGAACCTGGCAGTCCAGTAGTGGTCGCGAGCGGATGTGGCGTTGCGGTTGGTACGCTTCTCCATGTGCGCAGAGACGAGGCGGTACCCAACGCTCAGGTCGTCAACAAGTTGGTCGATCCGACTGTTTTCGGTCGGCGGAAGGACCAGTGTCCCGTTGGGGGCACTGGCTCTTCGCTGAGGCTCTTCAGGCTTGCGAGTCTGCCTCAGATGCTGGGGCATGTTCGCGAAGTTGCTGAAGTTGAACTGGACGATGACCATCTCGGGTCTTTCGGTCAAGACGTAACTCTCCTTAAAATAAAGTGCGAGGCTAATTATACCCTATAGTTATATAAAAATCAAGTAAAGTAAACAGGAAATACTTAATAGAAATGCTTGAAAATATTGACGAAAAACCCACCTTGTTTAAGGGTGGGTTAGTTATGTGGCTTGAAAAGTTCAGGCAGCCGCGCTTTCGCGGATACCATCGTCTTCAAGGTTGGTGGCAATGCGGGCACGAATACCAGCAAGGTCGTATTCGGTGGTAAGTTCACCGTTTTCGAAGACTACGACGAGGCAGTCTTCGGTCGGATCAACGGTGCCTTCGGCGACAGTGACAAAGTTGTTTTCGTCGCGAACAAGCACCAGTCGACCTCTTTTGCTCGTTTTGCCCGGATCGGTCACGGGGTCCTTGTAGACCTCGCGAGCAGTTCCAGCAATAACGACTTGGCTTGCCTTGCAGGCAAACTTGAGCGTGTCACGATCGACCTTCTGGAGCAGACCTCCACCAGAGCCGAACGCGATATTGTCAGTACTCCAGCCGGCCTGATAGACGGCTTCGAGGATGTCGCCCAAGGACTCGTACTTGATGCCGTCGCCCTGAATCACACGGATATAGGGCGGGAGGACTTTGTAGCCCTTGGCGTTGACGGTGTAACCGAAACGACGACCAAGAGTTTCGAGGACCTGAGGCACGACCTGAGTTGGCTCGCCCGAGTCGGGACGAACCACCAGCGTACCGTTACGGTTTTCGACAGCGTCGCGAAGCTGGGTACCCCAGAGGTTTTCGCAGGCGTTGAAGATGTCGAAGCTGTCCGAGACCACGGCGACGAGAGCATTAGGGAACTGGAAAAGCATGTTGCGGAACGCATCTGCTTCCCCAGCCTTGCCCCAGCTGGTAATCGTCGAGTGCTCGGCAGCGGGAATCGAGAAGCCGGCCATGTCTGCGCCGTAGTAACGACGGAGAAGCATGAGTGCCGGCATGGTGTCGGTGCCGAGGAACGAAGTCAGATGAGCTGCACCACCGATAGCAGCGGACTCAACCGAGGCCGAACCGCGGAAACCGAAATCGTGAAGCTTGAAGCTGACATCCAGATCCCCGCCAGTCAAACTGGCGTAATGGCGGATGATCTTCTTCATCTCGTGGCTTTGGGTGGCGACGGTTACCGGATACCAGAGCTGCATGAGCAGGGTTTCCATGTAGTTCGTCAGCCAGAAGCAGTTCGGGTCGGTGTTTTCGATAACGACCAGAGCGTTCTTGCCGTTGACGACCGTACCTTCAGGTACAGCCTTGATTCGGAGAGGAAGCCGACCGCCGTACTGGTTGAGAATGTACTCCCAGCCTTGACGATTGAAGATCTTGCCGTCACCGAAGTGAGCAGCCGAAACCTCGGCAGCTTCGTCAATCATCCAGTTTTCGATCACGGCGCCGGTGAAGTACTTCTTGAGGATGTACTGTAGGCCGAAGAAAACTGTCTGGCTCCACTTGCCGCCGCGGCTTTCGATGTAGCTGTAGACGACCTGGGTGTTGGGCGGGTACTGAACATGATGGCTGACCTTGTAGCTGTCGGTCAGGAGGATAAGATTTTCGCGTGCCATTTGAGAGTTAGCTCCTTTCTCGACTGCTTTTTCGGCTGAAGTCAGCAATGATCGACCAGTGGTCGAAAGCGATATTGTCGGGTAGTGAACTAAGGCTAACGAACTTTGCTTCCAGTGCGTCGTCGCCGGCTTTTGGGAGGCCGGTAAATTGACGAACCAGATAAACAAAGGAAACATTCTGTTTAGGATCGCGATCGGGTTCGTCGTAGAAGCCGAAGAATTCTGCAGTCTCTGCAGACAAACTCGTTTCTTCCCGCAGCTCCCTAAGCGCACCCTGAAGAGCGGTTTCGTTTTGGTCGAGATACCCGCCGGGCAGAGCCCAGTGGTTTTGGTACGGCTGATTCTTCCTTTTGATCAGCAAAATCTGCCATTTGTCGTTGATTACGATCGCGTCGACAGTTACGGAACGGGTTTGATAGCGTCCGCAACTTAGACAGGAAATAACGGTCATTTTTTTAATACCTTTCGTGTCTTATATACACTATCTATCGTTTAAAAAAATAAATGTAAGTCGCCAAACATTTAAGTATTAATCGGATAGAAGTGAAACTTTTTTGACACTTCTTATTTTTTTTAGTTTTTAACGAGCTATGGTGTAATTATTACACTAAGTAATTAAAATGTCAATAGTGCAATTATTACGGGGAGTCAAGATAAAAATCAGTCGAAGTATTGAAGATCGGTCGAGTTGAATCTATAGAGTTCAGCCGGGCGATGAGCGGAGTCGGTCGTTTTTTTCTTGGTACTGATAAGCAACTTGCTGGCCAACATTTTTTTACGGAAATTACGCTTGTCTAAGGATTTGTTGAGGATGGTTTCGTATATTTTTTGAAGCTGTGTCAGCGTAAACTCTCTAGGCAGGAGTCCGTAGGCAATGTTGGAATACTGGATCTTGTTGCGAAGTCTTTTGATTCCAAAATCGATGATCTGCTTGTGATCAAAGGCCAGGGTCGGAAGTTTTTTGACATCGAATAGTTTAGATTCGGTAACCGAATCACTTGAGACCGACTGGAAGTTGTCGGGGCTGGTAAGAGCAAAATAAGCAACTGTGATCACACGTGTACGCGGGTCGCGATCGGGATCACCAAATGTTGCAAGTTGTTCAAGATAAACATTCTCATATCCTGCTTTGACGGAAAGTTTGCGTTTGACACTGTCCTCTAACGACTCGTCCATACCAATAAATCCTCCAGGTAAGGCCCAGTGATCTTTAAATGGTTCCCCTGCTCTTTTGACCAAGGCGATCTGCAGTGAGTTGTCTTTAACAGTGAAGATCAAGGCATCAACGGTCACCGAGGGTCGATCGAAAACCGCCGGATCGTATTTTGCGGTTGGCTTTTTGTTCATAACTTCCTTTTATTATAGTGTTTATTGCTTGAGTGGCAATTTTTAGTCGTTCTTGTGGCGACCCACTGACAACCACATAAGGCAGGTGCCTTTGCTTAAGCTGGCGGATAAATTCCCGGTGCATTTCGTGGCGAATATGCTCACCATCCCGCAAGCCGTCCTGCACAAATGGAATTTCGTCGCCGGTAAGAATATATAAATCAGGATCTGGACGGCTTTGAAGATATTTTTGAATCGATCTGGAATAGCTTCCTAAGTAGCGATTGTGCCAGATCGCGGTTGCAAAAGCGTCAGTGTCGAGGATTAGAACTTTGTTGGCCTGACAGGCAAGCATGTCTTCGGTCCGACTTTGGGTTTTAGCAATAAAATCAAACTCTTCCGATTGCCAAATCGGATTACGATTAGTTATTTTGCCCTCAGAATACATTCGGCCAAATTCGGGCACCCAGGCGGTATGGAATTTTTTGGCAAGGGCTACTGCGAGTGTGGTAGTGCCGGTCGATTCGGCGCCGACGATGGCGATACGTTTGACAAAATAACTGCGGACGATCGGATGCAGAAATTCAAGGGCGTCTAGCGGACTCTGTCGTACTTTGGTACCGGAAATTGGAATAGTGGCGCGTTTTTTATCAACTAAAAAATGCTTGCACCCCATAGCTTTTGCCCAAGGATCACCATAATCTTCTGAAGTAAAACAGGCATCAGGTACATATCCCAACCACTTGATCGTAGCATCAGCCCATCCCTGAGTATCATCGTCATCCAACTGATCATCATTAATGAGAATTACTTTTGTCTGGGGATGAATCTGTTTGATCCAGTGATAACGCAGCTCAGGTGAAATCCATTGATTCGACCGACCACAGACAATAACTGTAACTTTTTCGCTGTTTGCTAGGGCGGTATCGATCAGAAACTTATGACCAAGGTGTGGCGGATAAAACTTGCCGATAACGACTGCGGTTTTAAAGAGTTTTTTAGTTTTTTTCATTTTAGTGATTTTTGCCATTTAATAAGTCCGACTATGCACATAGTCAGGAAGATCCCATAAAGTATCGCTGTTAGCGAAAGTCCCCTGGAAAAATAAAGGTAAACATATATGACATCCGCCGTGATCCAGAAGTACCAGTTTTGGATGTATTTTTTGGTTAAAAGGAACTGTGCAGCTAAACTTAGAACAGTTGTGACCGCATCCAGAAATGGAGCTGAGTCGTTTACTATGATCAGGACTTGAGTCAATATTGCGGTCGCGATCGCTGAAATTATGAGCAACCAAACCATAGTTCTTTTCGGAGCGTCAGAAACTATTAGTTTGGTCTTGTTCTCTCCACCTTTAAGCCACCAGTACCACCCTAATATACCCAGAGCAACGTAGACAACTTGGAGTGCGGTGTCGGCAAATAGCCTTGCCTGCAGAAAAAGAATAATAAAAAATATATTATTTAAAATACCAACTGGCCAGTTCCAAATATTCTGTTTGACGACAAGCCAAACACACAGTCCTCCGGTAACAAATCCGAATACTTCGGTCAGAGCAAATGGGGCCAGCTGAAAATAACTTAGCCCGATTAATAAAACGCTTATAAGTATACTGGCGATTATTTCAATTTTTTTCATTTTTTTATTATTGTTTAATATACACTAAGTATTATACATCATATTAGTGTAATGTCAACACTATTACTTGTTATTCGATTATTGTCTGTTAGAATCTTTGGTTCGATACCTAACATCCAACGGAGGGAATCTTGAATCTGATCAGGAAAATTTTGAGTTACGGCTCAAAACCGAAACCAGTAGTCGTTGAGGTGCTTGAACGCGAGCCCTTACAGAGCAATTTTGTTCAGTTGGCAGCTGCACTTCGCCATGCTGACAGTCGACGCGGCCATGATCGCAAGACCAGCCAGGACCATCCTGACAGTTGTTAGTGCCTTAAGGGTGCATGTGGTATCAAGACCGGTCACAACAAGCCCAGCCGTAAGTTTTTGAATACTTGCGGCTTTTTTTCTTGTTAGCCCTATAGTGTATAATCGGAATAATCGGAGTAATCCGAGGGCACATTACGAATATGCAGACACCTTAAGGAGTGCAATGTGTGGTTTTTTGAGGTGGTGAGGTTTGTTGTTGACGCGATTGTTGTCTGCCTGATTATCGTACTATTGTGGAGCGTGGCCTTTGGTCATAACCGCCAGTACGTGGTCGCGGCCAACAAGCAGATCCGGTACGCCTTCAATTCGACCAACCGAAAATCTTTTGTTCAGATCTTTGATGCCGACCCGGCATTCGAAGAGACTGAACATCGATCACAAACTCAAGCTCGCGTCGATCGCACTCTCCGTGAATCTGCTTCGCTGATGCAGGAATACGAATTGCGAATCAGACACTTTGAGCCCAACCTGACTGTCGGCTTCAGCGACTATGATAGTCGAATGCAGCTGGACAATCTGATCAAAAGTGCCCAGGCACACCGAGACATCTTCTGGAAAGCGCACGAAGTTGCCAAGAGTTGTGGTTTTGAGGTTCGTCCTTCGATCCACGACTACATTGATCTGACCGAGTCTGACTCGGATCAGGACGCAACGGACGGAAAAATCATACCAATGGAAAGGTAGTGTAGCTGGTCATGGAAGAACTTCTGATCTGGATCGCTTCAGGGGCAACATTCGCGACGTTCCTGTTCTTCGGGATCGGATACATACTCGCGATGACGGAAGCAGTCGCGCCCGACAACCCCATCTTCCGCCCGATCAACTGGGTGGTAGACATGGCCTACCGACTCGACGACAAGCTGGTCAAGCTGACTTTCGATCGTGGAAAGTCCCGAGAGCACAAGTAGTGTCTGAACAAATTCACCCTTGCCGGTTGCTATAGTGGTCAACCTTTTGACTCACTAGCGACCGGCTTTTTTGTCACTCTTGCAAAGTAATTGACAGTAATCGCTTGGTTTACGTCGATAGGAAAATATCGGTTATTTTGTCTCAAAGTTGTTTTTTTTCACTTGGTAATCACAATATATTGTGTGTTTTTCTATTCTTGATATTAAATATGTGTTTACGTATGGACACGCTGTATTATTAGCAGTGGAAGTGATCTTGGGTGAGAACTAAAATTGTGTAGATCGGCAAATAATAAGCTTGCAAAGATCTGATCCAGGACGAAGTTGACTTACTTGAAAAGAAGGAAACGAAGTTGACTTACTTGAAAAGAAG
>CAYUKQ010000022.1:0-11107 GCA_964445355.1 uncultured Gammaproteobacteria bacterium
AAACCGTAACACTTGCGGGACGAATAACCTTGTCCTGCTTGGTGTAGCCTACTTTAATAACCTCGGCAACTGTTCCTTCCGGCTCACCTTCGACCTGTGTTACAGCCTCGTGAAAGTGAGGGTTGAATTCAGTAATGCCTGGTTCAATTTTTATTTCCTGCATACCTTCCTCCTCAAATATTCGGCGGAATTGAGCAATCACCATCTCGAGTCCGGAATCTTTGAGGTGGTTCTGAGCCGTAAGCAGGTTATCAAAAACTTCAAGGAACTTGTAGAGAATCACTGAGCTAGAAAAATCAACAATTTGATCTTTTTCGCGCTCTACTCTTTTTTGAAGGTTTTGATAATCAGCCAACGCGCGGTGGTAGGCATCTTTGTAATCTTCGTTCTGATCGTTGTCTTGTGCTGGTGCGGTTTTGGTTTTTTTGGTTTTCATTTTTTTATTTTTTTATTTTTAGAGGTTTTGTAGATGACAAGGTAACTGCCTAGTCGTGGTTACCAATTGCGGGATACTTCATTGAGAAGCGATCCGAAGTAACGCAATGTCGGAATAACGGTCTGATACGGCAGACGACAAGGTCCAACTACACCAATATATCCCTCGCGACCATCGCCGGAGGTGTATTTTGTGAAGGCAAAGCCGCAGGGCGCGAACTCATTAAGTGAAAGTTCGTCGCCAAAAACGACGTGGACGGTTTCGTCACCATAAGTGCGACCAAAAACGTCGTTAAGAAGTTCGTATCGATCAATCAAACTAAGTACTGCTTTGGTCAAATCGATATCGTAAAATTCGGGTTTGTCCAAAATATTAGACATACCGGCGGCGTAGACATCGCCTGTCGCACTGGTTGCTAAAGCCAGAGTGTTGGTCTGCTCGGCAAGTGCGCGAGTGGCCTGACGCATTAGTTTGTCATACTCGAATCTTTGATCCCAAAGACGTTCTTTGATACTAACCTCATCGCGAACGGAGAGATTCTTTTCTTCCATTAACTGGTTAATGTACAACTTGATGGCCAGTGAAGTCGGAATACGTCCGGCAGAAGTGTGCGGTTGCACGAGATAACCCGCCTTGGTAAGTACGGCCATTTCGTTACGAATAGTTGCGGGCGAAACACCAAGCCCTGCAATTTTTTCGATTGATTCTGAACCAACAGGCTCAGCTGTATCAATGTAGCGCTCTACGATTGAACGTAATAATTTGCGCTGGCGGTCTGTAAGATCCGTCATATTTTGTTGAACACAAGCTCCAGTCTGCTTGAGCTTGTATTAGCACTAATATAACTCAAGTGCTAAATTGTGTCAATAGTTGATAGGGGTTAGGGTTGAATTTGGGTTTTCTTCTGGGAAGAAACAATTTGTTTTTCAATTACCTTTAGTGGCACACACTGGGTTTTCTCCGTTGGAGAAACAGATGTTTTTCAACCTGCCAGATTCGCACCCTCCAAGCCCCGGCGTGGCTTGTCAGTCTGTAATTTTTCAGCTCTTTTTGTTTAAAAACAAAAACCCGTGCCCGCATGAAAAATTAGGGCTTCACTTAGGCAAGTTGAGAGGTATAAGTAAATGGGAAAAATGCAAGAGGCGTTCGAAGTGTGATTAGGAATATGAGAGAAAAAGACAAAAACAGATCTTCGCTAAGCAAATTGGAGGATATGGGAAGAAAAAGAGATCCAAGAGAGTGAATAGTTACTCGCCAAAGTTCTTCCAAAAACTTCATCTTGAATTTTCGTCATCGCTTTGGCTACGTCCTGCCGTTTAAGGATTAAAAATACTTTTAATCTTCTCTGCGAGAGGGAAACCCAAAACTATGAGGAATATGTAGACGAAAAGAGGTCAACAAAAAGGAAGATTTGAGATATTGGAAGAGATGAAAAAATGCCCCGAGGTTAGTCGGGGCTGCGGTCGTTGGTGAGGCTTTCTCCTGTGCTCAGCTTATAAATGAGCCCCAAGAGAATATGTCCAAACGAGAAGGATAGCCACATGATGGCTGTGGTCAACACTAACAGAATCAGGAATGTTTTCCACAGACCGTACGGCAGTTCGTCGTTGTAGCTTTGGATTGCCCCTATTGTTAGTCCGACAGAAAAAACAACTGCGGGAATAAGAAGAAGGGCAAATCCGTGAAGGAATTTTTGTAGATAAAGACCTACAAAAATCGGTGCGGAATAAAGTGTGAAGGACCAGATGAGTCTGGTCAGGTACTCGGATTCTGTATCAAAAGTCGTTAGACCCAGATAGAGTCCGGCTTCAAAAAATGCCACTGAGATGAGCGCCCAGTAGATCAGAAGCAGAACCACGAGAAATCGACTCATTTCTGCCCTCTTTCTTGTTTTGAATGAACTTAAGTGAGGAATTGTAGCTATTTACTACAAAATTGGCAAGAAAAAACCCTCCTTATTGAAGGGAGGGCTGAAGGAACAATATGCGAGGGCTGTGCGAGATTTATGTTTACCTGACGATGAGGTGGAAGAAATACTTCCCGGCCGAGTCAGGATCGTCGACTTGCTCTTCGACTTCTTCCAGCTCTTCGTGAGTAACGAAGGCTTCTCGGGGGTTGTCTTCAACCCAAACGCTGGCTGTGAAATCGACCCTGCCCGGAACGATGACGTAGACTTTGATACGCACCTTATGGTCGTAGACCCCACCGTAGTACGAGAAGTACCAATGCGGAGAGTCGCTGGTGGGTTCGTACCGGATGAGACTGGCTTCGAAAGGGGCTCCGATCCGGTGTGCGTCGGCAATCTGGGCGAGTGTCAAAGGGCTCGACACATAGTGACCAGGCGCAAGAACGCGGGTTGCGACCACAGACAAAGAATTACCCTACCTTTGTAATGTTCTTAGTCCGATTATACCTTTTTTGAGGCTAAATGTCAAATACTATAAGCCACTCCAGACTCTTAACAGAGTCTTCGTGTCTTCTCGTCGTGACAAGTATTCGCAGTGGATAATTTTACTGCTCTCTTTGTCACTTTGAGTGAGCCATTTTAGGAGACCTGAAACTAGGGTCTAATTTAGGCAAGAAAAAGCCCTCCTTGTTAGGGGAGGGCTATGGGATGAGAATCGCTTCAAGCGAAACTCCTATTGTGGCGATTGGCAAGCATTTCGCGGACTCGCTCATATTGGGTGATGAGCCTGTCCTCTTCGACGCCGCCGTTGTGCCTGAGGTTCCGCCGACCTTCACCGTAGCTGAGCGGAAAAATTCCTGACGCTTTGTCGCCGAGGTAGGTGAGGACGGTGAGCAGTTCACTGCCAGCTAACTGGAAGCGCAGGAAGTGGTCTCTGATCGCCTCGTAGTACGAATCAAGAACGGCGACCATTGCCTGATCTTCGTCGTGATTGGCCGCGTCCTGTTTGGCTTTCCAATCTTCGAGCTCTTCGTGAACGAATCGCTCTTTGTCTTGGTTGTAGAGCCTGTCCCACTCGGCATTGACGGCCTCATGGCGCGGGCGGAAGTCGATCATGACTTGTTCGATCTTGAGAGTGTAATTCCCCCAAGCTTTGACGGCATCGTTGTAGTCGTCCCTGGCTTCGAGGAACTCGACCAGGACTCTACCCAGTCTTTGGTAAGGGCTTTCGTCCATTTGCGACTTGATCCTTTCTTACCATGGAACTCGAGCTGTAAGACCACGACCGATCACTTTGCGCGGTGTGGCTGATAACCCCCGAAACTGCTGAGCAACCAGTCTGTGCCAGGCTATTTTTGCATAATCCTGGGGAATGGCTGTGGTTTTGGAGTCCCGAAGCGCTTCGAATAGCTCCTCGGGTGTTTTGCCTTTGAAGTAGGTAACGGTTGAACCGACATGCTCGATAAAATGAGCGTCGGACGACCCAACTTCCGGAAGGTTCCACAGTGTGGAATTGAGGCGGGCGATCTTCGGAAGTGCCGACCTGCCGGCTAGAGTAGGATTGTGAACTTCAACCCCATCGAGATAGACCGAGAAGTCGGAATGCTCACAGATGGCACGGATGGTTCGCTGGCTGAAGCTGAGCGGAATTTTGGCCAATGGATGAGCGGCGATGACGTACCCGCCTCGATTGTGAACAAAGCGGATTGTGTCTTCGGCACTAGCCATAAATGGCGGCTGCTCAGTCAAATTGAGCGCGATCAGGTGTCCTTGTCGGGTAGTGATTTCGACACCAGGAACGACCTTGAATCGACAGCCTAGACTCTGCGACATCGACACAGCTTTGAGACCGCCTCGAATGTCGTCATGTTCGGTAACCGCGATGACATCCAGACTGGTTCGCTCCTGAACGTGGTCAAGGAGCTGCTCAAGACTGAAGGTGCCATCACTGTTTTTGGTGTGGATATGCAGATCGGCTAAACCCACCAGTCACCTCTCTGAAGAAGGAATTTCTCGATCTTATCTGGTGTGACGTCATCATCATTGAACCCGAGGCCTTTGATGATGAACAGGCACCGTGGTGAGGTGAGGAGTTCGAAGGCGGAAACCAAATCAAGGACTCCTCTTTCGAGATCCATGAGGTAGTCTGTGTCGATCTTGAGTACAAGACCCAGCTCGGCACGAGATACGCCGCACTGGTGCCTGTGACACTCAGCGACAGCAAGCAAAATGCCATTGTGATGCTGACGGTAAGTCAGGCGACGACGACAGCGTTCCCAAGACACGGCGTTGCCGAAAATCTTGGTTCTTCTGAGGATTATGTCCAGTTCTTGCTGTCGCAGACCAGCAAGCTGTGCTTTCTGAGCAATAGTTGCGGCTTCGGCTAGGATGTTGAAATCACCCATGACTCTTAGATATACCTCCAGTGAACTCAAGCGGTATTGATTTAAGGTGCAAGCTAATCTGCCGCGAATTGTATCCTATAACAAAGTGCTTGACAAATTGAGGAAAATTACTTGCGGAGAAGTGCGGTGAAAACTTCCTGTGAGATCTGAATACTGCCGATGTTCTTGAGGCGTTTTTTACCTTTTTTTTGCTTATCGAGCAGTTTGTTTTTGCGGGTAACGTCCCCTCCATAAAGTTTGGCAGTGACGTCTTTGCGAAATGCCGGTACGGTTTCGCGAGCAATGATTTTACCCCCAACGACCGCTTGAACCGGAAGTGAGAACTGCTGCCTGGGAAGAGCTTCCTTAAGTTTAAGTGCTGTTGCTCTGCCTATACTTTCGGCTTTTGACGCGGGGACAATTTGAGCTAAGGCGTCAACAGGATCGGAGTTAATCAGGATTTCGAGCTTGCTGACAGTAACAGGCTCGTAGCTTGTGACCTCGAAATTCAGTGAGGCAAACCCCTGAGTCCGGCTTTTTAATTCGTCATAAAAATCAGTAATGATTTCCGAAAGCGGGACTTTGTACTGAACTTTGACTTGATCAGCCAGATTTTCGACCCCAAGTTGAATTCCCCGCTTGGTATGAACCAACTCCCCAATCGGGCCGAGATACTGCGACGGCGCAATAATACTGACGTCTGCAATTGGTTCGAGAATCTCCATAGTTGAAGCCGGTAATTGAATTGCTTTGGATATTTCCGTTCCGTCAAGTAATTTGTAATTGACGGAAGGGGCGGTGGCAATAAGGTCGAGATCGTATTCTCTACTTAGGCGCTCAATCGTAATCTCTGAATGCAAAAGCCCCAAAAAACCACAACGGAAGCCCTGCCCCAGAGATGGTGATGATTCGGCTGAATACTGCAGAGCATAATCATTGAGCTTGAGCTTCCCCATTGCCTCGCGAAGCGGTAAGAAATCGGATGGGTCGATCGGATAAAGTGACAGATAAACAACCGGCAAAGCTGGTTTGTAACCGGGAAGCGCTGCGGGAGATTGATTTTTGAGCGTGATCGTATCACCGACGCGAGCGTTTTCGATTGCTTTTAGGGCAGTAACAAAAAAACCAACTTCCCCTGCTTCAAGCGCGTCTACTTCTTTGGTAAGAGGAGTGAGTTTGTAAATAGAAAGTATTTCTGTTTCGGTGTCAGTAGCGAGGAATTTGATTTTGTCGCCTTTTTTGAAGCTACCGTCAACAATTTTGACTGCAGTAACCACTCCTTTGTAAAGATCATAAAGCGAGTCGAATACCAAAGCCCGATTGAGATCAGATTGACCGAGACTTGGCGGAGGGATACGCTGGATAACAGCTTCGATTAAATCGGGAACGTTGAGACCGGTTTTGGCCGAAACCTGCAAAATTTCTGACTCCAGAAAACCAAGCCCTTGAAGCTCTTTGACGGTTTTGGCTGGCTCAGCGCCGGGAGAGTCGATCTTGTTGACGACCGGAATAATGGTGAGTTTTTCGTCTAGGGCGTGGTTAAGGTTGGCAATAGTCTGAGCCTGAACACCTTTTGTGGCATCAACTAAGAGAATCGCGCCTTCACAAGCGGACAAGGAACGTGACACCTCGTAGCTGAAGTCCACGTGTCCAGGAGTATCGATCAAATTAAGCAAGTATTGTGTGTTATTGAGTGTATAGCTAAGTGAAATTGCTTTGAGCTTAATTGTAATACCACGCTCACGCTCCAGATCCATAGAATCCAGAAGCTGTTTGTTGTCGGTGCTAGCATTAACCGCATGAGTAATTTCAAGTATGCGGTCGGCAAGCGTGCTTTTGCCGTGGTCGATATGGGCAATAATGGCGAAGTTGCGAATGTTTTGCATAAGTTAGTGGCGCTATTCTAGCAGGAAATGTAGGTTTTGTGCGTAATTAGGCTTTTCTCTTAATGGAGAAACAATAGTTTTAAACTTCACTTTTGTTGAACGTTTGAAATATTCCTGCGATATTTCTCACTCTCGCTTTTTTTGTCTGAAATTTTTGATAAGTCAAAAATCCAAGCTTTTAGACAAAAAGCGGTCAATAAAAGGGAAGGTTTGAGGCGTGAGAGAAAAAGATGCAAAACAAAAGGCGTTCAAAGTGTGATTAGGAGTGAAAGATAAAAAGAGAATCAATAAAGTAGATAGTTACTCGGCAAAATTCTTCCAAAAACGGACTCCGACATTTTTGCCATCACTTTGGCTACGTCGAGGCGCTTCGTGAAGCACAAAGCTCAGGAGATTTTTTGATCGGATGATGTCGGCGTAACATCCTCGATTAGCGTGGTTACTACCCCACTGGGTGGTGTTTCTTTGCGAATTGTTGAACGTATTCTTTTAACCAGCATCCAAAAAAGTCTTACTTCCTCGACGCGGAAAATATGCGTTAAAAATAAATAGACGCTAAAACCTGCAACGGCCGAAATTCCAGTCAAAATAATTAAGTTGATGGTGCGGGTAGTGTCAAAGATCAGCTGATCAAGAAGCTTGATCGGAATATAAAGCGATAGGGCCATAAAAAAACCTGCGGCAAAAATCTTGAACGCCGGCAACAACAACTGGCGTCTAGAGAATTTTTCGACTTTGCGATCAAGGACAATAATTAACAAAATCAGATTAATAACAGCGGCGATCGATCCGGACAAACCGAGGGCCCAGACCGGCAAATTAAAAATTTTGATAAAAACCAGGCTCAAAACAATGTTAGTTATGACAGAAATTGAACCAATTATTAACGGTGTAACTGTATCGTGCAGAGCGTAATAGGCTCGAACAATCAGCGACAGGACGCTTTGAGCAGCAATACCAAAGGAAAGTGCGGCCAATGTTCGACCAGTAAGAACAGTTGCCGGCCAATCGAATTCGCTCGCACCAAAAATTAGCCTGACTAAAGGAATACGAAGCACTATTAAACAGATCGCAGCCGGTACGACTAAAAAAAGCATTTGATGCATTGATGTTAGGATAGTCTTCTTGAAAGCATCGATATTGCGTTTGGCAAATTCGATTGAAAGTGTGGGGAGTGCCGCCTGGGCGATCGTTGCGCCGAATAAACCAATCGGAACCACATAGAGATGACTTGCAAAATTAAATGCTACGACGCTTTTGGCTGAGATAATTGAGGCCAGCGCAATATCAACCGTTTCGTTGATCTGCGAAGCAAACATTCCCACACTTCGAGGTAAGCCCAATTTAAGTAATTTAATAAGATTGGCGTCTTTGGGATTGAATACAAATCGATAGTTAAATCCTGAAGCATAAATTGCGGGAACTTGAATCAAAAAATGCATTATTGAGCCGAGTACAACCCCAATTGCCGGACCATAAATTCCAAGATTATTGGATAGCAAAACTGCCCCTAAAATAATTCCGAGATTGTAAAAAACCGGTGCAAGCGCCGGAATTAAAAATCTCTGGCTTGATTGAAGGATGCCTGTAAAAAAACTCGAGACTGCTAAAAATATCTGAGAAATAATCATAACCCTGGTTAGATTGACCAAAGTTGCGTGCTGTGCAGGATCAGCGACAAGGCCGGGTGCGATCATAGCCACCAACGGCTCGACAAAGATAAAACACAATAGTGAAATAACTACAAAAAACAGAAAGGCAATATTGATTATGTTGCTAACAGTTATCCAAAGCTTTTTTTCTTCCTGCCTGTGTGACAACTCCGCAAAAATAGGAATAAAAGAGACTGTGATGGTACCGAATATCAAAACCTGGAAGATAAAATCCGGCAGGCGGAAGGCGGCAAGATATGCGGCCAAATCCGGACCGGAACCGAAGTAGGCAGCGAGCAGTCGGTCGCGAACCAACCCCAGAACCCGCGACGCGAGCGAAAGCCCCATGATCAAAAATGCTGCTGAAAGAATGGTTTTTTGTTTACGAAAAAAGAACTGTTCAGCTAAGATTTTGGGCTTAGAATTAGTTTTTGCGATCGGGTTGGAGCGGTTTGTATTCGAATTTTCTGGCATTTGGTAATTAGTGTTTATGTTGATGATTATGGTAAAAAATATTAGAAGGCTTGAATTAAGTATATAGCTTGCGTTTTGACAGCCTCAAGTGCTAGAATTGCCCAGCTTTAAGCTATAAAACTTATAGTAGCGAGAATTCTAAAAGAAAAAATTTAAGTAAACATGCCACTAATTAAGAGTGCAATTAAAAAAATGCGTCAGGACAAAGTCAGAACTGCGCGCAATGCAAAGATCAAAACCAATATTAAGCGGGTACTTAAAAATGTACGCAAAGATGTCGGTGATGACAAGCTTGCGAGTCAGGCTTTTTCAACGCTCGACAAGGCAAGCAAAAAAGGTTTTATCTCAAAGAGAAGGGCTTCTAGGTTAAAATCCAGAATTGCAAAAGCAGCAGCCAAGTTAGAGACTGTAAAAACGGCTACAACTGAGGCTAAGGTAGTGAAAAAGTCTGCTAAAAAATCCAAGTAATTGTTGTATATTGATATTGTTTTAACGGTTGCCAAATCGGGCTTCCTCTGGTAAATTTACCCTATGAGAAAGTTAACTGCCTTGCCACTTGCGGCTGCAACATATTTGACCCAAGTATCTGGCGCGTTCGCGGCTGGTACCACTCCAGCAAAGGTAGCTACCCCCTCTGCATCTACAGCTAGTTCAACATTGCCAAATACCGGCGTGTTCGAACCAACCGTATTGGTTTTTGTAGCTGCTGTCGGACTTTTGTTCGTCGGGGCGTACTACGTTAACCGCGCACTCTCCAAATAGATATAATTTTTTCTGTTTTTATAACCAGAAACAAAATAAGTGAGTAACTCTGATTAGGGTGATGCTCGCTTTTTTTGTAGGTTTTAATTGGAAGCCGGTGTGGGCGAAAGTGATGGGTAAAGCGTTTCTTTAATAAAACCGTGTATTTGTTCAAGACTGCCACTGGTGGGAATAAGAACATATTGTAATCCGTATCGCTCTGTGATCGGCGGGTTAATCAGAAGTGGATTATCGCCGTCATCAGAAATTACGGTTGATGCGATCTGTCCTGTTCTGGCTTGTCTAAATAGTTCAAAGAAATCAGGGAATTCCGAGGTAGAAATATTTGTATCCACAGACTGCTTGAATGCGTCGTAAAGTGAGAGAATTTTGGTCGGATTAAAAACCCCCTCAAGAGAAAAAATTTTGTCTTTGATGGCGCTAATAACTTTTTCCTGCCGTTGAGACCTGGCAAAATCAGTATTTTCATCATTTGTCCCTTTGCGCGAACGAACATACTTAAGTGCTGTTTGACCATCCATATGTGTTAATCCAGCCTCAAAATGCAGATGTTCATAACGACAAGTAAACGGGTCAGGAACATCCGGCACTATTTGGCCGTCGGCATTAAGTAAACGTGTCTGCTGAATTCCGTCAGCGGTAATTGTTTCGTATCTTAGGCCGCACATGTTTTTTTCTTCTCCTGATATTGGATACTGGTAATCGTCAAATGTGCGATCGACCACAATGTCGACTCCACCAAGCTCATCTATGGCCTGAATAAATCCATTAAAGTCCAATCGCACCACATAGTGGATAGGTACACCTAATATTTCACTTACCGCGTCTGAGGCTTGGCGGATCCCCTGTTCTTTACCTTTTTCGACCCCGAATGCGTAGGCGGTATTTATTTTTGCCTTGATTGATTCAACCCAAAAATCTCGCGGTACCGAAATAAGGTGGGTGTTTTTGGTGTTCTGGTTGTAAGAAGCAAGAATAATTGTGTCGGTAAGATTCGGACCATCATGCCCTTCTCCTCCAATCCCAAGAATTAGGATATTTGTCCGACCTCTATCGTTTATGACGTTCGGCCCAGAATTGATAATAGGATTATTGAGTATGCTCTGTGTAGCGTGTTTGAACTGGGGAATAAAAACCGTGGCTAATGCAAGAAGAAAAAAACAGGATAATATTAATCCAATAATTTTTAACTTACGTTTTGAGGTCTTATGTTCACCAGAAGTTTTACCCCTGTGATTTTGAGGGGTGGTTTTAAGACTTTGCATTACTGGCAGAGATTAATTATTTGATTAAAAATTGAAATATCAATCGAGGCTTTACCCACAAGTGCGCCGTCAATGTCTGGAGATGAGTAAAAATCATGAATATTTGACTCAGTTACACTGCCTCCATACAAAACGGTACTGCATTTGGTAAGGTCTTTGATTTGTTTTATTTTGTCGGCTGCATCGCTAACTGTAAGCGGAGCGGAGTTGGGATTAGTAGAAATCGAATCTTCGGGCTCGAAAGCTAGAATTAGATTAGAGCAGTCCCCTAAGTTTTCTGAGGTTAGTTCGGAAAAATTACCACATACAATCGGACGAATGTTCTGTGCATTTAAATTGTCA
>CAYUKQ010000023.1:0-7600 GCA_964445355.1 uncultured Gammaproteobacteria bacterium
CTGGACCAATCGCTTAAGAGGCGACTGCTCTACCGCTGAGCTACGTTCCCAAAAATACCTGCAATATTTTACTCACAAAATCCCCGAAAGTATATCCCTGGCCGACAAATAGATATACTCCCAATCTCCTGCAACATAGATTGGTATGTTCACACTTTTACTTAGCTGATTTTGATTCTGATCAATTGGGGCAAAACTTAGAGTCACCACACCCTTTTCGGGCAAGGTACCGCTAATCTTCCAAATATCACTTTCGTTCACATTAGTTTTGAGTTTATCTGATACTTTTTCAACTTTTAAATTATTTATCTTCTCTGCTCCCGAAATTTTTGGACTAACATTGGCATTATCGTCACCCCATAAACTTTGGCCAATATTTCGAAAGCTAATTAACGCCTCAAAATCCGAACCTTGTTTATAAAAAGATTTTAAACTTATATCTTCAAATTTTGCCTTGGTTTCCTGAAAAACTTTACCAATTTTTTTAGGCAAATTCATAATCGTTTCAAAATTTGCCAAATATTTCTCCGTTCTTTCACCCAATACTTTTGGGTTAATAAAACTAAAATGATCAAAGGGCTTGTCGGGATAGTTAATAATAAATGGCGCCACCATAACCAAATAATCCTCAGTCCAAACCGATTCAAAAGCCACACGGTAACGTTCCGCCGCCTCCTCTACACTGATCCTTGAACCATCAACGTCTACCCCATCAGAATGTTTCCATCCAGTTTCAGTTACAAACACATAATCCAGTTTTTTACCTAATGACTCAACAAAAATTTTCTCATAAACATAAGATTTGACCGAGGCTTTGCCGGTATTGGTTGCCGGTGCAGCAAAATCAGGGTTTGGATAGCTATGAGACGCCCATCCGTCAATGTAAGTCAAAAATTCAGCATTTGACCGACTAGCCTCAGAAACAAATGACTCAAAGCTCAAATAATTAGGCGGTTCATTGGGTGGTGCGGCATCGATAGCTCCATTAAGAATAAAAAAGTCGGTCGATTTTGACTTAAGGAGTTTGGCTTGCTCAACAAATCTGTTCGCATAATCAGTTGGATCGACCGAACCGCCCCATTCAGTTGCATGATTAGGTTCATTATAAATAGTAACGAACCTTGTTTTGGTTGGCCAAATAAGAGAATCTAAAAAATCCGCCCATTCTTTGGCGTCAGAATCGCCTGGCCTCTCCCAATAACCACCGGAATTCGGTTTGCCAGCAATCCTTACTACAGGAATTAGATGATCTTCTCTTAATCGATTAAAAATTAATTGCCATTTTTCTTTATTCCGATCATTCGACCTGATCACCATCACGACCCAACCCCAATCTCCGTTATTATTGACCATTAGCTTGGCGTGTTCGATATCAGCCTCAGGCTCATTCAGGTGAATTCCAAATTTGTTATTTGGTGACGGAATAACGGTATTAACGCCATTAGGCTCTGGTTGTTCCTGTGCAAGAACATTAATAGGTGAGACGAACAGCACTAATAAAATGATTAAGAACAGAATCTTTCGTAAGTTCATCGGGCAGCTATTATATAACTATAGGGCAAATATCCAATAAATAAAAATTGTGCCTCCAGCAGGATTCGAACCTGCGACCTAACGCTTAGAAGGCGTTCGCTCTAATCCACTGAGCTATGGAGACTTTCGCAAACCAACACCGAAGCCAAGATATTATAATAGAAGTAATGGTTTTTTCAAAAAGGAGGTGAATACAAACATAATATGCAATATCTAACACAAAACACTTCAAACGAGTTTGATCAGACATTCTCAAGCCTGGAACAGGAAATGAACGCCACTTATGGCAGCAGTACACCCGAACTGGGTGGAATTTTTGCCTTTGCAGCGGTTTTCTGGATTGTAATCATTGCTATCTCTATATTCGAACTGATCTTCAAAGCCAAGGCAATGTGGAGAGCAGCCAGAATGTCTGACAAGTCATGGTTTATTATTTTGCTAATCTTCAACACAGCCGGTATTTTGCCCCTGATTTATTTGTCTATGACAAAAGACAAATACCGGGAGACAATTTTGAAGAAATTCAAAGAATAAGATACAATACGACTCGCTTTTATTAAGGTAAAAGCCTTATCGCGTGTAAATGATTGTTTATGGTGGCTGTAGCTCAGTTGGTTAGAGCGCTAGGTTGTGGACCTGGAGGTCGGCGGTTCGAGCCCGCTTAGCCACCCCAAAAGATTTATCTTGCAAACATATTAAATATGGCACAGATTAGTTTTAGAACCAAATTATCTACGATCAACTCCACAGTAATTCTTCAGCTTCCCGCAGAAGCAAGTACCAAGCTTCCATCCAAAGGAATGGTTATGGTCAACGGAACGATCAATGGTTTACCGATCCAAACCGCACTCGAACCGGACGGAAAAGGCGGTCACTGGTTCAAAATTGATCAGGCAATTGTTAAAAAAATTAATGCCAAAACTGGCGACAGCGTCGAACTGGATATTGAACCCACCAAAAATTGGCCCGATCCTCAAATACCTGATGATCTAAAAATTGCATTGAACAACAATCCAAACGCTAATTCAGTTTGGGTCGATACCACGCCGATAGCGAGGTGGGGTTGGATTCGCTGGATCAATTCGACCAAAAATCCCGAAACACGTAAAAAACGAATATCCGTAGCATGTTCAAAACTCGAATCCGGAATGCGAAGACCATGTTGTTTTAATCGGGCAATGTGCACTGATCCGAATTTTTCCAATAACGGCATACTTTTCGATCAAGCTTAACTATTCAAGTTACCACTCAACGCTTAATATTATTGGCCGTCGATTACTTCAATCCCCGCATTTTTCGCTAACCCAAGCAATTGTTTAGTAGAAATAATGACACCCCGCATATTTTGTCTCAAATCCAGTCCATCCAAACTCGAACCTCTAAAATCTGTATGATCAAATTTCGCATATTCAAAAATACAATTAAGTAAATTGCAATTAGTCAAATTCACCCTTGCAAGATTACACCCGCCAAAATCGGCTCCTCGGAAAGTCGAATTAGACAAATCCATATCCGTAAGATTTAGCCCGCGCCACTGCGTATAATCCAGCATACATTTTTCAAAAACCGTCGCCGTAATATTTGTTTCATTAACAAAAGAAACCCCCAAAAGCTTACAGCCTCGTAGTACGGTAGAGAACAAACTGGCATTTGCCATGTTAGTATTGCTTAAGTCACAATCAATCAATTCACAATCGTTTAATTTCGCATCAATTAACGAGGAGTTCGTAAAAAAACATCCCTCGAACTTGCTTCCGGAAAAATCAATACCACTCAGGTTCAACCCAGACATTTTACAATTTTTGTACTCCTCGTCTGGCCTAATCCTTTCTAATTCATACTGACTGTACGTCTTATCACGGACCATATCCGTATTTTACCCCCAATCATTTATAAAATCTAAAAATTAAATATATAGGTCTATATTAACAAACCAAACTAGCATAAATTTCACACACAAACAACAAAAGTCAGTCATAAATCCAATAAATACTACAGGGTTGACAAATTACTTAAAATGGCTATAATTCCAACCTATAATATATTTCTACTGCCCGAGTAGTAACAAAAATGAAAAAAACATTTTTGGCTCTGGCAGCCAACATTACACTTACCATTCCACTTAGTACAGCAGCTTATGCTGTGACTATTCCGCCATTTACTAACTGTGTCGCGCCTAGTGGCACATTAAAAGCCAGTTATGATAACGGTACACATGGAATTATTGGGAACACCGGAATTTTTACCGGATCTGACAAGGTTTATACGATTTCAGACAAATCACTGACCCAATGCTTTTGCCCAAACAGTGGTGATGGAATCCAAACTGACTGGTTCAAAGTAAGCGATCTAACAGAAGGCGAAATAAATAGTCTCAAAAATCAAGGCTGGACTCTGGTTCTTGATGGTTCCATCTGGGGATTAGAAAAGGCTCCTTATTTGGCAAAAAATCACACATTTAATTGCAAAGGTGGCGTTGGTGGTACAGAAATAAGCAAAACTTTCACAACCGATTACGGAAACGGTATTGGTGGGGGAGAGATACTCGGATTAGCCACCACTGGCACAACCAAAAACATTTTTGCCTTATCCCTGCTAGGACTCGGTTTAATTATTGGCGGTCTCAGTTTGAAAAAAATCAAATCGTCAAAATAATTCTGACAACTTAAAGGAAAAAATTGTGAAAAACTTTTTTTCTAAAAGTCTTATTTTTATAGGTATAGGTTTAATATTTTCAGCCGGGTGGTTGTACTACCAAACAAGTTTTCCGATCCCAGTCGGAGCCAATTACAGCTCAAACGAAAATATTCAGTTGCCTGACCAGATAGAAATTCCGGCCATTAATATATCCCTGCCTATTGTTGCTACAAAAATTCAAGGTAACGATTTTGCTACCAGCTCTTATGGAGTTAATTATCTTGTCGATTCCTCATTACCCGGACAAAACGGCAACAGCATATTCTACAGCCACAATTGGCCCAAACTTCTCGGCAACCTCAAAAAAGCCGAAAGAGGAGACATTATTACACTAAAATATGCCTCAGGTGAAACCAAAACTTTTACCATTGACCTAATTACAATAATTAGTGCAAAAAACGCCAAAATAAACACAAAATCCGACTCAAAAATTCTTACACTCTACACTTGTACAGGCTTTCTCGACACAAAACGACTAATCATTACTGCAAACTACACCGGCTCAGTAATATAATGTTCGTCAATCGTAATATTTAATATATGATCATCTGGCTAATATTTAGCCTTACGACATTACTAATTCTCCACTCGTCACTCGATTTTTTTTCAATGTTTTACTCTTGGCAAGACGTTGATAAAACTAAGTTAAGAAAATCCCCCAAAAAATTTAATAGACCCACTCGCACATTTTCGCTACTTTTACCAGTAAGAAACGAATCAAAAGTAATCAAAGATACATTGATTTCAATGTCAAAAATTTCTTACCCAAGCTCGTTGTTTGAGGTATTAGTTTTGTGTCGTAGTGATGACAAACTCACCCTCAATGCAATCAAGGATACATTAAGTACAATTCGGACAAAAAACATCAAATTAGTAATTGTCGGAACAAATGCCGATAACAAACCCAAGTCGCTCAATATCGGCCTTTCAAAATCTAGAAATCAAATAATTGGCATATTTGACGCCGAAGACGAGCCTCACAAAGACATATTAAATATTATTAATACACTTACAATCCAAACAAGATCAGACGTCATTCAATCCGGAGTACAGCTAATGAATTATCAATCAAAATGGTTCTCGTTATTTAATGTTCTCGAATACTATTTTTGGTTCAAATCCTCAATGCCTTTTTTTGCGCAAGTTGGTGTCGTACCATTAGGGGGCAATACGGTATTTTTTAAACGCAATCTTCTCAATCAAAACAATGGCTGGAATGAAAACATGCTAACCGAAGACGCTGACATTGGCATAAGGTTATCTACTAAAGATGCTAAAATTCTTGTAGTTTACGACGAAAAACACGTAACCAAAGAAGAAACACCAGGATCTGTATCAGAATTTATTAAACAACGAACCAGGTGGAACCAAGGGTTTTTACAAATATTTTTTCAATTTAACTGGTTCAAGATCAATGGAATAAGGCGCAAAATCTTATGTGCTTATGTGCTCATAGTTCCCATACTACAAACATTTTGGGTTATTTTTTTTCCTTTAATAACTTATATATACCTTACCATCGACCTTCCCGAAAAACTAATAATCTACACCCTAATTCCATTTATCATACTTGCATCCCAAATGTATTTTTACAACCTTGCAGTGTACGATTTTGTAAAAGATTACAATTTTAAATATTCACCGCTACTTATTTGGAAAATATTTGCCACCTACTACCCATATCAAATAATGCTTAGTATCTCGTCCATTAGAGCGATATTTCGAATTATTAAAAATCAAAATTCCTGGGAAAAAACTACACATCAAAATTCACACCGTAATAACTCAACCAGTATTTAACGACGTAATTTAAAATATTTTGACAACACACTAACCGCCTCATTCCCAGAGTCATTATCATTCCAAATTTCCGTAGATCCACCCTTATTAACCCAATAACTAACCCCAACTATCTCTGGGGTAGAACTCATTGAATTAAGTGCAGCATCCAACCAAACAGCTTGTTCCTCCTCGGTCATCTCACCAGTAATATCGGGAATCGGTGCTCCAAATTCACCATACACAATTCTAGCACCAGTATTTATCGACAATTGTTTAGCATCCTCTGAAAGTCGTACAGGATCAGCCACATAATGATCAATTGTAATTATTCCGCCAATTGCTTCTGCAGTAGCACGATCCATAACTAAGCGTGCAACATCCATATTCATTGAAAGAAAGTTCGTGTCTACCTGCAATCCGTAATTTCTGAATTTATCTTTCAAAATAGTGGATTCTTTAATTAAAAATGCTCTGTATTCTTCAACCCTGCCAGTTTCTCTTGGATCGCCTTGAATGCCATTCTCACATTCCGGACAAGCAGTGAACTTATCACCATCTTTAAAAAGACTGATATTTTGATCAACAAACTGCGCAGATTTGGTTACATGATCATCGAAACTCATCTCGTGAGGATAATCAAACCATCCTTCCCAGCTAGACCAGTTACCTCTAAACCAAACATTCAAGTTATATTTTCTGGCTGCGTTTACCCATAATTTCAAATACGGCAAAAACTCCTCATCATATGGCGTAGCAACACCAATATAATTAGCTCCGGTCTTGGCGATATTTTCAACCTGTGTATCTATTTCTCGAACAAAACTTTCACTACCCATGCGCTCTCTTGCCAAATCCCTTGAATACTTCATTGTATCTATACTTCTAAAATCCCAAATAGGTTTTGTTAGAACCGAAACAGAACTATCGATTTTTTTGTTATCAAAAAAAACCCAGATCGACCAAATTATCAAAACTAATGCCACAGAAAAAAGCAAGAAATTTAAATATCTTTGGTTAAGCATAAATTATTTCTGATCTTTAAATACTGGCTCAAAGTTCAACTGATTCAGGTATTTCTCTTTGATCTGATAAATATCAGCAAACGGGTATTTACCAACCAGATCATAATTAACCAATCCAGGGCTATCCATCAAATTCTTAAAAGTACTGTCATTAGTATCATTTGTTCTCATTACTATCCACCTTGCCCACAAATCCGGATTTTCACTGGCAGCATCCCAATACGCTCCAGTACCTTCATGAATAAACCTCTTCATTGGCAATCCTGAGGAAAAAATAATTGCATCATGACTCGCGGCGGATATCATCACAAAACCCTTTTCATTTTTCGCGTTTTGATTTAGCCACCCCGAAACCTCAGAGACATTTTTTTGACTTGAACCAACACGCGCGTCATCAATAGTTACAGTATCCGCATTCACGTACGAGAAAAACATTACCAATACCATAGCGCCAACAAATACCGAACGTAGTTTAACAGCCTTATCAATAAGTATTGCTGCAAATATCGCTACCGTCGGCATTAACATTATTCCGTAGCGGACATTGAACCAGGTGTCACCGCTAA
>CAYUKQ010000024.1:0-6802 GCA_964445355.1 uncultured Gammaproteobacteria bacterium
ATTACAAGAGGTTGATTAATAAGAGCACAAAAAAACACCCCTAAAATTAGAGGTGTTTTTTGTTTATTTGAAATAAAAATATTTACTTCAATTCAACTTTTGCGCCTGCTTCTTCGAGTTTTTTCTTAGCTTCGTCGGCGGCTTCTTTTTTAGCGTTTTCTAGTAGAGTCTTTGGAGCAGCGTCTACTAAAGCTTTTGCTTCAGCCAAACCGAGTTCCTGATTGATCTCGCGAACTGCTTTAATTACTGCAATCTTGTTAGCTCCAGCTTCTGCTAGGACGACTTCGTATGAATCTTTTTCTTCGGCTGCTGGTGCATCTGAAGCGCCTGCGGCGGCACCTCCTGCTGCAACTGCGACAGGGGCTGCGGCGGTAACACCGAATTTGTCTTCCAAAGCTTTAACAAGCTCCGAGAGTTCGATCACCGTAAGGGTTTCAATTTCTGAAATTAATTTTTCAAGTTTTGCAGATACCTTAACTTCAGATTTAGCTTCTTTTGTTTCTGTTTCTGTATTTGCTTGATTTTGAGCATCTTCCATAATTCCTGTCACCTCCTTTTCTGAAATATTATGATTTTTGAGCACGAATTTGATCTAAAGTGTAGACCAGGTTGCGCAAATTAGCTTGTAATACTCCGACAATTCCGTAAATCGGCGAAGATAGTCCGCCAACGACTTTGGCGTAAAGTTCTGGCCTTGAAGGTAAGCTTGCCAGTTGAGAAATTTCTGAGTCTGAGATGAATTTTTTTTCAAAAAATCCAAATTTAATTTGAGGTGCGTCATTTTCTTTTTTGAAGTTGACGATTGTTTTTAATGGCGAAACCTCGTCTTCGTAGCTAAAAAGGGTTCCAATCGGACCTTGGAAGTCGTCATCGTTTACACCGGTGTATCCGGCATCGATAAGTGATTTTTTGACTAGTGTGTTCTTTGCAACGGAGAATTCTGCGCCGGATTCTTTGAGTTTGGCTCTTAGTGATTGAATCTGCGGCATTTTCATACCTCTGAAGTCGGCGAAAACTAGGCTTTTGGCGCGAGTTAGTTTCTCAGTTAGTACCTGAACTTCATCTTCTTTTTTTAACCGGTTGTCGCTTTTTGTGTTCATAAAAAAACTTAATCTTTTATTTTGTCCGTTTTGGTTGACAAGAAAGATTAAGTGACTGAGACTATTTTTCTTTCCTGCGCTGGATTTATGAAGTAATACTTATTGATTTAGCTTACTTCGACCAAAGCGGTCTTAGGATTGTATGTGACGGCGATTCTATTAGAATAAATTGGACTTGTCAAGGGTATCGCCTAAAGCTTGACGTTGATTGAAGGACCCATTGTTGCATTAATAAAGACTTTTTTTATTTGGTCCTTGCCAATGCTTTGAGTAAGAGCTTCGAAATTCTCGCTAATTTTATCCGTTTCCCAGCTGGATTTTGCAAAACCGACGTGAAGTACTGGTTGTTCTGGCTGAGTTTTTAGATAAACCTGTCCGGCAGACATACTTCTGATTGCATTGTCCGGCTTTTCAGAAATTGTTCCGTTTTTGGGGTTAGGCATCATTCCTTTAGGGCCAAGTGTTTTTGCGATTTGGGCTAGCATTGGCATAGCTTCCGGAGTGGCAATTACAACGTCAAAATCTTTTCCGGGTACTAGTCTGCCTTCACGGATGTCATTGATTGTGTTCTCGCCAGCTAAAATAACATTGTTTGCTGCTGAGGCTTGTCCAAAAACCAAGATCCTCTTGGATTCAGTGTTGAGAGGATTGGGTAAGCTTAGGTTAATTTTTTGATCCTTTTTGTTAAGTACAAAATGAGCCTCAACTGTTCCGTCAAATTTGGTTCTTGAGGTTTTTTTTGCTAGTTCGATTGCCTCCGGTTGTGTGTAAAGTTTGTTTTTCTCAACTTGTTCACTAACAGAAGTGTAGGATTTGGAGCGAGTGGTTTTAGTGGTTTTTTTGGTTTTGGTGCTCATATGGTTTAGGGTAATGATTAATTTTTAATTTTCAATCGTGACGCCCATTGATTTTGCTACGCCGCCAACAATTTTGACAGCAGCATCAAGGTCGGTAGTGTTAAGGTCAGACATTTTAGCTTTAGCGATTTCTTCGGCTTGAGTCTTGGTGAGCTTACCTTTGGTTTCGCGGCCTGGTTTTGCCGCACCTTTGTCAGAGTTAATGCTTTTTTTGATCATTTCAGCAATAGGAGGCTGTTTGGTAATAAAATCAAAGCTACGATCTTCGTAAATTGTGATTATGACTGGGAGAAGATTGCCTCGTTGTTCCTTAGTTTTTTCGTTGAACTGGTTAACAAAATCCATAATTGGAACGCCGTGTGGACCAAGCGCTGTTCCAACCGGAGGTGCAGCAGTGGCTGCTCCGGCTTGGACGTTGAATTTTACAATGCTTTTTACTTTTTTTGCCATTTTGGTTTTTTAGAGTCTATTAACTTGTAAGAAATCTAACTCGACAGGGGTTTCACGGCCAAAAATACTTACAAGTACTTTAAGCTTGCCTTTTTCTTCATCAATTTCGGAGATTGTGCCTAAGAATTCTGCAAAAGGCCCGTCGGCAATTCTGACTGCCTCGCCAACACTGAATTTGGCTTTGAACCTGGGTGCTTCCATGGACATGTACTTTTTGATGACTTCGACTTCGCTTTCAGGCAGAGGTGTTGGTTTGTTGCCAATACCAACGAAAGAAGTGACGCCTTGTGTGGATCTAACCGCAAGCCAGCTTTCATCATTCAGTTCCATGCGGACTAGAATGTAGCCTGGAAAAATCTTTTCCTTAATTGTTGATTTTTTTCCTTCCCGGATTTCAATTTTGTCTTGTGTTGGGACCAAGATATCAAGAATTTTGTCGCTCATGCCCAGGGAATTAACTCTTTGCTTGAGGGTGATTGCAACTTTTTGTTCATGACCTGAGTAGGTGTGGACTACGTACCATCGAGCGTTAGGGTTATCTATTTTTTCTGGAGCAGCATCTGTGGACTCTTCTGAGTCGTTGTTAGTGGTTGGGGTAACTTCATCAGCGGATGCTGCGACTTGGTTGTCTACCGCTTCTGTTTCTGGAGCAGTAGCTGTTTCGACGATGTCGGTTTCTTCAACAGGGAGAACCGCGTTAACGGTGGTGTCATCAAAACTGTCGTTTTGTATAGATTGGTTTTGGTCAGTCATAATTAAATTTTGAGCAGGCTATCAATACCTTTAGCAAGACCTAGGTCCATTAAAGTCAAAATTGTACCGATAATTATGCTAGCAATCAGAACAATGATTGTTAGTCTAATGGCTTCATTTCTTGTTGGCCAAATTATCTTTTTAAATTCGTCTTTTGACTGCAACAGGTAAGTACTTACCGGATTACTCTTGGCCACCTTAACAGGATTGACGGTAGGTAGTTTAGTCCTTTGAGACTTATTTGTTTTTGCCATAAATTAATCCTAAAGTACAAGTTAACTTGCAAAGCAGAGCAAATATTAGCATATTTACCTTACTTTTTTAAGCCTCTAAAAACGCGATTCTAGCACAATAATCTATCGTGCACAATATTATAGGATTTTGGACTTTGCTGTGGTAAACTTTTGGCCTGAGTTGTTCTATGATAGAAGAACAATTCTGTAGTTAAATTTTTATGAAAAAAATCAGAAAAGTTGTTATTCCTGCAGCTGGTTACGGAACGAGATTTTTGCCGGCAACCAAGGCTCAGCCAAAAGAAATGCTGCCAATCGTTGATAAGCCAATTATTCAGTACGTGGTCGAGGATGCTGTTGCGGCCGGGATTGAGGATGTGATTATTGTGACTGGTTGGCAAAAGCGCTCAATTGAAGACCATTTTGATTATCCGTTCGAATTGGAAAAAAGATTGGAGGATTCAGGTAAAGAGGCTGAATTGGAACAAGTGAGAAAGATTGCCGAGATGGCTAATTTTATTTATGTCAGGCAAAAAGGCCCTTTGGGTAATGCCACACCGGTAAAATGTGCCAGACATTTGTTGAATGATGAGCCGTTTTTGGTTTTGTGGGGTGATGATTTTATCGATGCAACACCAACAAGAGCCACACAAATGGTTGAGGCGTATGAAAAATATAACGGTACAATTCTAGCGGCAATTAGAACTGATAAAGAAGCGGATGCTAAGCGTTATGGGTTTGCTAAAGGTGAACAGGTCGATCAGGGCGTGGTTAGGGTTTCGGAATTAATTGAAAAGCCGGGGATTGATAATAGGCCATCAAATTTGGCTTCGGTTTCTGGTTATGTTTTGACGCCAGAAATTTGGGATATATTGGATAATCTTGAAAAAGGACACGGAGGTGAATTGGTCTTGGCGGATGCAATTAATACGCTGTGCAAGCTTGGAAAGGATGTCTATGCAACGGAGATCACTAACGGCAAGTATTATGATTGCGGCAATAAGCTTGAGTATATAAAGGCTGTTGTTGATTTTGGCTTGAAGCATCAGGAAATGTCTAAGGATTTTAGGGATTATCTGGAGCTTGTTCTGGCAGGTCGAAATAAAAATGACTAAACATTTAGGAATTTTTAGTAAAAGCAATATTGAGAAAATTTTTGCAGGCAAGAAAACCGTTGATGGTCGGTTTTCCAAAATTAAGATTTCACCGTTTTGTGATGTAGCTGTTGGGGATGTGGTTTATATGAAGGAACCAGGCGAGGGTGTTGTCGGACAATTTGTTGTGTCCAAGGTAATTTTTTATGATCATCCGAATGAAGCTGATTTATTAAAGATAAGGAAAGAATATTCACTAAAGATGGATCTTGATGATAAGTTTTGGAAGCGATTGGAGAAGGTAAATTATGTAAGCATGATTTTTATTGATTCAGTTACCAGATTTTTGGTTCCTCCGGTGTTCGATAAAAGAGATTCTAGAGGGTGGGTTAAGCTAACTTAATTCGAGCCTTTTTGAGTTTGTAGCGCGTTGTCGATTGTTTGGTTATTGATAAAGTACTCGGCGATCTTGTCCTCCATGATTGAAACTGCAGGTGGTGAAATTTTAAAATTATCGTTGGTAACGAGATCGGGTTGTGTGTTGGTAAGATCGATAATCGGGAGATGGTTGCTTTGGATAGAAGTGTTGATGGAATTGATATTACTTAATGTCTTAGCCGCTAAAGCGTATTGTAAATTGGCATCCGAACTGATGTTTGAATAGCTTGAACTGTTGGGAGCGAAGTTGGAGATAAAAATATTCTGTGATTTATTGTAGGAAAATACGATATTGATGATATTGTTTAGTTTTTGGAGGTGTGATTCTAATTTTGTTTTTTCATCGAGATTTTGATCGTAACCAAAGGTATCGACTAATAATATATCTGGTTCCTGGAAGATGACCGATGATTGAAGAGTGTTATTGTTAATGAAGGTATCGTTGGTTTTGGCAAGTGCGTAATTAATATCTGAATAATCTGATGAATAGTTGATAAATTCGAATTTGATGTTGGGATAGTATTTAGATAATTTGGCAATTAGGCCGTGTCCGTCTTGTAATTGATTCACCTGAGTGCTGCCTAGGACGAGTATTTTTATATTCCCCTTGAACGTTTTGGGGAAAACATCAAAGGTGGATTGTTTGGACTCTTGGTTAGAGCTAGATTGATCATTATTGATCATTTTTCCGATCAGACTCTGATATTGTTCGTTGGGACTTGACTGTTGAGATTGGCCGGATAGTGTGTTGATACCTAAGATTTCACCGGGTGCGAGAGGGGATAATACGTGTTTGTTTGGGCTGTTGTTACTGAAGAAAAGCGGGAGGATTAAGATCCATTGGGTTATTGCGAATAGGGCAGGCATACTTTTACTCTAACAAACTTAGATTTTATTATCCAAGAGAGTCGGTAAAAGCAGTGATTTGCCAAGGCAGCTTGGTGTTTTGGGTTTTAGTGAGAGTGAATGTGAATATGTAACTACTGTTTTTGTTGGATTGGTCGAGTGTGAATGCTGTAATAGTTAATTTACGATTATTTTCATTCAAAATTTGAATAGAATCGAGTCGATATCTTACGATTTTGCCAGTGTGTTTTTGTTTGATAGCCTCTTCGAATGATTCGATTGAATATTCTTTTTTCATTGCTGGTGAAAGTATTGAGTAAGCGATTTGGTAATCTCGGCTACGGACGTTAGTTAAGTAGTTTCTGGCCGTGGATGTTGATGGGTCAGAAGAGAAGCTATCAAATGAATTTTTTTCGGTTTTTTCTGTTTCGTCAATGAATTCGTTCGGAATAATTTGGTCATTTTGTTCAAGCCGATTCTCGCGTTCTTGGATCGGAGAGACAACGTTGTTGTAAAACTGGTATCCCGAAAATAGTAAAGCGGTAATAAAAAAAACTGCAATAAACAGGCTTAATATTTGATATGCGGTTTCGAATCGTTCAGATTTGCTCATAATATCTACTATGATAATAGAAATCTTGCAGGCCTACTAGGATTTGAACCCAGACTGAGAGTTTTGGAGACTCTAGTGCTACCATTACACCATAGGCCTTAGTGCGGATTACGGTTTAGGATTATACAGTAATGTGTCGGAACTGAGAAAGGTTATTTAATCTTCGTTTCCTTGTGAAGTGTAGATTTTTGACAAGTTGAGCAGTATTTTTTGATCTCTACTTTTGCGTCAGAGTTGAGGCTGTTTTTGGTTGTAGTATAGTTTTGTTCGTTGCAGACACTGCACTTGAGGTGAAATGGTTTGCGTTGTGATTTTTTAGCCATAGGTAAATTTTACTTTGCGCATGATAACGACAATATTTATTTTTTGCAACATGGAGCCGTCTCTCGGATTCGAACCGAGGACCTATCGTTTACAA
>CAYUKQ010000025.1:0-6369 GCA_964445355.1 uncultured Gammaproteobacteria bacterium
GGGTTATGATGTGCGTGAGAGTGCGGACGGTAAGTCTGGTATGGAGCTATTGCAATCTTTTGGACCGGATCTGGTTATTTTGGATTTGGTAATGCCGGGTAAGGATGGGTTTTGGTTTTTGGAAGAGCTAAAAAATGATGACAAGCTAAAGAAGGTTCCGGTCTTGGTTGTGACTAATCTGGGTGAAGAAAGCGATAGGGAAAAAGTTGCCTCATACAATGTAGTGGATTATATGATCAAGAGCGATACGTCGGTCGAAGATTTGATTGCAAGGGTTAAGAAATTTATTTAGATTTTTTTAGTTATCTATTCATAGCGCATAGCGTTGAGCGCGGAAATTTTTGTGGCCCTTCTGGCTGGATAAATACCAGTTATCAGGCCAACGAGCAGGGATAAAACGACGATAAAAAGAATAAAGGTTAGCGGAATAAAAGAGATATCAATAAATCCAATACCTTTGCTGATAGCAAAGATCGAGATAATTCCGCTAATTAGTTTTCCGGCTAAGAAACCGAAGGCAACGCCAAGCACACCACCGAAGAATCCCATGATCATTGATTCGGTCAAAAAAAGCTCTTTGACCTCTTTGGATTTCATCCCCATTGCTTTCATCAGTCCAACTTCCCTGGTTCTTTCGAGTAATGAGACAGTGAGAGTATTAAACATGCCTAGTGCAGCGACCGCGAGTGCAACCATGCCAAGTAGAGCAAGAATCGTTCTTACTGTGGCGAACAGTGAGTTGATCTGTTGCACTGTATCTGCGACCGAGCTGGTGTTAAATCCAGAGGCTTCAATTTGCTGGCGGATCCTTGCCAAACTGTCCTGGTTTTTAGCAACGATTTTTATTTGTGAGTAGTATTCGATGCCAAGCGAGCGCAAGTCAATGAATGGCACATAAAAAATCGGCGATTTTTCATCGGGAACGACACCGACAATCGTGTAATCGATCGGGACGGATTCGATTTTTTCTGTCGCATCAGCAAGCAAATCACCAACAACTACAAACGAAGCATTAAAGGTTTTGCCAACTGCCTGCCCATCAGTGATTCCGAGAACTTTGAGCATTGCGCGATTAACGACAGCCTGGCGAATGGCGGACTTGCCTAAAGGGACGGACTTAGATTTTTGTTCTGTTAGTCCGGCGGCTTCTGAGGCAAGTGCAAGTAGTTCTAGGTCTGCTGCACTTGTTGCAGTGGTTGATGTAACAAGATCAGCGGCGGAGGTTGATTCGCCTAATACTTGTAGTGAGGTTGTTTCTGCAGTTGTATCAAAGGTACGGATATTAATTTGGGCAAAATACCCGGAGATCTGTTGTTGCTTACCAAAGTTGTCTTTGTCGATTAGGTATTGTCCATCAATACAGTCCGGGTTTGTTTTTTGACAAAGTTTTTTCTGCCAGAGTAAGACCTCAGATCTGATCCATTTGCCAAGTGGTTTGCCATTTATATCTGATCCGGAAAGACCGGTTTGGTTATCAGGATAGCTTGTACCCCAATAATACAGTCCTTTTTGATTGCCTTCAATTCTTTTTGTGTATCCAAGTAATTGAGAATTTTTGTCCGGATTTTGCCGTACTTTGACCCAAGTTGCGGGTTCGATTTCAAATTGAACATTACCGATTTCGTCGCCGATTTTGCCGTTGGTAACACTGACGCCTGCAACTTCTGGTTTTGAAGTCTGTTGGTAAGTTAGTGGTTTGGAGGTATCATTATTTTCAAAGTTTTTTCCCTCAATTGGTTTGACGGCCGATTGATTGAGATATTCACTGGTTACTCCGTAGACGGCCATGTCGGAGATCGAGTTTTGAAAATTGACACGACCAACTACAGCGATTTGGGGGAGTACCTGTTCCACATTAGGAATGTTTTTGAAGTCGGCAATGGTTTTGTCGCTGATCTTTAGATTGCTACCGGCAGCAATATTAACGTCAGCTTGGCGCATTTCATCAAGTCTGGCAACACGGGAGATGACCAAGTTTTGTACGCCATAACCAAGCGAAACTAAAAAGACGATAGCGCCGATACCTAAAGACATTCCACCAATAGTGATAGTGGTACGAGATCGTTTGACTCGCATGTTTCTGAGAGCTAGCTCGATAAGCATTACTCTGTTAATGGCTTCGGTATCGTGACGGTTTATCGTAAGAATCTTATTGTAGATCTTGGAGAGGATCGGTCTAAGGGAACGATCAATTGGTCCAGGAAAAAGTTTGAATTTGCCGATGGCGTTAAGCGCAAGTCCGATCATATAAGTAACCAAAAGGAGCATAAATGATGCAGTCTCAAGTATCCAATCGAAAAAGAAATCATGGATCATTATCGGGAAGTGTTTGATGAAATATATGAGCTTACCCGGCAATATCTTGATCAAGTGAATGATTTTGGTTGGAATGAGTAATAGTCTATGCATTGTCGGCAGGTTGGGTTTTGATGACGGTGTCCTTAATGTTCTTGACTGCGTCTTTCTCTCTTAATGATACTTTAAGTCGTTTGGATTTTAAGCCTTTGGTTAGTTTGGCTTTTTGATCACCGTGAAGTTTTTCGATTATTTGTCCGTCGAGCATGCGAACGGCGGTTTTGGCAAATTTCATATATTCCAAGTCGTGAGTAACCATTATGATCGTCTTGCCCTGTTTTTGGTTAACGTCGTAGAGTAGCTGCATCATTTCCTGACCGGATTCATAATCAAGATTACCAGTCGGTTCGTCGGCGATAATGATTTCTGGATTATTAACCAGCGCGCGCGCCAGAGCGATCCTTTGTTGTTGCCCACTACTAAGCTCGGTTGGGAAGTAACTCGCCCAGCTATCCATGGAAACGGTTTTGAGGATTTCGAGAGCTTTGGCTTGTGCTGTGGATTTTTCGTTACCTAATAGCATTAGAGGAAATGAGACGTTTTCGACAACATTGAGTGATTTGACCCAGTTAGGTTGTTGATAGACCATGCCAACTAGTTGTTTACGTAAAGCTGAACGATCGTCCTCGGTTGTATTATTGTAGATGTCGCCACCCGCAAAAATTACTCGACCACTGGTTGGGGATTCCAGGCCAAGAATAATGTGAAGCAGGGTTGATTTTCCGCAACCGGATGGTCCAAAAATGATCATAAAGTCACCATCGTCAACCTCGAGACTGACACTCTTGAGTACTTGGACGTCTTGAGCACCGACTTTGAATATTTTTACAATATCGGTTGCAGAAATGATCGGTTTTTTACTTTCCATAGTATTTATTGAGTTAGTCCTCCAAGGAATCCAAATATTTGGGATAGGTTACTAATGACAAGGTTGAGGGCACTGTCGGTGGCTTTAGGTGTAATAGTAACAGTATCGATCGAGTTGCCGACGTTGCTGGCGGAATCCTTGGATAAGGCACGGAGATGGTAAACCTTAGATGGTGAAAGTCCTGAAATAACTACGAGATGGTTTGTAGTGAGAGTGGTATCTTCTTGGGTTTTTTGAGAATAAGTAGTACCGGTTCCTTCGCCAAATTCGACCTGACTACTACTTGGTTCGTCAGTGTTCCAGCTGACAACCAGTTGTGCGATGGTTTCCTGACTATTGCTTCCGGTATTTGTTGAACCTTCGATTTTGAGCTCGGTTATTTGGGGGGCGCGTGTGTCAGTGGCGGTAGTGACTTTTTGCGGATCAGAGGTAGCTTCGTTGCCTGCTTTGTCACGACCTTTGACAAGCAGAGTGTAGTTTGTTTGAGGCAGCAATCCTTTGATTATCATTTTGTGTTCTCCGGTGATTAGGGCAATGTTGATTTCGTCTTTAGCAGCCGCAGGGTTGTTTTCCGGGTAGTAAGTGACGATTGATGAAGTGTCGGTATTAGTTGTCCAAGAAACCAACAGCGTGGATTGAGCTGTGCCGTTAACTTGCTGGACGCGGACATTGGCGATTTTGGGTCGCGGTAGGGTTTCAAAACTAAGTATGCTTCCTTCATATTCTGCTGATTCGGTGTCGAGAGTGTTTACTTTGTAAAAATATTTTGTACCGTCTTCGAGTTCTTCAAGCGAGACATTGTATGTCGTTTCGGCAGTAGAAGTAGATATTTCACTGACCCCACCAAAGGCTGATGATTTGCCGTAATAAATTTTGGCTTTGCTGGCTCCGGTAACGGTAAATTCCAGAACTGCAGAGGTAAGCGAAGTTGATTTGACCTTTGGGTCCTTAACGGTTGGGGCCGGTAAGGTGGAGAAGGCTTTTTCTGTGCTGAACCCGGTATTGCCGTCCTCATCGGTCCACTTAGCTTTGTAATAGTAGGTTGTGCCTGGTGTAAGGTTGGTGATATTGATCGTATGGTCAGTGACTTGGGTTGAGTTGCTTGGTTCTTCAGAAAAATATGATCCGGACGAGGTTCCGTAGCTGACTTTGGAATCACTGGTACGGTCGGTTGACCAGCTGATGGTGGCTTTTTTAGTAGTAATTAAAGTGCTAACGGGGCCGGAAGAAAGTGCGGGCGCATCAGTGAATTTGCCTGTTGGAATAAGATCTACGACGGATGTATATGCGCCACAATTGCTTACACTGTCACAAGCTCTGACTTTGTAATAGTGGGTGGCTTGAGTTAGTCCAGTGTCGACATAAGCAATACCGGATGTGGTTGCGACTTCGGTGTAGGTAACATCGTCAGTTGAATGGAAAATCTCATAGTTTTCGATACCAGACCCGGTATCGCTTGGGGCTTCCCAGCTAATAGCAAGCTTCCATGAACTGGTGCTTTTTACGGAAACATCGGCAATGTCGATATTACCTGGAATGCCTGGGGCAGATGTGTTGGCGGTAAATGTAACTGAAGTGTAAACACCGTAGTTGATCACTCCTCCCAGATCTTCCGGATTCTTTGCTGAGAGATAAAAAGTATTCAGACCTTGTTGGGTAGCAAACGAATCAGCAGATAGAGAAGTTGCCCCAGCGCTTGTGAATGTACAGGAGCTTTCGGATGGAAGTGTATTGACTGTATAGCAATAAGTTAGGTCGGAAGCGCTTCCAGAGTAACTGCTGGGTGCCTGCCAAGAAAAAGCAAAAGAGTTGGTTGTGTTGGTAGATGGTGTTGCGGTTAGCAGTTGTGGCGCAGATGGTCCTTCGCCGGCAAAATAGTAGTTGACAGTAACACAAGCGCTGGCAGTATTTCCGGCATTGTCGACAGTGCGGAGGTAAAAAATATTAGCACTGCTACCTTCGAGGTATGCTGCATCGGGGATATTGACGGAGTTGGATGTGGTAGAGGTCCAGCCTGAAGGACTACTACAGCTTCCACTGCTTGCACCGGTGCGGTATTCGTAGCCAAAAGATCCTCCGCTTAGTCCGGAGTGTGAGTCAGTTGCGCCACCTTCGGCTCCGGCAGCTGCCCAAGAAAAGGTAAAGTCGTTTGTGGTAGCAAATCCAGCCGGATTGACTGAGACTAATGAGGGATTGGTTGGTGATGTGTTGTCGTATTTGTATATGAAGGCTGCATATGTAGTGGAAATGTTACCAGCGTTGTCTTTTGATTTGATGCGCAGATAGTAGGTGGTGCCACTGCTCATCGAGCTTGCAGTGTAAGTTGTACCGGCCTGAAAGTTGCCCGCAGTTGAAGGGTCGGCAGTATTATCAGTTCCAAAATAAACGTAGTAACCCGAAACGCCCGACCCGCCGGTATCGGTTGCTCCACTCCAACTGAAATATGGGGCAGTATGTTTGTACCAGGTGTTGGTTGTGATGCTTGTACCTCCGGATTGATTTAAGGCCGTG
Source organism: uncultured Gammaproteobacteria bacterium (assembly GCA_964445355.1). Classification (GTDB taxonomy): domain Bacteria; phylum Patescibacteriota; class Microgenomatia; order CAYQLK01; family CAYQLK01; genus CAYQLK01. The sequence continues at coordinate 5,735 of CAYUKQ010000025.1, forward strand.
AGCGTGTCAGGTGGTGTCGGAGCAGTAGAATCGGCCGTTGCGGTTAAGGTTACAGAGTTGAGCGTGACCAGTTGACTACCATTTCCATCAAGAATTGCCTGCCACACAAACCCGCCACTATTGACCGGTAAGGTAGAAATGTTAGTGTTAACTTCTGCAGCGGTGTTGGCTTGACTGGTTGAATTACTGGTCGTCCAGCCTGAGTTGTAATATTTCCAAGTGGTTCCGTTGTCGTTTGAAACTCGGTACGTGATCGATCCTCCATTTGCTGTTTCGTTTGTAGTAAATCCGTCCCAAGAGAGAACACCTGATGTACCGTATGCGCTGGTGGGTTTAACAGTTTGGGCTGCTGCTGTATATGGGGTAGTTGTAAATTCAGTTCTACGAACATTACTGATCCTGACTTCATCTATTTTTCCGTCTAAGAATCCCTGACCAATTCCGGCCTCGTTACCGCCGAATTTTGCTCCAATTAAAACAGGGTGATCGGTATCTAATAAGGTTAGTGAGGTTGAAAGAGAATTATCTAATGCTCCGTCAATATATAACCGCATTGTTGATCCATCGTAGCTAGCAGCGATGTGATGCCAGTTGGTGTCTTGGGATGATGTGGTGGATTGCAATACGGAGTTATT
>CAYUKQ010000026.1:0-5045 GCA_964445355.1 uncultured Gammaproteobacteria bacterium
CACGATGGTGGTCAACTCTCATCAGAACAGTATTACCAAAGAACTGGAATTAGACGATGCGTGGCTCCTGATGGCCGAGAATTCACAGAAGGCAAAGAGGGCTGGTCAGATGTGCCTACACCTTAGAATCTACTGCCAAAACTTAACCTCGACCGACTTTTCTGGGGCGTGTGTCATCACTACAAATGGCTGTATATAGTACTTTATCGTCGTTCCACTTTCCTTATCGATATAAAAAGCCGGAAAAGGATGGATTACTCCTAACTCACCTTTCTTATGATTTCCTATTGGGATCCGCACCTTTTCATCTTTTATAGCATATAGTTCCAACGTAAAGTGTGAATTGCTATTCCAGTGAGGCATTTGAGCAAAAGCGACCATAAAACAGGCAGAGTACTGTTTATTGGTAAAAATTGGACATTCAGCAATCTTGGGATAGGTTACTGACAAAAGTTTTACATATTGTCGACTTAAACTTCCACCTTTAGATATGAGTTGCTTCTTGGGCTTAAAAAACTCGTAAGATTTAGTAGTACCTTCGGCTGTTAAATGCAAATTTAGATCAGGAGGGATAGTAATATGCTGGAATTTTCCGGCATCATATTGCTTACCGTTATTTGTTACAATGAGTCTCTTTTCTGGGGGTAGGGTTATTGTTGGATATCGTGTTGTGAATTTTAAGTCAAAGACTTTACGGGCTATATTTCTTCCGTAATTTGCTAGTCCAAAAATCACTCCTGATTTTGATTTTTTCATCTTTTCATCAATCTCAAAAGCTTCAACTTCAGCACTTGGGTCAACAATATAGCCTTTGATAGAAAATCCATCAGCTGCCATAAGAACCATTACGCCACCCAAACCATTTTTATGATCCTTATAAAAAAGTTTAATTTTGTTATCGATTTTTGCCGTGCTGTATTGAGGTATCTTGATTACTTGAGAGTGATTTTGAAAGTCATTTTTGTAAGTATGAGTTAATGGATACTCCAAATTCATGTTTTCAGGGGTAACATCCAAAATTTTATTAACTTCAAAGTTGCCAACGCCTTCACCCTCGGTAGAGTGAATAAAAACAAAGTCTCCAGTTTTGAATTTATTAAACATATTATTTGATCTGTCCAGCCTCTTTCGCTTTATTTAGTACTTCTGAAATTTGCTTATCTGCCCAGTCGAGATATGAGGATATTTGACTTATTTCTATCTCAATTTCTCCAACCTTGATCAGTTCAGGTGAAAATCCGATACTAGTTTGTAGTTTTTGATTGAGTTTTAGTCTAATAGAACGTTCGTTTTTGCGTTTATCATCTTCTTTGTCTAGTTCCTCCCTGATGTCATGGCGGATGTGATTTCGTACATCTATCCACAATTTATGCAGATTGTTTGTGTTCCCACATTTTTCTGCATATTTACTTACAGTACACAGGTCTTCAAACAAAGTTGAGATTTCGTGAATACATTCCAGCACTGCTCCTGAAGGTCTTTGTTTTAAAGTGGCGGCAGCTATCTGGTACCTTTTAATCTGAGTTCTTGCACCATAAAGGTATGGTAAGGACAAAGCGTATGACATGTGCGTAGGAGACTCTTTTTTGAGGTCACCTTTCCGCACTTGGTTTAGATCAATAACACTGTAACCACGTTTTGAAACTTTAATACCATAATCTATTTTTTTCATAAATCTTTATTTTCACTTTTAAGATAAGTTACGATATCAAACCTTTTGGGAAGTATTTCACAATGGAGTCCTGAAATTGACAATAACTTGCTGAAACTATCTAGGTGATCAGCTCCACAAACAAAAATAATATTTTCATCGGTTTTGTCGATAATTTTTTCAAGCCAAAACCTTTCTCTTTTATCATCATCATTTTTTGAGAACCATCCAATATTACGTCTCTCATCGCGATTCGGATCGCAAAATCTATGGTCAATTTTGTGTTTTGTGGCAACATCTTGAGTAACGGTTGTTACCACACCATTTTCTTTCAATAAGTCTTGAAACCACTCTTCTCCTATAAATTTAATATTTAGCTCATTAATCTTCTTACTTAAGTAAAAAGCAAAAACCATCGAAACTTGGGTTTGCTTTTGGTGTTGGACTTGGTGATCGATACCTAGTAAGTAAATCATTACTTGTTTAAATCAAAATATATTGAATAAAACTCGTCCCATCCTCGTTCCAAACCAGCATCAAAGATTTCAAGCAACAGGTCATGTGTTTTGTTGGGTAAATTGGTTTTCACCAGTTTTGCAACGATTTCTGCTATCTTCCGGACAATTAAGTGATCGCTCAATATCGCCTCTGCGGTTGTGACTTGTTGGTGAAGTAGCTCGATACATCGATCAGTAGAGATGCCTTTTTCTACACATGATTGCAGATAATCGACTAGATGAGATTGTGCGGGAAGGTTAAATTTGTTGAGTATGAGCTCTGTAGTCAAACCATTCTTATCCATAAAATCAAAATGCTCGGGCTTGGTCTCGGTTCTCTGAAACACAAAAGCAGCTCGTTCTGCAACTTCGATTTCGTTTTGCGGGCCTAGCAACTTTTTCAGGTAGCTAGCAACTTTTGTGTCACTTGGGTGACCTATTAAATTACCCATTTGTGATTCAAGTACAAATGCAAGTGACCGAATAGTATGTTTTGTACCTTTACGATTGCCAACAATTTCATCAAGTAAAACTTGAACATCACATCCATTAATAAAGCGGTAGCCAATTAACTCACCTAGATCTTCGTTTATCTGGTCGTTGGTATTATTGAAAAGTAGTTTTATAAAATCTTGATACTTTAGAAACTTGTCGCAATCCAATTGAGTGAAAAAGTGAATTAGTGCGAAGTCGATTTCAGGATCTCTTCTATTTTTAAACTTACCAATTATTTCTTCACATAAAGGAAAATTTTTACCTATCAAATATCGGAGGTAATATATCAAAGTTGCCTTAACTGCCTTGGTAGGATCGTCTGCCAATTCAATCAATCGGTCTGAAGCCACTTTGTCATCTGAAAAATAATGAGAGTAGGCAACAAGGGCCTCTGTCGCTATTCCTCTAACAGAGTTAATCCCTCTAGTAATGGCGTCATCTGGACGAGGGTTGTTAGTTGTAATTGTGCCGTCAGATTCGGGATTATTATCTTTAGCTAATGTTATGAGTGAGTCTCGAATCTTTTCTTTGACTTCCTCAGGGTAGTCTTGGATCTCTTTCTTCCTGCAAATTTCATTGAAGTACCGAGCAAGTTCTATCCTTGCCCACGTATCATCGTCATTTAGCAGTGGTATTAAATCGGCAACTTTGAGAATCTCTTCTGGGAATTTTTTGCAATAAGCATCAACCATTTCTCCAGCAAAATCAGCTGCAATTTTTTTACCCTTCATAATTTCGAGCAAACTATGTAGTATTTCTGGTTTTTGGTCGATTAGTTGTGCAAATACCGGGGCAATATCATACGAAGCAGCTCTTTTCCCGTTAATGGAGTCAACCATTATCTGGAGTAATTCGCTCTCATTCTTTGTTTTTAACTCTTCAACTTTTATATCTGGTCTTATACCCGACCATGTTGTTACTGCAAAGGGCTTAGCAATCTTAGGCTTAACTTTGATCGACTCGGATATTACATCAAGTTTTTCAATAATAATTTGAGTACGTCGATCCTCAGGTATTGAGACAAGCATACTTTGCTTCAAGTAGAGGGTCTTCTTATTGTCTTTGAGTTTTTGTTGATCAACTATTTCTATGAAGGTATTTATCTCATTGCTTTTGGCAGTTTTAAAATAGGTAGTGGCTAATGTCTGAAGGAAATAATTTCGAATGTTGTAGACATTCCATAATTTGGGATCGAAAACCAAAGCCCTGCCCAATTTACTAAACTTATCAAGATATCGTGTTAATACTTTTATCGCAGTCAAATGAAAAACTTCGTATTTTTCAGCTAGTAATTTATCCAATAACGAAGCTACTAATTCCTGATTTCCAACAACCAAATTGTTAAGCGATTTTTCTACTTCTAGAATAACCCTTTCTTTTCTGTCGTGGTTGTATTCCAATCGCTCACTGTCAAAACTCTTGTCTGATAACCAAATACTTGAATAATCCAGAGTAATTCCTTCTTCAGTGTCATGTAACTTACCATCCTCAGATAGGGCATTCTTTTCTACCGCAATGCCTAGTGCATGAGCCTTTTCGGCATACTTTGGACTAGACAGAAGCTCACTAAAAGATTGAATTGCCTCCTCAAACACCCAATTCTCGTTATCTCTACCTTGGAACGTTAAAGCTAAGGTTGGGCTACCTTGGGTAACATCTTGAGGAGGTGGAGAGTACTCAAACAATTTTTTAAATAGACTAAAAACTTTGTCTTCATCAAGATCAATAAATGAAAGCAGTGCTTTTGGAATTTCTCGCCTTACCCATGGATGTTGATGTTCAACTAAATCATCAAATATCTGCCAAAGTGAAGTAACCGCCTCTTTCGACTTTGGCTTTAACAAACCAACTGTTCTTACCAAATTGGAGAGAATGTGATAACTCTGAGTGTTTCGTTCCAATTGGAGTAGAACTGGAACTGTGCCATCAGAATAGTTATCTGCACATTTCTCAAAAAAACTGAGCAATTGGTATTTAGTAGCGGTATCATTGGTATCCTCAGCAATCGATTTAATAATATTGTCTTTAATTTTGGGTAACCAATCTGGATCCTTCAGGTTTTTAAGGAAATGCCATGAAAGAGTGCGATCTTCTTTGATGAGGCACAATGCCTTTCTCACTTCAACTTCATCGAGATTTCCACCAACCAACTTTAATATGTAATCAAGTTTATTTATGAAAGGTGTTGAAGAATCAGCCAGTATTGATAACGTATTTGGTCTACCTATTGAGGGATTAATTGATTTATCTGAAGCCTCTGTTTTTGGCGAAAAATTAGGTTGTGGATTCAAGGACTCAATTTCAGCTTTAACTTCAGCCCAAGTTACTTCTTTATCAACCCAGTCAACGCTGGCAGCTTTAGCGAAAAGTCTATCTCGAATCCTTTCGCTTGAGTCTTTTTC
>CAYUKQ010000027.1:0-4797 GCA_964445355.1 uncultured Gammaproteobacteria bacterium
TCTAATTTTAGGGGTGTTTTTTTGTGCTCTTATTAATCAACCTCTTGTAATATTTACTTCAAACCGATATATTTCAATATAGTTTGAATCATTAAAATTATGGCAAAAATTGGAGAAGATTGGCCCGAATTACTTACAGTTAAAGAAGTCGCAAGTATTTTAAGAGTTTCCCCGCTCACGATCAAACGCTGGGGTAAACGAGGTAAACTTACCCCCATCAGAATCAATTCCCGTGGCGACAGACGCTACAAAAAAGAAGCAGTGCTTTGGGCATTGGGTATAAATCCAGACTAATTTTAGCCTTTTAATATTTTTTCCTGAATTTCAAGCATTCCCAATTCAACATTGGCTGCATCTTTGTCGATTAACTCTCTATCCTTAAAATCTCCCCAGAGCTGAATATAGTATTTCACTTTCGGTTCTGTACCCGAAGGCCTAGCCGTTAATCTACACAATCCGTCATCCGAAAAAATAAAGGTTATCATGTCTTTTGCTGACCCCGTCTTGTAAACACTTTCATCTCGTTTTTCTTCAGGTAGCCGATCCACAACAGTCAAAACTTTTTTACCGCCGATTTCTGGCCAATCACAGCCTCGCAAGCCTAACATTATTTTTCGAATATTACTTGCACCTTCTTTTCCAGGCAATTCGACCATTCTAAGAATATTTTTGAAATATCCATATTTCTCATAAATCTCATCCAAATATTCAACCAGCGTTTTACCTTGATCTTTGAGCTCGCTTACCATTTCAGCTGCCAAAAGCGCTGCAATCGAAGCATCCTTATCTCTAACAAAACTCCCAGCCAAGTATCCAAGAGACTCTTCAGCTGCAAACAAAAAATCGTTTTTGTTATCGAGTTTCTCAATTATTTCTGCAATGAACTTAAAACCCACCAAAAGGTCATCAACCGATTTTATTCCATAATTTTGCGCAATTTTAGATATTAGAGATGTTGTTACAAAAGTCTCAAGTACTAAATTTGAACTATTTAATTCCCCTAAATTTTTTTTCTTTTTTAACAAAAAGTCAGTCAACGCTGTTCCTAATTGATTACCGGTTAAGAATCTTACATCACTTGAACCAAGCTTTACTTTGGACGCAATTCCTATTCTATCCGCATCTGGATCAGAGTTTATTACTAAATCAGCCCCCTTTTCCATTCCATATTTCATAGGTAACTCCATAACCTCAATATATTCTGGATTAATCAAATCACCAACCGCCGTGGGAAAATCTTCGTTCGGTTCTGCTTGCTCTGGCACAACAAAAACATCAAACCCTTCTTGAGTCAAAACAGGTAATACATTCTTTGATCCAGCACCATGAATTGGAGAAAAAACAATCTTCGCACTTCTCGATTTAGAAACTGAAAGTCCTCGAACTTTTTTCAAATAAATTTTATCAACCTCTTCACCAATAACTGTCACAAATCCATCAGCCTTTGCCTGCTCAAACGGCATTCGTCTAACTTCAGAGACATTTTGAACCAACTCCATAAACTTCTGATCTAGTGGCGGTACTACTTGCCCACCGTCAGTCCAGTAAAACTTAAATCCATTATCCGTTCTTGGATTATGAGAAGCGGTTAATTGTATACCTGCAACTGCGCCCAAGTGTCTAACAGCAAATGAAATTTCGGGCGTTGACCTAAAAGAATCAAATAAATAACTTTTGATCCCATTTGCAGCCAAAACACTTGCGCAAAGTGATGCAAATGGAACAGAATTCTTCCTTACCTCGTGCCCAATAACCACTCCCATATCCATACTCTCCGGACTAACCTCTTTCATAAACTGGCATAATGCTTGGGCGGCCTCTCCAATTGTTCTCGAATTTATTCTATTTGGACCTGGTCCTAGTGATCCACGAATTCCACCAGTACCGATCTCAATATGTTTATAAAAACAGTCTTCAATATATGAATATTTTTTTTGTTCAATAAGTATATTTATCTCATCACGAAAGGATAAATATTCGTCGCCACTTTGCCACTTAATTAAGTTTGAATAAGCCTCCTTACTCAGTTTATACTCAAGATCCTTATTCATCATAATCCTTCCTGAGTAGCTCAGCCGCCTCTATGGGGCTCGATACATTTACATTAATACCTGTCGCAAGTTCAAAACCAGCTTGAATCGCCAGCTTGGGAATAATCCGAATATAGAAATCCCCTTGTGTGTTCAAATAAAAATTATATGCAACACCATAATCTTTCCAGTGTATATGTGGTTTACCAAAATGCTTTTCTAATAGGTTAATCTCTGACAAATGTTCAACTAATGTACTTACTATTTCTTTAAGTAATTTCCCTGCAGTTAATAACTCAAAGTCGGTAAAATCCTCAAAGTTTTTGTCAGATTTTATCCAGACTTCGTATGGGAATTCAGAATACTCAGGGGTAAAAATTTTGAATCCACCCTCTTCTTTAATAAGTCCAGCTATTTTGCCAGGCTTAAGATGATCAAACTTAATTTCTTTACCAATTACCATAAGTTGAGAGTGTGGGTGATCTAAAGAAGCGCCTGCAAATTTTCCAAAATTACAAAATATTACAACCTCACCTTGTTCTTTCAAAGCAAGACATCTTCGATGGTACATCCGCAACAACAATCCTGCCTCTTCTGCACTCATGTCCTCAATTTTCAAACTATGATCAGGGGAATGAATTATAACTTCGTGTGTATCAACAATAGGAAATTTATTCTTTACACTGATTATTTTCCACTTACCACCTACACTTATTGAATCTAAAACATCATCAGTGTTTAGATTTTCCGGACAAAAAGGACACTGATTTTCAGCATGAAGGTCAGCCTGACTGGGTCTATTAACACGATCTGGAGCAAAAATCGTATATCTTTCCAAACCCTCAGCTTTTTTATAATTCATATTGTTAACACTCAAATAATTTTAACCGAATATTCTTTTTTTCAAAACCATTAGAACAAAAACTACAAGACTCAACTGTCTTTTTATTCTCCGAGGTTGCAATACCAACCGATAAAGCCACTCAAATCCAAGTTTCCTTAGTAATTTCGGCGCCCTTTTAACATTGCCGGTTAAATAATCAAACGATCCACCTACCCCCATCAAAACCTTTGCGTCAACCTTGCCCAGATTTCTCTCGATCCAATACTCCTGCTTGGGATTACCATACGCAACAAACAATAAATCAAGGTTTAGACCTTTTATTTTCTCACGAATCTGTCCGTCTCTAGAAGAATCAGGCGAACCTGAGATGGCAAATGGGATAGCAATATCAGGGTATGATCTGGTAATTAATCTTGCTAGTCTTTGGGCTGTATTACCTCGCCCACCCAACAAGCCTATTCTCCAACCTTTGTCATTAGATAATTTAATCGCCATCTCCATAAAATCCACCCCACTAATTCGATTGGGTTTACGTTTTCCCAAAATTTTTGCCGCCCAGACAATTCCCACCCCATCAACAAGGCTAATATTGGCCCGATTGATAATATTCTTAAGCCTTGAATCAGCCAGTGACCTAACAACAAACTCTGGATTTGGTGTAACAATATAACCACCTCGATAACGCAAATCAGCCAATTCCTCTAGCGCCTTGGCATTTGAGAGGTCATCAAAATGAATATCAAAGATACTAAATCTCATAATTTATAAACCCCTACAATTTGGTCAAAAAACTTTCTAGTCTTAACAGCGGCAGTAGACCAGGCAAAAAAATCCGCCCTTTCTAAGGCCAGCTTCGAATACCTACTATGTACTGATTTTTTAGTAGCCAACTGAACAATCTTTTCACTAATATCCTCAACCGACTTCGGATTAACCAGCAAACCCGACTTCTCTACAACCTCAGTAAGTGAAGATCCTTTTGCCACAACCACCGGTGTACCCACCGCCATTGATTCCAACGCCGGCAAACCGAACCCTTCGTACAATGAAGGTAAAACAGTCATTCTGGCACCCTTATACAAACCCGGCAGATATTCATCCTGAACATAACCCAAAAACTTTACCCTGTTTTTTATACCCAAGCTTTTTGGCAAACGAATAATTTCTTCATAATTCCACCCCTTCTTACCAACTATGACCAAATCTGTCTTGCCCAAATCCCCAACTACTCCAGCATAAGCCTCAATTAACCTGGACAGATTCTTCCTTGGCTGAATCGTCCCCACAAACAAAATATAATCTTTGATCTCAAACCTCTTTCTAACCGCAGCAACCGCCTTATTGGAAATTTTTTCGTTAAACACAGTCTCATCGTAACCCTCATACACAACCCTAGTCTTTGCTGCCGCCTCAGGAAAATAGTTAAGAATATCTTTGCGTGTTGTCTGAGATACAGCAATCAAACCATCTGCATGCTTAATCGCGTATTTAGTCGTAAAGTCCAGATAATATTTATGAGGGAATTTATCAAACTGTGGCAAAAACTGTACACCTAAATCATGGATTGTCACAATATACTTCAACTTCTTACTGCCTAAAATTGGCATCGTATGCGAAGGAATAAAAAGTATATCCAATTTATCTATATAGGTTCTGATCGCCAAACCAACCTGAGTCCAGAGCCTGGGGAAAACTAGTCTTTTTTCATGAGCATTTACAGGCCAGCTTCTTCCTGATGATTCGCGAGTATAAAGAACAAAATCATCATCAGGGAAATTGCGAATTAACTCCTCAATGATTTTCAAACTATAATTTTCTGTCCCAGTTCGCTGGCTGCCAAACGCTCTTGAAGCATCAATTCCAATTTTCATAGTCCAAATTCTACATCATTACCGCTAATCATTTCCCGGTGATTCGATTTTT
>CAYUKQ010000028.1:0-3711 GCA_964445355.1 uncultured Gammaproteobacteria bacterium
GCAAGCCCAAGTAATAATCGGATCAAGATCTTCAATCTTACTGCCAATTAACAACCTCAAAAAAATCACTATATACGACGAAGAAGATTCGGCCTACCAAGAAGAGAGGTCTCCATATTACAATGCCGTCAAGGTCGCTGAACTGCGCTCTTACCTACCAAGTGACCGACCAAAACTAACACTTATTACAACTTCACCCAGTTTAAGTAGTTTTGCACAAAGAAAAAACTCTCTCAAAATCATTCCGCTTAACATTAAGCAAAAAATAAAAATTGTTAACTTTAATCAATTTGAACATTCACAAACCAAATCTGCTTTTCTCACAAAAATCGCAATCGATCAAATCAACCTCGATATTAAAAATAAAAAATCAACTCTCATCTACCTCAATCGTGTTTCACCAAAAGGGTTTTTATATTGTCAATCGTGCCAATACAAAAAACTACTTCCTGAACTCATCGACCTCTGTCCAAACTGTCATTCACCCAGACTCAGATTTTTTTCTGCCAACATATCCAATCTGCAATCAGAGATAAAAAAACTTTTCCCCCAGTGCAAATCATCAATTATTGATGCGAAAACAAAACCAGACTTTACTTCCAATATTTACCTTGCGACCAAATCCGCAACTTATATTACATTTCCTGAAACCCTCGGGAGTATCATTATTGCCAATACCGACGACCTATTCTATCCCCACAACTACAATTCAGAGATAGAAGGATTCCAAACACTTCGAAAACTTCTTCGCATTCCGGCTTCTACCTATCTGCTTCAGTCAAAAAACCCAGACAATCCTTTAATTGACCAATCAATAGTGCCGAATCCGACTATTTTTTTAATCCAACAGCTTAAATTAAGACGATCGTTCAACCTTCCTCCATATTCACACTGTCTGACAATCAGTATTGATGGAAAAAACATAAAACTTCTCAAAAGCAAAACTAAAAAAATAATAAGCCTTATCAAAAAAACAAACTACCAATTCTCGATCGGCGAAACCGTAATTCTAAAAAAAATATCTACCAACTCTTTTATATCCAAAATTCCTATCTATCATTCCAATCTTCGGGCCTTTGATATAATCACCACGCAATTACCAAACGGATCTGTAATAAAAATTAATTTTCGTGATTCAATATAAAGATGGCAATAAAAAAAATTGTTTCAATTCCCGATCCTAGACTTAGACAGATCAGTCAACAAGTCACGGATTTTGGAACCGACCTAAAAAACCTCGTTACCGATATGATTGACACCCTGGAAGCACAAAACGATCCCCCCGGAATCGGTATTGCTGCCGTACAAATTGGTGTACTTCAAAGAGTTTTTGTTGCCAGACTTGGAAACAAACTAAAAGTTTTCGTTAATCCCGAAATTACTCATTATGGAAAAAACGAATCCGAATTATTTGAAGGATGCTTATCCGTCCACCATTATTACGGGTATGTGTGGCATCCATCCGAAGTAACCATTAAAGCCTTCGATATGCACGGCAAACCTTTTACCTCCAAATACAAAAACCTTTCTGCACGCATAATGCAACACGAGCTCGACCACCTAAATGGACTACTTTACATCGATCACGTCGCCGCACAAAAAAGTAAACTTCTGAAAATCACCGGCCAAGATGATGACGGTAATGATCTATTTGAAGAAGTAAAAATAAACTCCTAATGACCAACATAGTTTTTTTTGGAACCCCAAACTTTTCCGCCACTATCCTTAGTCGTTTAATTGAATCGGATCTTGCCCCCAAACTAGTAATAACCGCACCAGATCGACCAATCGGCAGACACGGTAAATCAACACCAACCCCAGTAAAATCACTCGCCAGATCGCACAATATTCCCACAAAAACCTACGGCTCACTCCGCAATCGACCGGATGTAGAAGAGGAAATTAGAAAATACAACCCTGACTTAATAATTGTCGCCGCGTACGGCAAAATCATTCCGCAGAATATTCTTGATATTCCCAAAATCTATCCGTTAAATATTCACGGTTCAATATTACCCAAACTAAGAGGCGCTTCGCCGGTCCAATATGCAATTGCTCAAAATCTCACCGAGACCGGCGTCACACTAATGATTATGAACGACAAAATGGACGAAGGAGACATACTTAAAATCAAAAAAATTCCTATTGAGCCCAACGACACCTCCATCGACTTGTTTGAAAAAATGGCAAAAATCGCCGCAGATTTTTTGGTCGAATCTCTTCCGGAGATAATTCAGCAATTGATCAAGCCAACTAAGCAGGACCACACCCAAGCAACATACACCAAACTTTTAAGCAAAACAGATGGGCAATTCAATGCAAAAAAACCACCAAAAAATCTCAAAAACCTAATCAGAGCCTATTATCCCTGGCCTGGCGTATCGACACAGGTTAACGACCTAACGGTCAAATTTCTCCCAAATCAAATGATCCAGCTTCCCAACAGAAAAGCCATCTCCATTAAGGACTTTACCAACAGTTATCCTGAATTGTCCGAAAAATTATCACAAACACTAAAACTTCTCTAATTCTTCCCAATTACGCAACTACAGCTTCAACAGACTCTTCTTTTGCAGCAACACTCAGCTTCTTGACATTAATTGTTCCGTCACCAGACTTGACCTGACGCAGACATTTAATGCAAAAACGCATCTTTCTTACACCAACTCCATCTATCTCCACTTTGGCAACCTGCAAATTAGGCTTCCACAATTTTTGGCTTTTTGGTGCACGCATAGCCCACTGCCCGCCATGCTTGTGGGTAGTATCCATGCCGACTTTGGTTGTTTTGCCGCATAAAACGCAAGCTCTCATAATAATTATTATTCCCTATATGGTATAAAATTAGCTAGCCAAGTATACAAGCTAAAATCTAAAAATCAACCTATACTTACAAAACATGCTTTTACTGCACTTGATCTCTGGGCAACTATCAATCCAGTTTTTTGTTCTTTTCCTTTTTTCTCTGGTCATGTCAATCGCAATTCACGAATTTTCTCACGCTCTGGTTGCGACCAAACTGGGCGATCCCACAGCTAAAGTTCTAGGCCGACTAACACTCAACCCAATCTCACATCTCGATCTATTCGGCACCCTTGCGTTACTCTTTATTGGTATTGGCTGGGGCAAACCAGTTCCATTTAACCCTAACAATTTGTCAAATCCCAAACTCGGCTCTGCACTTATTTCAGCCGCCGGACCAATTTCTAACCTAATTCTCGCACTGATTATGTCAATTCCATATCTCATATTAATAAACTCCAATCCATCCACTCAAGCTCTTAGAACAACCGTCGACATTTACAGCTTTGTATACTTCATAATCAGTCTCAACGCAGCACTTGCGGTATTTAATCTGATACCGGTTCACCCGCTGGACGGCTTCAAGGTTCTGGGCGGATTTCTGCCCAAGGTTTGGTACTATGACTGGTCAAGGATGGAGAAATACGGAATGTTCATCCTACTACTGCTAATAATTCCACTCAACGGCCGATCAATAATTGGCCAAATCGTTCTACCGCTTTCAGAAAAGATCACGAATTTCCTTCTACCCAACCTTGCTTTGCTAATCAGCATTTCTTAAATGGATTAGTTTATTTCAATAAGACAAAACCAGCATTTCAGCTTCAGCAAAAAATTTGACTAACCCTCAAAAAGTAATAAAATATTAATTGATTCCTTAGGAGTAAAAACCAATGAATCACTCGCACA
>CAYUKQ010000029.1:0-3088 GCA_964445355.1 uncultured Gammaproteobacteria bacterium
TGTAACTACAGGATAATAAACACCTGTTTTTATTTTGTCAACAATATATATCAGACTAAACCTTTATATCGCAATCCGACATACATTATCGAGTAACAATTATAGTCCGTTCAGAACCGTTTGTCAAGTACTATAGGTTATTTATATTAAGCAACCTTTGCCAACAACTCTTGCCTGAATCGCCTCAATTGTTCGATATTAGTTACTCTCGCAGAAGACTTCTCAGAACCAGTCGTAAAATCCATTACCTGCCTAATTGAGGCAATTTCACGTCTAATCATGGCAATTTTATCTTCACTTTTAGTCGCAACCGACGGATCCCATTTATCCGCCACAACGACAATTTTGTTTTCGTTTCGGTTATATTCGCAGGTGATCAAAGTTAAAATATCCTCATCAGAATCAAGTGGAACCCTACTGCCTATCTCAGACTCATGAATAACATCTAAACTGCGTACTTTATAAAAAACCTCTCGACCGGAAACATCGGTAATTTTGATCATTTCGCCGATATTGACCTTGTCCAAATCATAGAATACCGCCGGACTACCCTGATAACTGACGTGACCGCCGATAATTAGGTTTTTGTTTGGCCAATCTTCATACCCCAACGATCCAGTTTCGGCCATATGTCCTGCAAAATCACGACTCAGATATGGATAATCGACATTGCTCAAACTGGCAACTTCATTTACATCAGCATTAAGTCCAATACTGGGAATTTCAACCCTGTCCGGAATATGAGTTTTTCTTAGATCGATTATTTTGTCCGCCGTCACAATGCTTTCTTGGTCGAATCTAGTCTCATTTAGACCGGTTTGTATTTCAGTGATACCAACAACCGGTTTCTTTAACCATTCCGGCTGTTGACCAACCGCAACACGCTCTATTCGCTCCTCAAATCCGGTCGTAACGGAAAACTTATCACCAGTATTGATCCAATGCAGCGCATTGCCTGATAAGGCATAATCATCGCTCAGCGAATCTATCTCTCCAGAGTCAATTTTCGCGATCAAAGTGTCAAGTTCTTCTTCATTACCAAACTGCATCGCAGCCGCTCTTAATACCTCACGGTTGTCAGAGACAAACTTCGCGGATTCTGGACTGTCCAAAGCAATATCATTCCGCTCAAGAATTCCGTATACGGTGTCACCAGATACAACTTGATAGTTTTCCACTACAGGCACCCTCACCAGCTTCTCCTCGTATCGAACACCTACTTCATTCGCTATCGTCTGCAAACGTATCACCGCCTCATCAGCTGTGTATTTATTTGAATCGATACTCTGCAAACTTAGAGCATACTTATCAAAATCTTCTTTCGGCATTCGTGAGATCGCATCAAAATATTTAACTTCACCAATATATCGTGAATCTAGATCTCCAAAGACCCTAGGATTCCTCTTCATCAAGCTAGTCAGTTCCGTACCACTCACGATCTCCTTCTCCGTAAAGATTTCACTTAAAGACATCTGTGTTTGAGGGTCAAGCGCATAACGATCCATACTTGCTGCTCGCACAAACTCTAAGGCCCCACCTGTCGAATCCAGATCTACATCTCCAGCCTTGTCTACAAATGAGCTAATCGACTCAGCATCAGCATTGTCCAAATATTCTTGCTCAAAAATTTCCCTGAATTCACTACCCTGCAAAATACCTTTATACTCTGCAAATTCCCGTAAATTGATCTCAGCTTCAGATAATGATTCAATTTCAGCCGACAACACCTTATCGAACTGGTCGGCAATGTGCGTATCAGCTACAGAGGATAGCGTGCCCTTAAATTTCACCGGGTCAGCTACAAATAAATCTTTATTGTATTCAAAATACTGATTCAAACTTGATTTGGTTGCCTCAGCAATTTCCTTACCCCAACCAAAAGTTCTCTCAGCCCACTTACCAACCAAGATACCGCCAGTTAATGATATTGCTGTTGATGTCACAGTCTCCGAAACCCACATCGCTGTTTGTCTTTTCTTGATCCTGGACTGCAATGAATTAATGCGGTCCTCAACAACTTCTTCAATTAATCTACCCGCACTTTTTGTAACGTCAGTCGGAAGCAAGGCCTCAAAAGCTTCATCAGCTGAATCAGTTCCAGCCTCAAAATCCAACAATTTTTGGGTTAATAGTCTTTTCTTTTCATACAAAAAACCAAGACCAGACTCCAAACCGTCGACTTCAACCCATCCCTTGTTCTCCGCAGTCTTATCGTTGGTTACTCTTATTTCCACGCCAGATCTGGCATTGTAAATCATGCCGTCCTCAATCGATCTAATTAATTTCCTTACCTGCTCAATATCACTCTTTACATCTTCAGCACTAACATACTCATCACTATTCAATCTGTCGATCAGATCACGATATTCGCGCTTCTTACCTCTCAATCTTTCGGGTTGAAGTGTTTCTTTCGAAGTTAAAAACTCCTGCACTGTTGAATATCCCCAAAGTTTATGAGAAGTATGTTTGTTTACAAAACTGTCATAACCTGTTCCCATCGCTCCAGCAGCCGCTGATGCCACAATTGCCCCCGGAACCGTCACAGGAACCAAGCTCAAAGCATCTGCAGAATAATTTAGAACAAAAGATGTTCCGGTTCTAAAGGCCATCTTCTTACCTTTGGCCTTTGTACGCTCAGAAAAATTGCTTAATTTTGATGTTCTAAAGATGTTTCTTGATCTGGCAAATCGAGAATTATAAGTTTCCCTAATGGCTTGAATTTTGGCATCATCATAAACTTCTGACAACTCCAACAATCTCCTCTGTTCTTCTGTTAACGACGAAAGGTCAACACGTTCACTTCCCTCAATCAAATGGGCAGTTTCACTCGCGTCAATTACTAGTCTTTCGCTTGTAGTTAACATAGTATTTAACAGCGCAAATTATACGTAATTAGGAATGTTTTGTCAATACTATGGGATTAATAATTATGAGTATTTTTATTACTCAATAATAACAACTTAGCTTCAAAAACAGCTCAAAAAACACAAATTACCCCTTGACAGTAATATAAAATCTGATTTACATTAATACACAAGGAAAGCAACTTAGCTGCCCTAAGTCGCTTCCCTAAAACACCTCACAGAGC
>CAYUKQ010000030.1:0-3076 GCA_964445355.1 uncultured Gammaproteobacteria bacterium
TGACGAAAATAAACTCGAGGTAATTCTTTATCAGTGGGTTTCGCTAATCGAAAACGGAAAGAAAAAATCGATGTCTAAACGAAAAGGGGAATTTGTTACCTTAAGGGAGGTACTGGACTCTGTAGGAAAAGATGCGATTAGATTCGCATTCGTCAGTCGGGATTTTAACACCCCGCAGGATATTGATTTAGATATTTTAGTAAAACAAGATAAGGAAAATCCGCTTTATTATATACAGTACGTGGCGGCTAGGGTTAATAGCGTATTGAAAAAGTTTGATCCTAAAGCGAGCGATGAACATACAAAGGATGATCTAGAATTAGAAAAAGAAATCGATCTGATACTTAAGACTTTGGAATATCCAAATATTGTCAGGCAGGCATTTGAGGAAAGAAAGGTTCATAAAATTGCGTTTTATTTGCATGACTTAGCCTCGATCTTTCATAGGTATTATGAAGAAACACCGATACTTAAGGATCAGTCTGTTGGAGTGTCAACTATGCGAGCCAGAATTGAATTAATTAAAGGAGTAAGACAGATTGTTGAGAATGGTTTGGGGTTGTTAGGTATCGATGTTCCCGAAAAAATGTAGTTTTGTTGGATTTATTAGGCGTTGATAATGAGAAAGCTTTTATTATTGGTAGGAATATTAGGAATATTTGTAATCGGATATAGATTATGGTCTGTTGGCGGTCAGCAAAAAGATCTAAGAGTCGAGGGTCAGAGAACAGGGGCTGTTAAGTATTCTTTTGCACTGGTTGCTGATAGTCATTTGAATAATATTGGTTTGTCTGCAGCACTTAGTAAAGCCAAAGAGGTGGGTGTAGATCGAGTATTTGGTTTGGGAGATTGGACCGAATATGGTGAATTGTCCAAATTAAATGAGGTAAGGGAAGTGTTTGAACATTCGGGGTTAAGTTATGAAGTTTTGCCAGGTGATCACGATTTGGCAAACTCTCGAGATTTAGGGTTAGATGCAAGAGCAAATTTTGATGCTGTATTCGGTAAGGAGAGTAAGTTGATTAAAGCTAGTGGGGTCGAGTTTATTCTGGTAGATAATGCCGATATATATACTGGAATTAACGATTTGGATTGGTTTGAGATAAAAAATGCGATGTTGAGAAATCCGGATGGTTTGAGGTTCGTTCTGGCACATAAGACTCCTTACAATCCGGATACGAGCCATATTATGGGTAGTGAGAATGAGGGCGTAGCAGTACAAGCTAAACAGTTCTTGTATCAGCTGGAAAATGCTAGGGTTGATGAGTTGTTTACGGGCGATCTGCATCATTTTGCCCGCTACTCAAGCCCAAATCAGGGTGTTAAAATCACCACAATCGGAGCCATTGGTGAAGAGAAAAATTTTCAAGGTCCGAGCTTTGTGGTTGTAAAAGTTTTTGAAAATAATACATATGAAGTCGAAAATATCCAACTCTAAATCTAAGAAAACAAAAACCGATTACGAACTTTGTACTCTGAAAAACGGTATAAGAATTTTGGTTATGGAAGATAGTCATGTAAGGTCTGGTTATGTATTGCTGCTTTTTGGTGCGGGTTCGAGGTATGAAACAAAAACGAACAACGGGATCTCGCATTTTTTGGAACATATGTTTTTTAAGGGGACGAATAAGAGGCAAACCGCGAGAGAGATATCTTCGATCTTAGACGGAATCGGTGCAAGTTTTAACGCTTTTACCGGTAAAGATCACACCGGGTACTATATTAAGAGCAGTGCCCGTCACTTGGAACTAAGTATCGAACTGCTGTCGGATATGTTGCTTAATAGCAAGTTTGATAAAAAAGAGATCGAGAAGGAAAAAGGGGTAATAGTTGAGGAGATGAGGATGTATCGCGATACTCCACAGAGACAGGTGGCTGAGAATTTTGAGAAGTTATTGTATGGCGATGTACCCCTAGGTTGGGAAATTGGCGGACCGGAGAAGGTGATCAATTCTATGGATCGGAAGATGTTTGTCGAGTACCTTAATCAGAGATATAAACCGAACAATATGATTTTTGTGGTAGCAGGTAATGTGAAGACGCCGGAAGTGGCAAGGTTGGCAGAAAAATATTTTGGTCAAATGCAGGCAGGAGAGTTTGAGAAAGCAATTGAGGTGGTAGAACATCAGGACAAACCGCAGATTAATCTGCAGTACAAAAAAACCGACCAAGCTCATTTGGTAATCGGGGTTAGGGGTTATCATGCTGATCATAAGGATAAGTATGTAATTTCGGTAATTTCGACGATTTTGGGTGGAATGATGAGCAGTCGTTTGTTCGAGGAGGTAAGAGAAAAAAGAGGGCTTGCTTATTATGTAGGATCAGATGTCACAACCTATCACGATGTTGGGTATCTGGATGTGAGTGTTGGTTCGAGGGTGAGCGAGGTTGAAGAGACGATTAAAGTGGTGTTGGGTGAATTTTGGAAGTTAAAGACCAGGTATGTCGGAGAGAATGAATTGAAGAAAATCATTGACTTTGTCGAAGGTAAACTTGCGCTTGAATCTGATGTAACTTCGTCTGTAGCTGCAAGGTATGGTACCTCATTACTGCTTCAAGGTCAGATAACATCTTTAGATGAGATCTTGGTTAACTATCAAAAGGTTACGGTAAAAGATATATTGAGGGTTTCCAAAGATATATTTAACGACGGGCGGTTAAATATGTCGATTATTGGTCCCTATAAGGATCAGAGTAAGTTGGCTAAATTGTTGCAAATTAAGCGGTACACTACCAAGAAGAAAACTAAAGCGAGTAAGTTATCAAAAGGAAAAAAATAAAGATTCAAAATGTCGTTCAAGGACAGAGTAGTTAAGGCGATTTTGTCTGTTCCTTCGGGAAAGGTTACAACTTACGGAACGATCGCGGTTATGGCTGGATTACCTCGAGGTGGCAGATTGGTTGGTGGAATTCTGCATTTTCAAACCGAAAAGTATAACCTGCCATGGCAGAGGATTATTAACAGGGAAGGGTTTATTTCTACAAGCTGTAGCGAGCACCAAAATAGTTTGCAAAGAGCTTTGTTGGAAAGCTAGGGGGTAGAAGTTAGTGAGGATTTTGTGTTAGATTTGCAGAA
>CAYUKQ010000031.1:0-2232 GCA_964445355.1 uncultured Gammaproteobacteria bacterium
AGGAGACCTGAAACTAAAGCGATTGGTCCAGGGTTCGAATCCCTGCGTTCCCACAAAGTGTCATGTTTATTGCTGTTATCGAACCAGGAAATTAGTAGTAGCAAGAATTGATTCAAGATCAGAATGGTGTTTCTTGATGACAGAGATTTGTTTGTCAGGAAAATACAAAAAAACCGCGGGAGCTTCGTCTACGAGGTATTTTTGAAATTCGTTATATTCTTGTTGTCTTGCAGATTGGGCAAATGTTTGTCTTCCATCCTCAAGAAGTTTGTCAATGCGGACGTTTTTCAGCTTCGCAAGGTTGGTTTTGGTTTGAGTGGAATGCCAAAGAGAGTACTGATCAGGATCAGATGAGATTGTTTGAGCACCAACGAGCACCTGAAATTGATCGGTGACTCCCCGAACGTTTTTAATTTCGACAGCAAACCCACCTGCGCGCCAGTCCTCAGCGATTTGTTTGGCAATGTCTTCATAGTCCCTTGTAGTACTGATAGTAATCTTTTTTTCAATACTTTTATCTAGGTCTTTTAGTAAGTCTTGGGCTTTTTTAGGATCGTACTCGTATTTTTTGACTCCGTCAAAATATGCCCAAGAAGATGGTGCGATCGGACCTGTTGCGGTTGGTCCGGAGTGTGCAAAATCACGCTGTACGAGATGATTGAGAGCTTGTCTAACTTTTTTGTCACCCAATAAAATATCTTGGGTATTAAAAAAAGCTGCAACCAACCTTGTTTGGCGTTTATAGTTAAGATTGTTCACATTTGGCCAGTTTTCAAATGGGTTGGGAGTGAAGACCTCTGTGGATTTGACCTTACCTTGCTTAAAGGCTAAATATGCAGATTCTCTGTTTGGAAAAAATTCAATAATAATTTGCTTGAACCGATTGTCTGTCTTGGTGAAATGTAATTCTTTGACGACCTGTTCGACCTCTTTGATTTTGGTAAGCTTATAGGTGCCAGTTCCAGCGTATGTTCCTTTGCGGAATATTGGCGCTGAGGCGACAGTTGGAAATGATGCAAGAGCGTCATCAAGTACGTATTCGATCGTATCATCACTGATGACTTTACTGTGAACCTTAGGAAAAATATCGGTAAAATCTTCAATTTTAACTTTTTGTCCATCTTGCCAGGTGATGTTTTTATCAATTTGAAAAGTAAAGGTCTTTTTGTCGTCGCTGACTTTCCAAAATATGGCGATATCTGGTTTGACTTGACCGTTCTCGTCGATTCGGGTCAATCCTTTGGTTGCCAGACTTAATATTTCGGGAGGAATTTCAGAAATTTTATAGTTGCCGACCACTGCGTGAGTATAAATATCTTTGCCAATAATTAACGGCAAACCTTTAAAAAGTATTGCTAGAGATGCTGAAATTAAAAAAATTGTAATCGCAATTATGGGGGCTTTTTTTATTAAGTACGCTTTTGCAATCCAAAACCAAAACCTGAATTTTCGAGAAAAGACTTTTGTATTGATTTTCACGGCTTAATTTTCCCCCTAATTGGAAATTTGGTGACTAGTTAAGAATGACCAAAATTATCGAGATGATAAAAAAGACAACAGCGAGTCCAATAGTGAAATAGTAAAGAATTTTCTCCACTCCCCTTCTAGATCGGTAAAAATCGCCACCACCGCCAAATGTCGATGACAGTCCAACTCCTTTGCTCTGCAGCAGGATGGAAAGTGTTAGTAGTACAGAAATAATTATTAACAATAAGCTTAGTATCTGTTTAATGTCCATATATGTAGGATTATATCAACTCCACGATTGCTTCAGCTAGTTTATCAGGGTCGTGATGGATCGCATAGTCTTGTTTGACAATATCCTTAAAAATAAATTTACGATTTCTGTTTTCTGCAGTTACGTAATGATATTTGAGATTTTCAGGGATGGCTGCATTAGTATTGCTGTTAACTAAGTAGTACTTAAATGGATCGAACCCCAGATGTCTTAGTATCGCTTGTTGATAATCTTCAGCAAAATAATTCGGTGTTTCAAATGGTTTGTTAGTCACATTGACAACAAAGATTTTTTTAGCCTTGGTGTTTTTTAGAGCTTTGGTTATTCCTGGCGTGATCAGTACCGGCAGAATAGAAGTATATAAATCACCAGGTCCGGTAATGATGGCGTCAGCTTCTAATATTGCTTTAACTGATTGCTCTAGAGCCTCAGCGTTTTTAGGAATAAGATGAACCGATTCAAGTTGTCTTTTTACGTTGTAGCGACCTAAGTCG
>CAYUKQ010000032.1:0-2085 GCA_964445355.1 uncultured Gammaproteobacteria bacterium
TTTTTTGAAGAAGATCGATATGCATAAAAGAGAATTGTCGAATTGGGATTGGTTTCTTTTGTACACTAAAAGCCTGAAAAGGTGGTTTTTTACGCGTACACACACTTCCGGAATGCTTTTTGAGGATCGTAAATCGACCGTAGTTGATCTGTTGCTCTGGAAGCGAGGTAAGTACGGCAGATATGCGGTTCATTTTGGGGTTTTTATGTTGATCGTTTTGAGTGTCTTTTCTTCAGGAATCGTGGGTAATGCACAAATTGTTGCCGGTTCTTACCCTGGTATACCAGTCAATCCGCTTGTGTCTGCGGCTTCTCAAGACGAAGTCGAGGTTCAGGCTGTTGCTGAACAGCTAAATCCGGTAACGATTATTTCAGAAAAACCCAGGGATACAATAATTGAGCATGAGGTGTTGTCCGGGGAAACATTGAGCAGTATTGCAGAAAAATACGGCGTTTCTGTTGACACGATTAAGTGGGAAAATGCTATTCAGAGCGATTCAGGATTAAAGACAGGTACGAAGGTAAGGATATTGCCAGTTTCGGGTATTGCGCATAAGGTCAAAGAGGGTGACACGATCTATTCGGTTGCGAAGAAGTATAAAGCAGAATCGCAGGCAATCCTTGATTTTCCGTTTAATGATGTTGGTGATAATTTAGCTTTGTCGATCGGAGATACCTTGATCGTTCCTGATGGTACGCCGGTTGAGGCTCCAAAATCCCGTCCGACGCAATATCTTGCCAGCAGGGATGCTGGTTTGCCATCTGTGGCTGGTGGTGGACAATTTGTTATGCCGACGACTGGTGGATTTTCGCAGTACTACTCCTGGTATCACCCTGGTGTAGATATTGCCAACCGTGCAGGACCTCAGGTTCAGGCTGCTGATGGTGGTAAGGTTATTGTGGCGGGATTTGTTGATAGTTCAGGATATGGGAATCGGGTAATTATCGATCACGGTAATGGATATCAGAGTTTGTATGCTCATTTGTCTGCTAATTATGTGTCTGTCGGTCAGAGTGTGTCCAAGGGTCAGGTAATTGGTCAGATGGGTTCGACTGGGCGTTCCACAGGTACTCATTTGCATTTTGAGATCCGTCAGAATGGTCGGCAGCTTAATCCATTGTCATTTGTTAAATAATCATCATGGTTGATGAAGTAAGGGCATTATTCAAAGCAGGTAAGGGTGGTGACGGAGTGATTTCATTTCGAAAGGAAAAGTATGTGCCGCGTGGTGGTCCGGATGGCGGTGATGGTGGAGATGGTGGCAGTGTGAGATTATTTTCAAGCGATGATTTACATGGATTGGCGAATTTTCGCTTTAAAAAGCAGTTTGCAGCCGAAGATGGTCAAAGAGGCGGTGAAAGGAATAAAAGCGGTAAAAATGGGCAAGATCTGGTTCTAAAGGTGCCAGTTGGGACAGTGGTTAGAGCATCGGATGATGGTAGAGTATTGTTTGATTTTGAAAAAAAAGGTTTGGAGTGGTTGATTTGTCGAGGGGGAAAGGGTGGTAAGGGTAACGCGCGTTTTAAATCATCGGTAAACACAACTCCGAGAATATTTACTCCCGGTGAGGTTGGTGAGAGTGTTGAAGTAGTGTTAGATCTGGAGCTAATTGCAGATGTTGGTTTGGTCGGGTTCCCTAGTGCAGGGAAATCGAGCTTGCTTAACAAGATCACCTCTGCGGCGTCTAAGGTTGGGAACTATCCTTTTACGACTCTGGAGCCGGTGTTGGGTGTAATGAGCTATAAGGGGACTAACGTAGTAATTGCGGATATGCCGGGAATAATTGAAGGAGCATCGAGTGGGCGAGGTTTGGGTGAAAAATTCCTTAAACATATTCAACGAACAAAAGCGGTTGTGGTCGTAATTGATATAAATAACAGTGATACAAAGTCGTATTTTGATATATTAAGAAATGAATTGATGCAATATTCGGAAAATATACTTGATAAAAAAATGATGATTATATTGAATAAAATTGACTTGGTAGATGAAAAGACTGTCGAAGAGAGAATGGGGCAATTGAAGGAACTTAAAATACCGGTGCTGGCTGTTTCTGTTGAGACTGGAGAGGGGCTAGAGTCTCTA